>CAVXDM010000043.1:0-16403 GCA_963760455.1 uncultured Alphaproteobacteria bacterium
GGACGGCTCACCGTGGTCTTGGACAATGGCGAGCGCCGGGTCGTCGAGGCCCAAACCTATGCCGCGCTCGATCACGGCTATGCCGTGACCATCCACAAGGCGCAAGGTGCGACCGTGGACCGGGCCTTTGTGCTGGCGAGCGGTGGCATGAACCGGCATCTTACCTATGTCGGCATGACGCGGCACCGCGGGCAGGCGGCGCTTTATGCCGGGCACGACGATTTCGAGACCTACCACGCCCTGGCGGCCCGGCTGTCGCGCAGCCGTCCCAAGGAAACGACGCTCGACTTCGCTGAGCGGCGCGGGATCGACACCATGCGGGACTGGATCGAAAATGGCCGGGCTTTGCTGAACAGGGCGCAGGCCCGTTTCGAACGGGCACTCGCTCACATGGGCGAGCGGCTTGGGCTTGGGGGTAAGACCTGGCGGCAGGAACTTCAGGAGCGCCGCCAGCAGACGGCGGAGCCGACCGCAAGGACGAGCCGGGCGGAAATTGCGACGCCAGAAGGGGCTGGAGCGGCTGGCGCTGCCTCATTGCTGGAAGTGGAGTGGAAGGCCGCTGTGGCGGCGGAATTCCAGGGCGTGCGGGCGAAGGCGCAGCGCATCCTGGCGGCAATCGAAAAGCGGAAAACCGCGATGGCCAAAAAACTCGCAGAGATCGACTTGGCCGAGCCAACCGGGCCGCGCGGACTTTCTGCCTTATTTCCAGGCGCCAAGACGCGCTATGAAAAGCGGCATTCAGAATGGACCGGGCGGCGGGACATACTGTCAAAGGCGCTCAGGCGGACAGGCGAGCGGGAAGCGCTGGTCCGTGAATTCGCAGTTGAGAGCATTGCAGGCTATCCTGGGCGGGGCGGGTCGCTCGCACAGCGCAAAGCCGGGCAGCGGCATCCCGAGCTTGCCGAGACCATACAGAGCGCGGAGGAGAAGCAAAAGAGCGAGCGGAAAGCGGCTATCCACAGGGAGTTCGAAAAACAGCTTGCCCCCAAACGTGAACACGAGCGTGGTGGCCGGGGGCGCTAAGCAGGCTTTCATGGCTTCGCCAACGAAGGGCGGCATCGCGTTGTTTTATCCGGCCGACAGCCCAGCGGTCCGATCATTCGGTTGCGGGTCGAAAGCGGTAATGCTCATGTTGAGCAAATCTGAGCGGCTGAACCTCCAGAACCGGACCCATCATCGAGAGCACAGATTTCGCCGGGATAGGCAAGGGCCGCCCGGTCAATTAGATACATGCGAGGCCCGAGGTTGACCCATAGCGGCCCTCGCAGGAGACCAGGCCCGTAGGCAGGCCTTACCGCCGCCCTGCCGAGGTCGCGGACATCAGATAGAAATGTGCTCCTTCATCGGATGCTCTATCTACCTCGACCGCTCAACCTCCGACAGCGGACTTGAAGCTTAGCGGCACTTGGCCGTCACCTTCGGACCAGCTACTCCGGGCTCGGTTCCAATGATGCGAATCTCTCCGTCGACCCGCACCACGGGGGGCGGGCACATCTTCCACGCGCTCAAGGAGGTGATCGGTCGCGACAATGATCAGGTCGCCTA
This sequence comes from uncultured Alphaproteobacteria bacterium, assembly GCA_963760455.1. Classification (GTDB taxonomy): domain Bacteria; phylum Pseudomonadota; class Alphaproteobacteria; order Rhizobiales; family Rhodomicrobiaceae; genus Rhodomicrobium. Next base: position 1,546 of record CAVXDM010000043.1, read on the forward strand.
CATGAACGAGATCAGCCGACGCGCCGTTTACGCATATGATGCCGCTTCCCCGCTCAGCCTCGATGGCGTAGGTGGTGAGCCTACTGCCGCGCGTGATGCTCCAAACGTGCACCTCTTCGATTCCGCGATGTCCGCCGCATCCATCAGTTCGCGGTCGATGGACAGGCTCCCCTCGTAGTTGAGGATCGACTTCGTCACGGTCGCTCGATGGATTTTGGCGCCGGATGAAAGATCGCATTATGTTCTCCAGGGAGAGGCAGTGACCATGCGAAGAAGCAGCATTCCGAGCGTCATTTATGACAAATATCATTCATTTTTAAGTTCTTGGCTTGCCTATCCACTTGACGCACACAACCACTATCGATCGATTCTGTGTAGAAACGGTTAGTGACCATGAACGTTCTGGACCGCAACGATCTGCCCTTTCCGCAATCGCGGATGCCCGTATCAAGTTGAAGCGCCTCTACCCTCATTTTGAATGACGCAGGCCACTATGCGTTGTTCATATATGAGTCCCACTTTCGCGGGAATGACACTGGAGCGGTCAATACTTTGGGCGGGATGGCATGAGATCCAGCCAAGACTTCAGCCCGCAGCGACCACTTTGCTGCCTGGCCGCCGCTCCTCGCCGCGCCGGCATTGCTACGCTGTTCCGGCCGGCAGGAGGGCCGGATCAGGCCCGTCGCCAGCGCCGGCCAGAGTGCTGGCCAAAGCCGCGCCCAGGAAAAGGCCCGTGAAGCCGGCTTTGGAAAGCAACAGGCCCGCCAGCGCGGGGCCGGTGAAAAAGCTGGCCTGCATCACGGTCATCAGCAGGTTCTGGTTCAGCCCGCGCGCCGCCTCCGGCGAGATGTCGAACATCGCGGCTGCCTGAAGCGGCATGACGGCGCCCGCCCCGAGGCCTCGGACCAGCGCCAGCGCGAAGAACGCTTCAGGCCGCGCGGCGACGGCAACGCCGCGTAGGCCGCGGCGATGAGCACGAGGGCACCGGCCGATACCCGCACCTTGTCGAAACGGTCGAACAGCGGTCCAGCGGACAGGCGCACCAGCATCATCGCCAGCATGGCGAGTGTGAAGAACACGCCGCTGCTATGGATGCCAAGCGCGGTGGCCAATTCCCTCACATAGAAGAAGCTGGCCGAGTAGCCGGAGTAAAGCATGAGGCAGGCCAGCAAGAGGAGCAGCACCGGGCGGCTTCCCAGGCTGGCGGCTGCCCCTGGAGGCCGGCCAGGCTCGGCGGACGCCTTCGGCCGTACCGGGGCGGCTGCTTGCAACGGCGCCAGCGCCAGGACGGCAGCGCCAAAGCGGAGGAGCGCCGACGCCTGAAGCACTTGTCCGAACGCGGCCGGAGGGATGCCGAAGGGCATCGAATTTCCAGCGGCAGCGCCAACGACGTAGGGCACGAGACGGTGGCGATGTCCAGCCGAAACCTCGGCCACTCGTGCCAGGCGGTATCGCCTCGCAATCATGCGGATCAGCGCGTCCACGCAACTGAACCCGGCACCCTGAAGCAGGCGCGTGGCAAGCAAGGGCGCGATGGTTGTGCTGTGTCCTTCGAGAGCGCTGACGGCAATCGCCCGAGCCTCCGGCCAGCCAGAGGCGCGCCGAACCGGATGGATCAGCAGCATCGCCACGGACTGGACCAGCAGCGAAGCCAAGGCGTCCGCGCCGATGAGAAAGCCGGTGGCATCGTGGCCGATGCCCAACCCGCTGAGATAAGCCTGAAAGGGGAAGAACAGCGCGGTGACGGAGGTCACCAGAAGGAATTGCAGATTGAGCAGGATGAAAGCTGGCGTCCACAGCTTGGCGGGCTCACCCATGAGAGGCGTGCTCCGCGGCGGCATTCAGGCCGGATGAACTGGGCGGCGAGAGAAAGCGGCGCAGCAGGTTGCCCGCCAACGCCCGGCGGTAGTTGGCCGATGCGCGCAAATCGTCAATCGGCCGGACCGCGGCGCATACGGCGAGGACGGCGCGCTCCACGGCCGCTGGGTCCGGCTGGACGGCAGGCTGCCCCCGCAGCAAGGCTTCGGCTTCGGGAACGGTGACGGCGGTTGGGCCAACGCTTCCAAACGCGAACCGCGCCCCGGCGATCCGCCCACCCCCGTCCACGCGCAGCAGCCCGGCAAAGCTCGCCACCGCAATCGCCAGCGACCGGCGGCAGCCAACCTTCTCGAACTGGCACCTGGCGATGGGTGGCGCAAGCGGCACCAGCACCCGGCACAGGATCTCCCCTGGCGCCAGGCGGGTCTTGCCCGGACCGGGGATCAGATCGGATACCGCCATGCGCCGGCAACCCGCATTGGAGGCCAGCTCGGCCTCCGCGTCCAGCACATAGAGGGGCGGAAGCGAATCGCCGGCCGGAGACGCCGTGCAGAGATTGCCGCCAAGCGTCGCCATGTTGCGGATACGCCGGCGCGCCAACCGCACGGGCGGCGGCGTGCAGCAAGGGCGCATGGACCTGGACCAGGGGCGAGGCTACGATTGCGGCGAACGAGGTTGCGGCCCCTATCGAAAGCCAGCCGGGCTCTTCGCGGATGCCTTGGAGTTCGGGCACGCACTCAAGGCCGATCAGCGTCAGAGACGCCGCTGGCGGCAAGCGCCGCATCCGCACCAGAATATCGGTGCCGCCAGCCATCGGCCGGGCATCCGCCTCTTCGTGAAGCAGCGCCAATGCCTCCGTCAGCGAATGCGCGGCGTGGAAACGGGTCATGCCGCCGCCCCGTCCGGCGGGCTCTCCGGTCCGGCACCGCCGCTGCGGCCAGCCGCACCGCGTCGACGATCTTCACATAGCCCGTGCAGCGGCAGAGATGCCGCTCAGGGCTTCGCGGATGCGCTCGCGCCGAGGGGTCCGCCTCGCGCCGCAAGAGATCGAGCGCCGCCATCTCCATTCCGGGAATGCAGTAGCCGCACTGCACGGCCCCCGCTTCGGCGAAGGCGCGCAGCAACCGGGCACCAAGCGCGCAGTGGGGCAGACCCTCGACGGTCGTTACGCGCCGGCCTGCGAGCTGGCCCGCAAGCATCAGGCAGGCGAGACGGATCTCGTCGCCGACCAGCACCGAGCAGGCACCGCATTCGCCCGTCCCGCAGCCTTCCTTGCTGCCGGTGAGATGCAAGTCTTCGCGCAGGAGGTCGATGGCGCGCCGCGTCTCTGAGGCAGCGATGCGGACGGGCTTTCCGTTCAGCTCGAACTCGATAACGGCGCTCATGCGGCGCTCTCCCTGGCTTGGCCCGCGGCCCGATTGAGCGCTTGCCACACTCGCTCTGGCGTGAGCGGCGCCTGCCACAGGCGAACGCCGCAGGCATCGGCGAGCGCGTTAGCCACCGCCGGCAGCGGGCCGTTCATCGCCACCTCGCCGATGCCCTTCATGCCGAACGGGCCGGTAGCCTCTTCGCTCTCACACGCAAGCGAAACGATGCTGGGCAGATCGAGCGCGCCCGGCATCAGATAGGTGGTGAAATCCGTTGCCAGCACTTGGCCGTGGCGGGTCGCAAGGTCCTCCATCAGGGCATAGCCCAGCCCCTGCGCCACGCCGCCATGGACTTGCTGCTCGAACAGGACGGGGTCGATTATCCGGCCGCCATCGGTCGCGGCCACATAGTCCCCAACGGTGATGGCGCCGGTCGCAAGATCAACCTCGATGCGCGCGAGATGTGCGCCATAGGAGAAGATAACGTGCGGAAAGCCGATGTAAAATCCCTTGCCGGCGCCTGCGGTGTCGCGGCACAGGAGTGCCACGAATTCGCCAAGGCAGCAGCGCTCCTCAGGCCGCATGAACGAGGCGAGCTGGGCGAGCGTCACCTCGCGCCTGGACGGGGCATGCACAACCTTCCCGGGGGCCAGTTCCAAAGCCGTGTCGTCATCCACGAACAGCAGGAGGCCGGCGCGGTTGATGAGGCGCGCCTTGAGCTGCGTGCAGGCGGCGATCAGCGCATTGCCGAAGGTGTAGGTGGTGCGGCTGGCCGAGGACGAACCGGACGGATAGGCGGCCGCCGTGTCGGGCTGGCGAACCTCGACCCTTGACGCGTCCTGGGCCAGGATATGACCGGCCATCTGCACGAAAGCGCTTGCGTTGCCCTGCCCCATGTCGGCGACCGCGTTATACACCAGGATGCGCCCATCTGCGGTGAGTTCCACCTTGGCAATAGCGGCGTCGCGCACGTTGGCGCCGTCACCGGCTGCGTTGAACACCGAGGCAAGCCCCACGCCGCGCCTTTTGCCGGGCGGCGCCGCGGCCTTCCAGGCGGACCGGCCCGTCCAATGCGGATGACCGGCGATGAGTTCCAGGCAGCCGTCGATGCCAACCGGGTTTTTAAGCACAACACCGGCGCAGTTCGTATCGCCAGGCCGTAGTGCATTCAGCCGGCGCAGCTCCAGCGGATCGGCGCCAAGTTTTGCCGCCAGCACATCCATCATGCTCTCGAACGCGAACGTCGCTTGGCAGACACCGAAGGCGCGCATCGCGCCCGCAACCGGGTTGTTCGTATAGACGCACTTGCCTTCGATCAGGACATGGGGAATCCGGTAGGGGCCGCCCGCGTGCTCCATGCCAAGCGCCATCACCTCGCCGCCGAGATGGGCGTAGGCGCCGGTGTCGTAGACCAGCCGGCAGTGCACCGCGTGCAGGCGGCCATCGCGCTTGGCGCCGAGGCGGTACTCGATCCGGCAGGCGTGGCGCCGGTCGCCGGCCAGAAGGTTCTCCTCCCGGCTCCACTGCATCTTCACGGGACGGCCGCCGGTGTTGAGGGCGGCGAGCGCGAGCAGGCATTGCACGGTCGCGCCGTCCTTGCCGCCGAAGCCCCCGCCGAGGCAGGGCGCGATCACGCGGACGCGCTCGAACGGCAGTGCCAAGGGCGTGGGCGATCTCCAGCCGATCGCGGAACGGCGCCTGGGTTGAAGCGGTGATCGTCAGACTTCCGTCAGCCTCGCAGCACCCGGCGCCGTTCTCGGTTTCGAGGAAACCGTGCGCCTGCACCGGCGTTTCGAACACGCCCTCAACCACCAGATCGCATTGAGCGAGTGCGTCCGCGCCGCCGCCCAGGCGGATTTCGGCGGCTGCCAGGATATTACCGGCGCGTTCCTCGTGCACCTTGGGCGCGCCGTCGGCCAGCGCCGCATCCGGATCGTACACTGCCGGCAGCGGCTCGATGTCCACGTCGACCAGCCGGATGGCCTGCTCCAGTACCTCGCGGCTCCTGGCGATCACCAACGCCACAGGATCGCCGGCGTGACGGATTTTGCCGTCCGCCAGCACCGGCATGTCCTTGTGCACGATGCCCTGGCGATTCGAGCCCGGCACATCCTTCGCGGTCAGCACCTTCAGCACGCCGCCCAGCGCCTCGGCTGCCGCCGTCCCGATGCGGCGGATACGGCCGTGCGCGATGCCCAGCCGGGCGCCGGGGCGCACCGCGCCCGCCCACAACACACCCTCCGGATAAAGGTCCGCCGCGTAGGGTTCGCGTCCCTCGGCCTTGGCGCACGCGTCGGCCCGCGTCTCCGGCCGCCCAACCGCGAGCGCGCTCACCGCATCCGCCATCACGCCGCTCCGTTCACCGCGCGCCAGCCGGCCTCGACGAGCGCCAATAGGTGACGCGCGCGGTCATCCCAAAGCTTCACCTGCGAGAATCCGGGCGGGTGCATAAGGCGTTGCAGAAGCAGGCCATCGCCATCTTCGAACCAGCGCGGAACGAGGCCGCCAAGGAAATAGCCCTTGCCGCGCAAAAACGCGGCCGCGCGGCCAATGCCGGGATCGGCGAGCGCGAGAAAGACCTGGCGGGTGGTGCAGGATTTCGCGCTGGCCTCGCGCTCCACGCCTTCAAGCTCGGCCGCGATGTCCTCGCCGCATGCCATCACCTGGCAACGGCTCACGGAAGCAAAATCGAAAATCTTGGATGTAACGCGGCTTCCGGCCCGTTGCGGGGTGAGCGCCGCCGGTTCGACCGTTCGCCCCTCCGGCATCCCTTCGAGGATGAAGCGGATCGGCTCCTGATGGATTTCCGGGACGTAAAGCGTCTGCGGCGGGTCGTTGAGCGGCAGGAAACTGAACAGGCAGGTTACCCGGCCCGCCGCGCTCTTCCCCGCGTCGTAAATTCCGGCCGGCATCAGGTCGAGCTCGACCGCAGTGCCGGCGAAGCCCGCCGCGTAGGCGATCTTCTGCGTGACGGTGTGGTTGCAAACGGCCTCGCCGAATGCCCCATCGAGCCCAAGGGAAGGCAGGAGCTTGACCAGATGCCCGGCGATCACACCGGCGGCCTGCCGGCCGCGGTACTGGGGCAACGTGAGGCCGATCCCGAGTTCATAAAGCCTGGGATTTGGCGCCGCGCCGCGATAGACGGCCATGTGGCTTACGATATCGCCTTTCGCGGTGCGCGCCACCACCGATACCACCTCGTTCGAAGCATTGGCAGCAATCAGCCACTCAGGGTCGTAATACTGCTTCTGCGGGTAGCCGTCGCCGTACACCGACAGGAACAGACCGGCGACACCTATCGCGTCCTCCGGGCGAAAGCGCTCGACGGCGAAATCCTGCCCGGCTTCGACCTGCGGGGCCTGGGTCAGTCTCATGGCAATATCCTCCTGGCGCCAGAGGTTGCCGTACCCCGAACCCCAGCCAGCGCAGCCAGAAGCCTATAGCCTGAACTTTGCGACAAGCTTATCGGTTGCCGGTTCCCCGCGCCGCACGGGCCGCCACGAGCTCAGGACTGCTGCCGCACCGCTCTTATTTCCGCGGTGAATGCCTCCGCGAAACAGGCCATGACCTCCGGCTCGCCCAAGGTGACGCGAATCCAGCCGGGGAAGCGAAAGCCGGTCATCGAGCGCACCATGATGCCCCGGCGCATCAGGCGCCGGTACATCAGCATGTCGTCGATTGGCACCTTGACCATGATGTAGCTGCCCTCGCCGCCGATGCTCGGCAATTCGAGCGTGCCGAAGAGCTTCGAGAGATAGGCCCGTGCCTCCTGGACCATCTGCCGCGAACGTGCCACATGGCCGCCGCCATCCGCCAGCGCCGCCTTTGCCGCGATCTGGGCGAGCGTGTTGACCGAATATGTGTTGCAGGTGCGCCGGACAGCGCCCGCGACCGCGGCGCTGCCAGCCATGTAACCGATCCGCAGCGCGGCCAGCCCGTACATTTTCGAGAAAGTGCGGAAGACCACGACGTTGGGGAAACGCCCGATCAGCGTCATCGCGTCGGGATAGCCGACTTTGGTGACATATTCGCAATAGGCTTCGTCGACCACGACAATGTGCCGCTCTCCTACCCGTTCAAGAAAGTCAACCAGCACCTCGGCCGGCCAATAGGTCCCGGTTGGATTGTTGGGGTTGCACACGAAAATAACCTTGGTCCGCCGGTCGAGGCGCGCCAGCATGGCCTCGGGGTCGAAGGCGTGATCGCGCAAGGGGACGAGGCGGGCCGCGATGCCCGAAAACTCCGCGACCCATTCATAGACCGCAAAGGTCTTGTCGGCGGTGACGATGTTGTCGCCGGGTCCGCAGAACGCCTTGATGATCGACGTAATCACCTCGGTGGAGCCGTTGCCAGCCAGGAACTGCTCTGGCGGCAAGCCAAAGCGCCGGCTGAGCGCCTCCCGCAGCTCGAAGGAGTCGCCGTTCGGATAGATGGACAGCCTTTCCACCGGGTGGGCGGCAATCGCTTCGCGCGCGGCCGGCGGCGGACCCAGCGGATTTTCATTGTTGTTCAGCCGGTGCAGGAACGGCGCGCCGTATTCGCGCATCAGCAAATGGTCGGGTTTGCTCGGTACGTAAGCCTGGAAGTTACGCACATAGTCCGGCACCAATTCTTCGATCAGCGCTGCCGCGCTGGAGCCTGGGGTGTAGTCCTCGCGCATGGGCTCACCGTGCGAAGATCACGAGGTCGCCAATGCCCGCGTCGGGCACGACGAGGCGCGGCGAGAATCCGCTGCCGTAGAGCGCCGGTGCGAACGCGGTGCCTCCGGGGCGGCCGGCCTCAAGCTCGGCGATGACGTTCAGGATGCCATCGCGCTCCAGCAAGGCAAGATGGGCCGCCAGATTCTCCGCCATGTCGCTGCCCGCCGCCAGCGGCCGCAGCGTGGCCAGCGACCGCCGGTTTTCGAACTCAACACTCAGCAGCGAGGCTCCGGGCCGCTCAGTCTCGCGGGGAGAGGTTTCCCGCACCTGGCGGGGCAGGCACAGGCGGCCGTATTCGGCGCGCAGGAATTCGGCAAAGCGAGGCTCGGCATAAACGGCGCCGGAGGTCTCCTCCCGGAGCTGTTTGTAATAGTGTGTCCACACCACGCCGCCCAGCGCTGTTTCCTTGGGCGGCTTGAGCTTCAGTTCGCCGAGAAAATCAAAAAAGCGCTCGAAGCCGGGGAGCGGTCCCTGGCGGCGCAGCAGCGCCCGCGCACCGGAGCGGGAGACTTGGGCAATCGCCGCGTCGAGCAGCTGCGCGAATACCTCGCCGCCCGCATCTTCATGAAAGACGTAGGGACCGAAAAGCTCGATGGTGGATTCGTTAAGCCGCCGCCACGTGACACCGCCGAGTACGAAACCGCCCACGCTGGCCAGCAGAGCGCCGATGGCGCCAGAGGCCAGCATGTCCACGGCCATGGCAGGGCGGGCGAGAAACGCGGGCACCGCAGCGCCGGCATCGGAGGCCAGCAACGCGGCAAAGTGCACGATGTCCTCCGGCCCTGGAGCATGCAGCGCCACGGGGCCAGCAGTTTCGCCGCGCGCCGGAGGCTCAAGCGGGGCGGCCAGGTCATAATCCTTCTCGCGCGTCAACTGAACGCGGACGCGGCCGTTATCGCCGAAATCGAGATTGAGACGGGTCACGCAGCGCGCGGCGATCATTGGCCCGAGGCCGGCGAGCGATGCTTCGTCGTTTGGATCGGCGCGATAGGTCAGGTTGAAGGCGGTGAGATCCAGATCGGCGACGCGGAAGCTCACGGTCAGGCGCAGCTGGTAGACGTCATTCTCCAGGACGAGGTCGATGCCCCCTCCCGCGGCGAGCTGCTTCAGGTAGAAGCTGAAGATCTCCTCGACAGCGAGCACAAGCCCCGCCGTCTCCGCTTCGCCGAAGCCAAATCCGCGGGCGGCCTTATCGGTAAACTCGATTGCCGCCGGGAGAAAGCCGATGGAAAACGGGAAGCTCGCCGACGCCGCGCTCCACGGCCGGATGTGTGCCAAGCCATGCCTCTGCTTCATGATGCCACCCCCAAGGATTGGTCCGGCCGGGAGGGCTCACCCGCGCCGCGATATTCCACGAGCATGATCGTGATGTCGTCGGATTGCTCCGCACCGTCCGCGAACGCCTGGACGCTGGCGAGCGTCCCCTCCGCCGCGTCCTGGATGCCGTGGCCTGCCAAGCGGCCTGCCTCGCTCGCCAGACGCGCCTCCGAATAGAAGCCGCCGCCAGGATTCACCGCTTCCGTCACCCCGTCCGTGTAGAGAAGCAAGCGGTCGCCTGGAGCCAGGACAACCTTCTCGTTGCGATAACAGGTGCCGCTCATGGCGCCCACGACCAGCTGCCGGCTGGCCGGGAGATAGGCAGGTGCCGCTCCGCGCCGGATGAGCAACGGCGGATTGTGGCCGGCGTTCGTGTAAGCGAGTTCGCCGGTGTTGAGGTCGAGCACGCCGAAAAACACCGTGACGAACATGCTCTGCTCATTGCCGGGGACGATCTCCCCGTTCACCTCGGTGAGGATTTCGGCCGCGCCGCACCCGGATTTCGCGGCCGCCTTGATAAGCGTCTTCGTCACCGCCATGAACAACGCGGCTGGCACGCCTTTGCCGGAGACATCGGCGATGACCAGGCACAACCGGTTTTCGCCTATCTCGAAGAAGTCGTAGAAGTCGCCGCCAACCTCCTTGGCCGGGGCGATGACCGCGAACAGGCCGAACTCCTTGCGCTCCAGAAACGGCGGCATCTTCGGCAGGATCGACATCTGGATATCGCGCGCGATACACAGCTCGCCTTCTATCCGCTCCCTGGCCGCCGTGGCATCCACCAGCCGCGCGATGTGCTCGCGGAGCGCAACGGTCATTGCCGAAAAGGCCCGGCTCAGCGCCCCCACCTCGTCCTGAGCCGTGCTGGCGGGCAAAGGCGCGTTGAACTTGCCTTCGCTGATCTCCTTCGTCGCTTCGGCAAGCGCGGACAGAGGCTTCGTGATCGAGCGGGCGGTCTTAGAAACGATCCCGGCAAGGAGCAGGAGACCTGCGACGCCGATCCCTGCGACTGTCAGGGTCAGATGGCGCACGCTGGAAAACAGCTCGGCCTCGGGAAACACGATGGCCAGCGTCCAGCCCGCGGATGGAACGGGAGCGTAATACAGGCGGCTCCCGATCCCGGCATAGGTGGTATAGGGGGCGAAGCCTAATTCGCCGCGCTGCATCCGCCGTCCAAGCTCGCGCATTACGCGGTCGCCCCGCGCCTCGGCAAGGCTGAAGATCGTCTCGTTCATGATGCGCTCTGCGTCCGGGTGGGTGACGATCGTACCGTTGCGCGACAGGAGGAAGGCGTAGCCGGTTTGCAGGACTTTGATCGAGCCGACGGTCTCCGTCAGCCAGTCGAGCGCGATGTCGGCAGTAACGATGCCCATAATGCGGCGCGCTTCGCCGGTCCGGCAAAGAACGGCACGGACAGCGTGGCCATCAAGGCGTTGCCGCCGCCGGTGTCGAAGTAGGGCTCGCTCCAATCGGAGCGGCGCAGCTCGTGCGGGATCTGGTACCAGTCCTGAAGCGGATAGTTCATGGTTTCGTCCAGCTGGACGAAAGCAATTTTATCGCCGCTGCGATGGTAATAAGGCGCATAGCGGCGGCCGGCCAGCCGGGGGACTCCGGCTCAAACGCGATAGCCGCGCCGAAGATCTCGGGGTTGGCTTCGACCGTCCGCCGCAACAGGCTTAGAAGCTCATCGCCGCCGATCTCGCCGCTTTCCAGCGTTCTTGCCAGTCCCTCCACCACCTTGGCGACCGAGCGGAGAACCGCCTCGACGCGATTTACCGAAGCCTGCGCGAGATTGCGGGCGGATTCTGCAGCTTCAGCTTCGATGATCGCGCGCGACCGCAGATCGGTGACGCTGAGCGACAGGGCAAATACCAGCGAGGCGCTCAGCACCGTCACCAGGATCAGACGGGCAGCAATCGTTCTAGGGATGTGCACGGGGCGGCCTCACAAAGCTGCCGTAGCTGCGGGCCTCACGCAGCAGGCCCGTGCGCTGCAACTCGCCGGCCACGGCCTGATAATCCTCTTGCTCAAAACGCCGGTCATCCGTTCCCCCGGCCGGATCGCCTCCTCCATCCGCGCCAGCATCCATGTCTGGTGCACGCGATTGGCCGGAATTTTCGCGTTGCGCATCGCCCGCAGCACGATGCCGAGCGCCTCTTCCGGGTGGGCGAAGGCATCCTCCCAGCCTTCGAGCGAAGCGCGGACGAAAGCATCGGCGAGGTCCGGGTCGCGCTCGATCGTTTTTTCGAGCGCGTAGAGACCATCTTCGGGGATGTTGAGCGAGCCCTCCTCAAGCCGGAATACCGTCAGCTCATCAGGGTCCAGGCCTGCGTCAAAGAGCAGATGGTATTCGTTGTACCACATGGCCGACGCCGCCTTGACCCCGCCTCGCAGAAAGAGGTTCACGGTCGCCGATTGCGGCACCGCCTCGACGTTAAGCCCGTGGCGGTCGAAGAAAGCGCGCGCCGGGATGGCGAGGTCGCCGCCCCACAGCCCGACCTTCTGGCCGCCCAAGTCCGCCGCGGTGCGAATTCCAGCGGATTTGCGGGCCACCAGCACCATCGACGAGCGCTGCGCGATCTGCGCGATGTTGACGAGCGGCACCCCCGCGCCCCTGCGCAGAAGCGCGGTACTCAGCCAGAGCACCGCAAAATCGGCGCGGCCATCGCCCAGATAGTCCGCCGCCGGGCGGCCCGGACCGCCGGGGACGATGGCAAGGTCGATGCCGTGCTTGCGATAAATGCCTTTTTCAAGGGCCACGTAGTAGCCGGCGAACTGGGCTTGCGGCGTCCACAGAAGCACCAGCGCCGCCTTGCGGAGCCCCTCCCCGGCCATCGCCTGGGACGGCGCCAGCAGCAGCCACAAGCCCAGGGCGAACCAGCGCGTCATGCGCGCCCCCCTCGATGACGGTGCAGCGCCAGGCGCACAATGTTGCGGCCCTCCCAGCGGCAGCACTCGAACTCGTCGGCCAAGCGGCGGATGAGGAACCAGCCGAGCCCCCCCAACGGGCGGGCGTCGAGATCGCCGGTCAGGTCGGGATCGGGCAGGCTGGAGGGATCGAACGGCGGGCCGCTGTCAGCGATCTCGATGATGAAGCGCTCGGCGTCGGCCTGACAGGTCAGCGTCGCTTCGCCCGCGTCCTCCGGGTAGGCATGCCGGCAGATGTTTACGAAAACCTCTTCGAAGGCCAGCGACAGCCCCTCGGCGCGGGAAGGCTCGATCCCGTGGTATGCGGCGCAGGCTCCGAGGCGCTCCTGGAAGGCCGGCAGGCTCGTTCAGGATAGCCGCTTGTGATCGGAGCACAGCAGGGACACGCGCCCTCCGGCGCCATGTCACAGCGCCTTCAAGGCGGCGTCCACCGAATTCGTGGAGGCTGAGAATGGAGGCGAAGCCAGTCATCTCTATCACATTCAGCACGTTGCCCCGCACATCGGCGAAGGCCGCCTGCCCTCTCCCGGGCTTTCAACTCCTTGGCGGCCGCCAGGATCGCCCGGAGGCCAGCGCTCGATATGTAGGTCAGATCGGCGAAATCGACCACGAACCGTGCCTTTCCATCCGCGAACAGCCGGTTCATGGCCTCTTCGTAATCGCCAGCGCTCAGGCGCATCCAGTTTTCCTGAAACGGCCACGACCGGCGCGCCCGCCAATTCCAGAACCCGAATTTCCATAAGCCCTCCTGGTTCACCGGAACGCGACCGGCCTCCTTGCGCCAATGGCCGCGCAAGTGCCGCAACCTGAGATCGCATCAACCTAATCCGCAATGGTTAAGCCTTTAGGCTAACGGCGCCTCGATAGGCCGTCTGCCAGGGTGGCGCTCCCATGCAAAAAAGAAGCCTGCCAGAACCTATTCTGGCAAGCGGAGGTTGGCCCAAGAAGAAAACACTACTACATTGCACGTTTTTGAAGCATCCGCGCACAAAGTGGCTTCGATGTGCGATTTCCTATGTAATTCTGGCTCCCCGATACCGGCGAGCCAGACTAACCCCGCCAGCGATCTCACCGAACAGTGAACAAGACCGGGCTTCCTGCACGGCGTAAATTCGACGAAAGAGCGATAAGCTGCCCTTGTTCCGCCAAGCCAAGGCCACAAAAAGACTTGCATAAGCGTACTAGGGTCCCGCTTAAGGGTGACTTACGTATGGAAATTCGGGGGGATTTTATGCGGTTTCCTACTTCACGGGCGGCAATCGGCGTGGCCGCGCTACTTGGTGCGGCCCACCCCTTCGGCCGCTTGGTGGCGGCTGCTACATAATACCGGACTTGTCCAGCTCCGGACAGTGGAGCGCGACGCGGCCAAGGCCGGCCTTCTGTTGAAGACGCTGAGGCAGAGAAGCTGAAAGCCCAGATCGCGCGCCTGAAGCGGCAGGCCTTCGGCACCTCATCCGAGCGGGTGCGCCGCGAGTTGGAGCAGCTCGAACTCAAGCTTGAAGACATCGAGGCGGCGGAGGCCCAAGCGGAGGCTGCGCAAGAAGCGCCAGCGGCAGAGGAGCCCGCCCAGGGCGCAGCCGCAAGAGCGGCATCGGCCTTCGGCAGAGACACAAGAGGTGGACCAAGCACCGGCGTTTCCGTTATCGCCACCACGCGCGCAAACCCATGGCCATCCCCAAGCGGCGCACATCGCCCCAGTTCTTTGCGCCATGCATACAGCTGGCCGGTCGAGACATTCAGCCGTTTGGCGACATGCGCCGTTACGGCTCCGGGAGCAAATGCCGCCGCCAGTATCGACTGCTTTTCTTCCGCGTCCACGTTCGGCGCCGGGCTTCGCCCGTGATGATATTGACCTGTGGCATTGCCAATTCCGCTCACTGCCGCTCATACGAAGCTGCTCCAGAGCGCTCGTATGAGCTTTAGAGCGTCAGTAAATCACGGTTAACGATATCAGGAGGCGGGCCACGGCGCAGGGATACGGTATTGAAGCATGCGCCGCAGAAGGGATGGGGGCGCCGATAAAGGGAGGCTAAGCCTCGCGAACACGAATGATGTGCCGCACGGTGCGCACTCGTTTGAGGATGAGTCGCCCTCAAATGAATGGTTTCAGCAATCGCTTCGTCTCGAAGCTGTTGCCGCTATCCCGGGTGATGTAGATAAGACGATTCAAATCATCGACTACGGCAATGGCCTCGATCTCGGCAACTGCGGCCAGGTCCTAAATTTCAACGTCTCTGCCCCTGTGCAGCCGAAGCCTCGTAGGCTGCGGACATCAATCGGAAGATCGGAAAGGCTGAGTTTCATGGGGCGTCCTTCAGATATGCGGTAGCTTTGCAGGTAGCGCGCGCCTGCGACACCTCTACGAAACAAATCGAACGAATCAACAAAGCTCGACCGCTAAATGCGCGGCGCGTTATCCACAACCTATTATTGGCCGGCTGAATCTGCGCAACCGAATAAGCTCGAATAGCTGAAGCGCCGATCAAATTTTCCACGTTTTTTCAGCGACTTGATTTTAGGTATAGTTAAAACACGGCACGCTTCGGTGGGGACGAACAACATAACACAATCTATAAGTGGTCGTGGTGTGCCGCTGAACGGAATTCATAGCAGCGATGGGCGCTTCCTCGCAGCTCGTCAACCGGCAAAACGAAGGCTCCCGCCCGCATCGAGAGGTGGGAGCCTTCGAAGCAAGACCTGGTGGGACTTCGATGGAACGGGGGGGGAC
>CAVXDM010000044.1:0-121330 GCA_963760455.1 uncultured Alphaproteobacteria bacterium
TGACGTTTCGGCAGGCAGACATCTTCAACCTGCCGTTTCCGCCGCAGTCCTTCTGCCATGTGTTTGTGTGTTTCGTGCTTGAGCACCTTGCCCGGCCCCAGGACGCGCTCCTGGCCTTGCGCGGCATGCTGAAGCCCGGCGGCACGCTCACCGTCATCGAGGGGGATCACGGCTCCGCGTACTTCCACCCTGACAGCGAACATGCCCGCAAGGTTATCGAGTGCCTGGTGACGCTGCAAGCAAAGGCGGGCGGCGACGCCATGATCGGACGGCGGCTTTATCCGCTGCTCAAGCAGGCGGGCTTCACGGGCGTGCAAGTCTCCTCGCGCATGGTCTACGCCGATGCGAGCAAGCCGGAGCTGGTGGAGGGCTTCACGCGGCTGACCTTCACCGCGATGGTCGAGGCTGTGCGCCAGACCGCGCTCGATGCCCGGCGTCATGACGCCCGCCGGTTTCGACCGGGGCGTCGCCGATCTTTATCGCACGGCGGAAGAGGATGGCGTCTTCTGCTACACCTTCTTCAAGGCGCGGGCGGCGAAGTGAGCCCGCGGTGGCCGGTTTCGCGTTACAGGCCGAGCGAGACCGCCACCGGCGTATGATCGGAGGGCTTGTCCCAACCGCGGGGTTTGCGGTCTATTTGCGCGCTATTGAGCCGCGCCAGGGCCTGCGGCGACAGCAGGATGTGGTCGATGCGCAAGCCTTGATCCTTCGGCCAGGCGCGGCCTGATAGTCCCAGAAGGTGTACTGCCCAGCGCGGCTGTCGCAGGTCTGTAACGCGTCCGTGAGCCCCAGATGCAGGACGCGGCGGAACGCCTGGCGCGACTTCAGCCGGTACAGCGCGTCCTCGGCCCAGGCGGCGGGATTGTAGACGTCCACGGCGCGGGGGATGATGTTGTAGTCGCCCGCCAGCACCAGCACTTCCTCGTAGGCCAACAGAGTTTGCGCGTGCGCCTTGAGGCGGTCGAACCAGGCCAGCTTGTAGTCGAGCTTGGGCGAGGGCGCGGGGTTGCCGTTCGGCGCATAGATGGAAACCACGCGGATCGCCTTGCCGCCCGGCAGCGAGATCGCGGCCTCGATGTAGCGGGCCTGCTCGTCCGCGCCGTCGCCCGGGAGCGCCGTCACCGTCTCGTCGATGGGGTGTTTCGAGAGGATCGCCACGCCGTTGAACGACTTCTGGCCTAGCACCGCGCAATTATAGCCGAGATCTTCGAACGTGCCGCGCGGGAAGCCCTCGGTCTGGCATTTCAGCTCCTGCAGGCATAGCACATCCGGCGCGGCCTGCTTGAGCCACGCCGCGGCGGCCGCCTCGCGCTGCTTGATCGAATTGACGTTCCAGGTTGCGATCTTGAGCACGCTTGCGTTCCATCCGCGAGTTGGCGCCCCGGCCGCGCGGCGCCTGGGCGCGCCCCGGAGACATGGAGGGAGATTAGCAGATTCCCGGGCGTTATCTATTGGGGAATGGGCGTGGACTTGCCGGCGGTCGCGAGGGTGGCCCGGCTGGCTACGCGCAATGGGAGGTTGAGGCCAGGTGCGGTCCTTCCGGTTATTGGTGGGAACTTCTCTTGCTGGGGGCTGACCGGCTGTGCCAGGCGCTTCTGCACTCACCGCCAGCCGTCCTCCGCTTGAACTTGAGCCCGGACACAGCGAAAGCCGACAGTGGCGTTGCGGATCATCGTGGGGAAGGGGTTCCGCACAGCGGCGCGAACCGACCCCGAAAGCATCCACCACGCCCCGCCACGTATGACGCGGGATACAGAGACACTCTCATCTTGCCACGCAGAACCATCCGCCGGCGAACCATTATAATGGCTCTGTTCCGTCACATTGTAGTTCTAGGTTTGTTCCCCTGTGCGGCGACGGGAGGACATCATGGAAGCCAAGGATTTTCAGGCACTTGTCGATCAACTCGGGGGCCTGACCAAGGAGCAGCGCGAGGCGTTGATCGAGGCGGTCGAAGTCCGCGCCTCCGCCAATGACGCTGTTGCGCTGATCGATTGCCGCTTTGCCGCCGCGCCATGCTGTCCCCATTGCAAATCGGCCGATGTTGGCACCTGGTCGAAGCCCAAGCCGCTGACGCGCTATATGTGCCACGCCTGCGGCAGAACGTTCACGGCCCTGACCGGCACGCCGCTGGAGCGCTTGCGCCGGCGCGATGCGTGGCTCGCTTACGGCCAGGCGCTGGCCGATGGCATCAGTCTGCGCAAGGCCGCCAAACGGTGCGGCATCGTGCTCGATACCGCGTTCCGGTGGCGGCATCGTTTCCTCAAGTTGCCGAAGAACAAGAAGGCAACCGCCGTCTCCGGCATTGTCGAGGCCGACGAGACGTACTTTCTCAAATCGCAGAAAGGCGCACGCAAGATCGAGGGTAGAGAAGCCCGCAAGCGCGGCGGAAAAGCTTCAAAGCCTGGGCTCTCGGACGAGCACACCCCAGTGCTGATTGCACGCGACCGGACCGGGGCGATGACGGACACCATACTTGAGAAGGTAGATACCGCCAGCATCGCGGAGCACCTCGGCCCCATCGTCCAGAAAGACACACTGCTCATCAGCGACGGCGCCAAGGTCTATGCCGCGTTTGCGGCGGCGCGCGGGTTTCTGCATGTGTGGATTGTCGCCTCCAAAGGCGAACATGTCTGGCAGGGCTACCACATCCAAAACGTCAACGCCTACACCAGCGGGCTGAAGACTTGGATGGTCCGCTTCAAAGGCGTCGCGACCAAGTACCTCGACAGCTATCTGGGATGGCGCCGCCAAATCGACCGCGACGGCAACGACCTCTCCGCAGACCGCTGGCTGATCGCCGCAGTCGCATGAAAGCTGCTACAGGGTCACGGAACACAGCCGTTATAATTGCCATGCCAGTCATCTGTGCACCGCTCCGAAACATTCCCGAGCATATCGTAAAGCCCCCACGCGTTGCAGCGCTTCGTGGCAACCGGCTGCGGCTTTCCATTGGAGTTCCCTTTAAACCAAGCAATCTCCGCCAGACCGTCAGGGTCAACCGCATAAGTTGCCCCCCCGGTGCCGGCCCGGCAGGCATATTCCCATTGCGCCTCTGACGGCAGGCCAAGATCGAGGCCAGGGACCAAATAATTCATGCGAGACAGGAAATCTTCGATCGACGCCCAATCGACGGTCTCAACGGGCTGATCCAGACCTTTGAACTGGCTTGGATTGTCCTCCATCGCAGCTAGCCACAAGCGCTGGGACACCGGCGTATCCATCATCCAGAATTCGGAGCCAATGGTCACTTCGTGACGGGGGCCGTACCAGCCGCTAGAACTCCGCGCGGTGATATTCAAAGTCCAAGTGCCGGGCTTCCCCTTCTTGCGATCCCATCATAAATCGACCCGGTGGAATCCAGCGAAGCCGTTGGATAACCTCGCAAAGCGAGAACGTTGCGTGGACGCCGAACTCATCCCCGCCCCAGTCTTCCGCCCAGGAAGGGGGAACGCCATTGATAAACGGATGCAAACCCGAGCCGATCATGTTGAGCCAAAGCCATTCGCAAGCTTCTGCATATTACGCAGATTGCCGGCTTCGGCACCACCGTGCAGGTGAAGCGGTAGGCAAGGGCAGTGCTGAAATCAAAAACCGCGAGTTCCGGTGCCGATGCAGGAGCCGCCTCGATATGCTCAACTTGAGACTTACCGCTATCGACCCAACTGATACAAAGCGTTTACCGGAAGGTGGCGGCGTTCTTTGGCGAATGCCTAGTGTGTTTTGCCGGAACCGGCTTCAGCCGGTATCCGCCATCTATTTCACCCCGCAGTAGCGGCCTCAGCAGTGCGTCGCGGGGGAAATCTCAGCTAAGCCTCGTCCGGCACATTGAGCTTCCGGCGCAGGATGGCGTTGACCGCATCCGGGTTCGCCTTCCCGCCCGTGGCGCGCATCACCTGCCCCACGAACCAGCCGAGCGTCTTGGGCTTGGTCTGCACCTGCTCGACCTGCTTCGGGTTGGCGGCGATGATCTCGTCCACGACCTTCTCGATGGCGCCGGTGTCCGTGACCTGCTTCAGCCCGCGCTCCTCGACGATCTTGCCGGGCGCGTGCCCCGTCTCCAGCATGATCTCGAACACTTCCTTGGCGATGCGCCCGGAGATCACGTTGCTCGAAATCAGGTCGATCAACTCGCCCAGATGCGCGGCGGGAACCGGGCTATCGGAGATGTCGCGGCCCGTCTTGTTCAGCGCGGCGAAGAAATCGCCCATGATCCAGTTCGCCGCCAGCTTGGCGTCGCGCCCCTTGGCCACCACCTCGAAGAAGTCCGCCGAGGCGCGGTCCATAATCAGAACGCCCGCGTCGTAAGCGGAGAGCCCGTAGTCCTTTATGAAGCGCGCGCGCTTCTCGTCCGGCAACTCGGGCAGGTCCTCTTTCAGCTTCTCCACGAAGTCGCCGGTAAACACCAGCGGCAGCAGGTCCGGATCGGGGAAATAGCGGTAATCGTGCGCCTCTTCCTTCGAGCGCATGGGCGCGGTCTTGCCGGATTTCGTATCGAACAGCAGCGTCTGCTGTTTGATCGTGCCGCCGTCCTCCAGAACGTCGATCTGGCGGCGCGCCTCGTACTCGATCGCCTGGCCGATGAAGCGGATCGAGTTCATGTTCTTGATTTCGCAGCGCGTGCCGAGCGGCTCGCCGGGGCGGCGCACCGAAACGTTCACGTCGGCGCGAAGCGATCCTTCCTCCATATTGCCGTCGCAGGTGCCGAGATAGCGCATGATGGTGCGCAGCTTGCTGATGTAGGCCTTGGCCTCCTCGGAGGAGCGGAGGTCGGGCTTCGACACGATCTCCATCAGGCCCACGCCCGAGCGGTTCAGGTCCACGAAGGAGTAGTCCGCGTGCTGGTCGTGCAGGCTCTTGCCGGCGTCCTGCTCCAGATGCAGCCGCTCGATGCCTACGTCGAAGGAATACTCCTTGAGATCGACCGTAACCACGCCCTCGCCGACGATGGGGTGCTTAAACTGCGAGATCTGGTAGCCCTGCGGCAGATCGGGGTAGAAATAGTTCTTGCGGTCGAACACCGAGCGATTGTTGATCTGTGCCTTGAGGCCGAGGCCCGTGCGAACGGCCTGCGCCACGCATTCCTCGTTGATGACGGGCAGCATGCCGGGCATCGCCGCGTCGACCAGGCTCACGTGTGCGTTGGGCTCGCCGCCGAACTCGGCCGATGCGCCGGAGAACAGCTTCGCGTTGGAGAGCACCTGAGCGTGGACCTCCAGCCCAACGATGAGTTCCCACGCGCCGGTTGCGCCGTCGATCAGGTTTTCCCGTCTAGTCTGCGTCATGCTTCTTAGTCCTATAAGGTCTTCGTCGTCATCGCGAGGCGGCTCCATACAGCGCACATTACCCCTCACCCTGTCCCTCTCCCCATGGGAGAGGGGACGGGTTGCACGCTCAAGGCTGCGAGCGGACGTCCCTTCTCCCATGGGGAGAGGGCTGGGGTGAGGGGTAATGCGTCTGCCTCATCTTTCAGCGATATTGTCGTCGATTGTTTCTGGATTGCTTCGCTCGCAATGACGGCACTTCTCTTCGAAAACAGCCTAAAAGCGGGGCGGATATCTGAGGCCGATGGTGATGGTCTTCGTCCCGTTCAAGGTAAAGCGGGCTTGATCGAACTTGATCTTGCCTCCCATGGGGCCGACATCGTCCGGCAGTACGCCGCTAAAGCCGCGCGCCTCCAGCGGCCGCCTCATGAACCCGGTGTCGAGCTGGCCGTTGTTGTTCTCGTCGTGGAACACGAGAACGGCGTAGTCGCCCGCCGGCAGCGACGTAAACGTATGGGACACCGTGAGATCCTGAAGGCTCTCGATCACGCGCCGGCAAAGGGCGGCGTTCGGGAAATCGCAAGGAAGGTCGCCCTGGCGCTCGTCGCGATACTGCACCCGCCCCGCGTCCGGGAATTTCGAGCTTTCCGAGGAGTCGGGCCACAGCATCAGCACGACCTGGCCCTTGTAATTGCGCAGGCCGCTGACCTCGACCTTCAAATCCGAGGTTTGCGCCTGCGCCTGAAAGGCCATGCCAGCCATCGAGGCCCCCGCGGCGAGCACGAACGCAAGCAATCTGAGCCTCATCGCCATATTCTTTCGCCTATTCCGACGCCTGTTCAACCCGCCGCGCGAGCTTTTCTTCCTCGTACTGAATAAACCATCCGATCATCTGGCGCCAGAGCGCGACTGCAAGCTCGGGCGGCAATCCACGCTGCCTTGCGCGCGCCTCGACCTTGTCGATCACCTGGCGGACGCGCCACGGCACGGTTGCTTCCGCCGGGTTGGTCTTGAGCTGCCAGGCGCGGTCGACATAGCTGAAGCGTTCGGCAACGAGGTCGAGCAGCGCTTCGTCGATGCGGTCGATCTCGACGCGCACCTGCTCCATGTTCTCGCACTCTTCCGATTTACGAGGCGCCATTACTCTTCTTTCCCGGTTTGGCCTTTGCTGCGGGCTTTTTAGCTGCCGCTGCAGCGGCCGGCTTCTTCGCTGGGGCCGCGGCCTTCTTGGCGCCGCTCCCGGCGGCAGCGTGCTCTTGCCACCAAGGCTTCGGAATGGGCATGCGGCCAACCGCATCTTCGATCACTTGCCCGGCCCGTAAAACCTGACCTTCGTCGAATGGCTTGCCGATGAGCTGAAGCCCGAGCGGAAGCCCGTCCTTCGAGCGGCCGCCCGGCACCACCAGCCCCGGCAGCCCGGCCATGTTCACGGTGACGGTGAAGATATCGTTCAGATACATCTCGACGGGGTCGCCGCTGCCCTGGCTGCCCAGCGGGAAGGCGGGCGTCGGCGTGGCGGGCGTCAGGATCACGTCCACCTTCTCGAAGGCCTGGTCGAAGTCGCGCTTGATGAGGCTGCGGACCTTCTGCGCCTTGAGGTAATAGGCGTCGTAATAGCCGGCGGAGAGCACATAGGTGCCGATGAGGATGCGGCGCTTGACCTCGGCCCCAAAGCCTTCGGCGCGCGTCTCCTCGTACATGCCAGTGATATCCTTGCCGTCGACGCGCAGGCCGTAGCGCACGCCGTCGTAGCGGGCGAGGTTCGACGAGGCTTCGGCAGGCGCCACGATGTAATACGCGGGCAGCGCCGCCTTGGTGTGCGGCAGGCTCACGTCCACGATTTTCGCGCCGGCCTGGCGGAAGATCTCGATGCCCTTCTGCCAAAGCGCCTCGATCTCCGGCGACATGCCGTCGACGCGGTATTCCTTGGGGATGCCGATCCGGAGGCCCTTCACCGGCAGGCCCAGCGCCTTCTCGAAGTCGGGCACGGGCAGGTCGGCGCTGGTCGAATCCTTGGGATCGAAGCTCGCCATGGTTTGCAGGAGCAGCGCTGCGTCCTTGACCGAGCGCGCGAGCGGCCCCGCCTGATCGAGCGAAGATGCGAAGGCGATTATGCCCCAGCGCGAGCAGCGGCCATAGGTCGGCTTGATGCCGACCGTGCCGGTGAACGCGGCTGGCTGGCGGATCGAGCCGCCGGTATCCGATGCCGTGGCGCCCAGGCAGAAGCCGGCCGCGACCGCCGCCGCCGAGCCGCCGGACGACCCGCCGGGCGCGAACTTATCCGTGCTGCCCTCGGCGCGCCAGGGGCTGACGCATGGCCCGAAATGGCTCGTCTCGTTGGAGGAGCCCATCGCGAACTCGTCCATGTTGAGCTTGCCCAGCATCACCGCGCCCGCATCCCACAGGTTCTGCGTGACGGTCGATTCGTAGGTTGGCTCGAAATTGTGCAGGATGTGCGAGCACGCGGTCGTGCGCACGCCCTTGGTGCAGTAGAGGTCCTTGATGCCGAGCGGGATGCCTTCGAGCGCGCGGACGCTCGCCTGCGACTTCGCGCCGAGCCGCTTGTCCGACTCCTTCGCCGCTTCCATCGCCTTATCGGCGGTCACAACCAGAAAGGCGTTCAGCGCCTTGTTGCCGGCCTCGATGGCCGAAAGGCAAGCTTCGGTAAGCTCGGTGGCCTTGATCTCCTTCGCGCGCAGTTTTTCGCTCGCTTCGGAGATCGTGAGTTCGTTCAATGACATGGATTATTCGATCACCTTGGGGACCAGAAAGAAGCCGTCTTCGGACTTGGGCGCGTTCTTGACGATATCGGCCGGCCGGCCGCCGTCCGTAACAACGTCGGTGCGCATCCTGAGTTGCGCGGCGCCCGCATGCGCCATCGGCTCCACGTCATCGGTCGGGATCGCATTCAATTCCTCGACCCAGGCCAGAATGCCGTTCAGCTCGCGCTTGAGGCTTTGCGCTTCCTGCGTCGAGATCCTGAGCCGCGCCAAATGGGCGATCCGCTTTACCGTCGCCTCGTCGATTTGTGTTTTTGCCATGGTAGTCTCTAATGTGAGTGCACCATGTCTATGGTCAGCGCGGCGCGCCTGCAACGGTTTATTTCGAAAGCGGCGGGTAATACCCAATAGCTTGCGTCCACGCCCGTTCGGTCCGCTTCACCGGGGTTTCGCTCTGCTGCTGAAGAGCAGCGCGCCGCGAATGCCAAGTTGGAGTTGAGCTTATCGGCGTGAAGGGCCGCGTTCGCAAGGTCGAGGAAGCAATCGAGTCCATCGCCCGCGTCATGAGCGACGGGGCGCTTGGCTAAGCCTTAGCGCGGTCATCTCCTGGACGGAATTCACCGTCCCTGCCGCCCAGAAGGGCGTATGCGTGCGTGGCGGAACGGGAGCCTCGCGGCCCCCGCCTTCGGAATCTTCTCAATCGAAGGGCTTCGGCCTTGGCGTGGCATCGGTCGATGGCGGCAGGACCGGCATTTCGAACTTGGGCTGATCGCCGGTCAGCGTCTTCAGGAACGCGACGATTTTGGCGCTCTCGTCCGGCGTGAAGGATTTGCCAAGCTGCAGCTTGCCCATTGTGTCCACGGCCTCTGTCAGAGTTGCCGCCCCGCCGTCGTGGAAGTACGGGTAGGTCAGCTCGACATTGCGCAAGGTGGGCACCTTGAAGTGCATCCGATCCGCGTCGTCCTTGGTGACTCCCGCGCGTCCGGTTGCGGGGTTCGACGTCTTGTACGGCTCGATCACGCCCATTTTCTGAAACGAGGCGCCGCCCACAGCCGGGCCGTTATGGCAGCCAACGCAGCCGCTATCCTTGAACAGTTTGTAGCCTTCGATCTCGGCGGGCGTCAGCGCGGCCTGGTCGCCCTTGAGCCATTTGTCGAAGCGCGAATTCGGCGTGACCAATGTCTCCTCAAATGCGGCGATTGCGGTTGTCACGCGGTCGATGTCCACGCCGTCCGAGCCGAACGCATTTTTGAATTCAGCCATGTAAGCCGGGATGGATGTGATGACATCGACGGCAAGCTGATGAGTAAACGCCATTTCGCCGGGATTGGCGATTGGGCCGCCTGCCTGCGCTTTGAGGTCCTTGGCCCGGCCGTCCCAAAACTGCGCAAGGTTCATCGAGGAGTTCAAGACGGTTGGCGCGTTGATTGGCCCTTGGTGCCAATGATCGCCAATCGAGGTTTTCAGATTGTCCGAGCCGCCCATGCTCAGATTGTGGCAGGAGTTGCAAGAGATAAAGCCCGATTTTGAAAGCCGGGGATCGAAATAGAGTTTCTTACCCAGCTCAACCAGCGCCGGGTTCTTCACCATTGCGGCGGCAATCGGTTCAATAGGCTCGCCGGCATTCGCCGGATTCGGCGCGGCAAGCGTCAGCGACCCGGCAGCCAATATGGCCGCGAGTATCCGTTTCGTCATGTTGTTACCCTTGAAAGTTCACCGGTCCTTATGGGCCAGCATCGAAACCGGTTGTGTTCTGGAACGGGGCGCAGGCTCGCGCGCAGCCTTGGATTGCGGACCAGTCCGGGAACAGCCGATCTAGGGTAGTTTATACTTTAGAACCGGTCTAAAAGTTGACCGCAATCAAAAACTAGGTGCGATAGTTTGTCATAGGCATGCTCTAAGGATGTATCGATTAAAGGAGGCTATAGCGCTCTAAGTTCTAACTGCGCACGTGTTTTAGCCCCCGCACCCGGCCGCTTCGCGGCCACCCTCTTCCGCGAGGGGAGAGGGTAAGTGCCCGTGGCGCGGGAAATCTTCCTCCCAGCCGCTGTGCCCCACGGGCGACATTTTTTTGTAATCACCTTTCGCTGTCCGATGGATGCCCTCCGGCAGCGATAATATCAGTTCCGGCCGAGGCTCGCTGGCGGCGCCGCGCGGGAAACGGCGGCGGCATTATCCGGAATCGTTACAAGTGTCCAGGTCTGGTACGATCCTCGATGGGGCGGCTGGCACCCTTCCGGGATGAGGGGCGCGGAAGCACTCAACCAGATCCCACGCAACTTGGCTGGGTCGAACGTATCGAGCGGGAGAGAGGATTTTGAGCGGCAAGCTGAAACCATGGACCGTAAGAGGTTCGAAACATGTGCTTCGCGACCGTTGGATCTCGGTGCGCGCCGACGATTGCGTCACCGCCGAGGGCGTGGAGATCTCCCCGTTCTACGTGCTGGAGTATCCGGATTGGGTGAACGTCGTGGCCCTCGATGCGGAGGATCGCCTGCTGCTCGTGCGCCAGTACCGCCACGGGGCCGGGCGCATCTTTCTGGGGCTGCCCGCCGGCCGAATCGAAGCGGGCGAGCCTGTGCTGGAGGCCGCGGCCCGGGAGCTGCTTGAAGAAACGGGCTACGGGAACGCGGGCCAGATGACGCTCGTCGCGAGCCTTACCGCCAACGCCGCAAACAACAACAACTCCTGCCATACCGTGCTCGCGCAAAACGTATCGCCGGTCTGCGCGCCGCAGGAGGACGCGACCGAGCTGATCGAGGTGGTGCGCGTTCCGTATCGCGAGGCTTTGGACCTCACCCTGAACGGCGCCCTGGGGCAGACCACGGTTGCCTCGCTCGTGCTGGCACTCCGCGCGGCCCGGAAAATCAGCTTGTGAGCGCGTCCATGTGGGGCATTGCCGGCGGCCCGCTTAGCGCACCTGTGCGGGAACGCACTTCGGCGCTTATTCAGGGTAGTTTTTGCGAAAGCGGATTCACCGTCATTGCGAGGCCGGAGGCCGAAGCAATCCAGAATCCGCAAAGGTGATGCCAGCAACTGGATCGCCGCGGCGGCTAAGGCCGCCTCGCGATGACGGAGGAGCAAGACTTTCGTAATGCTTTCCTTGGCACAGTTCCGGTCTATGCGGCCCCGGCTGCGTTCGCTGATCTTCCTGTTTTGGGTCTATAGTTTTGTCAGCCGGGCGGTGGGCACGTTTTCGCATATATACATCTACAAGATGTTCGATAGCGTGCAGCTCAACATCGTTGCCGCGATGGCCAATTTTACCGGCATCATGCTTGGCTTTTGCGTGTACGGGGCGATTGCCGCGCAGTTCCGGCTGAACGCGAAGCGCGGGTTTTTGCTGAGCTTCGCCTTCACCGCGCTGGGCCTGATCCTGCTGCCGCTCGCGGGCGATGTGCGAGAAGCTTGCGGCGCCGTGGCCGTAAGGGGGATTGGCTCCGGGCTGTTCTGGCTCACCATCCATACCTACGAACTGATGGAAAGCCGCGACCACGAGCGCGACATCTATTCGACCTTTTTGTCCGCCGGCGACCAGATTATCACGCTCGCAAGCCCGGCTTTCGCGACGTTTCTGATCTGGCTTTCGCACGATCTGGGCCTTGGCGAATTCACGCTCCTGTTCCTGGCGACGCCGCCGATATTCCTCCTGGGGCTGCCGTCGCTGGGCGCGCTCAAGGACTACCGCCCGAAGCCGATTGCGCGGCACGACCTCGTGCATTTCGTCGCGGACCGGCGCAATCAGGCGGCGCAGGTTTATCTCCTGGGCGGGGCGGCATCGCATATTCTGATGAACAGCCTGATCCCGCTTGTATCGATCGCCGTGCTCGGTAGCGCACTCAATGTCGGCGGCTTCAACACGGTGTTTGCCTTTGCGGGGGCACTGGCGCTGCTGGCGGTGGGCTCCAGGCGGCGGCCGGAAAACCGGCTGGCGATCCTGGGCTTGAGTTCGATTGCGCTCGTGGCCCTCAATCTCATGCTCGGCTTCTCGCTGACGCTTGCGACACTCATCGTCTACACCGTCGGCACGAGCGTCATGCAGCCGGTGATGCGCGTCTCGCAGCACGTCATCGACCTCAAGACCATGGACGGCATGGCGCATGGCGCGAGCGATTTCTACCCCGCCATGATCCTGCGCGACGTTGCGCTGTGGGTCTGGCGCATGGCGGCGGCGGCCTTGCTGCTGGCTTTCGCGGGGAGCGCGGGGACAGGCCGCGAGGCGATTTCGCTCGGCATGTATTTGATCGCGGGGGGCATTGCCGTGACCTACGCCGGCGCATGGCTCCTCATCGCGTGGAAGCGCTGAGCCCTTCCGGTCAAACAGGCCCCATAACGTCAAATAGTTTCCATACCAATTACAGTACGGCCATTCCTATTTCGCATGACAGCATCTGACCAGAGGCCACCATCGGCTACGATAGAAGTCAGATTGCTGACGTGCACGATGTGATAAATTTTGGGGCTCGCGGGAGGAAACGGCATAGCTGTACGATTGCCAACAGGTGAACTTCGCCAATATTTTAGGCCTTAAATAACTAAGTCGTGGGCGCGATCATTGCACCTTTACACATAAATTCGTTACGCAACGCGGCGTCTCCCCTAGTGACGCATAAGACACGGGGTTGACGTGGCCTCCGCCTCCACATGGCTGTTGCATTCGCAAACCCCTGAAATGACACGCTCGGCAATGACCATGCGCTTCGCGGGCGCCCGCGAAGCTTGCTGCAACTTCCAAGCTTTGCCCCCTTCGAGGAGTCGCGGAAGCCGCTGGATTTACGTCAAGCCTCCCGCTGGTTTGCCACAATCAATTTGGGATAATCCTGCCAAAACACTTGCGTTTTTGACGGGCTCGTTCCTTTTAAGTCCTAAGTCGAGGAATTTTTGCGGGGCCGCGATATTGGCCCTGGAACGGTGGAAAATGAGAGGTTTCAAAGAAAAGGGTTTCGGCGAGCGGCTTCAGGCGGCTGCGAAGGCCAAGGAAGCTGCCTTGCAGAAGTTCGCCGCAAGGCCGGCTGAGGACGATCCCGAGGTTATTGCTCGCAAGGCGGCGAGACTGGACGCGGCGCAAGCGCGCGAGGCACGGGCCGCGGAACGCGCGGCGAAAAAGATCGAAGAAAAAGCGCGCCTTGCCCAGTTGGCCGAAGAAGAGGCCGCTAAGCGCGCCGCCGATGCCGAGCTTGAAGCTGCCAGGGAAGCCGAGCGCAAAGCCACTCTCGAAAAAGAGCAAAAGGCCGCGCGCGATGCGCGTTATGCGGCACGAAAAGCGCAGAAACAATAGTAACACCGCCTGTTGAAGGCGGGCGTTCCCGCTCTCGCAGCCTTCGGATTGGGTTGACGCGCGGCCCCTGCCTCCACATAGTCGCCGCATTCGCAACCCTTTGAAACGAAACCCAAGACAATGACCGCCGACGCGCACACGCCCGCAGAGCTTGCTGCAAATTCCAAGGCCTGGCCCTTTGAAGAAGCACGCAAGCTCTTGAAACGGCTGGAAAAGCGCGATCCGGCCCGCGAGGTGCTGTTCGAGACCGGCTATGGTCCGTCAGGGCTCCCGCACATCGGCACGTTCGGCGAGGTGGCGCGCACCTCCATGGTGCGGCACGCGCTGCAAACGCTGCGGCCCGGCGCCAAGACGCGGCTCCTCTGCTTCTCCGACGACATGGACGGCCTGCGCAAGGTGCCCACCAACGTGCCGAACCAGGAGCTGCTGCAGGAGCACCTGGAGAAGCCGCTGACCATGGTGCCCGATCCATTCGGCACGCATTCGAGCTTCGGCGCGCACAATAATGCGCGGCTGCGCGCCTTCCTCGACAGCTTCGGCTTCGAGTACGAGTTCCTGTCCGCGACCGAATGCTACAAGGCTGGACAGTTCGACGAAACATTGCTGCGCATGCTCGAAGTTTACGACAAGGTGATGGAGATCATCCTGCCGACGCTCGGGCCGGACCGCCGCGCGACATACTCGCCCTTCCTGCCGGTGTCGCCCACCAGCGGCAAGGTGCTGCAGGTGCCCATCGAGAAGCGCGACTTGAAGGCCGGCACCGTCACGTTCAACGATCCCGATACCGGCAAGAAGGTCGAGCTACCGGTCACGGGCGGCCATGTGAAGTGCCAATGGAAGGCCGACTGGGCCATGCGCTGGGTAGCGCTCGGCATCGATTACGAGATGGCCGGCAAGGACTTGATCGACAGCGTGACGCTTTCGTCGAAGATTTGCCGCGCGCTTGGCGGCACGCCGCCCGAGGGCTTCAATTACGAGCTGTTCAACGACGACAAGGGGCAAAAAATCTCGAAGTCGAAGGGCAACGGCATCGCGGTCGAGGAATGGCTGGCCTACGCCACGCCGGAAAGCCTCAGCCTCTACATGTTCCAGAAGCCCAAGACGGCGAAGCGGCTCTATTTCGACGTCATCCCGAAGGCGGTCGACGACTATTACGGCTTCCTCGCCAGCTACCAGCAGGAAAGCCCGGAAAAGCGGCTGGAAAATCCCGTCTGGCACATCCACAACGGCGAGGCGCCGCGGCATTCCGTGCCGGTGAGCTTTGGGCTGCTCTTGAACCTCGTCAGCGCATCCAACGCGCATACGAAGGATATTCTCTGGCAGTTCGTGAAGAACTATGCGCCGGAAGCGAACGCGGAAGATTTTCCCGAGCTGGACCGGCTGATAGGCTTCGCGATCCGCTATTTCGAGGAGCGCGAGAAACCGTTCAAGGTTTACCGCGCGCCCACGGCCGTGGAGCGCGGGGCCATGCTGGACCTCGACGGCAGGCTCGCGCAGGCCGGCGCGGCGCTCAGCGCCGAGGAACTGCAAGCCATCGTCTACGAGGTGGGCAAATCGCACCCGTTCGAGAACCTGCGCGACTGGTTCAAGGCGCTGTACGAGGTGCTGTTCGGCGAGAGCCAGGGGCCGCGCTTCGGCTCGTTCGTCAAGGCGTATGGCATTGAGAATACGCGCGCCTTGATCGCCGAGCGGCTCCAGCACGCAGCCGCGGCGGCTTGAAGCGCGATGCCGGCGGCTACGATTTACAAGCTGCTCACGCGCGCGGAGTGGGAAGCCGCTCGGGCGGAGGGCGTCTATCGCGGCTCGGCGCACGATGCGCGCGACGGCTTTATTCATTTCTCTGGCGCCGGGCAATTGGCGGAGACGGCGCGGAAACACTTCGCCGGCGTCCCCGATCTGGTGCTGCTTGCGGTGGATGTTGCGGGATTAGAGAAGACCCCCTCATCCTGTCCTTCTCCCCAAGGGGAGAAGGGACCCTCGAATTGTCCTCCACCTTCGGAAAAGGGCCGCAGCTCCTTCCCCCTCTCCCCTTGGGGAGAGGGCAGGGGTGAGGGGGTCTTGCTTCGTTGGGAATCCTCGCGCGGCGGCGACCTCTTCCCCCATCTTTACGCAGACTTACCGCTCTCCGCCGTGAAAAGCGCAACCGCGATCCCGCTTGGCGCGGACGGCCTTCCCATCATTCCTGGCGGGCTTGAGCCATGAACCGCCTTTGGTCCGCCGCCCAAGCCGGCCTTTTCCTGCTCGATCCTGAAACGGCGCACGAGGCTTCGCTGCTAGCGCTCGAAGCCGGTGTCTACCCGCGCCCCTGCAAGCCGGACGATCCGCGCCTGCGGCCAAACGCTGTGGGGCCTCAGCTTCCCCAACCCCATCGGCATTGCGGCGGGCTACGACAAGGACGCGCGCGTCTACAACGCCTTGCTCGCCATGGGCTTCGGCTTCACCGAGGCGGGCACCGTCACGCCGCAGCCGCAGCCCGGCAATCCGCGCCCGCGCTCGTTCCGGCTCATCCGCGAGCGGGCCATTATCAACCGCATGGGCTTCAACAACGCGGGCCACGCGGCGGCGCAGCTCCGCCTGGCGAGCCGCCCGCCCAAGGGCGTCCTCGGCATCAATATCGGCGCGAACCGGAACAGCGCCGACCGCATCGCGGATTACGTTGCCGGAGTGCATGCGCTGGGGTCGCTTGCGTCCTATTTCGCCATCAACATCTCGTCGCCGAACACGCCCGGCCTGCGCGATCTGCAAGCACCGGAGCGGCTCGACGCGCTGCTTGCGGCCGTGATGCAGGCGCGGGCCAGCCTGCCGCGCCCAGTGCCGGTGCTGGTGAAGCTCGCGCCCGACCTGCATGATGAGGATATCGGCCCGGCGATGGCATGCCTTCTCGCGCACAAGGTGGATGGCGCGATCCTCACCAACACCACGCTTTCGCGCGACGGCGTGGAGATGGCCTCGCATCGCGGTGAAGCCGGCGGACTCTCGGGCCGGCCGCTGTTTGCGCGTTCCACGCGGTTTCTCGCCAAATGCTATTTGGCCACCGAAGGCAAGCTGCCGCTGATCGGCGTTGGCGGCATCGAGTCCGCGGAAACGGCGCTCGCCAAAATCCGCGCCGGCGCCTCGCTGATCCAGCTTTACACGGGCCTCGTTTATGGCGGGCCGGCGCTTCTGTCAGACATCAAGGGCGCCTTGCTGGCGGAGGTCGCCAAGACTTCCTCGCTGGCGAGTCTGGTGGGCACCGAGGCGGAGCGCTGGGCTAAGAGCTAAAAAGCCCCCCTCACCCTGTCCCGCTCCCAAGGGGAAGCTCGCTCTGGGCGCAGCTTGCTCCCTTTCCCGCAGCGTGAGCGGCGCCTATCCGACGAGCGGCATAACTCCGGCTGGGAGAGGGCAGGGGTGAATTGTTCTCGGCCAGTGGCCTGTATGGCAAGAAGGCCGCAGCTCTGACTTGGTCTTCTTGCCGTGGCAAACTGGCGATTGCCAGTACGTCCGTACAGCCGCACGCGGATGCGGACGGAAGAGGGCCCGGGGTCAGGACTGGTCTTTAGCCGACCCCGGCCTAGTGCGAGAACAGGCAGGGCGCCGTCATGTGGCGCAGCATATACCGCGTGCCGCTGCCGCGACTCAGGAGCGGATAGCCGTATCCGCCAAACGCGCCCATGACGATCAGGTCGGCGGCCATGTCGGCGGCGATGTTCAGCAAGGTGTCCATCACGCCCACCTCCGTCACCTGCATATACTCGACCTCGGTGTCGAACTTGTGCGCCTTCAAATGCTCGCCAATGCGCTCCGCGGAAAGCTTCTGCGGCTCCGTGCCGGTTCCCATCGACGCGACGGTGACTTTCGCGTTGGGCTGCACCAGGACCAAGCCGTCATTCAAGGCGCGTGCGGCGGCGCGGGCATCGGTCCAGGCCACCAGCGGACGGGCGCCCACGTCGCTGAAGTGTCCGGCATAGGGCACCACCAGCACCGGCCGGCCGGACTCGACAACGAGCTGCTCGACCAACTCGCGCGGCACGATCTTGGAGGCGTCCTCTTCGTCCTGGCCAAGGACGGTGAGATCGTAATGCCGCGCGGCCTCGGTCAAATGATGCACGATTTCGTGATCGCTGCCCCGGTTTAGGTCGGTCCACTGCGCGCCTTCGAGCCCGGCAACCGCAGCCTCGAACTGCGCCCGGCTCGCATTGGCGGCTTGCGTATAGCTCTCGGGCGGCCACACCGTCACCACGCCCACCTGATAGGCGTTTGCGCATTGAGCGAAAACCCCGGCAAGCCGGGCGTTGTCGCGCTTCGCAAGATGGATGGCTAGAGCCAGCCGCTCGGCGGTTCTGGGGCCGGAATCGAGATGGACGAGAATATCTCGCAGGGGCATGGTTTCCTCGTATATGGGCTTGTCCGTATGCCGGGCATTGTCGCGGGGGCACGGCGGAGGGTCCATTTATCTTTAGCATAAAGACAGCCAGCGGCCAAAGCTGCAACTTCTGCGCGTGCACTGGATCGCCCTTCTCTGCTCGCCACGGAAGGTGACGCGCTGCATCCACAGGATGCTCAAGAGAAACCCAGGCTCAGAGCACTGCTTTCAAAGAGTTACTCTGCCGTTGTTACCGCGCCTGATGCAGATCGCTACAACAGCCCCAATTTCTCGTAATGCCGCTCCGCCTCGGCCATGCGCAGGATGTGGTTCAAACCTTCTGCGCTCATGCTGTACCAGACGCAACGATCCTGAGATTCATCCATCAAAAGCCGCCATTCACGGACTTCTTCCAGAGATGGGAAGCCCGGTTCCTCTCGATCAGGCTCGCTCATGGTTCCCTACCTTGTTGAAGTAAGCAGGCATAGTGACCGTTTGTTATGGCGTTATTAGGGACGCCGGAGCAAGCGACACCACATTTCTCCACACTGTTCTTTGCCGGCTGTGGAATTACCGTATATTTCTACATCCCCTACTGGCACCCCGAGCAATGCTCCCGTTTGGGACGCGAACATTATTGCTCGCAGCAGAACATCCTATACCGAAAACGATCGCCGCCGGCCGGGGTGGCATTCCTAAGATGCGGCGGCGGTCATCGTAAGGTTTTCTTTCTGCCGGCCAAAAATTATTGAAATTTACTAAAGGGTCCAGGCAGTGCAAATTAATTGGGAACACCGCTGTGAGAACATCCGGCGCAGACTTCGCAAGGGAACCGAACCATGGACCAATCAGCACGCTATTCGAACCTCTCTCTCAAGGAGAGCGACCTGATCGCTGGGGGGCGCCATGTCCTCTGCGCATACATCATGAAACCCAAGGCCGGCTACGGCTACCTTGAGACCGCGGCCCACTTCGCGGCCGAGTCCTCGACCGGCACTAACGTAGAAGTAGTAACTACCGACGACTTCACCAAGAGCATCGACGCGCTCGTCTACGAGATCGACGAGGCGAAGGAACTTACCAAGATCGCCTATCCGATCGAACTGTTCGACCGCAACATCATCGACGGCCGCGCGATGATCGCCTCCTTCCTGACGCTGACCATCGGCAACAACCAGGGCATGGGCGATGTCGAATACGGCAAGCTGTACGACTTCTACATGCCGCCCGCGCTGCTCAAGCTGTTCGATGGCCCGTCCACGACCATCAAGGATCTGTGGCGCGTGCTGGGCCGCCCCGTAGTCGATGGCGGTTTCATCGTCGGCACCATCATCAAGCCGAAGCTGGGCCTGAAGCCGAAGCCCTTCGCCAACGCCTGCTACGATTTCTGGCTAGGCGGCGACTTCATCAAAAACGACGAGCCGCAGGGCAACCAAGTGTTCGCGCCGTTGAAGGAGACCGTGATCGCGGTGCGCGACGCCATGGTCGAGGCGCAAAACAAGACGGGGCAGGCGAAGCTCTTCTCGTTCAACATCACCGCGGACTACTACGGCGAGATGATCGCTCGCGGCGAGTTCATTCTTGAGACCTTCGGCGAGAACGCCGCCCACGTCGCCTTCCTGGTCGATGGCTATGTCGCCGGCCCCGCGGCTGTCACCACGGCGCGGCGCTACTTCCCCAGGCAGTATCTGCACTATCACCGCGCGGGCCACGGCGCCGTTACCTCGCCGCAATCGAAGCGCGGCTACACCGCCTTCGTGCTCTCCAAGATGGCGCGGTTGCAGGGTGCTTCCGGCATCCATACCGGCACCATGGGCTACGGCAAGATGGAAGGCGACCGCGAGGACCGCAACATCGCGCATATGATTACGCAGGATAGCGCCGACGGGCCGTACTACCGCCAGGAATGGCTCGGCATGGACCCGACCACGCCGATCATTTCGGGTGGCATGAACGCGCTGCGCATGCCAGGCTTCTTCTCGAACCTCGGCCACTCGAACCTGATTATGACGGCCGGCGGCGGCGCGTTTCGGCCATGTCGATGGCGGGGCGGCGGGCGCCAAGTCGCTCAGGCAGGCGGAGCAGTGCTGGCGCGCCAAGGCCGACCCCATCGAGTTCGCCCGCGATCATCGCGAATTCGCCCGCGCGTTCATGAGCTTCCCGAACGACGCGGATAAGCTCTTCCCCGGCTGGCGCGATAAGCTCGCCAGCGCGATGGCCTGATTTCCGGCGGTACCGGACGGCCGTGGCTCCCCCCTCCAGGGGCCACGGCCGCAGCGATTTGAAGGCGCGCGCGCGATCCGCGGCGGGGCTGGAGCGCCCCGGAAGTGAGAGCGGCGTAGCATCGGCTGAGACGTATTGGCGCGCCCCCTGGCATCACCGCGCGGCCATCGAGACAAACTCTGCACGCCCGCCCGTGCCGGACAGCTCCCTGCCCGCCGCCACATCCCAGAATTTCAGCGTTTCGTCCATGCTCTGCCGGATAAGGCCGGCCACGACAGCGAACTTGCCGCCGGCTGAAAGCGCCATTGCGCTGACCCCCTCGGCCTTCCCTTCGAAAGCGCGCAGTTCCTTGCCCGTCGCCGCGTCCCACACCTGCACCAATCCGCTCACGCCGGCGGTAATAACCTGCCGGCCATCGGGGGTGAACAGCGCCGAGGTGAACAGCTCTCCCTCCCCTTTGGCGATGCGCCCCTTGAAGGTATACCTCTCGGAGCCGGCGCCCACGTCCCACACTTTGACCGTGCCGTCCCAGGAGGCAGAAACCACAGAGCGGCTATCCGGTGAAAACGCGACAGATTGGATTCGCTCGGAATGCCCGCTCAGGCTGTGCAGTTCGTCACCGCCGGCAACGTCCCACACTTTCACATTGCTGTCTCCGCCGCCGGAGATCGCAAGGCGGCCGTCCGGCGAAAAGGCTACCGCGATGATCTCGTCCGGCTGCCGGCGGAATTCGCGGAGTTGCTTGCCCGAAGCTGTCTCCCAGAGCTTGATTATCCCGCCGAAAGTTCCGGAAAGCACGGAGCGCCCATCGGGGGAAAACGCGGCCGAGGTCACGTCGCCATCATGGCCGCCGAATTCTGCGCACCTCATCGCCGGTAGCCACATCCCACAACTTTATCCCGCCGTGCCGGACGGCCGAAATGGCGAAACGGCCATCGGGCGAAAACGCAACCGACACGACATCGCTGGTGCCGCATTTGAAGCTGCGCAGTTCTTTGCGTGCCGCGATATCCCACAGTTTCATCCCCCGGGTGCTGCCCGTGAGCACAAGGCGTCCATCGGGCGAAATCGCCACCGAGAGGATGGCGCCCGTGCCCGGTTGGGGTAAGGTCCCCGTGTCCTGGCCTGCATTGGCGGCGGCTTGCGCGGAGGCCTGCCGGCTGGCCGTATCGGGTGCGTCCACGCCTTGCTGTGACCGCGGCTGCCGCCCCCCTGCCGCGCTTTCCACCGCAGCTTGTTCCGCGGCATGTTGCGGCGTGGCAGGCTGCGCTTCCAGCTCAGCCGGCGCAGCGGCAGGCTTCGCCGCCAGCTCCCGGCGGTCTTCCGCTCGCGGCCGTCTCTCCACCTCGGCCGGCTTCGCGGAAAGAGAAGCTTCTGGCTGCGTTTCCGGCCCCTTTGGAGCATCGCCAGCTTCTGGCCGCATGGCCAGCGTTAGCGCAACTTTCAGCGGTTCTCCTTGGCGAAAGGTCCAAAGCGTTATTCGCGATCCCGGCTGCCTGCTGGCCAAAGACACCGTAAGGGCGCGCGAGTTCGAACACCGGCTCGTCATCCAGCCCCGTAATCACATCGCCGGGCTTCAGCCCCATTTCGTCCGCGGGCGATCCCTTCGCGACGCTCACCACTTTGGCCGCGCCGGGCTGCTCGAAGCCCAGATCGAAGGCTTCTTCCGGGGCAAGGCTTGCCGTGCTTACCCCGAGCCAGGGTTTGCCGCCCGCTTGCGTTTGAGGCGCTTCGGCCTGCCGCATCGCCGGCATGTTCGAAGGCCCGGAAGGGGGCGGTCCCCATAGCATCACGGGAAGATGCACGGCCTTGCCCGCACGCAGCACCGACAGCCGAACGGGCGTTCCAGGATAACCGTGGGCCAGTTCCTCCAGGAGCGCTAGCGTGTCGTATATCTTCCGCCCATTGGCCATGAAGATGACGTCGCCGCTCAGCATACCGGCCGCCTTCGCTGGCGACCCTTCGTAAACCGCGCCGACCTCCAACCCGCCGGGAAAGGGCACGCCACGATGCGCCGCCGCTTCGGGCGAGAGATCCCTGAGACTTACGCCCAGCTTCGGCCTGACGCGATCCTGCGCCTCCGCGCCGTTCGCGGCGAGCGCCAATACCAGCGCGGCCGCGGCGAAGAACGCGGCGTTCACGCGCAACGAAACACAATGCAATCCAAACATCGATACCTCTTCACGCCCCAGGTATCATCTGCATACATACAATTCGGGCACTGAAGAGACAGATCTTGGGCCGGATCGTGCCGGCGCGCCTAGTTAATACAACCTTTGCGAGTACATCTATCCTAGCAATCGTTTTTGTGGCGAATTACAACTATTAATAAGCGCCCGGTAAATGTCGCACGATATTCTTCCTCTCTGCCGCGAGGAGCGCCAGTTTCCCTGCGCCTCTTCAAAATCTGCGCTTCAAGAACCAGGTTGAGCTTGCATTATAGCGCGCTTCAACCGCTCGCCGCACCTGCGCCAGCCGGCAAGGCGCGGGCGCAGCCTCACATGCCCATGCTGCCCATCAGCTTGGCGACCACCTCCTCGATGCCGAACAGGAAGATGCCCGCGCCGCCGATCATGAAATGCGAGGCAGAAGCCGCAATGAGCGAGTTCGTGCGCGCGAAAATCCAGCCCCAGAACAAGCCAGGGATGAACGCCGCGACGGCGAAGGCGAAGCTGATATGCGAGTGCGCCGCCGCGAAGACGAGGTTCGAGACCAGGATGGACCAGACGTGCCGCCAGAACGGGGTGCCGTTGAGAAAGGCGAACAGCGGCGCCTGCAGACTGGAGCGCGCCACGAATTCCTGTAGCGGCGTTAGCACCAGGTAAAGCCCGGCCGCGACCCAGTAGAGCGGCGACATCATCACCTGATGCATGTTCTCGCGCACGTCCGCCACGCCAAACAGGCTGAGCGTGGAAAAGGTCTGCGTGGTGTGGATCAGGACCAGCTTCAGCCCGGCCCCCACCGCGATGAAGGCGAGCGACGCCAGCACAGAAAAGCCGAGCGCGCTCCTCCAATTGGCGGTTTGCAAGCCGAAAAAGGAACGGGGGAAGCCGCTAGACGCGATCACCGGCCACATAACGGCGGCGAACATAGCGATGATGAACGGGCTGATGGCGAAGTTCACGGTCAGCGCCAGCATGAATTGCGGCAGGAGGCTCAGGAACAGCGTGTAGATGGACAAAAGCGTCAGCGTCGTCACCACGATGCGGCCAACCGCGTTCTTGTAGCGTGCGAACTCCGCCTCGTTTTGCAGGCTGTCCAGGCGGTGCATGACCGAATGGCGCAACTCGCTGGTGAGATCCCTTCTCAGCTCCGCGACGATCGCTGCTTTCAGCTTGCGCGAGGCCGGCGAAAGCGCGGCGCCGGAAAAGTCTAGCACCGCCAGCGCCAATGGCGACTTTGCCAGCACGCTGCTGGAAAACGGCTCGCCGTCCAGGAAAGAGATTGCGCCGATGATCTCATGCTTGCCCCGCGAGCCGGTCTCATACTCCTCCATGACGCGCGTGGAGAAGGATTTACCGCGATTGCAAAGGGCCGCCTCGCCTTCGAGCACAACGTAAAGACACCCCGGATTGGCCTCGCCCTCTGCGATCACGCGCTCGCCGGCGGGGAAATGGCGAACGCCCATGTGCTGCTCCAGGGCCTCGCGGCGCTCCAGCCGCAGACGCGCGAAAAACGGCACCTCGGCCACAGCAAACCCGCTGGTTGAGACCGCGTCCATCGAGACATCCTTTCCCTTTAAGGATGTCTACGCTGGAGGCGGTCCATAAGTTACAAGCGTCAGCGATTTCCTCGGCGCAGGGTTTCCAATCCGTGAAAGCGGTGCGCCGCGGCCAAATGCAGTGGCCTCTCACACCAACCGCGATAAGTTTTGACCGCTCGGCGTCATTGCGAGGGGCGAAGCCCCGAAGCAATCCAAAGGCCGGAAGCTCAACGCCATTTTCTGGATCGCCACGGCGGCCAAGGCCGCCTCGCGATGACGGCCGAGACCTTTTTAATCGCCAGTATCAGTTGCCGTTGCCCCCACGCCCGTATCCGCCACCGCGGCCGAAGCCAGTCGAACCGAGCGCCTCGCGGCAGGCGGGAGAGGCCTTTTCCCGGTTCTCCTCCAGGCAGTTGCGCACCGCCCGGTTCACATGCGGGAGCCCCTTGCAATACTTCTCGATCTCGGTGGCGCAGGCGCCCGCGACCGGGCCGTGCTGCGCAGGTGCCGTCGATGCGGTGACAAGCAGGGCCGCGGCGGCGATGACGCTGGTCATTATGAGTTTCATGGCTTCGCTCCTGGGAAGGACTGTCCGCGACAGTCATGAGCGAACTATAGCGAAAGGCGGATTAGCGCTGTTTGAGGGCGGCCGTCATCGTTTTGTAAGCTCGGCTGGCGCAGGCTGACATCTCGGAAAATGCCTTGCTCGGAAGCAGCTTATGACCAGAGCGCACCCCGCCGTAGCCATTCTTCTAGCCGGCGCTGCCATGGCTTGCGGCACGACGGCGCTGGCCGAAGCGTTGCCCCCGGAAACCGCGCGCACGCTGGCCGGACGCGGCGACATTCTGCCGCTGGCGGAGGTCGCGCGCCGCCTGGCCATCGAGGGCGAAATCATTGGCGTTGCCCTCCACCTGGAAGGCGGCCGCTATTTGTATAAGATCAAGGTCATCGGACAGAGCGGGGAGTATCGTATGTACGAGGCGGATGCCAAAACCGGCAACTCCGCCGGACAGTGACAGGGGGCGCACCATGCGAGTCCTGGTGGTTGAAGACGAAGAGAAGGTCGCTAGCGAGATCGTTCGCGCCCTGACGGCGGCCGGTCAAGCGGTTGAGCGGGCGCGCGACGGCGAAGAGGCGTGGTTCCAGGGCGACACGGAGGATTTCGACCTCGTGGTGCTCGATCTGGGCCTGCCCAAGCTCGACGGCGTGCAGGTGCTGAAACGCTGGCGCGCCAACGGGCGCACGATGCCGGTGCTGATCTTGACCGCGCGAGACGCCTGGTCCGAAAAGGTGGATGCCATCGACGCAGGCGCCGACGACTATCTCGTGAAGCCCTTCCGCATGGAGGAGCTGATGGCGCGCGTGCGGGCGCTGCTGCGGCGGCTGACGAAACACGCTACCGCCACGCTGACGATCGGGGATGTAACGCTCGACACGCGGGCATCGCGCGTGCTTCAGGCCGGCGTGCCCGTGGACCTGTCACCCATGGAATACCGGCTCCTGCATTATCTCATGCACCACGAGGGCCGCGCGGTGCCGCAAACCGAGCTGACGGAGCACATCTATACCCAATATTCCGAGCGCGACAGCAATGCCATCGAGGTGACGGTGGCGCGGCTGCGGCGCAAGCTGGGTGCGGATTTCGTCAAGACGCGGCGCGGCTATGGCTACTATGCCGGCGAGCTTGACGGAACGAAGCCATGAACTCGCTGCGCCTGCGCCTTCTGGCGATGGCGGTCATCGGCGTTGCGGCGGCGCTGGTGATCGCGGGTTTCGTCATCGTGCTGGCGTTCGACAACCACGTGCGCGGCCGCTTTACCAAAGAGCTGGACGACCATCTGCTTCAGGTTGCGGCGCTGCTTGTTGCAGAGCCGGGGGGCAAGGCGTCGCTTTCCGGCGAGCTGTCCGACCCGCTGTTTCAACGGCCGCTGTCCGGGCTTTATTGGCAGGTGTCGGAGAACGGAAAGGTAGTCGCGCGGTCGCGCTCGCTCTGGGATGAGTCGATTCCACTAGGCGGCAACGATATTGGCGCGAACGCCCGGCAGGTGCGCGAGCTGCGCGGGCCGAAGGACAAATGGCTGATCGTGGTGGAACGCGCGGTGACGATGCCGGGGCCGGATGGCGAGCGGACCTTTCGCATCGCCGTGGCGGGCGAGCAGTGCGTGGTCAACGATGCCTGGCATCAGTTCGCCAAGACCGTGGCTCTGTCGCTGGCCGTTCTCGGTGGCCTCTTGGTGCTCGCGTCCTGGGCACAGGTGAGAATGGGGCTGGCGCCGCTCGGCGTCTTGCGGCGTCAGCTTGAGGCGCTGCGGGCTGGGACGGGGGAGAAGCTGACGGGCCGTTTTCCGGTCGAGCTGGAGGGGCTCACCGGCGATCTCAACCGGCTTCTGGACTCGCAGTCGCAGGCCATCGAGCGCACGCGCGCCAACTCCGCCAAGCTGGCGCACGGCCTGAAAACGCCGCTGGCGGTGCTGTCCACCGAGGCGCGAGCGTTGCGCGAGCGGGGCGAGACCGGCACCGCGGACAGCATGGATCGCGAGATCGGCGCCATGAACATCCATGTCATGCGCACGCTGGCCGCCGCGCGGGCGGTTGGGCCGAGGCAGCCGGGGGCCGCACGCACGGCCGTTGCGCCGGTATTAACGCGGCTGGCGGCGGTGATGAAGCGGCTGCCGCGTGGGGGCGAGCTTACCTGGGAGGTGGATGTGACGCCCGAGGGGCTCGAATGCACCATCGACCGCCGCGACTTGGAGGAGCTGGCCGGCAATCTCATGGACAATGCGCGCAAATGGGCCGCGAGCCAGGTGAAGGTGACGGCACGCAATTGTGGGAATGGCGCGGAATTCGTGTTCGAGGACGACGGCCCTGGTATCCCCGCGGAGCGCGTGGAGGACGTGCTGGCGCGCGGGGCGCGGTTGGATGAGGATACGCCGGGGACTGGCGTGGGCCTCGGCATCGTGGCCGACCTTGCGAATTTACATGGCGGGAGTTTTGCTCTTGGCAAGAGCGCGCTCGGAGGCGTGCGGGCCGAGCTGCGATTTGGAGGCCTCGTCCGTCATCGCGAGGCGGCCCCCGGCCACCGTGGCGATCCAGAAATAGCGTTGTAATTCAAACCTCTGGATTGCTTCGGGGCTTCGCCCCTCGCAATGACGGAAGCGGTCAAAACTTATGCCCGTTGGTGCAAAACGCTATTTGGCCGCGTTTTGGGTGCCGTTCGCGCTGCTGCTCCGCAGGCTGGCGAGGATCGTGCCCCAACAGGCGGAAGGATCGCGCGCCGGGGTGCTACCGGCCTTGGCGGCGGCGTTCGCCTCCTCCTCGGCCACCGCCTCCCGGAAGCTGGGCTCGTTCGCCGCGCCCCCCGCTTCGAGTCCTTTCGCCAGCGCCTCTTTCGCGCCTGCCATGCTGGCCGCGAAGTCCGCCGCGAAACCGGCATCGTCCGGTGTCCCCTTCTTCAAGGCTAGCCGCGCTTCCGCCGCCGCGAGGAAGAACATCCTGGCCCCGGAAAAGTCTCCCGCCTTGGACTTGATCTCCGCGATCTGGTGGAGGGCCACGGCCGTGTCACGGCGCCAGATCAAGTTCTTGGGGTCGCTGGCCTGAAGCTTACGGCGGATTAAAAGCGAGGCGAACGCCGCGTCGAGCGCGCCGGGAAAGTCGCGCGTTTGCATCTTGGTGCCCGCGATCTTGCCGAAGCTCCACGAAATGTCGTGCTGCAGCCGGGTATTGCCCGGGGCCTTGGAGAGCAGATACTCGCGGACGCAAAGCCCGTTGCTGTAGGCCGCTTCCGCCTCCGGATATTCCTTGAGGCCGGAATGAGCGTCGCCCATCTTGTTGTAGTCCCAGGTCAGCTCGCGCTGCAGCCCGGACGGCGGCTCACCCGTGGTGGCGCGCACCACACCCTGGATTTTGCCGAATGCGTCGCGGTAACGGCCCTTGGCCTCGAAAAAGTTGTTGCCAAGGCGGTCGAGATCGCCGAGCCGGACGAGAGTCTTCGACAGGCTCACCGCGTAACCCGGATTGGCCGGATTTTTCGCATTGAGGGTGAGGCCGATGCCAACCGACTCGCTATAGAGCGCACGCGCCTCGGCATGGCGCTTCAGCTCCCGCTCCAGATCGCCCGCCAGATCGAGGCTTTCCACCAGCCCCTCGGCGAACTCCTGGTCCTGCGGATAGGCCGCCGCCAGCCGCCGGCGGATCGAGAGGCTTTCATCCGACGCCTTGACGGCCTCGTCGCGGTGGTTGATCTTCTGGTAGGTCTTGCCGAACTCGTAGAACATCGCGGCGCGGCTTTCCTCCAGCCGCATGTCGCCGCCGCTCGCGTCCTTCAAATTGGCGGCGAGCGCCTCGCCATTCTTGAGGATGCGCTGGACCGTCGTAACCGGCATGCCCTCCGCGTTCTGCATTTCCGCGGCGAGGTCCTTGATGAGCGAATCGAGATTGGTCCGGGCGGCTTTGTAGCTGGTGTCTGCGCGCTGCCATTGAAAGGCGGCGAAGCCAGCCAGCGCCAGGGCGAAGGCCGCGGCGAGCAGCGAACCGGCAACAATGGCTCTCTGACGCTCTGTCGCGGCGCGGCGGCTCGCGAGCATCAGCTCCAGGATTTCATCGCTAGGCGGGGGCGCTGCCCTGGGCTGGCGGTCCTGCCAGCTTTCCGCTTCGGTGAGCGCACTTCCTCGCAGCAGCAGCGCCGGCGCCCGCCTGCGGGAGATCCATTGCCGGGCGTGGC
The DNA here is from genome assembly GCA_963760455.1 of uncultured Alphaproteobacteria bacterium. Taxonomy (GTDB): domain Bacteria; phylum Pseudomonadota; class Alphaproteobacteria; order Rhizobiales; family Rhodomicrobiaceae; genus Rhodomicrobium. The sequence continues at coordinate 28,251 of CAVXDM010000044.1, forward strand.
CCGCGAGCCTTGTATGCTCCTTGATCCATTGCCGGTCGGTGTTCAGCGCATTGACCAGCGCCTTGAGGTGGAGCGCCAGATCGAAGGCCCCGGTCGCGGGCAGCAGGTGGATCTTGCCGATGCTCTCGGGCAGATCCGCGATTGCCACGGGCTCGATCACCACCGGCACGAGGCGCTTGTTTGTGGCCTTGACCTGGCCAAGCTCCCAATTGCAGGCCTTGGAGGCAATGAACGCCGGGCTCACCAGCGCAACCACCGTGTCCGCGCCCGCTATGAAATCGGTCAGCTCCTTGAGCCATTCCTCGCCATAGGGCAGGTCGCGCCGGTCGATAACGACCTGGAAGCCCTCACGGTCGAGCGCCTCCACCAGCCGGTCGGCAATCTCCATGTCGAGCCGGGAATAGGAGATAAATACACTGATCGCGCTGGAATTGGTGTGCTGCGAGCCCATCGCCGAATATGCCCCGCAAAAAAGTGCTGCTATTTATCCAAATGCCGCACAATTTCTTCCCCGCGGAAATGGCTCTTTCAAGGCCTTGCCCCGCGTTTCTCACAATCTGCGTGCACTCGCCCGCTCTTTGTTCCGTTAGGCCCTTTCCGGCCCGCTCTCTCTCTGCCATTGCCGCCCGGTCTCGCGAGAAATGCGGCTCAATTCGAGAAAGCACTGTTCAAGATCGCGCCGAGCCGGATGCCCGCGCGCTTGAGGCGTTCGCGGACGGCGGGAGCCTCTTCCTCCAAGTACTTGGCGTCGATCTCGACCTTGCGCTTGGTCCCGGAAAACTGCCGCTCCTCCACCGAGTACCAGCAACCGTCAGCATGCTGGAAGCAATATTGAGCGAAGGGGCTTTCCGCGATGGCCAGCGACTCGTTCGCCCAGGTGGCGACCGCGGCGGCATCGAGGCTCGCGGGCGCCCAGGCCTTGCGGTCCTCGTCCTTGGTCTCAGCTCTGAGCGCCGCCGCGACGGCGGTTTCGTCGCTGCCGATTTGCTTCTCGACGATGCACATGTCCCAAGCGAGGTGCAGGCTGACGGCGCAAAGGCCGGTGGCGTCGATGAAATTGGCGCCCTTGTCGTCCTCGAACGAGACGTGCATCGGCTGGTGGACGTCGGCCACCCAATGCCCGAGGCTCTTGAGCAGCCGCAGCTTTTCGCTGGGGTCTTGAGCCATGGCAAGGTCGCGCGCGTCGTTCAGGATCGCGGAGGCGACGCAGCGGTCAGCCGTGGGGCAGAGGTTGGCGGGGTCGATCGTCCGTGCGCTGCGGGGTACGTTCAGGAAGTGCTCGGCCGGCCTTTGGGGAGGGAACATGTCCGGCCAGGTGCAGCTCGTGGCGAAGGTGTGGAACTTCGGATCGAGCGCGATCAAAGCGTCCACCTTGGCTTTGGCGGCGGGCGTCAGCTCCAGATAGGCGAGCTGGCAGACGATCCGGTGGCCGGCGTCTCCCCAGGCGAAGGCCTGCGGCACGGCGGCAAACTGCAACGCCGCTGCCGCAATCGCCAAAAGCGCCAGCCGTCCCGCCTTCCAACACGCTAGAACCATGCCATCCCTCCACCCGTAGCTTCGCTATAAAAGAGTTCTCAGGTCCTCGCCAGCTTCAGCTTCGGTTTCTTTTATGGCGTCTGCTCCGTTCGGCCGCAAGCGGTCGCACCCCCGGAAAGGCGCCGGGAACGAAACAAGCGGGAGAAGAGTTCCTCCGCAGCCTCAACTTTCAACCGGGGCTGCGCAATTCCCGCCAGGGCATGCGGGCAGTCCAGCGGAAAGGGCTAACTCCATATGACCGGATTCCGTGTGCCTATCCTCCATGCCTTTGTCTTCTTCTGGTTTTCGGCTTTGGCGTTGGCGCAGCAGCATGGCGATGAGGCCACGCCGGCCGCCCCGGTCCACGGAGACATGCATGCACCGAGGATCTTCACACTGCGCACCGGCGTCGCGGAAGGCCGTATGGTTTTCCTTGGTGCAGGCGGCGGCATCGACGGCCAAGTAAATCCCACGCTCAAGGTGCATGAAGGCGAGACCGTTCAGATCAACCTGGTGAATGGAGAAGGCGCGGAGCACGACATTGTTATAGATCAATACGGTTCGAGGTCCGGTAGGGTTATAGGCAAGAACGCAAGCAGCAGCCTTTCCTTCACCGCGAACAAGACCGGGGAGTTTGTGTACTACTGCTCCGTTCCCGGTCATCGCCAGGCCGGCATGGAAGGACGCATCCAGGTGGCGCCGGGACCAAGGGCGCCCGTGGCGGTAAGCGCTCCGGATATCGTCCGCGATCCCACAGACCTGCCGCCTCCGATACATACGCGCCCAGCCGAGGTGGTGCGCGTCGACCTCGAAACTGTCGAACTGGTTGGACAGCTCGACGATAAGACCACCTACAACTACTGGACCTTCAACGGCAAGGTTCCCGGTCCCTTCATCCGGGTACGGGTTGGCGACACGGTCGAGGTCCACCTCAAGAACCGTGACAACAGCGTGATGATTCACTCCGTGGATTTCCATGCGGCGACGGGACCGGGCGGCGGAGCGGCATTTACCCAGACCGATCCGGGAACGGAGAAGACCTTCACCTTCAAGGCCCTGGTGCCCGGCCTCTTCGTCTATCATTGTGCCACGCCCAGCATCCCTCAGCACATCACGAACGGCATGTACGGCATGATCTTGGTCGAGCCGGAGGGCGGCCTGCCGCAGGTGGACCGCGAGTTCTACGTTATGCAAGGAGAACTCTATACCGTTCAGCCCTTCGGTTCGCAGGGTAGCCAGGAGATGGATTACGAGAAGCTTATCTCGGAGCGGCCTGAATATTTTCTCTTCAACGGCTCCGTCGGGGCGCTCGCCACGGCTCATCCGCTCCGGGCGAGCCGCGGCGAAACCGTGCGGATCTTCTTTGGCGTGGGCGGACCGAACTTTACGTCTTCATTCCATGTGATTGGAGAGATCTTCGACCATGTCTATGAAGGCGCCAGCCTTGGCTCGCCACCGCTTACGGGCGTGCAAACTGTATCCGTTCCGCCGGGCGGCGCCACCGTTGCCGATTTCAAGATCGCCCGTGCGGGCAAATTCGCACTCGTGGATCACGCCTTGTCCAGGCTGGAACGCGGCTTGGTTGGCTTCTTGATTGTCGAGGGACCACGGGATGACGAGATCATGCACGAGGGGCCAGCGAGAAAATAGTCAGCCACGCCTAGATCCCCGCCGCGGCCTGCGGCGCGGCGGTAAGTTGCAATGCCGCCGCCGCAATCGCCAAAAGCCCCAGCCGCCACTTCCTCCAACGTGCCAGAACCATACCGATTACAAAATCGAATTGCCTGCGCTGGAGCCGGAAGATCCGGAACGCAGCTAAGTAGGCGTAGTAGCTTTGCGATACAAGTAGCGTGAAAAGATAGCAATCTTGGTCAAGACACCTGTCGGCACCTCAGGCAAGTTCGCCCTGGATCGAGGAGCAAGGGATGAACGGTTCAGCCGCTTATGCGGAGCGATTTGCGAAGGTGTTCGATTATATCGACACACATCTTGGTGAGGATCTTTCGGTCGAGCGGCTCAGCCAAGTCGCAAACTTTTCGAAATTCCACTTCCACCGGCAGTTTTCCAGCTACGCCGGTATCAGCGTGTCCCGCTACGTGCAGATGATGCGGCTGAAGCGGTCGGCCTTCCGGCTCGCTTTCGACACGCAGATGCGCATCATCGAGATCGCGCTGGAGGCAGGTTTCGAGACTCCGGAATCGTTTTCCCGCGCGTTCAAGCGCGACTATGGGCAAACGCCTTCTCAATTCAGGATTAGCCCCGCCTGGAAGCCATGGGGCGAGCGATATCAATTCCCTGGATGGGAAAGGAGAAGGACTATGGACGTAAAGATCGCCGATTTCGAAGAAGCCAAAGTGGCGGTGCTTGAACATCGCGGCCCGCCGGAGCTCGTGAACAACTCGGCCAGAGTATTCATAGAATGGCGCAAGGAAAGCGGGCTTTCCCCAGTCAAGTCGAGCAAAACCTTTGGAATTGCCTACGACGATCCCGACGCCGTGGAGCCGGCAGCTTTCCGCTTCGACATCTGCGGCTCGGTGACTTCCGAGGTTCCGGAGAACCGGCAAGGCGTTGCCACCAAGGTCATTCCCGGCGGCCGCTGCGCGGTGCTGCGGCACCTCGGCGCCCACGAAAGGATCGGCGAAAGTGTCAGCTGTCTCTACAAAGACTGGCTACCGGAGAGCGGTGAAGAGCTTCGCGATTTCCCGGTCGTCTTCCACTACCTGAATTTAAAGCCGGAAACCCCGGATCATCAGTTGATTACGGACATTTATTTGCCCGTGAAATAGATCGCCAGCAGCACGCGGCCTCGCCAGAAGCTGGCGAAGTCGCGTGAGCCTGTATAGCGCTAAATCGCGGCGACGGCCTGGGGCTCCGCGTTCACGCGGTCGCGCCGCAGCCGCTCGGCCACCAGGAACGCCAACTCCAGCGCCTGGTCGGCGTTGAGCCGTGGATCGCAGAACGTGTGGTAACGGTTCGACAGGTCCGTGTCCGAGATCGACTGCGCGCCGCCCGTGCACTCCGTCACGTTCTTGCCCGTCATCTCGACGTGGATGCCACCCGGATAGACGCCCTCGGCTTGGCACACGTCGAAGAAGCTGCCGACCTCGCGCATGATGTCGTTGAACGGCCGGGTCTTGTAGCCGCTCCCAGATTTGATCGTGTTGCCGTGCATCGGATCGCACGACCAGATCACAGACTTGCCCTCGCGCTTCACCGCTCGAATCAGCGCCGGCAGGTAGCGTTCCACCTTGTCCGCGCCGTAGCGCGCGATCAGCGTCAGCCGGCCGGGCTCGTTCGCCGGGTTGAGGATATCGGCCAGCTTGATTAGCTCCTCGGGATCGAGGCTCGGCCCGCATTTCACGCCGATGGGGTTCTTGATGCCGCGCAGGAACTCGACATGGGCGTGATCCGGCTGGCGCGTGCGGTCGCCGATCCAGAGGAAGTGGCCCGAGGTCGCGTAGTAATTGCCGCTGGTCGAATCGATGCGCACGAACGCCTCCTCGTAAGGGAGCAGCAATGCTTCGTGGCTCGTATAGAAATCGGTCGTCCTGAGCCGCTCGGAACTCTCGGAGGTGATGCCGCACGCGCGCATGAAGTTCAGCGTCTCGGAAATGCGGTTCGCCAGCTCCTCATAGCGGGCGCCGGCGGGGCTATCGGCGACGAAGCCCAGCGTCCATTGATGCACCCGCTCCAGGTCCGCATAGCCGCCTTGGGCGAAGGCGCGCAGTAAATTGAGCGTCGCCGCCGATTGCCGGTAGGCCTTGCGCATCCGGTGCGGATCGGGCGTGCGCGCGCCCGCTGTGAAGGCGATGTCGTTGATGATGTCGCCGCGGTAGCTCGGCAGCTCGATGCCGTCCACATTTTCGAGATCCGCCGAGCGCGGCTTGGCGAACTGGCCCGCGATGCGGCCGATCTTGACCACCGGCCTGCTCGCCGCGAAGGTCAGCACCACCGCCATCTGCAGGAACACGCGGAAGAAATCGCGGATCGGGTCGGCGCCATGCTCGGAGAAGGTCTCCGCGCAATCGCCGCCCTGGAGCATGAAAGCGCGGCCCGCTGCCACCTCACCCAAGGATTTCCGCAGCGCGCGCGCTTCTCCTGCAAAAACCAGCGGGCGGGAAGCTTGCCAGCTCCTTCTCGACCACGCGCAAAGCCGCTTCGTCCGGATAGGCCGGCATCTGAGAAATAGGCTTTTGCCTCCAACTGTCCGGCGTCCAACGCGATGGTGTAGTCACAGCCCTGCTCCGTCAGCGCGTGCCCGCGCGCTCCGTGTTTTGTTCCGCGTTGTTATATGCGATGCCGGGGCTGGTTACCAGCAGGTTTCGCAGGTGCGAAGGTGCGGCACGCGGGTGCGCGAGCCGGCTGAATTGTCAGCGAAGGCCCCCTCACCTCTCCCCGTTGGGGCGAGGGGACGCCCGAACTTGCCGCCGCAGATAATTCGAAGGTCCCTTCTCCCCTTGGGGAGAAGGACAGGATGAGGGGGGCTTTGCAGTCCCCACACAAGGCTAAACGGCGGCCTTGAGCGGCAGCGCGCACCAGTGCGGGCGGTGGCCAGAATGGGCGAGGAGCTTGAGCAGATCGGCGACGGCAATGGTGGTGGTCGCGGTGTTCACCAACGGATGAGCGCTGACCGTCTCCGCCTTCCGCATCCGCTCGTCGAGCACAACGTTCACGCGGCGCTGCCGGTCGTTAAACGCGGCGAAGGGCGTAACACTGCCGGGCAGCACGCCAAGCGTCGCGCCAAGCGTTTCCGCCGAGGCGAACGAGAAGCGGCCAGCCGCGCCGTCCGCTTGGCAAGCTCCTTGAGGTCGAGCGGCGGTGTCAGCCAAATGCATCGTGACGAGGTAAAGCTGCTTCACCTTGTCCTCGACCAGGATGTTCTTGACCGGGAATTCCCATTGCGCGGCGTGCTGGGCGGCAAGGCCCTCCGCGGTCATCACCGCTTCGTGCTCGACGGTCTGCGAGGCAATGCCCAACTCGTCGAGCAGGGCGAAAAATGCGTGGCTGTCGTTCATGCGGCAGGCCCAATGAGTTAACAACTGCCACCCAGAAACGCGGCGATGGCCGGGTCTTGCCTCAGCCGGCGCAGCTCGTCTTCGCTCGGGAGCTGCGGCTTGTCGCGCTCAGCGTTCACCATGCAGAGGAAGCCGAACGGCGCGCCGGCACTCGCGCGGAACTGGTGCCAGGTCAGCGGCGGGATGAACACGAGGTCCGGAGCCCCCACTTCGCGCACCTCATCCCCCACAAGGCAGGTGCCGCGCCCCCGGAAGATTACCACCGCATGAACATGCTCGTGCCGCTCCAGCGTCGAATGCCCGCCCGCCTGCATCTCGAAATAGCGAAGCTCGCAGCCAAGCTCGGGGCGCCCGAACAGCACCTGCCGGGTGATCGCCTTGAACGGCGCGCTACCGTCATCCTTATAGGCGAGCAGCTCGACGCCCTCCCAGCGGAAGCCATCCTCTGCGAGCCGGATGTTCGAGTCGTCAGGCATTGGCAGCTCCCTCGAAATGGCGGGTGACGCGCGCCTGCAGCGCCACGGCCTCCGCCGTCAGCCTGTCGCCGGCCGCAAGCAGGCTGCCGCCAATGAGCAACATGGTCTCCGGCCCGAAGAAGTCCAGAATCTCCGGCACGCGGCCGAGCGTCATGCCGCCAGCCGGGCAGGGCATGGTGCGCTTGAGCGGCTGCCAGGGCCGCCGCGCCTCGTCCGCGATGCCCTTGCAGATTTCCGGGGAGTAGCTAAAACGCCCGCCATGATTGGGGAAGATGGTGGCGTCCGCGCCGAACATGCGAAACAGCTTGCCGAGCAGCAGCGGCGGCAGGATCCGTGCGGCGCCCGCCATGGCCGGATGCGCGAAGAACGCCATGCCCGGGAAATCGCGCACGAGGCGGTTGAAGTTCGAGAGCCCGAGGATCATCGGCTCGGCCATCACCGCTTCGATGCCTTCTTCCATGGCCAGCTCGATCTGCGCGGCGGCAAGGTTGAGATCGCCCGAAATGTTGGGCACATAGGAGGTCAGCAGCCCCGTGTCGTCGCTGGCATGGCAGACCGCACCCGCGCAGGCCCGGACGCGCTCGGCGAAGCGGCTATAGGTCTGGTCGGCAAGGCCGTGATCGTCCTTGATGAAATCGATGCCGCCCGCTGCAAGCTTCCCCGCCAGCGCGCCCAGCTCCTTCGGCGGCAGGCCCTGCGGCTTGACCGCGGCGCAGGTCAGCGCGCGGTCCCCGGCCCCGCAAATCTTGCGCAAGCCGCGGATGCCGTAATTGGGGCCGCCGAACTGAGCCGCCATCGCCTCGGGGAACTCGGCATCTTGCAGCGTCACGTCCTCTTGCAGGCTCGTATTGCCGAACAGCATGTTGAGGAGCTGGCCCGCGTCGCATCCGGCACTTGTGGCGGCAAGCCCGATGCGCACCTCGTAGAGGCCCTCCCCGGCCTCACGGATCGCCCGCACCTCGCCCACGATATCGCGCAGCACGGCCTCGCTGAAAATCGCCTCGCGCGGCAGCTCAACGCTTTGCTCCAGCGCGATAGCCTGCGCCCGCGCCTCGATGGACGCCGCATCGCTCCGCACCCTGTAAACTGCCACTATGCGCTCCATGCTTTTGTCCTTTCGCGCTACAAGGCTTTGGCTTCTCCGCAATTTGCAACTAAATGTATGGCATAAATGGAGAGCTGGATGAAGACGCCCTTCGAATACGATATTTTTATCAGCTATAGCCAGAAGGATCGCGCAGCAGCGGAACGTCTGCAAGTGGCTCTTGAAGCGCGCAAACTAAAAGTGTGGCGCGACAAGCGTTTGACGGAGATGCCCGCGGCGGATTTTATCGCGCGGATCGATGGCGCGCTCGCGCGGTCGGCGCGGGTGCTGGTGCTCTGGTCGGGCGCGTCGGTGCTGTCGTCCTGGGTGCAGGGCGAGGCCGGGAAGGCGCGCATGGCGGAGAAGATCGTGCCCGTCGCGCTGGAGCCGCTGGCCGCGCTACTGCCTCTGATCCCCGCGCCGTTCAACATCCTGCCCACGCTCGATATCTCGGGCGCGATCCTGGACCTTGAACCGCTCTTGCAGCGCGCTGGGCGCTGAGCAGGCCGAGGGCCAGCCCGCAGGCACGCTCACCCTGGCCACGGTGCACGCCGACATTTCCAGGCTGCCGGACACCTACGCGCAAAAACTCTACGGCCGCGACGGCGAGCTGGCGGAGCTGCTTCAGGCCTGGGACGGCGGGCGGACGCGCCTCTTCGCCTTCGACGCGATGGCCGGGGCGGGAAAGACCGCGCTCGTTTATCGCTTCGCGCAGGCGCTGAAGGCATCGGGTTGGCGCGGCGCGCGCTCGGTCTTCGCCTGGAGCTTCCATGGCCAGGGCACGAACGGGAACCGGCAGGCCGGCCCCGGCGATTTCTTCAAGGCCGCCTTCGCGCATTTCAGCGAAGGCGAGAAGGCGCCGCCGCGCGACCCGCGCCGGAAGGGCGTGGACCTCGCCCAACTCGTGCAAGCCCGCCGCGCACTCCTGATCCTCGACGGGCTTGAGCCGCTGCAATATGCGGCGCATGGCGGGCCGCCATCCCCGGTGGCCGATGGCGGCATCGAGGACCCGGGCGTGAAGGCGCTGCTCAAGGCGCTCGCCGAAGACAATCCGGGGCTTTGCGTTGTCACCACGCGGCTCAGGCTTGCGGAGCTGGCTGGCGTCGAAGGCGTCGCCTTCCGGGAGCTTGGGCAGATCCCGCTCATGGACGCCGTTGCGCTCCTGCGCGACCTGGGCGTCGAGCCCGCCACGCCGCCCGCGAGCCACAAGCTGCCGCCCCTGCACAGGTTCGCGGCACTGAGCCCGCCCTACGAGCCGCCCGCCACATACGCACCGGCCGATGCCGGGTCTTCGCCGGTTATGCCCGCCGCGGTGGCCAGGGATCTCATCGAGGCGGTCACGGAGCTGAAGGGCCACGCTCTGGCGCTCACCCTGGCCGGCCGCTATCTCGCGCTGCACAAGCAGGGCGGCATCCGCGCGTTCCGCGAGCTGCCCGATCCGCCGGAACTTGCCGCCGGCAACGAGCGCGCGGCCTATCGCATCATGCGCGCCATCGAGGCCGCGCTCGTGAGCCGCATCGCTGAGCAGGACGCCATCGAGAAGCCCGCGGGCGAGGCGGCGGGGCGGCAGCTAGCGCTTCTGTTTTTCCTGGGGCTGTTCGACCGGCCGGCGGAGCGCGCGCTGCTGCCCGCGGTGTTCGGCGCGGCCACCGCGGAGCTGGAGCCCTCCGCCGGCGATCTCGATGTGGCGAAACTCGATCCCATTCCCATCGAGCGCCACCTGCATGCGCTCCACGAGGAGCTTCTCGCCGCCAACACGCCGGCATGGCGCAAGCTGCAAATCGAGCAGCTCCAGCCGCGGCTGCGCGTCACACATCGCGCCGCGACCGAGGCGCGCAGCCGTGTGCTGGTGCGCTGCCTGTTCGCCGGCATGCACGCCGTGGCCGGCAACGAGCGCAAGATCGCGGACGCGCTTTCGCAGCTCGCGGAGCAGGGGCTCGTTTGGCGCGGCTCGGAGACGCACGGCGGCATCGATTGCCATCCGCTGGTGCGCGACTATTTCGGCGCACGGCTGAAGGAGCTGGACAGCGAAATCTTCCGCGCCGCCCACGGCAGGCTCTACGGCCATTACCGCTACGCGGGCCTGCCCGCCGCCTTCCGCGAGCCGGTGGCTTACGCCTTGCTGGCACTTAGCCGCCGCGTTCCCTGAAAATGTCCCCGCGCTGAAAGACCATGCTTCGAAGGGAACAATTCCCCCGGCGCGGAAGAGGCCGCTAGCCCGGTCCTGCTGGCGGCAGATACCGGCAAGATCGCTTCCGCGGCGGCGCTACATTGGCGGGGCGGAGTGGGACGTCGCCTTGAAGCGCTTCCTGCCGGATGACGAGCCGGCCATGACGCCGCTGTTCACGGCCATCGCCCACGCTTGCGCGGCGGAGCGGGAGGACGAGGCCTTCGCCGAGGTCTATTGGCCGCGCCTCGCGCGTGGCAACGAGGCCTTCGCGGCGAACCAGCCCGGTCTTTACGGCCAGGAGCTGAGCGTGATTGCGAACTTCTTCGCGACGCCGTTCACCGCTCCCTCGCCCCGGCTTGCGGCCGGCAGCCGCGCGCTGGTGCTGAACGGCGCCATGTTCTGCCTGCGTGCGTCCGGGAGGCTTGAGGACGCCGCCGCGCCCATGCGGGCCGCGGTTTCGCTTTACGCCGCGCAGGAGGACTGGCAACGCGCCGCCGGCGAAGCTGGCAATCTCAGCGAGCTGCTGCTTACCGTTGGGCGGATTTCCGGCGACGAGGGCGCGGTTGCGGCGGCCGGGCAGGCCGTGGACTTGGCGGACCGCTCCGGCGATGCCTTCGAGCGCATGAGCGCGCGCGCCGCCCAGGCCTTCGCGCTCTATCGAGCCAACGCGCTTGGCCGGGCCGAGGCGCTGTTCCGCGAGGCCGAGGCGCTGCAAAAGGAGTGGCAGCCCCGTCTGTCCCGCCTCCATTCGCTGCCGGGCTACCGCTATTGCGGCCTGCTGCTCGCCCGCGGCCGCGCCGCCGAAGCCGCCGCGCGCGCCAGCTATGGCTACGACCTCGCCGCCGCCAATCAGGAGGACATACTCACCCAAGCGCACGGCCGGCTGGCCCAAGCCCGCGCGGCACTGGCCACGAGTCCACTTTCCTCGCCAGCGCCGGTGGATTGCATCGCCTGCTCGGCGGCGGCGCTTGCCGCCCTGCGCCACGCCAATCGGGAAGACCAACTGCCGCGCGGCCTTCTCGCCCATGCCGAAACGCTTTGGCGCTGCGGCCATGCGAGTGCCACCGTCGAACTGCTTCGCGAGGCAGAAGCCATCGCCAAACGCTGGCCGATGCCGCTGTTTCTGGCGGATGCACATCTGCTGCGTGCGCGCATCCTGCTCTCCGCAGGGCGCATCGCGCGCGCCCGCGCCGGTCGCGATCAGGCCGCAGCCTTGATCGAGAGGCACGGCTACGGATGCGCGGCGGTTGACCTTGCCGTGCTCGACGCCGAAATCGCTTGCGCGGACAACGCGAAGGACCGGGAGGCCGCAATTGCCGCCGCAGCCAAGGCAATCCGCGGCGAGCCTTACCGCGACGAGCGCACAGGCATTGCCATCGACGGCGGCTGGTGGGGCCTGCTTCCGCGCCTCGAAGCGCTGCTGCCGGAGGACGACTCCGGGATGGCGCGGTTGCGCCTCGCCCGCGACCACTACAACGACGAGCGCGACGATTATCTTGCCGCCGGCGGCAGCGACCCCGCCGTGGAGGACAGCGGCGCGCCCGGCGACGCCAGCGAGCTGGTCGAGCACATCCTCGCCGACCGGGACGCGCGCGCGACCGTCGAGCAGGTGCTGACGCAAAAGGGCATCGGCGATCTCGACGGCCTGGACCCGGCCGAACAGCGCGACGCTATCCGCGAGGCGGTGTATGCGGTGCTGGCCGAAACGCTGGCGCTGAAAGCGAAGACCGCGGCGGCCGATCCGCGCGAGGTGCCGGACGCGCTGGTGAGCCATGTGATCGCCGCCCCCGAGGCGCAGGGGCTGATCCACGATCTCATGCGGCAGTATAGCCTCGACGGTGCGGCGGCGGATTTGCCGTTCGAGACCAAGCGCTTCATCGTGGGCAAGCTGAAGGAGCATGGCTTCGTCAGGGTGGAGGAGCCGCCGCCGGCCGAAGCGCTGCCCTATCCGCCGCCGGAGCCCGCGAAGAAGCGCGGATGGTGGCCGTTTGCGCGGGAGTAAGTGTTGAGGGGGCGCGGCATGCTTTGGCCGCAGCGCCGGCCGCGCGCAGGCGCATGGGGGCTAACTTAGCTGTGACCCGGAGGGACAACGGTGGTGGCGTCATCGCGAGGCGGCCTTCGCCGCCGTGGCGATCCAGAAATTGGCGCAGCACTTGCGGTTTCTGGATTGCTTCGGGGCTTCGCCCCTCGCAATGACGGAAACTGGAATCCGCGCGGCTCAGCAATCCGGGCCGTAGACTTCCGGCAGGATGCTCAGGTGCTCGCGATACCAGGCGATATACGGCGGCTGGAAATGCGCGCGGTTCTTGTATGGCTTCAGCAGCACGCGGCGCGGCTCGCCGTTGGCGTCCCGCACCCAGCCGTAGCGCGACGCCGTGCGCCCGATCTCGTAGACACCCGGCTCCTGCACGTCGCGGCGGATGTAGGTGCGGTGCACGGTGCGCGGCGGCGCGGCGTAGACGCATTGCGCGGCACTCTGCCCCGCGATGGAGCAGTCGAGCGCCAAAAGCCCCAAAACTGCAACGCCCAATGTCCCGGCCGATATTTTCATGTCTGTTCCCCCCGCGCGGCGCGCGAGAATCGAAGCTACCGCATGCTGCATGTATAATGCCTGTTCGCCGCCCCCGCTACGCGCCGCGTTGCGAAAGTTCCGCCGCTATTGCGGAAACGTCACAGGTTTTGGTGGCGTGGTGCTGGAAGACCCCCTCAACCCAGCCCTCTCCCAGCAAGCTCGCCTTGGCGAGCTTGCAACTCAGAGAGACCGCATCCGCGAGCGGATGCGGATGGGGAGAGGGAGAAGGAGCCGCCGCCCTTTCCCGAAGGTGGAGGACAATTCCGGCGTCCCCTCGCTCCGACGGGGAGAGGGACAGGGTGAGGGGGTCTTCGCCACACCCTAACGCCCCATTAACATGCGTAAGCGCGGCGGCATGGTTAACGCGCACACGGTAAATCCCGCTTGGGCATATGCTTTACTAGCGTATTTTTGCGAATTTTTCCCCGTTTCGGGCCGAATTCTGCGTTTCAAAAAACCCGTTAAATATGGGAGCAAGTTGCCAATTAACTACAATGCGGGCAGCGAGGCCGCCGAGGCGCGCCCGTGCGCCCTTAAACTTATCATCAAAATCAACGACTTATCGCAACTTAAAGCTTCACTAAAGAATTTGCGCCATCATGGTGGCATCGGGAAACGTATGCGCCCTGGCGGTTTCCGCCCAGACTGCCGCCGGAAGGTAGTTAACCGTCTCTTAAGGCCCGGCGGCGGGGCAGATTCGGCTCCCCAGAATGTGCGCAACTTTTTTGCGTTCCCGCGCAAAAATCGCTTGACCCAGGAGGCAACATAGCCATTTAAAGCGACTTCGATTGCGAAGCGATTGCGCCATAGAAGGGCGCCGGGGAGGTGACTTCTGCTCATAAAGGCTGCGGGCTAGGCTGCAAGGCCGCATAGCATCCGCACGTATGCCGAAGTGCAGAAATAGCCTGTCTGGCAACTCCGCTTAGGCGGTGAAGCGTTCGTCGGCAGCATCGGATTAACTCTTAAATGGGAGGTCCCATGCGATGGACATTTACACGGCCGCTGCGGAGGTCATCCGCGACGTTCCAGTAGATCGGCCCGTACTTTGCCTGCGCCCGCATGCGGCTACACGCGCCGCACGCTGGTTTCTTGAGCATTTTCCGGGCGAAACCCTCTATGCAGTAAAGGCGAACGATTCGCCTGTTATCGTCGGCGCGCTTCTCGACGCGGGCATCCGTCATTTCGACGTGGCGTCCAGCACTGAGCTGCGCACCGCCGGCGCGCTTCCCGGCGCGGTCATGCACGTCATGCACCCGGTCAAGCCGCGACGCCTGATCGCCGAGGCGTACCACGACTTCGGCGTCCGCACCTTCGCGCTCGACTCCGAAACCGAGCTTGAAAAAATCGAGGAAGCCACCGGCGGCGCCAGGGACCTGACGCTCGTCGTGCGCATGGCCTGCCCTTCGACCTACAGCGAGATCTCGCTGGAGGGCAAGTTCGGCGCGCCCTGGAACGAGGCTCCGGCACTAATCCGCCGCACGCGCCAGACGGCTGAAACGCTTGGCATCACCTTCCATGGCGGCTCGCAGATGATGTGCGCCGCGGGCTACGGCCAGGTGCTGCGCACCATATCGCAGCAGATCGTGCGCGCGGCCACGCTCGTCGACATCATCGACGTGGGCGGCGGGTTTCCGTCGCGCTATCCGGGCATGGAGCCGCCGGCGCTCGGCAGCTACCTGGACGAAATCCGCAGCGCCTTCGACCGGATGGCGGTGGGCTACGCCTGCCAGCTCTGGTGCGAGCCGGGCCGCGCGCTGGTGGCCGAGGCGGAGTCGGTGATCGTGAAGGTGGACGCCCGCCGCGGCGACACGCTTTACATCAACGACGGCGCATTCGGCACGCTCTACGACGCCGCCCATTGCCAGTGGGTGTTTCCGGCGCAGGCCTACTCGGCGCAGGGAAATCCGCTGGATTCCCATAGTCTTGCGCCGTTTGGGCTGTACGGCCCGACCTGCGACAGCGCCGATTTCCTCCCCGGTCCGTTCATGCTGCCGCCCGGCATCGGCGAAGGGGACTATATCGAGATCGGCAATATCGGCGCTTATGGCCGCGTCATGGCCGGGCACTTCAACGGCTACGGCTATTACAGCGAGGCCATCCTCAAGGATGAGCCGATGCTGTCCATGTATGCGGACGCGGAGGATGAAAGCCGCGTGTTTTCCGCCCTCCGCTAAGCTCCACCCCTCCGTCACCCCGGAAAGCGCGCCGCGCTTATCCGGGGCTTTCGAAATACTCAGCGCCAAAATTGTGCACGATCCAGGATGGGGCGCAAACAGTGCGCTATTTAGGGGCGCCGCCGCTGGTAACACTCGCAGCTTGCGAAGCAGCCTGAGCCCGCGTCCTGGGTTATCCGAAGAATGCCACTCGCCCAAAGCTTGGCCGAGGTAGAATTTCTCCGAGCGCGGCCCTTTTTTACTCGGTCCCAAAAGAAAAATCCGAAGAAACCGCAAAAAATCCTGCTGCCAGCGGAACCATAGCGGCATGCGGCTGTTACCCCACTAAAGCCTCAGGCGGAGGCTTGGCTACAACAGCAGCACAGGAGTGATAATGGCCTCCCAGCAACCAAGAAAATCCGGCTCGACCTCTAATCGCGGCTTCGCCTCCATGGACGCCGCAAAGCAGCGCGCGATTGCCTCGAAGGGCGGCCAAAGCGTACCGAACGAAAAACGGAGCTTCAGCCAAAACCGCGAACTCGCCGCTGAGGCCGGCCGCAAGGGCGGACAGAACGTCTCGGACGAAAACCGCAGCTTCTCGCGCAACCGTGATCTTGCCGCCCAGGCCGGGCGCAAGGGCGGACAGGCGAGCCACGGCGGCAAGACCCGTGAGCATCGCCCGCTCTAATTGAACGCGTCCGCGCTGCCGCCCGTCTGTCTATACTGGGCGGCAGCGCACGGCCCCGAATTCTAGGAGGAAACGACTTGCGGCGTTCACGTCAGGCCCCGGCGCAAAAATAACAATAACCGCGATCGCATATTGAGCGCCGGGGCGGTTCTCATACCAGCCGCCGTAAGTCTTGACGGTTTTCCGTCATCGCGACGGCGAGCAAAGCGCGGCCGGAAGCAATCCAGTTAAGCTGCGGATATTGCCATGGACGCCCGCGGCGGCTTTGCCGCCTCGGGATGACGGGGGCGCGCCCGAACAATCAGGACTTTCGACGATTGGTACCATACCCGATCCAGCCGATTAGTTCGCGTCAAGGCCCGCCCATTCGGGGGCCGGGGTGAACTCGGCGCAGTAATCCCTCGGCGAAGAGCCTGCGGCGGCACAGCACCTTCTGGATCGCCACGGCGCGTTCGGCGCCTCGCGGCGACGGAAGCGAACCGTTCGCCCAAATCCGGTATGGGAGGCAATTTCCGCTTTGCTAGTCACCACGATGCAGCTATGCGTTGCCGGGGTAAATGAGCGACGGGACTTGACCATGGAACGCTTTTTCGGCGGCAGCCCCGCCGCTGTCATTTTGCAGCTTGCAATCGCCTCGATTATCATCGGGGTGGTGCTGTCTTTCTTCGGGTTCAATCCGGCCAACCTTTACGACGCCGTCATACGGCTTTCGGACTGGATTTCTTCGCTGGGCCTGGACGCCGTCAAGACGGCGCTGCGCTATCTCCTGCTCGGCGCGATTATCGTCGTGCCGCTTTGGGTTCTCTCGCGCATCTTCAGCTATTTCTCGCCCCGGCGGCCGAAATAGGACCACGGGCCAATTGCAGAACGCGCGGGCGCAAGCTGGCGATGTGACGAGCCGCGATGTGCTCGCCATCGCCATCCCCATGATCGTCTCGAATGCGACCGTGCCGCTCGTTGGCATCGCCGACACCGCAGTCGTGGGGCAGCTCAACGACGCCGCTCTGATCGGTGGCGTGGCGCTCGGCTCGACGGTGTTCTCGATGCTGTTCTGGGCGTTCGGCTTCCTGCGCATGGGCACGACCGGGCTCACCGCACAAGCCGCCGGTGCCGGCAACCGCGCTGAAATCGCCGCGAACCTCTACCGGCCGCTTATCATCGCTGCGGGCGGCGGGGCGCTGCTCTTCCTCCTGCATGTGCCCGCGATCTTGCTGGCGCTCCGGCTCATCGGCGGAAGCTCCGAGGTGCAGACGGCAACGGCGGCCTATTTCGGCGTGCGCATCCTGAGCGCGCCCGCCACGCTTGCCAATTACGCGCTGGTTGGCTGGCTCATCGGACTGGCGCGGGCCAACCTCGCGCTGGTGCTTCAGCTATTTCAGAATGCGGTCAATATCGTGCTTGCAATCGTGCTTGTGCTATTCGCGCACAAGGGCGTCGAAGGCGCCGCGATGGCCGCGGTCTGCGCGGAATACGCGGCCCTGGCCGTGGGCCTCCTCATGGCCGCACGCCTCCTGCGCGGCACCCGCGGCATGCGCATCCGGATTTTCGAGCGCCAAGCCTTCGTCCGGCTTATAGCCGTCAACGCCGACATCATGATCCGCACGATTTGCCTGATGTTCGTCTTCACCTTCTTCGCGGCGCAGGGGGCGAGGCTCGGCGACGTGGCACTCGCGGCGAACAGCGTGCTCCGGAACCTCTCCGATCTTTCGGCCTATGTGCTCGACGGCTTCGCTTTCGCCGCCGAGGCGCTAGTGGGGCAGGCGGTGGGGGCGGCGAGCTTGAGGCGTTTCCGGCAGGCGGTTTTCGTAAGCTCCGCCTGGGCGGGCGTCCTGGCTGTGGCCGTGGCGGCGGCGTTCTGGGCGGGCGGGCTCGTCCTGATCCAAGTCATGACAGCGGCGCCTTCCGTGCGCGAGGCCGCATACACCTTCCTGCCATGGGCGGCGCTAACCCCTATCGCGGGCGTGGCCTGCTTCCAGTTCGACGGCATTTTCATTGGAGCCACCCGCACCGCCGACATGCGCAACATGATGATCCTGAGCCTCGCCGTGTTTCTGGCCGCCTGGGCCGTGCTGACGCCCAGCTTCGGCAATCACGGGCTCTGGGCCTCGCTCATGGTGTTCTACGCGGCGCGCGCCGCAAGCCTCGGACTTCGCTACCCAGCGCTTGAACGGGCATCTTTCCGCCGCGCTTGATTCCGGTATCGCAAGTAGACCTAGATTTGGCAGTTGAAGCGGCAAAGCGTCCCCCGCTGTCATGGCCGGACTTGATCCGGCCATCCACGCAACACACTGAAAACGCCGGTTATTCCTTACTGCATGGATGGCCGGGTCTACGCCCGGCCATGACAGCCTGTGCGTCACCTGCCGGGTGTGCCTGCAATACGCGGAATTCAACGCTTGGCGGTCATCCCGCGCATGCGGCAGCGCATAAACTTCAACTGCCAAATCCAGGTTCAACCGCGGATGGCGTTTGCCACGTGTGCGGGATTGTGAATAACGCCAGCAACTTGTGGATGTACCCGGTAAAACAATCGAGCCGCGTTCATGGTTTCTGTTTTGTAAATCTGTTTCTGTCAGAATCCAGGATCGTCATCAGAGTTCAAAGCCAACCGGCTTCGAAAACGGGAGTAGGATATGCGCATGACGATCCAGCCAGTGAAAGTGCTCGCCGATCTTCGGCTAAATAAAGCGGCTAAGCAGGAAGACGAGCATGAGCGCAAACGTATAGAGCATGCGGACAGGATCAGGCACGCGCTGACAGTGCTCGACTCCCTGCGGAGCTGGAACCTCGAAAGCCGCCGGAGCCAAGCTTAGGGCGCGCTGGTCCCTCTTTGGAATTGCTGCCATTGCTTTGATTTGAAGCACTGGCCCGCGCCCAAACGCGGCCGCCACGCGGTCACGCTTCCACCGGAAATGAAGGCTACACGAGGCTTCCGGTATCGCGTCCGGCTTTATTCCCGGTATCGACGGGTGCGATCACTCGTTACGCGGCCGCACATTGCGGCGAAATGGCCTCGGAGGCACCCGGTGTCACTGCCTCCTCCGGGCGATGAAGGGTGCGGCTTCGCGCGGCGGTAAACGCGACGAGACCGGACGCGGCGAGGCGCTGCATGGTTTCCCACATGTCGCGGCCGATCACTTCCGCGGGCAAGCTCGCGGCATCGGGCCGGGCCGTAAGCCGCGCGCGCTCGGAGGCGAGCGCCGCGGCATCGCCGTCCAGCACGATCAAAATGTGCTCGGCGCCGCCTTCCAGCGCACGCGCCTCGATTAGCAGCAGATTATCGCCGTGGCGTTCGCGCAAGGCATCGGTCAGGGCTTCCTCCGCCGTGACGATGCGCGGGGGCGCCGCCGGCTTCATCATTTGCTGCATGCGGTCGATCATGGCCTTGCGGCCGGACGGCATATCGAGCTTGTCGAGATCGCCCTGCCCATCCAGCACGCCATCCGCCATCGCCTGCTTCTGCGCCAAAAGATGCAGAATGTTGTGCTCGATGCTGTTCTCCGTAACGAGGTTTATGACCGAGACCGGGCGCATCTGGTTCTTGCGCCAGGCGCGGGCGATGCGCTGTTCGAGCTTGGCCGGGTTCCACGGCAGATCGATATTGACCACTGCATTGGCGGCTTGCAGATTCAGCCCCGTGGCGCCGGCATCGGTGGAGAGGAACAGCCGGCAAGCAGGGTCGGACTTAAACCGCGTGATCTCGGCGCGGCGTTTCTGCTGGGGCACGGACCCGGTATGCCAGGCGCAATCGATGCCCATTTCGGCGGCGAGGCCCCTCACCAGATCCAGCATCCGTTCCCATTCCGAGAAGACGATCGCTTTGCAGGTCTCGTCCTGCAAGAGATCGCCGAGGATATGCTCCAACTCCTCCAGCTTTGGGCTGACGCGGCAGGTTGGATCGAGGATCGCGGGTGTGTCGCACAGCATGCGCATGCAGGCGAGATATTGCTGCAGCCGCTCGAATTCCTTGGGCGTCAGCGGCCGGCGCTGCCCCTGCGCGATCAGGATCGCGGCCCTGTACTGGTAATCGTCGTAGCGCGCCTGCTGCTCCTGCTCCATGCGCACGAAGTAGTTTTGCACCGTGCGGCCGGGCAGTTCGCTTTCCACATCGGCCTTGCGGCGGCGGAGCATGACCGGCTTCAGGCGGCTGTTCAACTCCGCGAGGTTCTTGAAGGCGATGGGCCGGCCACGGTCGTCGAGTTCGTAGAAATCGCGGTTGAAGCGGAACAGCGGCCCGAAAATCTCCGGGTCCAGATATTGGACGATGGAGTAAACCTCGTCGATGCGGTTCTCGACCGGCGTTCCGGTCAGCACGAAGGCGTAGGGCGCGCGCAGCGTCTTGACCCGCTGGGCCGTCTTGGTGTGCCAATTCTTGATGCGCTGCGCCTCGTCCAGCACCACGATATCGGGTTTGAACAGGCGATTGATGCCGTCCGCGTCGCCCAGAACCTGCTCGTAGTTCACAATGGTGAACAGCGCGTCCGTCTCGCTGCCATACAGGGCGAGCCGCTGCGCCCTGGGACCGAAAATGAGGCGCGAAGTCTCGCCGGTGAAGCGGGCGATCTGATCCTCCCACTCCGCCTTGACCGAGGCCGGGCAGACCACCAGCACGCGCCGGATGCCCTTGCGCCGCCGCAAGAATTCGCACGCCGCGATTGCCTGGATGGTCTTGCCGAGACCCATTTCGTCGGCCAGCAAGGCGCGTTCGCCGAAGGCAAGGTGCAGCATGCCTTCGACCTGATAAGGCAAGAGCTTCGCTTTCAGGAGGCCGGGACCGGCCTTTCCCGCTTCGAGTTCGGCAGCGAACTGCTTGCGCGCGGCGGCGCGGGCCGCGATGCTTTGGGCGCGCTCGATCCAAGGCGCGAAATGCCGCGAAAGGCGCACATGCTGCTTGACCTCCGCGGGCATGGCCGGGAATGCCGCGATCAGGCTCGCGATTTTCTCCGGTGCCGCTGTCAGGGCACCATCGCGCCCAAGCCATGGGGCAAGGTGCTGGCGAACGGCAGCATGGGCTTCCCCTTGTTCCACGGGCCAAGCGATGCGCGGCTCTGCCTCGCCGTTCCGCGCCAGGAAAATCTCGGCGCGCGCCGGGCCGGTCTTGGCTCCTTGCCGGAACTGCTTGGCACGGCGCTTCTTCAGGGCCGCCAGAACGCCTTCGATATGCTTGCAGGTGCCAAGCCGGTTCACCTGATAATCGGCGCAGCCGCAGGAATTCGTGAAGCCCGCCAGATCGCGGATCTCAACCTCGTAGGCGCCGCCAGTGCTGGACGTTGCGCGGAACGTACCGAACAAGAGCTGGGTCTTTTCAAGCGCCTCGATTCCGATAATCTCGATCTGCCCGCGCAGCCGGCGGCGGGCGATTTCATCCTCGTCGGAACTGATCCAGCCAAGCTGCTGCGGCTTTTGCAGAACCTTCTTGGCCTTGCCTTTCGCCTTTGGTTTCGCTGCCGTCTTTTTCGCTGCGGCCGTCATTGTCATGACCATCCTTCGTTGGCGCGCGTTCCGCTAAACGTGACGCTAGAGAATGAAGCCGCGCCGGTCAACGCAAGCCAGGTTTCTACTTTTCAGGTTTGGGGCAGCTCAGGCGGCTTTTCCCCAGCCCAGGTTTGAAGCGCATGGAGGCCAGACTGCAACCAGCCCGGAGCCGCGCGAATAAGGGCGCTTGAATTGTGTGCAGCATGCGGCCTTTGATGCTTTTGCGTTACAGGCGCTTGCCTGCATGGCGCGGAGCGCAAGCGCGGCAATTCCCTGGTGCTATATCTTGCCGTATACATGATGGGAACCTTGGGGCGGACGCTGGCATGAACGGCGTCTTCGGGGGTGCTGGTTGCGTTTAGTAAGGGGCAAGGACATGAATAATCCCGGCAAGTGGGTTGGGCTGGCTGGCGCTATGGCGATAAGCGTTGCGATTTTGCTGCCGGGCGCAGGCTATGCGGCCGATCTGAGCGCGCCGGAGAGCATGAAGGACGCGCCCGATGCGATGGAGCATTCGCATGGAGGTAACGTTCACTCGACGATCCCGGCCGGCGTCAGCGGCGCCGCGATGGTGGGCCAGGGCGAGGGCATGGCGATGTACATGCCGATGGTCATGGACATGAACGGCACCTATATCGGCACGAACAAGGTTTCGGCACCAGCCATCCTCAATACGCCCAACCAGTCAGGAGGCGGGCCGGCCTATCTACGCATGGTGCCCGAGAGCATGACAGGGCAAATGCACATGCTTGGCGCGATGTACGGCGTGACGGACGCCATCAACGTGATGGTCATGGGCAACTACGCCGAAAAAGACATGACCATGAGCACCTACTACAAGTCGCCGATGCCCCCGGCCGCTGGCATGCCGCCGCTTGTCGGTACGCGGGACTATACCGAGGCTGGCTTCGGCGACGTTTCGGTTAGCGGGCTGTTCCGGCTCTACGAGGATGGGGTCAATCATGTCCATGTCAATCTCGGCCTGAGCCTGCCAACCGGCAGCATCACCCAGCAGATGAACATGCTGTCTCCCGCGACGATCTCGCCGACGCCCCCTGACCTACATGACGATGCGCGCCACCTACGGCATGCAGCTAGGCACGGGCACATACGACCTGCTGCCGGGCATCACCTACACGGCAAACAAGGACCTTTGGTCGTGGGGCGCGGCCTATCGCGCGCGCATCGCGCTGGACGATAACAGCGAGGGCTATCATTGGGGCGATTGCCACACGCTGACGGGCTGGGCGGGCTACACGTTCTATCCCGGCATCACGGCCACCGCGCGCGTAGCGGGCACCACCCAGGCCAAGATCGCGGGCAAGGACCCGCAGATTTTCGGTGGCATGCAGGCAGCGAACCCGGCCTGGTATGGCGGCGAGACCGTCAACATGTACGGCGGCGTGGAGATCGCGGGCCATCAGTTCGGGCTTGGCCACACGCGGCTGGCCATCGAGGCGGGCGCGCCGGTTTATCAAAACCTGAACGGTCCGCAAATGGGCCAGGATTGGCAGCTCAATGCTGTCCTCGGAGTGCGTTTCTAGCAGCGCTCTGGCGGCTTGCCGCAGCGGTGCAGACTCTAAACAAAGGGTGTGTCATGAAGATCTGGATAGCAGCAATCGCCGCGTTTTTCACTTTCGGAGGGGGAGCGGCCCTTGCGCAAACGGCCCCCATGCATCTGCCCGGCGATGCGGGCCAACCCAGCGGCGCCTTCCATCGCCGCTTCGACGACGCTGAAAAATGGGCCAAGGTGTTCGACGATCCCGAGCGCGATGCATGGCAGAAGCCCGGCGAGGCCGTGGACGCGCTGAAGCTGACGCCGGCCATGACCGTCGCCGACATAGGTGCCGGCACCGGCTATTTCGCCGCCCGGATCGCCAAGCGCGTGCCGGAGGGCAAGGTCTTCGCCGCCGACATCGAGCCGGACATGGTGCGCTATCTTGGCCAGCGGGCGGAGCGCGAGCATCTGGCCAATCTCGTAGCCGTGCAGGCCGGCGCGGACGGCGCCAACCTGCCCGAGCCCGTGGACCTCATCCTCGTGGTGGACACCTACCATCACATCGGCAACCGGGCGCAATATTTCACCAAGCTGCAAGCCTCGCTGCGTCCCGGCGGCCGGCTGGTCATCATCGACTTCAAAGCCGACTCGCCGAACGGCCCGCCCCCGCAGCACCGCATCCCGCCGGAGAAGGTCGCCGAGGAGTTGGCAGCGGCCGGGTACGCGCTGGCGGAGACGCAGACGATGCTGCCGCACCAGTATTTCCTGGTGTTCCAGAAGCGCGGTTCGTAGCCGCGATCAGGCTAGCGCCGCCTCCTGGCTAGCCAGTGGCTGGCTGGGGAAATTCGGGGCCGGCAGCAAGAGCTTCTGTTGCTGACCCTACGTGCCGCCCATTGGATTGCAGGCCCTTCAGGCGAAGGGCTTGCTCATTCATTTGGACTGGTTCGTGGAGGAGGCCTGCGATTTCTTCGCCGCTTCGGGCTTTGCGCGCGCGCCCCCGCACCGGGAGTTATATGCTTTTTGCTCCGCCTTGAATTTTCTAACAGTTTGAATGTGCAGGTCTTCCAACTGCTTTGTATCCTTTTGGAGGGCCTTTAATACTTTTAAGCTATTTTTGCCAAGCCTAATCAGGCTCGCATCAGTCACAATGCGAGCATCTAGCTCCTCGCAGTTCATCCCAGGGATTTTTGCGATAACGGCGCCGGCCTCGGCTTTGGGATTGAGAGTGCCGGGTGGCGTTTGGAACGCCGGTTCGGCTGAAGCGCTGCCCCATAGGAGAGCGCATGCCAATGCGGCCGGAGTGAAAGAGTCCCTGCGTTCATTGTGCCCCCCAGCATACTCGAACCAAATCCGGTGCACATTGGAGCGGCGGCCATAGCCTTCCGGCGCTGCCGGGATGGGCAAGCGTGGCGGATATAGCAGCTTCTCCGTCGCAAAACTCTGTGAATTGCGCCTGCACAGCGCAGTCTTGGATGCGGCGAAAACGAGTAATTTGTGGCTGAGCGGCAAAATCGATCAAAATGGAGAGACCCGGCCTGCGGGCGTCCAAACAAGGGCCGGAAATAGCAAGGAAAGTTAACAGTTGATTACAGGTATCGATAAGGCGACGAGGGGGCGGCCGGAACCAGCAGCCTTGTCACCCCTCGTGCGGGGTGCGGGTGCGACCGCCGCCGAGCGCCGCGCCCTCCTGCAGCGGCTCGATGGAAACCGCAAGCCCCGTCGCGTCGTCCGTCTCGACCAGCACGCCGCAGATCGTGGCAGGCCCTGTCGCGGGCGTGAACCGGCCCGAGGGGATGCGCGTCCAGAACCGGTGGACCGGCTCGCCTTTCTCCATGCCGATGATGGAATCGTAGTCGCCGCACATGCCCACGTCGGTCATGAAGGCGGTGCCGCCGGGCAGGATGCGCGCGTCGGCGGTGGGCACATGCGTGTGCGTGCCGATGACGGCGCTGACCTTGCCGTCGAATGCGGCGGCCATTCCCTGCTTTTCGGAGGTCGCCTCGGCGTGGATGTCGATGAAGATCGCGTCCGCACCCTGCAGCAAGGGGCAGGCGGCGATCTCGCGCTCGACCGCTTGGAACGGGTCGTCCAGCGCATCCATGAAAATGCGGCCCAGCACGTTCATCACCAGGACCTCGGCGCCGTTCGCGGCCCGGAACAGCCCGGCGCCCGCTCCCGGCGTGCCCACGGGGTAGTTGAGCGGCCGCAACAGGCGGTTCTGTCGCGCGATGAACACGAGCGCTTCCCGCTGGTCCCAGACGTGGTTGCCAGTGGTGACGGCATCGGCGCCGGCGTCGATCAGGTTCTGGAAAATCTGCTCGGTGATGCCGAAACCGCCGGCGGCGTTCTCGCCGTTGACCACGACGAAGTCGGCGGCGAGCCGCTCGCGCAAGCCCGGAAGCTGCTCGCAGACCGCGCTTCGTCCCGTCCTTCCGGACACATCCCCAAGAAACAACAGACGCATATTATTCTCCGCAGGCGATCACGCGCGACGGCGTTAGGATCTTGTCCAAGGGTTCATCCTGCGGTTCCTGGGGAACTTCGGGAAACTCCTGCTCGTCGAAGGCGATGCCGATGGCGGCGACGGGCTGCGCGCGCTGCCTCATCCTGCGTAGCGCCGCGTCGTAGTAGCCCGCGCCGTAGCCGAGCCGGCCGCCCTTGCGGTCGAAGGCCAGAAGCGGGACGAGCACAACGTCTGGTGCAAGCTCAACGTGCTCGCCGCCGGGCTGCTGCAGGCCGAATTTGCCGCGCTTGAGGGCCAAGCCTGGGCTCCACTCCCTGAAAATCAGGTCCGGCCCCGGCATGACCACGGGCAAGGCTGTGCGCAAGCCTCCCGCGTGCAGCGCTTCGAGGAGGGGCATGGGGTCGAGTTCGTCGTGGACCGGGAAATAGCCGGCTGCGGAAAGTGCTTGCATGGTTCCAATAAGGGCAGCGCCGCGAGCGGCAAGGGCTTGACACGCCGTAGCCCCCGACTTCAGCCAAACCTCGCGGCGAACCGCGGATGCTTCAGCCCTGAGGGCCGCTTTGCGCTCCGCCAATGGGGTCCGCCCGCCTATCGCTTTTGCCCGCACCAATCCCAGTCGAACGTTAGTTGCCGCGAAGGCCGTCGGGGCGATCGATCCCCTGGGTCCCTGGCTATCAGGTGGGCGCCAAATAACCGAGGCCACGGCCCCGGCAGGGTCAGCTCCCTTGAGGAATTCTATAGGGCCCGGGTATTCATAGAGCCCCTAACGCACCCCGCAGCGAACGTTCCATATAGACGATTTGGGCGAAATTGCTAGCCCCCTAACCGTCCTTCCGTCAAATATTCATGAGCGAGATTAAGCGCGGCTCCTGCTCCGGGAGTTGCGGAAGTGGCGCAGGGGTGCGGGTGAATTTGGTTGCTACTTGCCTGTCCCGGCGCTCAAGGCGCGAATGGCGGTCGCAAAGGCAATAGGCACCGCGCTGCGCCGTGCGGGCAGCGTTTGCGAGAATGGCTAGATGTAGCGGGCGCTGGCGCTAGGCGGTTCCCTTGGCGCGCGGAATTGCCGTGCCGTTTTCCATCGCCTTGCTGAGGTCGCGCTGCATGGCCTGAGCGCCGCCGCCATCGATCACCTGATAGGCGCGCGGGTCGAGTGCCATGCGCTGCAGGCGCTGGATTTCCTCGCGGGCTTCCCCAAGCTGATCGGCCATCATCAGCGCCGCCATAAGAAACAGCCGCTCGTCCTGAATAGCCTTCGAGCCATTCTTGATCCGCTGCACATGGCCATCGATCTCAGCCGCAAGACTTTGGACGCGCGTTTCTTCGCCGTCCCTGCACCCCATACGGAAAGTGCGCCCGTTTACAACTACTTTTACTTGGGCCATGGCCCAGCCCTCCTCATCCGCACTGTAGACACGCCGCCCCGATGATTGCCGCACCGGCTTGCATGCCTCCGCACTGCGACGCTCGCGCGGCAGTCATTGCCGCACCTATTCCCACGATTACGATTTTTGGCAGAGGGAGGTGAAAAAGTAGTTAAGGCAGAGCAACGGGAATCGCTTTTCTAAAGCGGGCTCCGGAAATTATTCCAATTCTTGCAACTTATAGTATGCGGTTATTATTAATATTCCTCCACAAGTAGAGAAATATCTTATTAACTGCATGGTCTCCGTTCCCCCTCGGCCCGATTGGCGGAGGGGGAGGGAGTTTCGGAATTAGAGTCCTTCGCTAAGCAGGCCGATCTGAACGGTGCCGGGCTTCATCTTGTAGAAGATGTGACCACCGATCTGCGCGACCTTGTTCAGCTCGAAACGCCACGGCGGATGCACGTAGGTGGCGTGATAATGCGTGGCGTAGCCCACCTCGTCCAGCCAGACCTCGCCGGCTATCACCTGCTTGGCGAGCTTTACGGAGGTCGCCCATTCAGGCTTCTCCTTCACGGAATTGTTCTTGCCCGTGCAGGTGAAGGAGAATTGGCAGCCATGCCGGTTGCGCTCGCCCTGATAGACCACGCCGCAAATCGTCTTGGGATAGAACTGGCTGCGGATGCGGTTCATGATGACCTGCGCGACCGCGATCTGGCCCTTGACCGGCTCGTCGCGCGCTTCGAAGTAGATCGCGGTGGCCATGCAGCGCAGCTCGCGCTTGCGGAACTCGTCCTCTGTCAAACCGCCGAACAAGGTTTGCGGCTGCTCCGGCGAAAGGCTTGCATTCTTGAGGAGCCCGGCCCATTCGCCGCCGCCACCTGCCCCGAGTTTCCTGGGCGCGTCATTCCCTCCGTCAAGCAAGGGGTCTTGCGGCGTGAATGCGGACAGAAACAGCTCCGCGCCAGCAAGCGCGGCCGTCTGCACCACAGGCTGACGCGGCAAATTCAGCGGATCGGTCTTCGTCCGCCGGGTCACGCTGCTGGCGAAGCCGGACTTCATCGCATAAGCGAATTTGTCCGCACGCGGGCCTTTCTGGTTGTTGTCCGCGAACAGGTACTTGGCATGCGCGGGCAGCGGCTCGAAATTGGGGGAATGGCTGGCGAAAGTGGGGCTCACGGCCGAAACACCCGGCGTGGTCAGCATGGTGACGCGGTAATCGATCGCACGGCGAATTCCGGAATCGTGGTAGGCATAGCCGCAAAAGGCGCCGATGGCAGCCAGGAAACCAAACTTGGTGATTTTGGCGAACGACCGCTTGGCCTTAAGAGTGAGCGGCAGCGGGCGCGGCGGGATAACGGCGAGATCGGAATGGCGTATTGCCAGCGGGCCGCCTGGTTGTGGGTACTGCACAACGAGGTCCCGGCTGTGTTCCCGATCCACAGTCATCGTACTACGCTTACTTCTCACTCTACGCTCCTACAACAACTACTACTTGTAGCGCAAAATGGTTAACTCCGCGTTTCGGGACGCCTGAACCTTTGCTGCCGATAGCTACACCTTTTTTTACGTCAAAAATGGGGATGCCAGCGGCGGCAGCGCTTCAGGAGTTCATCTCAGGCTTAACAACGGTTGCAAGGCGGGCCAGCGCGCACCGCAAACTCGTAAACGGTTTATGACAGGACAGTGACAAAACTCCTTGTTTTACAAGGTCTAACCCCTTGCGCCCGAACTCGGCGGCAAGCTCGGTTTCGAGCCAGGCCAACGCCTTCGCCTCCCTGGCTGCGGCAAGGCGTCTCTCCCCCTTGAGCCAGGCCTCGTGCCGGCCAAACGCGGCAAAAAGCGGGCGAAGACTTCCCTCGCCGGCCGCCGATACGGAAAGGCATTCCGGCTCCCACGCGCCCGGCTCCCGGTGGGCGAGGCTGAGCGCACCCTTGAGGTCGGCGAGCGCCCGCGTGGCGGCTGCCCCCATGTCGGCCTTGGTCACGACGGCGATGTCTGGGATCTCGGCGATGCCCGCCTTCATGAACTGCAGCGAGTCGCCCGAAGCCGGCTGGATGCACAGCACGACCGTATCGGAAACGGTGGCGATATCGGTCTCGGACTGGCCGACGCCGACGCTTTCCACGATCACCTTGTCATAGAGCGCGCGGAGCAGGGCGGCTGCGGGAAAGACGATATCGGCGAGCCCGCCAAGCCGTCCGCGCGCGGCGACGGAGCGGACAAACACGCCGTTGTCCTCGGGGTCGGTGCGCATGCGCACGCGGTCGCCCAGGAGCGCGCCGCCGCTCGCCCGCGAGGAGGGGTCGACGGCCACCACGGCCACGGTTTGCCCGGCCGCGCGCCATTCGGCGATGAGCGCATTGATGAGCGTGGACTTGCCGGCGCCGGGCGGGCCGGTGATGCCGATGACGAGGCCTTTCGGATTCTCGTGGGCCTCATCGAGCAGCGCGGCAATGGCCGGATCGGCGAAGTTCCGCTCCGCCTCCGAAAGCGCCGCCGCGACCTGCGCCTTGCCGGTAAGCGCCGCGAGCGTCAATTTGGGTCCCAGGGTCATCGCCGGATCTCTATACAACAAGGCTATCGCGGGCCAGCCCCGCATTAGCTCTCCGTTAACCGCGGCCGTCGGCATTTTTGCTTAGGTTGGCTCAATGCCGGCGGTTTCTCTTAAGGCGCAATTATAGCGGGAGCGGCTTTTTGAATCCTTAAGCGCTCCCTAGCGCATTGATAATACGATATAATGCGGGCGCAAAGCGCCGTCCGGCCGCGCCAAATGCGCCATATCATGGTTAAATTCGAATCTGCAAATATATTTAAAGGGGTTCTAGAAACGCAGAATCTGACCAAAAACGAGGAAAATTTCGCGGAATCTGGCGGGTAGAAAATAGCGCACCGCGCCGTTTACCATGCCGGCATTAATCATGATACGGCCCTACGGCATGAGCGTGGCTTAGATAGGCAAGTAGCGCCGTGCACAGGCGCCGGGTTCCGGGGTGCCATTGGTTGCGCCTTAGCCCGCAAGGTTGATCAAGGAGCTGAATACCGGCATCCGGGCGCGGCCATCGAAACCGTGGCCTGGTCTCGAGCACGCCGTGGTGTCTCTTGCTGCCGTTCACTGTGATCGTAGATCAGCTTATGCGTCGTCGTCCGCGGAGAGGACTTCAAACTTGCGGGGGTTCTGTAGGCGATAGCCGCGCCCCTCTTTTACGAGGTCGCCAACGCAGCGAACCGTCTTCCGGTTATCGTGCGCCTGCACCGCTTGCCCGTAGGCCGGTCCATCAAGGGTTAGGCTAAGGCGCCGCATTCGCCCTTCGATATTTCCAGTGACGGTGACTTCGCCAGCCGTGGCCGTTGGTTCACGATTGAGACGCGTTACGATCCCCTCAATCTCTAAATCATCGGCGGATGTCGTTTCCCGGAATACGCGGGCCGCTTCGGCGATGAGGGGCCTGCTGTCGCTGCCGAATAGGATGCGAGAGGGCGGGGCGTCCTCTGCGGGCCTAGTCCGCGACCAGGCCATCCGAATATCGAGCCCATCGCCAGCGCTCACGTCCAACAACCCAACGACGGCGTCGCACAGGTTTGCAGATACGCCTCGGCTGACGGCCGTCAGGAAAGGAGCCATAACACCCTGCTGGGCCGCGGCCCCGGCAGCATCACCCATGGCATTCAAGGCGTCCATGAGGGTGCGCGTGACCTCCCGTTCATAGGGAACAACCGGCTCGCCTGGCAAAAGCGAGGGCTGTGCGGGTTTCAACTCGGGGGGAACGGGCGACAGAATGGTCAGCACGTAGCTGCCGCGCTCCGTCTGTCCCATGCGCACGTTGCCGATATAATCTATGGCCTGCTGCGCCTTGCGCTTCGGATAGACCGGGCGCTTATCGAGAGCCGCACAGGCTGCCGCGAGCATCATGTCACGGCTGCGTTCGACGAACGTTACGGCTTGATCAAGCGGCAGCGATCCATCTTCGGAATCGCGGTTTGGGGTGCGAATTCGTATGAGATCAGACGTTACCGTGTGGATGTCGCGCAGCACATCGAGCTGCGAGCGTCCTTCGGCGGAGGCGAGCGTATGCAGCACCTCAGCGATGCGCAGCACGTAATCGCCCAGGTCACGCCGGGACGGCAAAGTGATATCGAATTCGTTGCCGCCTTCGGGCGGCCAGAGCCACAGGCTGCCTTTGCCGTTGAGTTCGGCGTCCTTGCGCCATCCCTTTGCCCGCAAATAGGCAGCCACTTCCAAAGGCTTCAGTGCCCCCAGTGCGGCGGTGTCGTTGACGGTAACCTTCATGGCAATCCTCCGTCGCTGATCCTTTGCATCATTCCCTGCAATGCCTCGGGTGTCAGCAAATTTGTGCGGGGAACCGGCACAGTTACGGAGATTTCGTTATCACTGGGTGGACGACCGAACAAAGACACCCAATAGCCGCACCGGCGAAGAACAAGCTGATCCGGCAATAGCGACATCCATTCGCCAAGGTCATGAGGGAGCGTTACGAGAACAAGGATACGCGAAACCAGAGTGTCAGCGATGATCAAATCGTGGTAGTTTTTTCGTTTCAACGGGTAGCGCATAGCTTCTCCGGTCCCGTCGTCGCCGGTCCAGGTCTTCATCTGGATGTCGAGTTTCGGGCGACGCGGCAAACGGCAGGAAAGAGTCCAGTCGACGCTATCGTCATCCGGCCGTCTGAGCGACACGGCACAACCCGCAACACCGGCCACGGCGAGGAGGAAGGCGTCGCCGAACCCCTCTTGTTGCATAGGGCGGGACATGCCGAGGTCCATCATGGTTGGCAGATCAGCAGGACCAAAGGCTGTATCATTCATGTTGCTTCTTGCAATTTTACGGGCTTTAGGGTTTGCGGCAATTGCCGGCTAAGCGACTGCGACATCGCTTAGCCAATTGTGCTCCCGGGAAAGGGCCTGGAATCCGCCGCCTACGCCGTAGACGAGCCGCTAGCCCCGCCCTTGGCCCTAACCGCCGCCTGCGCCGCCGCCAGCCTTGCCACCGGCACGCGGAACGGCGAGCAGGACACGTAGTCGAGCCCCACGGTTTCGCAGAAGGCGATGGAGGCCGGATCGCCGCCATGCTCGCCGCAAATGCCGAGCTTCAGCCCTGGCCGCGTCTTGCGCCCGCGCTCCGCCGCGATCTGCACGAGCTGGCCCACGCCTTCGGTGTCGAGCGAGACGAACGGATCGGTCTCGAAGATGCCTTGGCTGAGGTAATCGCCGAGGAACGTGCCGGAGTCGTCGCGGCTCAGGCCAAAGGTCGTCTGCGTGAGATCGTTGGTGCCGAAAGAGAAGAACTCGGCAGTCTTCGCGATATCGCCCGCCATGAGCGCAGCCCGCGGCAATTCGATCATCGTGCCAACCTGGTACGAAATCGAGGAGCCCGAGGCGGCTTGCACTTCCTTCGCCACCCTGTCGATGACCGTCTTCAGGATGTCGAACTCCGCCTTGGTCGCGATTAGCGGGATCATGACCTCGGGGATCACGGCCGAGCCGGTGCTCTTGCTCACCGCGACGGCGGCCTCGAATATGGCCCGCGCCTGCATCTCCGCGATTTCCGGATAGGTGATCGCGAGACGGCAGCCGCGATGGCCGAGCATCGGGTTCTGCTCCTTGAGTTGGCTGAGGCGTGCGCGCAGCGCGGCCCCATCCATGTTCAGCGTTTGGGCCAGCTCCGCGATCTCCGCATCGCCATGGGGCAGGAACTCGTGCAGCGGCGGGTCGAGCAGCCGGATCGTGACAGGCAGGCCCGCCATGATCTCGAACAGCTTGATGAAGTCCTGCTTCTGCATCGGCAGGATTTTGGCGAGCGCCGCACGCCGGCCATCCTGATTCTCGGCCACGATCATCTCGCGGACGGCAAGAATCCGGTCGGCGTCGAAGAACATGTGCTCCGTGCGGCAGAGGCCGATGCCTTCAGCGCCGAACTTGCGCGCCTGGGCAGCGTCCGCCGGCGTGTCGGCGTTGGTGCGGACCTTCATGCGCCGCAGGCTGTCAGCCCACTCCATCAGCGTGCCGAAGTCGCCGGTCAACTCGGGCTGGCGCATCTGCACCGCGCCCTCGATGACCTGGCCGTTCGACCCGTCGATGGTGATGATGTCGCCCTCTTTGAGCGTGACACCGCCCGCCGAAAGCGTGCGCGTCTCGTGGTTGATGCGCAAGGCGCTGGCGCCTGAGACGCAGGGCCGGCCCATGCCGCGCGCAACCACCGCCGCGTGGCTCGTCATGCCGCCGCGCGCCGTGAGGATGCCCGCCGCCGCGTGCATGCCGTGAATGTCCTCTGGGCTCGTCTCGTTACGGACCAGGATGACGGTCTTGCCCTGGGCCTTAAGCTTCTCGGCGTCGTCCGGCGAGAACACGATCTGGCCGCATGCGGCGCCGGGCGAGGCGGGAAGCCCCGTCGTGATGACCTTGCGAACGGCGGCCGGGTCGATGGTCGGATGCAGGATCTGGTCGAGCTGCGCCGCCTCGATGCGGGTTACGGCCTCCTCCTTGGAGATGAGCCCTTCGCGCGCCATGTCGACCGCAACCTTCAGCGCCGCCGGAATGGTGCGCTTGCCGTTGCGGCACTGGAGCATCCAGAGCTTGCCTTCCTGGATGGTGAACTCAACGTCCTGCATGTCGCGGTAATGCCGCTCCAGGGTATCGCAGATGCGTTTGAACTCGCCGAAGGCTTCCGGCATGACCGCTTCGAGCGACGGCTTGTCGCTTCCGCCTTCAATGCGCGCTTCCTCGGTGATGGACTGCGGCGTCCTGATGCCGGCCACCACGTCCTCGCCCTGCGCGTTCACCAGGAACTCGCCGTAAAGGCGGTGTCGCCGGTCGCCGGGTTGCGGGTGAAGGCAACGCCGGTCGCGCTGGTCTCGCCGCGGTTGCCGAACACCATGGCCTGGACGTTGACCGCGGTGCCCCAGCTTTCGGGCAGGTTGTTGAGCTGCCGGTACTTGATGGCGCGGGGATTGTTCCAGCTATCGAAGACCGCACCAATCGCGCCCCAAAGCTGCTCGTTGATGTCTTGCGGGAACGGCTTGCCGAGCTTGGCTTGCACCATCTGCTTGTAGCTCGCGATGATGGTCTGCCAGTCCTCGGCGGTGAGGTCCGTGTCGAGGTCGTAGCCGTTCTGGTGCTTGTAGTGGTCGAGGATTTCCTCGAAGTCGTGATGCTTAATGTCGAGCACCACGTTCGAGTACATCGTGATGAAGCGCCGGTAGCTATCGTAGGCGAAGCGGCGGTTCCCGGAGCGGGCGGCGAGGCCCTCTACCGTTGCGTCGCTGAGGCCGAGATTGAGGATCGTGTCCATCATGCCGGGCATCGAGGCGCGGCTGCCCGAGCGGACCGACACCAGAAGCGGATTGCTCGCATCGCCGAGGCCCGCACCGACGGCCGTGCCGATCTGCGCCACGGCGTCCTGCACATCGGCATGCAGCCCGTCCGGGAGCTTCTTGCCGTTCGCGTAATAGGCGGTGCAAACTTCGGTCGTGATCGTGAAACCTGGCGGCACTGGCAGGCCAAGGTTCGACATCTCGGCGAGGTTCGCGCCCTTGCCGCCGAGCAGGTTCTTCATATCGGCAGAGCCGTCCGCCTTGCCCGCTCCGAACCTGTAAACATATTTAGGTGTGCCCATGGCAACGCCGTCCTTTTCCTTCGAAGGTGGAACTTCTTGATTTGCTTCTTTTGGTTGAACCTTCGCGTCCATTCTTGCTCCGCGTGATGGTTTTGCTCCGATCATTTTGGCTGCGAAATTTCTGGCAAGACGCACACTTGTTTTCAAGAGACTCATTGTCATCTCGTAGATGGCACGGGCTGGTGAAGACTCAGACACCGATCCGCTCGCGTCCCCCAAGACAAAAACCGCAGTCCCTGTTCCCGGAAGAAAGCTGCCCCGCCGTTACCGCGGACCCTGTGTGTGAAAGATCATGTTATGTAACCGATAAGGGCGGCGGGCTCAAGGGTGGTTAACCAATCCATGCTGCCGCAGGGCGGCAGCTTGAAAATAGCTGGATGACTTAAAAAATCTGTATGCGATTTCCAGCAAAAATGAACCTGCTTCCCGTCATTGCGAGGCCGCCTTGGCGGCCGAGGCAATCCAGAGTAACAGGCACTGCCGCATGCTGCCTGGATTGCTTCGCTTCGCTCGCAATGACGGCAAGCGCTGCGGACATGTCAGGATTTTTTGCGGCTGGTATTGTTTCCCAGCGCTTGCTTTTGGAATAGGTTTGCCCGCGAAACGCCGTCCAGAGCATACTGAAGGGTCCTTGCATGACGCCGATCAAAGTGCCGTTCAATTCGAAATTGCGCCTCCTGAGCTACGCGGACGGGAGCGGCGCGCCGCGCCTCGGCATCGCGCGGACGGATGGGCATGCGGTGGATGTGGCGCAAGCGGCCCGCGAAGCGAAGATGGAGCTTGGCTTCGACGGCACCTCGATGCTGGCGCTGATCGAAGCCGGGCCGCAAGGGCTGGCCAAGGTGCGGGAACTGGCCACGGCCGGCACATCCGCCACGCTGAAATCTTCAAGACCTCAGGCTGCTTCCGCCGCTTCCGAAGCTCACGCGCAACATCACTTGCGTCGGCTGGAACTATGTCGAGCATTTCGAGGAGAGCCAGCGCTTCCGCGCCACCACGCAAGCTTTGCCGGAACATCCGGTGTTCTTCACCAAGGGCACCAATACGCTCAACGGCCCCTTCGATCCGATCCCCTACGATGCCTCGATCTCGACGGAAATCGACTGGGAGGTTGAACTCGCGGTGATTATCGGTAAGCGAGGGCGGAACATCGGCGAGGCGGAAGCCGCCGAGCACATCTTCGGCTATACGGCCGTGAACGACACCTCGGCGCGCGACATCCAGAAAAGCTGGCATGGCGGACAGTGGTTCAAAGGCAAGAGCCTCGACGGCCACGCGCCGATGGGGCCATGGATCGTGCCCGCCAGCGAGATGGGCCACGATAACCTGAGGCTCATCCTGCGCGTGAACGGCGAAGTGAAGCAGGATGGCAATACACGGGATATGTATTTCAAAGTGCCGCGGCTGATCGCGGAGCTGTCGCGCGGGCTGACCCTTGAGCCGGGCGACGTGATCGCCACCGGAACGCCGCCTGGCGTCGGCATGGGGCGCACGCCGCCCGAATACCTCAAGCCCGGCGATGTGATGGAAACGGAAATCGTGGAAATCGGCACGATGCGCAACGCGATGCAGGAAGGCTGAAACACTTCCCACGGATGCGAATTCACCGTCGCGAGTTTTACAGGCTGGCCGGGGCCGCCTCGCGATGATGGACGGGCATTCCTCGAATTTGCTCCTGCCGCGCCGCATTTGTGAATCTTAGATTCTCGCGGAAGAATGCGATCTGCGAGGCTACTACATTGCGGTATCATGGCACCACATTTTTATAGCGCTGATTCCATTGCATATTTTCCGCAACAATCGCCTTCTGCGCGATTGACAGCGTTTCGCACTTCGCGTATTTCTTGCGCGATTGGGCCGTGCGGCCCTTTTTTCATTGGAGCGGCGCGTCCGCTTCCTAACGGACTTGAGCCATGAAAACCTATTCAGCAAAACCATCCGACATTCAGAAGAAGTGGCTTCTGATCGATGCCGAGGGCCTTGTCGTGGGCCGCGTGGCAACGATCATCGCCAACCGCCTGCGCGGCAAGCATAAGCCCACCTTCACGCCGCATATGGACGACGGCGACTACGTCATTGTCATCAACGCCAAGAAGATCGTGTTCACCGGCAACAAGACGCAGGACAAGATTTACTACCGCCATACGAACCACCCCGGCGGCCTCAAGGAGCGCCGTCCTTTCGAGGTGCTCGGCAGCAAGTTTCCGGAGCGCGTGCTCATGAAGGCGGTGGAACGCATGGTGCCGCGCGGGCCGCTCGGCCGCAAGCAGATGACGCACCTGCTCGTCTATGGCGGGCCGGAGCATCCGCATGCCGCGCAAAGCCCTGAAACTCTCGATATCCGTGCCATGAATGCAAAGAACGCAGCGAGGGTCCGTTAATGACTGAGACAACGAAGTCTTTCGCGGGCCTCGACAAGAGCGCAGCAACCGCTCCGGCGTCCGCAACCGAGGACCGGGCACGTCCGATTCACGTCCAGAAGCTCGACGCGCATGGCCGCGCCTACGCCACCGGCAAGCGCAAGAACGCTGTCGCGCGCGTTTGGGTGAAGCCAGGCGTCGGCAAGATCACCATCAACGACCGCGATCACGAAGTCTATTTCGCGCGGCCGGTGCTGCAGATGATCTTGAAGCAGCCGCTCATTACGTCGAACCGCGCTTCGCAATACGACATCATCGCTACCGTCTCCGGCGGCGGACTTTCGGGCCAGGCGGGTGCTGTTCGCCACGGGCTTTCCAAGGCGCTCACCTACTTCGAGCCGGAACTGCGGCCGGTTCTCAAGAAAGAGGGCTTCCTCACCCGCGACCCGCGCGTCGTCGAACGCAAGAAGTACGGCAAGGCGAAGGCCCGCCGGAGCTTCCAGTTCTCGAAGCGCTAATCGCGCGTTATTGCTCTGGATTGCCGGGGCGGCTTATGCCGCCTCGGGACTATATTATGCCGGCGCCCTGGACGCGGGCGCGGTGATTGCGCAGTGTCGTCCCCGCGTAGGCGCGGAGGGGCTAACATAAGGCGCCGCAGCGTCATCGCGAGGCGGCCTCTTGGCCGCCGTGGCGATCCAGAGAAGCGCACGGCGCCCTTTGCTTTCTGGATTGCTTCGGGGCTTCGCCCCTCGCAATGACGGAGACTCAAACCTTATAGTTAGTGCGCGTGCGCCTGCGCGGGAATGACGCTGCGGCGGATTTGGGCACTGCGATTTATATTTGCGGCGGCCGGGTCGAAATGGCGGGACGCTGCCAGGAGACGAAGAATGCCAGCGCAGGCAAAAATCAAAATCGGGGTCATCGGTGCGAGCGGCTACACGGGAGCCGATCTAATCCGTCTGGCTGCGTGCCATCCGAACATGGAAATCGCGCTGCTCGCAGCGAACACCCACGCCGGCAAAGCGCTGGGCGAGGTCTTCCCGCATCTCGGTTTGATTGGCGCGCCCGCGCTGGTGAAGGCGGAGGACGCGGATTGGGGCGCATGCGGCGCGATCTTCTGCGGACTGCCGCACGGCACGGCGCAGGACATTATCGCCACGCTGCCCGGAAGCGTCAAAGTCATCGATATGTCCGCGGACTTCCGACTGCGGGATACCGCAACTTACGCAAAGTGGTATGGGCGCGAGCACGCCGCGGCGCATCTGCTCAAGGATGCCGTCTACGGACTGACCGAGTTCTACGGTGACGCAATCGCGAAGGCGCGCCTCGTCGCGTGCCCCGGCTGCTATCCGACTGCAGCGCTTCTCGCACTGCTGCCGTTGGTACACGCAAAACTCATCGACGCATCGGACATCGTCATCGACGCCAAGTCGGGCGTGTCGGGCGCCGGCCGCTCGCTCAAGCAGAACATCCTGTTCTCCGAGACGGGCGAGGGATTTTCGCCCTACGCCATCGCAAGCCACAGGCATGCACCCGAGATCGAGCAGGAGATCTCGTCCGCCGCCGGCGAGCAGGTCCTGGTGAATTTCACGCCGCATCTCGTGCCGATGAGCCGGGGCGAGTTGGTCACGGCCTATGTACGCCTCGCCGCGGGCCGTCAGCCGGCCGATCTTTTGGCGGCACTCGAAGCGCGCTACCAGGCGGCGCACTTCGTCAAGCTTGCCCCCAAAGGCACGCTGCCCTCGACACAGTTCGTGCGCGGCTCCAACTACTGCATGATCGGGGTCTATGCCGATCGCATACCTGGACGCGCCATCGTGGTTTCGGTCATCGACAATCTCGTGAAGGGCTCGGCCGGCCAGGCGATTCAGAACTTCAACCTGATGCACGGCTTCCCTGAGAGTGCGGGACTTGAACAATTGCCGCTTTTCCCGTAAAGCGCGGGTATGCACATTACCCTGTGCACGGAAACAACATCATTCCGAAAATTAAACCGGCGGCGGAAATGCCATAATCGCTATCGGTGCGTTATGGTATGAGCGGCCATTGCTAAGACTCAACCGCCGCGCTCAAGGCTTCCAGCCGGGAGGAAGAAAGTGATCCGCAATATTCTCATCGGCATTTTGGCCGTTATCGCGGTCATTTTTGGATATCGGAATTATCACCTCGCAGCGGAATCCGTGAAACAGGCTCAGCTCGTGATAGAGGCGCGGGACAAAGCTGCCCGAGATCTTCAGTCTGCCAACGAAAAATTCGCAAATGAAGAGCGGGCACGGCAGGTTGCGGAAAAAGACGCGAAATCCGCTTCCGTAAAATTGGGCGAAGAGCAGGGTCATCGCGACAAGGCGGAGCAGGCCTTGAAGGCGGCGAGCGACCGCCTGGCCGAGATCCAGAACGCGCTTGCGAACGTGCAGCAAGGCGCCCGCGACGCCAAGGAAGCCCAGGCGAAAGCGGAGAAGGAGCGAGACGGCGCGCTGCAGACGGCGAAGGAAGCGCAAGACGCGCTGGCCAAGGAGCGGGAAACGCCGTGCAAGGATCGCCCGCGCCAAAGGCCTTCGGGCGGTTAATGCCCCTTCTTCAAACCGCCATCCCGTGAGCCGCACCAGACGGTGTATACAATTGCGGGACGCCACACTAAAGAGGCGGATGCTATTTCTATCTTACGCGCCGCCTATTACAACCGTCCGAAGGTTAAACCGCCTGTAACTGATGCTTACCTGCACCAGTGCGACAGCAGTCGATGAAAGCTGTTTGAAAACTAGTGCGCAG
Source organism: uncultured Alphaproteobacteria bacterium (assembly GCA_963760455.1). Classification (GTDB taxonomy): domain Bacteria; phylum Pseudomonadota; class Alphaproteobacteria; order Rhizobiales; family Rhodomicrobiaceae; genus Rhodomicrobium. Next base: position 67,484 of record CAVXDM010000044.1, read on the forward strand.
GACTTTACGAAAAGGCAATGTTCGCGCATAATCTCGCGCAACCGGGCAAACTATCGGACCCCGTGGAACTAAGCGTTGCAGAATATACCGTATGAGCGGTCACAGTACGCAGTCCTCCCCCCGATACCTGTCTTGCCTGAACAAGTCAAAACATGGTCTATCGGACCATGTTTTTTTAATTGGGGAAGAGGAGTGAACATCCCATGCGCCAGACCGGTACGGTCAAATTCTTTAACCAAGCCAAAGGCTTCGGCTTCATAACACCGGACGAGGGCGGGAAGGATGTGTTCGTGCACATCTCTGCCGTTGAACGTTCCGGCGTAGGGATGCTCGACGAGGGTATGCGCGTGTCCTACGAGACGCAGCCCGACCCGAAGGGCAAAGGTCCGAAGGCGGTCAATCTCGAACGCGCCGACTAAAATTCCGGCCGGCGAATTCCTCTAATCGTCATCGCGAGGCGGCAAAGCCGCCGTGGCGATCCAGAAACCGGCACGGTGTCCGAGGTCTGGATTGCTCGGCTTCGCTCGCAATGATGCGGGTGGGCAAGATTTGCCCTTAGAGCAAGAATAGCGGCAATCGTTGGAAGATCTGCTTGCCTCGAAGCGCAACTCTCCTTAAGTGCGGGTTATGCGTTTCCTTGACCAAGCAAAAGTTTACATTCGCTCGGGGGATGGCGGTAATGGCTGCCTCTCTTTCCGGCGCGAGAAGTTTATCGAATTCGGCGGACCCAACGGCGGCGATGGCGGCCGGGGCGGCAGCGTCTGGGCCGAGTGCGTCGAAAATCACAACACGCTGATCGATTTCCGCTACCAGCAGCATCACACCGCTGGCAACGGCAAGCACGGCATGGGCGCCAACAGGTCGGGTCCTGCCGGCGAGGACGCCGTGCTCAAGGTGCCACCTGGCACGCAAATCTTCGCGGAGGACAACGAGACGCTGCTCGCCGATCTTGTCTATCCTGGCCAGCGCGCGCTGATCGCGGCGGGCGGCAATGGCGGCTTTGGCAACGCGCATTTCAAAACCTCCACCAATCGCGCGCCGCGCCGGGTAAACCCCGGCCAGGAAGGCGTGGAGATGACGATCTGGCTGCGCCTCAAGCTCATCGCGGATGCCGGCATCGTGGGGCTTCCCAATGCGGGCAAGTCCACCTTCCTCGCCACGGTGAGCGCAGCCAAGCCGAAAATTGGCGACTATCCGTTCACGACGCTGCATCCCAACCTGGGCGTGGTCAAAGCCGGCGACATGGACTTCGTGCTCGCCGACATCCCGGGGCTGATCGAAGGCGCGCATGAGGGTGCTGGGCTCGGCGACCGCTTCCTGGGGCATGTGGAGCGCTGCCGGGTGCTGCTGCATCTGGTGGACGTGACCGAGGCGGATGTCGTGGCGGCCTATCGCACCATCCGCGGCGAACTCAAGGCCTATGGCGGCGGACTCGCCCGCAAGCGCGAAATCGTGGCGCTCACCAAATGCGATGCGGTGACGCCGGAAGTGGCGGCGGAAAAGGCCGCCGAGCTGCAGCGCGCGGCGCGGAAAAAGCCGCTGCTCTTATCCTCCGTGTCGCGCACGGGCGTTCGCGACGTGCTGTTGAAGCTCGGCAAGATCGTGCACCAGCCGAAAGACAAAAAGGAGCCGGAAAAGCCCGCCACCTCGTGGGCGCCTGAGTTGGGCTGAGAAGGCCGCGCGGGTGCACCACGATGACCTTGGACGAATATAACGAGTTCTGCCGCGCGCTTCCCGCAACCACCTATGTGGTGCAATGGGGCGGCTCGCATGTCTGGAAGGTGGGCGGCAAGGTGTTCGCCATCGGCGGCTGGGAGGATGACGAAGTTCGCGTTACCTTCAAGGTGAGCGGCATTTCCTACGAGATATTGAAGGAGCAGCCGGGTTTGCGGCCGGCGCCGTATCTTGCGTCGCGCGGCATGACGTGGATTCAGCACTACGCCCAGCCGGGGCTCGCGGACGGGGAGCTGAAGGAATACATCCGGCAGTCGCACCTGATCGTTTCGCTGGGGCTGTCGAAAAAGAAGCAGGCTGAGCTTGGGCTAACGCGATCCGGTTGATCGCGCTTACTCAAGGCATTTCCGCTAAATTGCTCCAAGCCTGGAAAGCGCCTGTTGGCATCCGGGAAAAATCCCGCCGGAGAGGGCCTGGGAGTTAATTTGGCGCTTCGATCACGGCGATTTGTGTTTCGCATACCCAATGTAAGCGCTATTAACATCGCGTTACAGAGGGAGGCTTACCGATGCACGTTGCCATCATAGGTTACGGGGCCGTTGGCCGCGAAACCGCCAATCTGCTTTTGGCGCGCGGCGACACCGTGCGCGTCGCGCAGCGCAAGCGTCCGGCCGGGTTGCTCGCGGCGGCGGAGTTCGTTGCCACGGACGTGCTCGACGCGGACAGCGTCCGCCGCGCCTGCGCGGGCTGCGACGCCGTCATCTGCTGCATCGGCTTTCCCTACAACTCGCGCCTGTGGGAGAGGGCCTGGCCGGCCGCGATGGAGAACATGCTGGCGGCCTGCGCCGCCGGGGCGGGCGCGCTTCGTCTTCGCGGACAATCTCTATATGTACGGCCCGCAAGACCGGCCGCTGACCGAGGACATGCCGCTCTCGGACCATGGCCGGAAGCCCAAGGTGCGGGCCGCGATCACGCGCGCGTGGCAGCGGGCTCACGCCCAGGGCCAAGTGCAGGCCGTCGCGGTTCGCGCTTCGGATTTCTACGGGGCGGACGTGGAGAACTTCGGTGCTTTCGAATTACGGCGTTAAGCGCCTCCTGGAGGGCAAGGCCGCGCTCATCCCCTATTCGCCGGACCACCCCCACGATTTCACCTACGTCCCCGACTTCGCGCGCGCCCTTGTGACGCTCCTGGATGCGCCGGCGGACGCCTACGGCCAAGCCTGGCATGTGCCGAACGCGCCCATCCAGACGCTGCGCTCGCTGATCGTGAAGGCGGCGGAGATGATCGGCGTTGCCCCGCGCGTTACCGTCATGCCGCGCGCGATGCTGCATGTTGTTGGGCTGTTCGACCGGCAGGTTTACGAGCTGATCGAGATGGGCTTTCAAACCGATAGGCCCTATCTCGTGGACGCTTCCAAATTCGCCCGCCGGTTTTGGGCGGATGCCACGAGCTTCGAGGCCGGGCTCGCGGCAACGATTGCGTCCTACGCTCCGCAACGCTGATTGCCTCCAGCAGGCCGGAAAGAGACATTCCGGGTTTCGAAACATTCGTAAAGGCCGATGCACGCTTCGATCACATTGCGGGCGATCCAGGGGGTGTATCTGCGACGGGAAACTTGGGCCAAATACCGCCCTGCCCATAGAACACCGCATGAAAGCTACAGCGGCCTGTATTTGCCACTCACGTGATTGGCTTTCCAATCCCGGATTAGGCGTTCCGCTTCGGCAAGCTGAGCTGCACTCAGTTTCGGCATAAGGAAATCACGCAAGACGCTTGCATCTGCGTCGGGTCCCAACTCGGCAGCGAGTTCAGCCCACTTGTAGGCCTCAACAAAATCCTGAGGTACGCCGAGACCACCCGCATACATTCGCCCAAGATTGAATTGGCACATAAAGAAACCCAGATCGGCACCCTTGCGGTACCAGAACTCGGCTTTAGCCAAGTCCTTGTCGGCCTCAAGCCCTTGCTCATGCACAGAGCCAAGTACAAAGGCTGCTGTCGTATTGCCACCATTGGCGGCCATTGCCAAGAAGGCGAGCCCCTTTTCGCGATCTTTCGCGACCCCTCTTCCATGGAGAAAAATATCCCCAAGGTCGTAGTAGGCACCGGTAAAACCATTGGCGACCGCTTTTTGCAACCAGCCGACACCCTCGGCAATATCCTTTGCGACGCCCTCCCCTTTCGTTAGAGCGGCACCCAGAATTCTGTTGCGCCCACGCATTCCCTTGCAGCGCAGCCTTGTGAAACCAGGCCACCAACTCGGTATGGTTCTCAGGAACTCCCAGACCAAACCTATACAAGAAACCGAGCCTGGCTTGTGCCTCCGCATCTCCGTCTCTTGCGAAAGGCTCGATCAGTCGGCGCTCGGTTAGATAATCGCGCCGTTCGTGGGCTGCCTTGGCCTCTGCCAAAGAAACATTCTTGGCACCAGATGAATCTTCTCCGACTTGCATTCGACCCTCCTGACCAGCTAGCACTTGGCCCTTCGACTTCGAGGAAGTTCTGAATTGTTCAGCCGGCGAGGTTAGGGACTGCTCCACATCTTGGCCCGCCGCATGACTGGAAACGCATAACATACAGAGAACAATGGCAGCACCAGCCAAAGCCGTGACACGGCAACACGATAATGAGTTGCTTAACATATCTAAATCATTTCCTGCGTACCAGTTTATAAACGCCGGGATAGTACCGCTTTTTGAGCAGCGCGGACCGCCGCGCTTCGGAGTTTGCGATGATCTCCGATGTCGCTTATAGGTGCAGGCAGCAAATGCAACCATTCACCAGTCTGATCGCCGTGAGTTTGGCTAAGGGTCAGGGGCGGAGTCTGGAAGCCGGCATAGCCGCCACGGGATTGTAAGAACAGCGTGAGGGCCGCTCCCGACCCCAAGGCGGCACCAAGCGCCAACTCTACCTTCTGGCTCCCGTGCCGGATTGTAGCGTTCAATTCCTTTGGCGGCTGGCATAGTTCCCAGCATCCGCTTGTTAGCCAAGAAAGGCGCGGCGCATAATCCAGGGTCTTGCAAGGCAACGCGGCGGGCAAATGTGTCACAATTTAGGCGGTAGGCCCCACAAGTCCCTACGCCCTGCCATATCTGTTAACAAAACTTGGTTAACGCCGAATCGCGATGCTCAAATTAGGCCGATTTCTGCGAAAACTTGCTCGTTTTTGCCCGATTTCGAGCTTTCAAAAACCCTGTTAAATATTGTGGCTTTACCATAATCATGCCGGCCACGGATTAATACGCACATATATTTCAATGACTTACAATGCGACCTGCGCTTAACCTTTCAGCAAGGCGCATCGGTTACAATTAGTTCAAATCCGAAAAGCCCCCTTCGGCTATCAAAATGGGTGCTTTTGGGGTGCGAGGGTCTTCGATATGGCGTCAGTTCGTCGCTCGCTTCAGTTCTCCGGATGCCGCACTGTTCCGCCTGGATTGCTCCCGGTGCGCTTAGACGGCAGCCTTGACTTCCGGGATCGCCGCCTCTTGCCGTCCCTGGCGGCCACCCGGCAAAGAAGGGAAGGCCGCGCCCGGCTGCCCCGCCAGAATACGCTGGTAGCCGCGCTCAGGCCCGGCTTGATTATCGGCGCGGGCGCAAGTACGGTCGCGCCATCCATTCGCTCCGGAACCCTCCCATGAAGCATGTCACGCCCGCGCCGGCGCTTAATCCCGCGAAATCGTTCCAGGATTTGATCATGACGCTCCAGCATTTCTGGGCGGAGCAAGGCTGCGTGATTCTGCAGCCCTACGACATGGAGGTGGGCGCGGGCACGTTCCATCCGGCGACGACGCTCCGGGCGCTCGGGCCGAAGCACTGGCGCGCGGCGTTCGTGCAGCCCTCGCGCCGGCCGAAAGACGGGCGCTACGGCGAAAACCCGAACCGGCTGCAGCACTATTATCAGTTCCAGGTCATCCTGAAGCCCTCGCCGCAGAACATCCAGCAGCTTTACCTCGAAAGCCTGGTGCGGCTCGGCATCGATCCCTCGCTGCACGACATCCGCTTCGTCGAGGACGACTGGGAGAGCCCCACGCTCGGCGCCTGGGGGCTCGGCTGGGAGGTCTGGTGCGACGGCATGGAGGTGTCGCAGTTCACCTATTTCCAGCAGGTCGGCGGCTTCGATTGCGATCCCGTCTCGGGCGAGCTGACCTATGGGCTGGAGCGCCTGGCGATGTACATCCAGGGCGTCGACAGCGTCTTCGACCTGAACTTCAACGGCCGCGACGATGACAAGCGCGTGCTCTATCGCGACGTGTTCCACCAGGCCGAGGAGGAGTATTCGCGGCACAATTTCGAGCACGCGGATACGGCGATGCTGCTGCAGCGCTTCCGCGACGCGGAGAAGGAGTGCAAGGCGCTGCTCGCGGCGGGCGAGCCCACGGAGGGCGCGAATAGCCAGCGCCATCAGATGGTGCTGCCGGCCTACGACCAGTGCATCAAGGCGAGCCACGTCTTCAACCTGCTCGACGCGCGCGGCGTGATCTCGGTGACGGAGCGGCAGAGCTACATCCTGCGCGTCCGCGACCTCGCCAAGGCCTGCTGCGCGGCTTGGCTGAAGACCGAGGCAGGCGGCGCGGCGTAAGCACGCTCAGGACCTTGGAAATTGGCGCAAACATGGATTGCGCCGGATATAATGTGGTGATATGAAGTGCCAGACGAAGCGCTGTTCGCGAAAGCGGACAAGGTCAACGTGTTGACCCAGCTTGGTTTTCCTGCCTTGGAGGGGTGCCCGAGTGGCTAAAGGGGACGGACTGTAAATCCGTTGGCTAAGCCTACGTTGGTTCGAATCCAACCCCCTCCACCATCCACCGCCAATTCGGTGGTCCGCTACTGGCAGCACCGTTCGGCAGGATTTCGTGTAAGGTTGACGCGACCCAAGCGATACCCCGTGCCGCATTCGCGCAGTAATAGAGAAGCTTAGCGCTCTCCAATTTCCCAGCCGCAAAAGGCTAGAGGGAATATCTCAAGGCCAGAACCATGCTGATAACCTTGGAAACATTCGTGATCGTGTGCCTTTATGTGGGGCTGGCGATTGGCTGGATGCGGTTTGAGGACCACCGTCGCGGCTGGTGATCGCACCGGGGCCGGGCCTTTTCTTTCCGCCTGCTCAAATTTCCGCAGCCAGCCGCCGGACAAACCTCAATCGCCGCCGGAAGGACGACGTAAGCCCTTTTGCCACGCAAAAGACGGCGTAGATTGCGGCGCCAAACACAAGATAAGCGACGGGCGCGACGGCGAAGCCGAGCCCGAAAGACGCAAGATCGAAATCGACCGAGAAGCTCATTGCGGAGGTCTTTCGCATTTGACCTGGGATTGTTAATGCTCTTTTCATCGCCCAATTTCGTAAATAAAGCTTCAATGCTGTCCTATTCCTGGACCGCAGCAAGATTCAGCGCCGGCGAAGCTTGAGCGCTGCTACCGTAGCGTGCAGCCAAGTATTATTGCCGGCGGGTTTTACCCAGTTGCTTTTTTGCCGCGCGCGTGAAGCTTGCCGCGAACGCTCTGCTGTGCCACGTTAAGTTCAGGGAAAATCAAGCGAGCCGGAGGGGCGCGGCTGCTCTTGAACGAAGGGGCTCAACCTGGTTGGGGAGGAGTGGCGCGGATGTACCTGAACCCGGCGAGACTGCAGCGGCCACGGCCTTTGCTTAGAGGCATTAGCGCCGGGCAGAGGCTGCTTCCGTGAGCGCGCCGGCCGAGGGCATCATTCGGATCGCGCTTTCCGCGAACGCCGGGCAGGGGACCGCGCGTATCGAGAATGCCCGCCCGCTTGGCCTTGCCAGCCGGTTCTCGGGCAAGAAACCCGCCGAGGTAGCAAGTCTCGTTCCCCTGGTTTTTTCGATCTGCCGTGCCGCCCAGGCCGCCGCCTGCGCCGAAGCCATCGAGAACGCACTTGGCAATACTGCGAGCGCGCGGGCGAAGGCGATCCGCTCGCTCCTTGTCTTAGGCGAAACCGCCCGCGAGCATGCGCTGCAGGTGCTGCACTCCTGGCCGCATTGCGTCCACGCGCCGGAGCCCGCCCTGGCATCGGCTTCCATCAAGCGGCTGTTTACGATGGACCGCGAGCTGGGCAAGTCGGTGCAAGACGCCAGCGCTATCGATGCCGCCCGCCTGGACCACGCGATTTCAGAGCTGACCGCTATTCTGGGTGAGGCTGTTTTCGGCGAAGTGCCCGGCGAATGGCTGCTCGCGGCGCGATACCGAGGACTTGGCCCTGTGGGCGCGGCGCAATGAGACCGAGGCGCAGACGGTCTTCGAATATCTGGTTCAAACCGGGACAGCGGATGCCGGCGCGGCGGAGATTTCGCCGCTCCCCGCGATCGCTGCGGAAGGCATGCAGGAAATTCTGCTGGCCGGACGCCCGGACGCTTTCGCCGCACAGCCGGAATGGGATGGGCTTCCGCGCGAGACCACGCCGCTCAGCCGGATGGCGGCCCATCCATTGATCGAATCCGTGAGGGATCGCTACGGCGCTGGCCTGCTGGCCCGGCTTACGGCTTGCCTCGCCGAGCTTGCGGAAATCCCCGGGCAAATGCGGATGCTGGCGGCATCGCTTGCCGAGGCCGGGCATCATGCGGAAGGCCCTGCCCGCGAGTCCGGCACGGGCCTCGGTGTTGCCGAGGCCGCGCGCGGGCGGCTTATCCACGCGGTGGAAATCGCGGACGGCGTGGTCCGGCGCTATCGCATCCTGGCGCCCACGGAATGGAACTTCCATCCGCAAGGCGCCGCGGCAAAGGGCCTTGCCAGGCATCGCGCTTGCGCACCCAGCGCGCCGCGAAGCCCTTGCGCGCCTCTTCATAACCGCCGTAGACCCTTGCGTGGGCTATGAGCTGAGTTTGACCTGATGCATGAAATGTCGATCTGCCTGAGCGTCGTGCAGGCATTGAAAGAGCAGGCGAAAATCCACTCCTATACGCGCGTGAAGGCCGTGTGGCTCGAAATTGGGCCGCTAGCGGGCGTCGAGCCGGAATCGCTGATATTTTGTTTCGACGCCGTGACGCAGGGTACACTCGCGGAAAACGCGAAGCTCGAAATCGTTCACACGCCGCTGCTCGCTTGGTGTATGACTTGCAGCAAGAACGTCAACCTGGGAAGCCGTTTCGATGGCTGTCCGGATTGCGGGGGCCGCGAGTTGCAGATCACGGGCGGCAGCGAGCTGAAGATTAAGTCCATGGAGGTGGAGTGAATGTGCGCTACTTGCGGGTGTGGAAAGGGCGAAGTACGCATCGAGGGAACCGCGGCCGCTCACGACCATGCGCATGAGCATGACCATCACCACGATCATGGACACGAGCACGCGCACGATCACCATCACGACCATGATAGCGAGGACGGCAAGTCCCGCATCATCCAGGTCGAGCAGGACATCCTGAGCAAGAACAACGCCTATGCCGGCGTCAACCGGGCGCGCTTCAACGCCGCCGGCATCCTCGCGCTGAATCTGGTTTCGAGCCCCGGCTCCGGCAAAACCACACTACTGGTCAAGACCATCGAGCATCTTAAGGGCGAGCTTCCGGTTGCTGTCATCGAAGGCGATCAGCAAACCTCGAACGACGCCGACCGCATCCGCGCCACAGGCGTCCCCGCCATCCAGATCAACACCGGCAAAGGTTGCCATCTCGACGCGCATATGGTGGGCCACGCGGCCGGCCACCTGCAGCCGGCGCCGGGCTCCGTGGTGTTTATCGAGAATGTCGGCAATCTGGTCTGCCCCGCGCTGTTCGATCTGGGCGAGGCGCACCGCGTCGTCGTGCTGTCGGTGACGGAGGGCGAGGACAAGCCGCTCAAATATCCGGATATGGTGGCAAGCTCGCAGATCCTGCTGATTTCGAAGATCGACCTATTGCCGCATATCGATTTCGATGTGGCGGAGTTGGTTGCCAATGCAAGGAAGATCAATCCCGGCATCAAGGTGCTGAAGGTGTCCGCGCGCACCGGCGAAGGCATGGAGGCATGGGCGAATTTTATCCGGGGGGCGCGCTCGCTCGCCCTAACTGGCCGCGAGGATCTTGACGCGCGAGCTTGATAGCTCGCTTGTGCCCAGAACCCGTGCCCCGCAATGCGCGCTGGATGGGATTTGACGCGAGATGATCGAGGACAACGGAGCCGGCCAGGGAATTTCCATCCGCGTGCGCGGACTGGTGCAGGGCGTGGGGTTTCGCCCCACGGTTTGGAGGCTTGCCCAGCGCTTCGGCCTTTCCGGTGAGGTGCTGAACGACGGGGAAGGCGTGCTCATTCATGCCTGGGGACCGGCGGCGGCACTGGTGGAATTCGAGCTGTCGCTATCTGCTGAAGCACCGCCCTTGGCACGCATCGACTCCATAGAATGCACGCCGCTTACGGCCAGCTTCGATGGCGCTGGCTTCCGGATTGTGGAGAGCCAGCGGGGGGCCGTCAGAACCGGCATCGCCGCCGACGCCGCCACCTGCCCCGCCTGCCTCGCCGATATCCGCGACCCAGCCAACCGCCGCTATCGCTACCCCTTCACCAATTGCACGCATTGCGGGCCGAGGCTTTCAATCGTCCGCGCAGTCCCCTACGACCGCGCAACCACGAGCATGGCGAGCTTTCCCATGTGCCCGGCCTGCCTCGCCGAATACCGCGACCCCGCCGACCGCCGCTTTCATGCGCAGCCCAACGCCTGCCCCGAATGCGGCCCCAAGGTTTGGCTAGAAGGCGCCGGCGGGGCACTCGCGGACACTTCCGCCTATCGCGATCCGGTAGACGCCGCGGCGGCGCTCATCGCAGCCGGGGAGATCGTGGCCATCAAGGGGCATAGGCGGGTTTCATCTGGCCTGCGATGCCTGCAACGCGGGCGCCGTGGCCCGGCTGCGCGAGCGCAAGGCCCGCTACGGCAAGCCGTTTGCCCTGATGGCGCGGGGTCTGGAGGCGATTGCGGGCTACGCGGAACTTGGCGAAGCGGAACGTGCGCTGCTCTCTGGCGTTGCCGCGCCCATCGCGATTTTGAAGTGCAGGCCCAGCCAGTTAAGGCCGGATGGCGGACCGCACGAGGGAATCTCCCCTCACCCTTTCCCTCTCCCCATGGGAGAGGGGACGCCTGAATGTTCCGGCGTAGTTCAGGGTCCCCTCTCCCGGTGGGAGAGGGACAGGGTGAGGGGAACGAGTTCCGATCCTGGCACGGCGATGCGTCCGGCACCGCGCTGCTACCCTCGCGCCTGGCATTGCGCCCGGCCAATCAACTCTGGGCTTCATGCTACCCTACACGCCGCTGCATCACATCCTGATGGAAGACCTCGCGCGTCCGATTGTTCTCACCTCAGGCAACCGCGGCGACGAGCCGCAATGCATCGGCAACGGCGAAGCCCGCGAGCGGCTGCGCCGGCATCGCGGACTATTTCCTGATGCACGACCGCGACATCGTGAACCGCCTCGACGATAGCGTCGCGCGTGTCATGGCTGGCAAGCCGCGCCTGTTGCGCCGCGCGAGGGGGCACGCGCCTGCGCCGATGCCGCTGCCGCCCGGTTTCGAGGACGCGCCTCCCATCCTCGCCATGGGCGGAGAGCTGAAATCCACCTTCTGCCTGCTGAAGGACGGGCAAGCCATCGTCTCGCAGCACATGGGCGACCTGGAGGAAGCGGCGACGCACGCCGACTACCGGCGCAATCAGGAGCTTTACCGCAGCCTGTTCCGCTTTGAGCCGCAAATCGTGGCGGTGGATGCCCATCCGGATTACATTTCCACCGAATGGGGCCGGGCACTGGCGCAGGAGAACGGCCTGCCGCGATCAGCGTCCAGCATCATCATGCCCACATCGCCGCCGCACTTGGCGAACCCGGCGTGCCCCTTTCCGCCCCGCCCGTGCTCGGCATCGCGCTCGACGGCCTCGGCCTGAGCGAGGATGCGGAGCTTTGGGGCGGCGAGTTCCTGCTCGCGGATTACCGCTCCTACAGGCGGCTCGCCTGTTTCGCGCCCGCGCCCTTGATCGGCGGCGCCAAGGCCATGCGCGAGCCCTGGCGCAACACGCTTGCGCACTTGCATACGTTTCTTGGCTGGGAGAATGTGCGAGGCGGCTTTGCTGGGCTTGAGGCAATCCAGCGGCTGGAAGGCAAGCCGCTCGAAACCTGTCTACGCATGATGGAGCGCGGCATCAACTCGCCGCATTCCTCCTCGGCCGGCCGCCTGTTCGATGCGGTTGCCGCCGTGCTAGGGCTTTGTTTCGACGCCGCGTCCTATGAGGGACAGGCGGCGATTGAGCTGGAGGCACTGGCAGAGGGCGCAATGGCCGGGGCGGGCGATGGCTACGGCGCGGCCTTGCTGACAGGCGAACCCGCGCGGGTTGGCTGGGCGCCGCTTTGGACCGCGATCCTGGAAGACCTCGCCGCTGGCACGGATCGTGCCGTTATCGCAGCCCGGTTTCATCGCGGCCTTATCGAGACGGTGGCCGCAACGGCCCATTCGCTAGCGCAAGCTCATGGCTGCGACGCCGCGGTTTTGACCGGCGGGGTATTTCAGAACAAACTCTTGCTCGAAGGCGTCAGCGAGCGGCTCGCCAGCCTGGGCCTCAATGTCATCGCGCCCGCGGCCTTCCCAGCCAACGATGGCGGCGTCTCGCTAGGCCAAGCCTTGATCGCCGCCGCGCGGTCTGCCCGGCGTTGAAGACGACCGCGGAACTGGCGCGCGTTGTGCGAGCGGTCTCACCCACTACCGCCGCCATAAGCAGCGGAGTTACCTTGACATTTAGAACTTGAGCGTGAGAATGGCCGACGGTGGTTCCGGCCAAGCAAGGAGCGCATCCTCAAAGGTTTCTCTACCACAAGGGTGGCTGAGCAGATTGCCAATCTGACAATGCGTTCTCCACATCGGTGTGGCTGCGGGACCACCAGCTTTCCCATCGCCGGTTAAGGGCTCTGGCTGCCTAATTTGCGGCCGTTATCCCCGAAACGGCGAACCGATAGCGAAGCACTTAACCGAGTTTTGTATGACGACACCGCCGATTATCATCAAGGATACTCATCGCGGCCTTTGGTACGAGAACGGCGTGCTGAAGAAGGTGCTTGAGGCCGGGCGCTACAAGCTGCCCTCTCTGCAGGGCTGGCTGGGGCGTCCTCTGGTCGAGGTTCAGCTCGTCGACGTCCGCGAGCGCGAGCTGACCATCAAGGGTCAGGAAATCCTCACCGCCGACAAGGTGGCGATCCGGGTCAGCATCATCGTGCAATTCCGCGTCACCGACCCGCGCGCCGCGATCCACGAGGTGGAGAAATACGAGGAGCGGCTTTATAGCGACGTGCAACTCGCGGCCAGGCGCTCGCTTGCCTCGATGACGCTGGATGAAATCCTCACCAACCGCAACCAGCTCAGCGAGGATATCCTGCGCGACGTGAAGGAGACCGCCGCACGTTATGGCGTCTCGATCCTCCGCGCCGATGTCAAGGATCTGGTCTTCCCGGGCAATCTCCAGGAGATCATGAACAAGGTGCTGGCCGCCGAGCGAACCGCGCAGGCGCAGCTCGTCGAAGCCCGGACCCGCGCGCAGACGCAGCAAATCGCGGCCGAGGCACAAGCGGAGATTTCGCGCATCGAAGCGGAAGCCCTCGCGCAGACCTCGCGCCTGCAGTCCGAAGCAGACGCCGCCGCCAGAAAAATCCGCACCGACGCCGAGCTAGCTGCACTTCCCGGCAGCGAGCAATCCGCGAAGGCGTACGCCGCACATCCAGCGCTCCTGCGGCTGCGTGAGCTTGAGACGCTGAAGGAGCTTTCCGGTTCGGCAAATGTCAAAATCTACGTCGGGTTCGACAGGCCGGTAAAGGCCGAAGAGAAGGACTGACCGTTCAAGCGTCCACTGAGGAATCCAAGTGTCCAAGTTCAAGGGTACGTTCTTTTTCGCGGCACTTGTATGCGGTGCCCTCTTCGCCTTCGCATATCCCGCCGCGGACAACCCTCGTCTTTGGGGGCGGGGCGCATACGAAGCCGCTGGCGGCATCGCCGTGCTGATCCTCGTGATAACCCCGTTGCTGGCGCATCGAAGCCTGCCGGTCTGGAAGCGTGCCCTGCTTTCCGCCGCGCTTTTCGTTCTGGTGAACGCCGTCTGGATCGGAGGCATTTTCGCGACTGACTTCAAACTTCTCGGCCCTATTCGCGTCATGTAGCGGCGCCCGCGCCTGCCTCCACGTCCGCATTTGCTCGCGTGGATAAGGGGGATGCCGCCCGCATCTGCTTGCTTTCGGAGCGTTTTCGTCTATATCAGGCGCAGAGCGGGCTCACCCAAAATCCAAGCGATCTGGCGTCCGAATGGCCGGCTCAGACATTGTTTTCTCCGCAAGCGCCTGCGCGCGAGGCGGATTTCTTCCAGCAAACCGGACCAGGAATGATGAGTGTGAATAGCGGCGTCAAAGAGAATAAAGAGGAGAGCAGCCTCTTCGACCTCGCGGTCGTGCTGCTGGAGGCTGTCGCCATTGCAATCGTCATCCGGATTTTCCTGTTCCAGCCATTCAATATTCCGTCCGGGTCGATGATCCCCACGCTGCTCGTCGGCGATTACCTGTTCGTTTCCAAATACAGCTACGGCTACAGCAAATACTCGTTCCCCTACGGCATGGCGCCGATCAGCGGCCGCATCCTGCAGTCGAACGCGCATCGCGGCGACGTAATCGTTTTTAAAACGCCCACGGACAATTCGACCGATTTCATCAAGCGGCTCGTAGGCTTGCCCGGCGACCGGATTCAGATGATCGGCGGCGTGCTCAACGTCAACGGCGCACCCGTCAAGCGCGAGCGCGTTGAGGACAAGGTCGAGGAAACGAAGTGCGGGGTGCAGCCCGTGCATGTCTACCGCGAGACGCTTACCGATGGCCGGTCGTACCTGACGCAGAAGCTTTCGGAAACCTGCAAGCGGTACGCGCTTGGCGCGAAGGACGACACAGACGTCTTCGTGGTGCCGCCGCGGCATTATTTCATGATGGGCGACAATCGCGACAACTCGGCAGATAGCCGCTTCCCTGTTGGCGAAGGCGTGGGCTATGTGCCGGAGGCAAACCTCGTCGGCCGCGCCCGCGTGCTGTTCTTCTCCATCGATGAAACCGATGCGAGTTGGTTTACCCCATGGCGCTGGCCGTTCGACATCCGCTGGACGCGGATCGGAAACGTGATCCACTAAGCAGGCATCGGAGCGAAAGCTTAAGTTTGGGCTGGCGTGCCCGGCATAGGCGGAAACATATTTCGCGTTGACGGTATTGTGAACGCAAGCGATCATTTATCGGAATAGCGCCACGGAACCTGCGACGGGGCATCGAGCGGAGGCTGTTTCCGCAACGTCATCGCGAGGCGCGGAACGCGCCATGGCGATCCGGAGCGGCATACATCACGCTCTCGCCATTTCCGCTGGATTGCTTTGGGGCTAGAGCCCCTCGCAATGACGGCCGAGGTGGCGGGAACGCGCGGTAAGGCACACGACCGGGGACGGTATGACAAGCATTCCAAAAGACAAACTGAACCGTCTGGTAGGCCGCTGGGAAGCTTTGCAAACCCAGCTCGCGACGGGGATAGACCAGGAGACGTTCCGGAAGCTCTCCAAGGAATTCGCGGACCTCGATCCGCTCGTGGCCTCGATCAAGGCGCTGCAAGCGGCCGAGGAGGAACGCGACAGCCTCCAGCAGATGGCCGAGGACCCGGCCTCAGACCCTGAAATGGCGGAACTCGCCCGCGAGGAGCTAGCCTCAGCCGAGCCGCGCGTTGCCGAGCTTGAGCACGCGCTGCAGGTCCAGCTCCTGCCGAAGGACGCCGCGGACGACAAGAGCGCCATTCTTGAGGTTCGCGCCGGCACCGGCGGCGAGGAGGCAGCGCTGTTCGCCGCCGATCTCTACCGCATGTACCAGCGCTATGCCGATCTCAAGGGCTGGAAGGTGCAGATGCTTTCGGCAAGCGACGCCGACGCGGGCGGCTATAGGGAAATCGTGGCGAGCATCACGGGCAAAGGCGTGTTCGCGCGAATGAAATTCGAATCAGGCGTGCATCGCGTGCAGCGGGTGCCCGAGACCGAGAACCAGGGCCGCATCCACACCTCGGCGGCAACGGTCGCTGTGCTGCCTGAGGCCGAGGAAATCGACATCGAAATTCGGCCCGAGGACATCCGCATCGACACCATGCGCGCGAGCGGCGCCGGCGGTCAGCACGTTAACACCACCGATTCGGCCGTGCGCATTACGCATATCCCCACCGGCATGATCGTCACCTCTAGCGAAAAATCGCAGCATCAGAACCGGGCGCGCGCCATGCAGGTGCTACGGGCGAGGCTTTACGACATGGAGCGGACCAGGGCCGCCGATGCCCGCGCCGCCGAGCGCAAGGACCAGATCGGCTCCGGCGACCGCTCGCAGCGCATCCGCACTTATAATTTTCCGCAAGGCCGCGTGACCGACCATCGCGTTAACGTCACCCTCTATAACCTCCCGCAGATCATGGAGGGCGAAGGCCTCGACACCATTATCGATGCGCTTATCACGGAGCATACGGCGAACCTGCTCGCCGCGGAGGACACCAGGGTCCATGCCTGAGCATGCCGCCGTGCCAGGGGCGGGGGCTGAACCGTCTCCCACGCTCGGCAACGCCGTCCGCAAGCTTGGCCGCCTTTTCGAGGATGCCGGCATCGCCAGCCCGAAGCTTGACGCGCGGATTTTGGTGGCGGAGGCTTGCGGGCGCGATGCGAGCGGCTTGATCCTCGACCGTGACGCGGGCGTCTCCGCTGAGGCGTCCGCGCGAATCGCAAGCTACGCCGCCCGCCGCCTGGCCGGCGAGCCCGTGTCGCGCATTCTGGGCCGGCGCGAGTTTTGGGGGCTCACCTTCCAGATTACGCCGGACACGCTCGACCCAAGGCCGGAGACGGAGCTTCTCGTCGAGACGGTGCTCGGCCACGTTAAGGCACAAGAATGGCGGCAGCACAGACCCCCTCATCCTGTCCTTCTCCCCGCAAGCTCGCCTTGGCGAGCCTGCATCTCAGCGTGGCCGCATCCGCAAGCGGATGCGGCTGGGAGAAGGGACGCCAGAACTTGCCGCAGCGAGAATTCTGGCGTCCTCTCTCCCCTGGGGGAAAGAGACAGAGTGAGGGGGGACTTAGCCAATCCCTCGCCTGGGTCTCATATCGAGACCTCCCCTCTCCGCATCCTGGACCTCGGAACGGGCTCCGGCTGCATCCTCGGCGCGCTTCTTTCCGAGCTGCCTCAGGCAACGGGCATCGGCATCGACCGCTCGGAAGCAGCACTTGCGGTTGCGCGGAATAATTTGTTGCGCCTGGGGTTGCGGGATCGTGCATCCTTCCTATGTGCTCATTGGATGAGCGCAATCGGCGGCGGCGCGTTCGACGTTATCGTCTGTAACCCGCCCTATATCGCGCCTTCGGAAATCTGCCAGCTGGATGTGGAGGTTAGGGCCTACGACCCCTATGCCGCGCTTGATGGCGGCGAAGATGGGCTTGAGGCTTACCGAATCGTAATTCCGCAGGCATTTGCCGCACTTAACAAGGGCGGCTTGCTGGTCTTCGAGGTTGGCCACCAACAGGCCGGAGCTGTGCTCGATTTGATGAAACTTTCTGCCCCCGTTCCTGGTTTTTCCGAAGTGCGGATATTGCGGGATCTGGCGGGAGCAGGCCGGGCCGTTGCAGCGGTGCGACAGTCGTAAGAGGAGCGCTTCGATCACAAAAAAAGAATTGGAAATTCCGCTCTTTCGGGATACGGTTTTCCTTGAAGCGGTCTCGCAGACGCCGTTGGCAGGCGAGAGAAGAATGCGAGACTGGGGCGCGTACACTACCGGAAATAGTGGAGCCAGGTGAGTGCAGCTTAGGCGTGCACCAGCAAGACTTATGGCAGCAATTTCGCAGGCGGGATAGCCTTCATAATCTGCTTTAAAGCTCAGCGAAGCTGGGCAGCCCGGCTGTAAGAGCCACGAAGAGGATTTTTGAGATTCGCAAGCGTTGGCCGTGATTTAAGCACCGCCACGTTTTGCGTGAATCCAAGCGTTTGTGACCTTCAATCAAGATAGGACCCATGAGGCAAGGACAGCAAAGCCGCAGAGGCCGTAATCGCGGCGGCCGTAAACCCCAGAATTCAATGAGCCGCAACTATGAATCGAGCGGCCCCGATGTGAAGATTCGCGGCACCGCGATGCACATTGCGGAGAAATACTCCTCGCTGGCGCGGGATGCCCATTCGTCGGGCGACTCGGTCGCGGCGGAGAACTATCTCCAGCACGCTGAGCATTACAACCGCATCATTCTGGCTGCGCAGGCCCAGAATGTGGCGATGGGCTTGGATCAGCCGGCCGGTGGCATGAACGGCGGCGGCCGGTTCAATCAGCAGGACTCCTTCAACCGGGATCAGGATGACTCCGACGAGGAGTCCGGCGAGGATTTCGTCACGCAGCAGCCGCCGCGCTTCCTGGAACGGCCGGTTTATAACCAGAATCAGCCGCAGCCTTTCGTCCCGCAGAACGCATTTTCGCATGTGCAGCCGCCTATGCAGCCGGCTGCACCAGTGCAGAACGGCGCGCCCTTCGCTGGCGAAAATTTCCCGGCCGCCCCGCAGCAAGGGCCGGAGGGAGCCCCGAGACGCCGCCGCCGCCGCCCAATAGGCGAGCCTGCGCCGCAGCCGAGAAGCTTCAACGGCAGGCATGCCGCGGGCGCTGCCGCCGCGCCAAATGGCGCCGCCGCAGTAGCCAATTCGGCTCCCGACGAGGTAACTTCTTAACCTTCGGGCCGTTCCTCAAATCAGGAAGTCCCCCCTCATTCTGTCCTTCTCCCGGCAAGCTCGGCTTGCCGGGCTTGCAACTCGGCGTGGCCGCATCCGCAAGCGGATGCGGCTGGGAGAAGGGACGCTCGAATTACCCGCAGCGTGAATTTTGGGGTCCTCTTTCTCATTCGCATCCGCTTGCGGATGCGAACACGCACCGAGGCAAGCTCGCCAAGGCGAGCTTGCGGGGAGAGAGACAGAGTGAAGGGGGACTTATTCTAACTCCAAATCGACGGCATCGCCCGCAGCCACCTCGCCGCCAGCGACAACCTTTGCATAAAGCCCGAGCACGGTATGGCCCCAGGTGCGTTGGAGCGCGGCGGGTATGGACAGACCGCGCCGGGCCGTCTTAAGATCGACGCTCGTACCCTCGCAGCGGGTTGTTTTCTTGAAGATGCGAAGCTTCGCCGCGCCGCAGGACACGGTTTTGCCCAGCCAATGCTGCTCTTCCCAGGCGGGCACCCCCTCAAAATAGACATTCGCGCGGAAGCGCAGCGGGTCGAGATCGAACCCCACGATCCGGGAAAGATCGCGAACGCTTTCGAGGTTAACGATATGCAACGCCTTATCGGCAATGTCGGTGAAGCTATGGCCGGGAGCCGACACGATGCACGGCGGGCCAAGCATCCCGGCTTTCATGTAGGCCGCCAGGAATTGCTCGATCATCTGCCGGCCGAGCTTCGTTTGCAGCGCGCCCTTCGCGAGCCGCCTTCCATCGCGGGACAGCGTCAGAACATGGCTCGCCTCGTCAAAATCGAGCCCGAGGGCGGCAAGGCGCTCATGCTGCATCGTCTGCAGGAAGTGCGTCTTCGGCAGCCACTTCGGAACTCGTGCATCGAAGCGTCGCGCACCGTTCTCAATCGCATAGGCGCGGTCGAGCGGCATCCCTTCGCCCGGCACGAGCGCAACCTTCGGCAAAGCCACACCCGCCAGCCCTTTCACGGGGTAGCGCACGAGCGAGACAATCTTTGGCGGGGCAGCTATAGCGTAGATCCTTTTCTTGTGCGTAGAGGTTGCCATATATCAATCAACCTACGCGACCTTCGTATTAGTATCGGCGCCGGGAAGCCGCAATGACCGAGGCCCTATGAATTTCGAAAAACTCACCGACCGCTCCAAAGGGTTCTTCCAGTCCGCACAGTCGCTGGCTCTTCGTGAGGGCCATCAGCGGCTGATGCCGGAACATCTCCTCAAAGTGCTGCTCGACGATAGCGAGGGGCTCGCCGCAGGGCTGATCTCGCGCTCGGGCGGACGGCCCGAAGATGCGCTGGCGCGCGTCGAGCAGGCCCTAGCCAAGATCCCCAAAGTCTCTGGCACAGGCGCGGGCCAGCTCTATATCGCGCCGCAACTCGCAAAGGTTGTCGATCAGGCGGAGAAGATCGCCGAGAAAGCGGGCGACAGCTACGTCACCGTCGAGCGGCTCCTGCTGGCGTTGGCCATGGAGAAGGAAGCCGAGACCGCGAAAATTCTCGCGGATGCCGGCGTTACGCCGGTCGGGCTGAATGCCGCGATCAACGATCTGCGCAAGGGCCGCACCGCCGACAGCGCATCGGCCGAGCAAGCCTACGACGCGCTCAAGCGTTACTCCCGAGACCTGACCGACGCCGCGGCCAAGGGGCAGCTCGATCCGGTGATCGGGCGCGACGAGGAAATCCGCCGCACGATCCAGGTGCTATCCCGCCGCACCAAGAATAACCCGGTGCTCATCGGCGAGCCAGGCGTCGGCAAGACCGCCATCGCCGAAGGCTTGGCGCTGCGCATCGTGAACGGCGACGTGCCCGAAAGCCTGCGCGACAAAAAACTGCTAGCGCTCGACATGGGCGCGCTCATCGCCGGCGCGAAATACCGCGGCGAGTTCGAGGAGCGGCTCAAGGCGGTGCTGCAGGAGATCACCGGGGCCGAAGGCGGCGTCGTGCTGTTCATCGACGAGTTGCATACACTTGTGGGCGCTGGCAAGGCCGAGGGCGCGATGGATGCGTCCAACCTGTTGAAGCCGGCTCTGGCGCGCGGCGAGTTGCATTGCGTCGGCGCGACCACACTCGACGAATTCCGCAAATATATCGAGAAGGACGCGGCACTCGCCCGGCGTTTCCAGCCGGTGTTCATCCCCGAGCCCACGGTCGAGGACACGATTTCGATCCTGCGGGGCCTCAAGGAGAAATACGAGCTGCATCACGGCGTGCGCATCACCAACTCCGCGCTCGTCGCGGCGGCTACGCTTTCGAACCGCTACATCACGGATCGCTTCCTCCCGGATAAGGCCATCGACCTGATGGACGAAGCCGCGAGCAGGCTCCGCATGCAGGTGGATTCCAAGCCTGAGGAGTTGGACGAACTCGACCGGCGGCTGATCCAGCTCAAGATCGAGCGCGAGGCACTCAAGAAGGAGAGCGATCAGGCCTCCAAGGACCGGCTCGCGCGGCTGCAAAAGGAGATCGCCGATCTGGAAGAGAAGTCCTGCGGACTCGCCGGGCGCTGGAAGGAAGAGAAGGAGAAGCTCGCGTCGGCCCAGAAGGTCAAGGAAGCGCTGGACGCCGCGCGCATCGAGCTTGAGCAGGCTCAGCGCAAGGGTGACCTCGCGCGCGCGGGCGAGCTGTCCTATGGCATCATTCCCGACCTCGAAAAACGGCTCAAGGCCATGGAAAACGCTGCGGATTCGCGGCGCGGCATGGTCGAGGAGGCCGTAACCCCCGACCACATCGCAGGCGTCGTCTCGCGCTGGACCGGCATTCCGGTCGAGAAGATGCTGGAAGGCGAGAAGGACAAGCTGCTCCGGATGGAGGACGAGCTTGGCAAGCGCGTCGTCGGCCAATCCGAAGCGGTGCACTCGGTTGCCACAGCCGTGCGGCGCGCTCGCGCCGGCCTACAAGACCCGAACCGGCCCATCGGCTCGTTCATGTTCCTAGGGCCAACCGGCGTCGGCAAGACCGAGCTTTCCCGCGCACTGGCCGGCTTCCTGTTCGCCGACGACCAGGCCATGGTCCGCATCGATATGTCGGAGT
This sequence comes from uncultured Alphaproteobacteria bacterium, assembly GCA_963760455.1. Lineage (GTDB taxonomy): Bacteria > Pseudomonadota > Alphaproteobacteria > Rhizobiales > Rhodomicrobiaceae > Rhodomicrobium. The sequence goes on from CAVXDM010000044.1 coordinate 88,895, forward strand.
ATATGGAGAAGCATTCCGTGGCGCGGCTCATTGGCGCGCCTCCCGGCTATGTCGGCTACGAGGAGGGTGGCGCGCTCACCGAAGCCGTGCGCCGGCGGCCTTACCAGGTCGTGCTGTTCGACGAGATCGAGAAGGCGCACCCCGATGTGTTCAACGTGCTGCTGCAGGTGCTCGACGACGGGCGGCTGACCGACGGCCAGGGCAGGACGGTCGATTTCCGCAACACACTCATCATCATGACGTCGAACCTCGGCTCCGAATTTCTGAGCAGCCAGGAGCCGAGCGAAGACGTTAGCGCGGTCCGGGCACAGGTCATGGCCGTGGTGCGCTCGCATTTCCGGCCGGAGTTCCTGAACCGCGTCGACGATATCCTGCTGTTCCACCGGTTGCGGCGCGAGGAGATCGGCGCCATCGTCGAAATCCAGCTCAAGCGCCTGCAAAAGCTGCTCGAAGAGCGCAAGATCACGCTCGATATCGACCAAAAGGCGCTGCACTGGCTCGGCGACAAGGGTTACGACCCGGCTTACGGCGCGCGGCCGCTCAAGCGCGTCATTCAGCGCGCGCTGCAAGACCCGCTCGCGGAGATGATCCTGTCCGGCGGAGTCAAGGACGGCGACAAGGTGCGCATCACGGCCGGCTCCGACGGCCTCATCATCAATGGCAGGGCCTTCAGCCTCGCCGCATAGGCGTTCGCGGTGGCCGGGCTCTTGCCTCCCCTGCGCGCTAACATAAGGGGCTGCGGCGTCATCGCGAGGCGGCCTCTTGGCCGCCGTGGCGATCCAGAGAAGCGCACTTCGCCCTTTGCTTTCTGGATTGCTTCGGGGCTTCGCCCCTCGCAATGACGGCGACTCAGGCTTTATGTTAGCGCCTATGGGATCACCCTCCCGGCCGCAACGGCTAAGCTTAAGGATGCGATCCGGAGCGCTGGCGTCCCATGCCAAGCCGTAATCGGCGAGCTTGGGATCACAGTCGATGAAAATACGTCCAGCACTATTTGATCGTCGATTTGGATCGCCGCCTGGTCTTGCACCACAAGCGCGGCGACGCCGGGACCATCGTCACCGCGCTTGCAAAGGAAGGCACCCTGCGGCTCGACCCGCCGGGCATCAAGGTTTCGCTCGACGGCAATTTCGCGCCTGCCTGAGCCGCAGGCTAAGCCCTTAATTTTACACCGAATGGAAACGGTTTGGAAAACGTGCTACCTTAGGCTGTGGTTAGGCTCGCACGGTTCCCGACATTGAGCGCCGTGAGCGGTTGAAAGAGAGGAGCAGATGTTCAGGCTCGTCATGCCAGCGATTGCGGCCATGCTCTTGTACTCCGCCGGAAAAGCAGCCGGTGCTGAGTTCATCCTGACTTGCGCATGGGATCTCGGAAGCAAATTTGAGCTTAAAATTAACGAAAAAGGCGCGACAAGGAACGGGCGTGCGGTATCGGACCAAGTTTCCATTAGCGAGAGTGAGATAACTTGGCATGAGCCTTCGCCGTTTGGCTACGATTACGAATATAACCTGAGCCGCAAAAGCGGCGTGCTCGTCGCAAGCACATTCAGCAAGGCATACAACCGGAAGGTAGAAAACAAAGCCGTGTGTGTGAAGACCGGCGGCAGCTCCGAGCCAGGATTTTGAATTGGACCTCCGCTCGCGTGTTTATTCTCTTCCCTTTGCCATTATTCGATCTTAGATCGCGCGTAGGAGCCCTCACACACGACAAGAGAGGTTCGCATTACGGTCCCGCATAGGCATTACCGATGATCTTTTCATTCCAGGACATCGCGGACGATATCTCGGCCCTTCTCGCCGGGCCGGACGAGAAGAGCGTGCCGATCCGCGCTGTCGATAGCGCCGCCTTCCAGAAAAGCCCCGAAGAATTCGTTTCGCCAGAACATGCGGCTTGGCTCGCGGCCACAGGCTGGACCGCCAAGCCAGGCAGCCATGCACTTCTGCCGGGCGCCAGCGGTATCGCCGCCGTTCTGCTGGCGCTGGCCGCCGGCGAGCCAACGCCCGGCGCTTCGTTGCAGCTCGGCGCGCTTCCGGCAACCCTCCCCGAGGGCACCTATGCGCTCGAAGCTTTCCCCGGCTCTCCGGACGATGCGCTGCTGGCTTGGTTGATGGGCGCCTACTCTTTCCGCCGCTATTTGACTCAAGAGCCGCAAAAACGGCGCAGGCTCGCTGTGCCCAAAGGCGCTGACGAGGCGGCTGTGCTGCAAAAGGCGCAAGCCATCTGGTTTGCGCGCGAGCTGATTAACCTGCCCGCCAACGATTGTGCCCCGGCCGATCTGGCCGAAGCGCTTGGCGATCTCGGCCGGACCTTCGGCGCCGAGGTCAGCGTAATCGCCGGCGAAAAGCTGCTTGCGGAAAACTTTCCGCTTCTCCACGCAGTCGGCCGGGCCAGCGATCGCGCGCCGTGCCTTGCCAGCCTGACCTGGGGCGACAGCAGCCATCCCAAGGTAACGCTGGTTGGGAAAGGCATCTGCTTCGACACAGGCGGCCTCGACATCAAGCCGTCGCAGTCCATGGCGCTGATGAAGAAGGACATGGCCGGCGCCGCAAGTGTGATGGCGCTCGGCGCGACGATCATGGCCGCGAAACTGCCGGTGCGCCTACGCATCGTCATTCCGGCGGCGGACAACAACATCTCCGGCAATGCCTTCCGGCCGGGCGACATCATCAAGAGCCGTGCAGGGATAACGGTCGAGATCGCCAACACCGACGCCGAGGGCCGGCTGGTTTTGGCGGATGCGCTGGCGCTCGCGGACGAGGAATCGCCCGATCTCCTCATCGACATGGCAACGTTGACCGGCGCGGCGCGCACGGCGCTAGGCCCCGATCTTCCGCCCTTCTACACCGAGGACGAAAGCCTCGCGGCCAGCCTCTATACGGCCGGCCTGCATGTGGCGGACCCGCTCTGGCGTATGCCATTCTGGGCACCTTACGACGCCTACCTCAAGAGCAAGGTCGCCGACGTCAATCATATCTTCAACGGCCCCTTCGCCGGCTCCATTACCGCAGCCTTGTTCCTTAAACGTTTCGTGAAGAACGCCAAGCGCTACGTTCATCTGGATATCTTCGGCTGGGTGCCCCGCGCCCTGCCAGCCAAGCCTGCCGGCGGCGAGCCGCAAGGCATCCGCGCGTTGTTCGAGATTATCCGCAACGAGTTTGGAAGATAGGCGTCATGACACAGCTCGATCCGCGCCTTAATGCGTACCGCGAGGACTTAGCGGCCGCCTCCCTCGCGGACCACTTCCGAGCCCCACGCTACTCTGAGGGGGAGATTCGCCAGGTCGCGGCGCCAAACGCGCCGATCCGGGTCGCGCCGCGCTTCGATGCGCCGCTTGCCACCGAGGCGCTTAGCGGAGAACTGCTCACCGCCTACGAGTTTCGCGAAGGCTGGGCCTGGGTCCAGCTTCACGACGACGGATATGTCGGCTACACAACGGTGGACTGCCTGTCGGGCGTGGTCGAGGAAAACACTCACCGTGTGAGCGCCCGGCTCACCTACATCTATCCCGCGCCCGACATGAAACGGCCGCCAATCACCAAACTGAGCTTCTCCTGCACGGTTGCTCCAGCCGGTGTGCTCGAAGGCCGCTTCGTCGAAATCTCGCGCGGCGGCTTCATCTTCGCGGAACATCTCGTCGGTATTCGCGAGCGCGCCAAGGATTTCGTCCGGGTGGCGGAGCAGTTCGTTGGCGTTCCCTATCTCTGGGGCGGCAAAACTTCGCTCGGCATCGATTGCTCGGGGCTTGTGCAGATTGCGCTCAGGGCCGCGGGCATTCCGTGCCTGCGCGACAGCGATATGCAAATGCACAGCGCTGGCGAACCGATGGACCCCAGCAATCTTGACGCCATACAGAGAGGCGACCTCCTGTTCTGGCAGGGGCACGTCGCCATCGCCCAATCCGCGGATTGGATGGTGCATGCGAGTGGCCACCACATGCAGGTCGTCGTGGAACCGATTCGCCGTGCGATAGAGCGGACGGCGGAGGCCGGCGGCCCCCTGCTCGCGATCCTACGGCCGCCAACGGTACTGCAGCCTCCTGTCCAGCAGCAAATTGCCGCTGAGCAACAGCCCGCCATCACCGTACACCAGCCGCCAGCCGCGGAACTGCCCGCACCCAGCAAAAGCCCGCCGCCGCAGGCTGCCACCCCGCCGGCCGCGGCTTCCCTGCAAACGCCGGTTGCACCGCAAGCTAAAAGGCCCGCGCCGCCTGCCCCTGCAAACACACCGAAGCCAAGCATACAACCGGCTGCAACAGCGGCAGCGGCCAGCGCGCCCAAAAGAGAAGAGCCCACAATCGACCGTGCGGCGAAAAACGTCGCCGCTCAAATCCACGCAAGCTTGGCGGCCGCGCACAGGGGACCGGGCGAAAAGTTGCCGGACCCAGAGAGAAGCCGCGGCCCAATGCGGCCCGGCGAGAAACCGAAGCGCGCCGGCTGATGGCTGGTCCTGGCGGCCGTCGTCGCGACGCGGCAATGCCGCAGTGGCGATCCGCAGCAATCCACAGCTAAAGATTGCACTTAATAACAACTTATGGTTGTAATTCGCTATCGTCCAGCCGGCGAATTTGCTACCGATTCCCTAAGCGGAGGCGCTAACGGGGGACACATGGGCCGCAGGGTGATCGACGTTTTCCTAAGCTCGACCGCCATGGACCTGGCGGAGTACCGCAAGGCGGTCTTCGACGAGCTGATGAGCACCGGCCGGTTCTTCTGCATCCGGCAGGAGGAATTCGGCGCGCAGAACATGAATGCGGTGGAGTTCTGCCGGAAAGCGGTACGGAAGTCCGATATTTTCGTCGGCCTGGTCGGGCTCAGGCGCGGCTGGGAGCCCGCCGGCGATAACGAAAAGCGCTCCATTACCGAGATGGAGCACGACTGGGCGCGCGACGCCGGGAGGCCCCGCTACATCTGGGTCGCGCCGGACGGCTTCCCCGTGCCCGGCACGCTGCACGAGAACGACGGGCACTTCGCGCGCCAGCAAGCGTTCCGCAAGCGCGTGATGGCGGGCGGCGAGCGCATCGTTTCGCAGAAGGGCTTCGAATTGCCCGAGCTGCTCGCCGGCAAGATCGTGAAGCAACTGCTGTTGTCGGATGTGACGGAGGAGTTGCTTAACAATTTCAAGCTCAAGCCTGCGCCGGCGGGCCAGCCAGTCCCTTCGAAGGAGGAGCAGGCGCCGGCCATCGAGGCCGCGGTCTGGCGCCTCGCGGAGGACAGGGACGTGGATCTGCTGGCGCTCGCCCAAAACCCACAAGGCATCGACATAACGGAGCTGGAGGCAAAACTCATGGCCCGCGAAAAGGAATTGGAAGCGGAAGCGCGTGGCACCGCGGTAAAGCGCGCCGAATATTGGCGGCATATCGGGGCGCTGGCGTTCCTGCAGCATACACATAAGGCGCTGGCGGCCTATCGCAGGGCCGTCAGCTTCGACCGGGATAACGCGGATGGCTGGCGCTATCTGGGCGAATTGCTCTACCGCCTGGGCGATTATGCCGGCGCCCGCTCGGCTTTCGAAGAGCTTCAGGAGCTTGGCAAGCGGACCTCGAATTTGCGCACCCAATCCAACGCCATGCTGCGCCTGAACTGGATCGGGCAGGCGACCGGCAATCTGGGCGAGGCCGAGGAGCTGGCCAACCATGCGCTGCAACTCGCGAAGCGCGCCGCATGGCAGGAAGGCATGGCCCGCGCCTACGGCAATCTCGGCGTCATCCACCGCACGCGGGGCGACCTCGGGCGCGCGGAAAAGATGCAGATCAAGGAGCTTCAGCTCAACGAGGAGCGGGCGAGCCTGGAAGGCACGGCCCGTGCCCGCGCCAATCTCGGCAGCATCTACATGCGGCAGGGCGATCTTGTCCGCGCGGAGACCATGCAGCTCAAGGCGCTCAAGCTGTTCGAGGAACTGGGGCATAAGGAGAGTGTGGCCGCCACCTGCGGCAACCTAGGCCTCATCTACCAGGCTCGGGGCGACCTCGACCTGGCGGAGGAGGCGCAGCTCAAGGCGCTCAAGCTCAGCGAGGAGCTGGGCCGCAAGGACGGCATGGCCAACGCCTACGGCAATCTGGGCCTGCTCTACGAGAAACGCGGCGATACGGTGCGGGCGGAAGGCATGCAGCTCAAGGCGCTCAAGCTCAACCGGGGGCTGGGCTGCAAGGAAGGCATGGCCAGCGCCTACGGCAATCTGGGCCTGCTCTACGAGGCGGCGGGCGATCTCGACGGCGCGGAGGCGATGCAGCTCAAGTCGCTCAAGCTGGAGGAAGAGCTGGGCCGCAAGGAGGGCATGGCCATTTCCTACGCAGCGCTCGGCAACATCTGCGAAAGGCGGGGCGACGCGGCGCGCGCTGCGGAGATGCTGTTGAAGTCGTTGCGGCTCGACGAGGAGCTGGGCAACGCGGACGACATGGCCGAGACCTACGGCAATCTTTGCCGGATCTACATGGCGCAGGGCGATCTGCACCGCGCCGCGGACATGCAGCTCAAGGCGCTGCAGCTCAAATCGCTCAAGCTTCGCGAGTCGCTGGGCGGCGAGCCCGGAACGCAGGGCCTGGTCTCCGGCGCGCACTGGGCTTGGCGAACCCGGCGCCGCAGGCACAGAAATGGCTGAAACCGGACCGCCGCGGGCGCCGGCCTCGACCGCCACCGCGCGCGAACCGCTCCAATGCCACCGGCTCCTCTGTTTGACACCGCGAAGAACGGCTAACTAATACCCACGGCCATAAGTTTTGACCGTTCAGCCGCTGTCATTGCGAGCGAAGCGAAGCAATCCAGGGGCAAGTCACTGATGTTGCTTCTGGATCGCCACGGCGGCAAGCGCCGCCTCGCAGATGACGGGGAGCGCTCCAAAGCGGTCAGGACTTTTGACCGTTGGTATAAGCCGGATCGCGGGGAAAATTAACACGCGGCCGGGGCTTGACGGCGATGAGCGAAGTCCTTTGAGCGTACCGCCTTGCAGAACCGAGGGGCGCTGCATCTACAAACAAAGGGTAAATGCGCGTAGGCGGCGCGGCATGGTTAATCCGGGCTTGGTTAATGGCGAGGCGCGGTATCCTGCGCCGCAGCATTTTTGCGAAATCTTTGCCCGTTTTGGGCCGATTTCCGCGCTTCCAGAATCCCGTTAAATATGGCCACAACTTCCAGATTAACTAAACTTTGCCGGGAAATCGCGTGGTGTCACCGAATAAAATCCATAGGCACATCAAAGCCTTGCTACCGCTTAAGGCTTCCGTAAAACACTTGTGCTAATTTCATTCAAGATCGAAACGGGGCTCAAGCGGCGGAAAATGCCAGCAAACAGCGTTAACAAGCGATGAAACAGGGCACGCAAGCCGCGCCCACGGCCGCCGTGATCGGCGCCGGGCCGGCCGGGCTGATGGCGGCGGAGGTGCTGGCGCGCGCCGGGCTCGGCGTCACGGTCTACGACCGCATGCCGGCGCCGGGCCGCAAGTTTCTGCTGGCCGGACGCGGCGGGCTGAACCTCACCCACAGCGAGGAGCTTGCGCGCTTCCTGTTCCGCTACCGCGAGGCGGCGCCCCGGCTGCGTGCGGCCATCGAGGCGTTCCCGCCCTCCGCCTTGCGCACCTGGGCTGAAGAACTCGGCCAAGAAACCTTCGTGGGCACCAGCGGGCGCGTTTTCCCCAAGGCGATGAAGGCCTCGCCGCTGCTTCGGGCGTGGCTCGTGCGGCTGGCGGCACTGAAGGCCATGTTCAAGGCGCGCCATCGCTGGGCAGGATGGGATGCCGATGGCAAGCTCCTGTTCGATACGCCGGCCGGGCGCATCGAGGCCGCGGCGGATGTCACAGTCTTCGCGCTTGGCGGCGCGAGCTGGCCCAGGCTAGGCTCGGACGGGAATTGGACCGCGCTTTTCGCCGCCCGCGGAATAGCGATCTCGCCGTTGAAGCCGTCGAACTGCGGCTTTGTGGCGGATTTCTCCGATTTGTTCCGCGCGCGCTTCGAGGGCCAGCCGCTCAAGGGCATCGAGCTGCACTTCGAGGGCGAAAGCGTGCGCGGCGAGGCTACCGTCACCAAGACCGGGCTTGAGGGCGGCGCGATCTACGCGCTTTCGCCACCATTGCGCGATGCAATCGAGCGCGGCGGTCAGGCCATCCTCACCGCCGATTTGCGTCCCGGCCTGCCAGCGGCGCGAGCTGGTGCGCGCACTCGCCAAGCCGCGCGGCAAGCAGTCGTTCTCGAATTTCCTGCGCAAGGCGGTCAAGCTTTCGCACGCGGCCATAGGGCTGCTGCACGAGGCCACACTCCGGAATGGCGTGCAGCTATCGTCCATGACGCCGGCGGCGCTCGCCGCGCTGATAAAGGCCGTGCCCGTTCACCTCACCGCAACGGCCGGCATCGAGCGGGCCATTTCGACCGCGGGCGGAGTCGCGTTCGACGATCTGGACGCGAATTTCATGCTGCGGCGCCTGCCGGGCGTGTTCGTCGCGGGAGAAATGCTGGATTGGGAGGCGCCAACCGGCGGCTATCTCCTGCAGGGGTGCTTTTCGACCGGAGCGGCGGCGGCAAAAGGAGCAATCGAGTGGCTTGAAGACACGAAGCCGGCCCGGCCGTCATCGCGAGGCGGCCTCGGCCGCTGCGGCGATCCAGATGTAACATCCGTGACTTAGCTGGATTACTTCTGCCTTCGCAGCCGGCAGCGCGACTCCTCTCCCATCCGCATTCGCTCGCGAATGCGGACCATTCCAGAGGCAGGCTCGCCAAGGCGAGCTTGCTGGGAGAGGGCTGGGGCGAGGGGGTCTTCGCAGTTTCATCTGGTAGGGTCGGTCCCGGCCGGTGTGAAACTCGCAATGACGGCGGCTCTGTTCGCCAGAACCGCCTTAGCTTTGAGCTGGCGATTTGGGCTGCGCGAGGGAGATCGTTTGGCAGAGCAGCCCGCTTCTATCCGCGCTCGGCCCCACCAGGATTTCGAACGTCCCCGCCTCTAACCGCGGCACTCCATCCTCGTCTGGGGATGCGAGAGCGCCCGCGCCAAGCTCGAAGCGCACGGTGCCCTTCTGCCCCGGATCGAGCTTGATTTTGGCCAGCCCGCGCAGCTCCAGCAAAGGCCTCGCGACTGAAGCCACAACGTCGCGGATGAAGAGGAAGCAGGTTTCCTCGCCCGCCATCGCCCCCCGGTTTTCGACCACGGCCTCGGCAACGAGCCGGCCACCCGGGTTTACGGCCTCTGGAAGCACCCGCAAGCCGCCATAGGCGAATTTCGAATAGGACAGCCCATGCCCAAACGGGAACAGCGGCGCCACCGGGGCATCGAGATATTTGCTGCTTTCGCGCAACGCGCTGGCGGGCCGGCCGGTGGGGCGCTGGGCGTAGAAGATCGGGATTTGGCCAATCTCCGCGGGCCAGGTGACGGCAAGCTTGCCGCTTGGGTTCGCCTTGCCGGTCAGGACATCCGCAAGCGCGTTTCCTGCCTCCGAGCCCAGGAACCAGCAGGCTAGCACCGCATCGGCCGCCTCAAACAGGAAGGGCTCTATAAGCGGCCGGCCGGAGGTCAGGGCCACGGCGATGGGCTTTCCGAAGCGCTGGGCCTCCTTCAGAAGCTCCGCCTGGCCATCGGGCAGCCCCGGCCTCGCCCGGCTCCCGGCCTCCCCGCTCATCGCGGCGGTCTCGCCAAGACACAGCAAGAGCACGTCCGCTTTGCCGGCTGCCTCCCGCGCACCAGGGGCAGCGAAATCCTCGAAATGGGCGATGTCCCAGCCGGGCAGGGCGCCGCCCAGCCCCTGCACAAAGCTCACGGCCTCCGCCGCTTCTCCGGCGGCGTGCCACGGCCCGAGCATCTCGCCGGCGGCGTCCGCGAGCGGCCCTGTCACCGCGAGCTTCTTAGTCCCCGCCAGAGGCAGAAGGCCGCCGCGATTTTGCAACAGCACGATCGACTTGCGCGCAGCTTCCCGGGCGAGCGCGCGATGGGCGTCGCGCTCCTCCGGCCGCAATGCGTTTTCCGGTCCGAATGGCTGCTCGAACAGGCCGAGCCGGGCCTTCAGATCGAGCACGCGGCCGGCGGCAGCATCGATGTCCGCCTCGGAGACAAGCCCACGGCTCAGCGCCTCCGGCAGGCCGGCGAGATAGGCGCCGCTCGCCATGTCTATGTCGATGCCGGCGTTCAGCGCCAGTGCCGCGGCCTCCACTATGTCCGCGGCGACCCCATGCGCGATCAATTCCGCGATGGCGTTGAAATCGCTGACGATGACGCCCTTGAAGCCGTAGCGCCCCCGCAGCAGCTCCCGCAGCAGCCCCTTATGGATCGTCATCGGTATGCCGGCCAGATCGCTGAACGACGGCATGACCGCCGCAACCCCAGCGTGGACGGCCGCGGCAAAGGGCGGGAGATATACTTCATGCAAGGTCCGGGCCGGCACGTCGGTGGATGCGTATTCGCGCCCCGCCGTGACCGCGCCATAGGCGGCGAAGTGCTTTGCCGTCGCGCCCACGCCAGCAGGCCCGCCGGGCACCGCTCCCTGAAAGCCCCGGACCTTGGCCTCGGCGAAACGCGACGCCAGCCAGGGGTCCTCGCCCGGGCTTTCCGCGATCCGCCCCCAGCGCGGGTCGCGCGCCACGTCCAGCATCGGCGCGAAGGTCAGCGCAATTCCAGCCGCCGCGGTTTCGCGCGCCGCCGCCCGTGCCGATGCCTCCCAAAGCCCTTCGTCCATAGCCGAAGCTTCGCCCAGCGGGATGGGAAAGACGGTGCTGTAGCCGTGCAGTACATCCAGCGCGAACAGCAGCGGAATGCCCAGCCGCGTTTCCGCCAGTGCAATTTCTTGCAACTTGTGAATGCGGGCGGGTTCCTGTAAATCGAGGACGCTGCCCGCGCGCGCCCTCCGCACTTCGGCCTCATCCGCGCGTATCATGGTAAGCTGGCCGAGCTTTTCCTCAAGGCTCATCGCATCCAGGAGTTTTGCCATATCGTTCAATGAACCTATCTGCATGAGACTCAACCTTCGCTTTTGCCTACCCGATGTTTCATGTAATGTTGGAAGCTGGGTGTGGAGTGCCGCGCATGGGTGATCGCTTACTGTATGCCGGGGAATCCCAGGCACCGCAAAAGCCAGCGCCGGAAGACCCGAATGGGAACGAGAGCATCCTCGTTCAGTTCCGGGATCTCTGGGACATCATCCTCGACCCGCACGCGAAACGCGACCTCTTGAAACTCGGCGCGGCAATAGCGTTTGTGATCGCGCTCAACGCCGTTGTCCAGATCCGGCTGAACAATTGGTCGGGAGACATCTACAACGCAATCGACCACAAGGACTTCCCGCTTTTCGTTCATCAGGCTTGGCTGTTCGTCCTCATCGTGAGCGCCTTGCTTTGCCTGGGCGTGGGCCAGACCTGGCTGCATGAAATGCTGAAAGTCCGGCTCCGCAAGGCTGTCACCTTCGACCTGTTGAGCGAGTGGCTTACGCCGCGCCGGGTGTTCCAGCTCAAGCAGAGTGGCGAGATCAGCGCCAACCCGGACCAGCGCATCCAGGACGACGCAAGGCGGCTTTCGGAACTTTCCGTCGATCTGGCGGTGGGCCTCGTTCAATCCTCGTTCCTGCTCGTCGCCTTCATAGGCGTCCTGTGGCAGCTTTCGGCTCAGGTCAAATTCATGATCGGCGGCCAGGAGGTCATGATTCCAGGCTACATGGTCTGGGCATCCATCGTCTATGCCATGCTGGGCTGGGTTCTTACCTGGATCGTGGGTAGGCCCTTGATACAGGCCCATACCGATATGCGCGCCAAGGAGGCCAAATTCCGCTTCGCGCTCGTAAGGGTTAGCGAGTCCGCGGACGAGATCGCCCTTCTGCGCGGCGAGGCGCTGGAGAGGCGCCTCCTGAAGATCCCGGCCGAGGATCTGCTCGCCACCATGCGCCACATCGCGAACCGGCTCGCAGGCCTTACCTGGGTGACCGGCGGCTATGGCTGGATTGCGATTATCGCACCGCTGCTGCTGGCCTCGCCTGGCTATTTCGGCGGCTCGCTCACACTGGGCGACCTGATGATGGTTGTCGGCGGGTTTTACCAGGTTCAGACGGCGCTTCGCTGGTACGTGGACAAGTTTCCCGTGATCGCCGAATGGCGCGCCATGCTGAGCCGCATCAGCACCTACCGCAGCGCCTTGGAGCGGCTCCCCCACCCTGGTTCGACGTCCACGAAAATTCGATACGAGGCGGGCGGGCATGTGATTTCCACCGAGAACCTCCGGGTCTCCTGGAACGGCGATCCGCCTCTCAGGGTTGCGGACTTCAAGATCGAGCCTCACGAGCGCGTGCTGATCGAAGCCGCACCGAAATCGGGCAAGAGCACCGTGCACAAGACGCTCGCCGGCCTTTGGTGCCGCGGCAGCGAAATCGTGCGCGTTCCCCCGCCCGAGACCATGCTATTCCTGCCGCAACCGCCTTATCTCCCGATGGGAAGCTTGCGAGGCATGCTCTCCTATCCAGATCCAGCGGACCGCTTCGGCGAGGAGGAAGCCAAGGCTGCGCTCGACCGCGTCGGCCTCGGCCGGCTGGTGCCCTGTCTGGACAAGGTGAAGCGCTGGGACAAGGAACTGACCCTTGAGGAACGCCGGCGGCTGATCCTGGGCCGCATGCTGCTGCACCGGCCGCAATGGCTCGTGCAGGACGAGTCCATATACGAGTTGGACGAGGAAACACGGAAGACTGCATTGTCCATCCTGGGAAACGAGCTTAAGCAGACCGCGGTTCTGAGTATCGGACGCCACCATCCAAACGATACGTTCTACCAGCGCTTCCTGAACCTCGAAACCGCACGGGAGCGTTGAGGGGAGGCTAAGCGGAATTGGAGTTACCGTCATTGCGAGTAAGAGGGGCAAAAGTTCGGGGGCATGCCCGCCGGCCGTCGTCCCCGCGAAGGCGGGGACCCATGCAAAAGCTTGTTCCAGCGACAGAAATGGATTCCCGCCTTCGGCGGGAATGACGCTCATCGTGCCGAACTTTTGCCCCTCTTACCATTGCGAGCGAAGCAATCCAAATCCAAGTCTCCAATGCTGCAATGGATCGCCACGACGGCAAAGCCGCCTCGCGACGACGGACAGGCTGGCTCCCGCGTCAGGGCAACCGAGGCAACAAAGGCTTCGCTAAAGCCTGGCGCTTCAGGATGCCGTAGATTTTTTGGTACGAAAAGGACGGAGCAACCGGGGCGGCCATGAAACCCAAATCCTCACATCCTCCAGCCGCCGCGCCCACCAGCGCCGATGAAGCCCTGCTGGAGTTGGTCCAGCGGCAATCGTTCGGATATTTCTGGGATTTCGCACATCCCGGAAGCGGGATGGCGCGCGACCGCGGCTACTCGAACGGCACGGTTCGGAACGATCTCCTGGCCGTCGGCGGCACGGGCTTCGGCATCATGGCCATGATCGTGGCGGTGGAACGCGGATGGATCGCGCGCGACGACGCGGTGAGCCGCCTTCTCAGGATGCTGGCCTACCTTGGCAAAGCGGACAGCTATCAAGGCGTGTTCCCGCACTTTCTCGACGGCGCCACGGGCAAGGAAATGCCCTTATGGGACGATAACGCGGGCAGCGACATTGTCGAGACCTCGTATCTTGTCGCCGGGTTCCTCTGCGCGCGCCAGTATTTCGACCGCAAGTGCGCTTCCGAAAACAAATTGCGCGCCGGCATTGCCAACCTTTGGGAGAACGCGAACTGGAGTTGCCACACCAAGGACGGCGGCCCAATTCACTGGCATTTGAGGCCGGACGGCCTCAGGCACAAGGTCGATGGCTGGAACGAATGCCTGATTACCTATGTGCTAGCGGCCTCGTCGCCCACCTATCCCATTAGCGCCAGTTCCTACCACGAAGGGTGGACCAAGGGCCGGGTCTTTGCCAATGGCAACGAGTATTATGGCATCCGTCTGCCGCTTGGCCCCAAATTCGGCGGCCCGTTGTTCTTCGCGCATTTCTCCTTCCTCGGGCTCGATCCTCACGGCTTGAGGGACCGCTACGCCGATTACTGGGAGCAGAACCGCAATCATTGCCTGATAAATTACGAGCATTGCGTGCGCAATCCGCACGGCTTCAAGGGCTACGGCCCCGATTGTTGGGGGCTGACCGCAAGCGAAGGCGACAAGGGATACGCTGCCTACGCCCCCGATGAAGACAGGGGGGTGATCGCGCCCACCGCCGCGCTGGCCAGCTTCCCTTATACGCCGGAGCAGTCTGCCGCGGCGCTCCGGCATTTCGTAAGCCTCGGCGATAAGCTTTGGGGCAAGTACGGCTTCGTGGACGCCTTCAACCCCACCGCCGGCTGGTACTCGGATGAACATCTTGCGATCGATCAAGGCCCAATTATTGTGATGATAGAAAACTACCGTAGCGGCCTTTTGTGGCGGCTGTTCATGAGCTGCCCAGAGATCGGCCGGGGACTCAGCCTGCTGGGATTCGAGCAGCAGGCCCAAGCTTGAGAGAGCTGGGATGAAAGCAGAAATGGCCGTTGCGCCGCACTCAGCGAAGGAAATGTGCGGGCAATCTCGCCGCGGCGTCATTCCCGCGAAGGCGGGAATCCATTTCTTACGCTGGAGCAAGGTCTTATATGAGTGCCCGCCTGCGCGGGAACGACGCTGCGGCCCCCGCGTTCCGGGAAAAGCACGGTCAATACGAGCGAAGTGGAGCAATCCAGACGGGCGCGCGCCGTGCGCTTGCTGGATCGCCCCGGCGAAAGGAGCGCCGTTACGATGGCGGATGAGCGCGTATTAGAGCAATGGGGCCAGGAACTGGCGCGCGGTTGCGCCGCCAAGCTGGCAAAATGCATTTCCGCGACGGATATTGTCATGAACCGCACCGGTTTCGGGCAAATCGTCCACCCGGCGCCGGGGTCCGTGCTTGCGAGCCCATCGGTGGCGTTCGACAGCGGCGAGCCGGACTATTTCTTCCACTGGGTCCGCAACTCGGCCACCGTTATGGAAGCCGTGCGCGTCCTGGTGAAGTCCGGCGACAAATCCGCCGATTGGCCGAAGCTTTTTAGCGAATTCGTCCAATTCAGCCTGGATTTGCGCAAGATCGACGGGCAGCGTTTTCTCGGCCTGAGCGATTTCCGGGCCAAGACCGCACCCGATATGCAGCAATTTCTGCGCCCCAACGACGAAATTGCCACCGTTCATGGGAACCACGTCCCCGGGGACGTCCGGTACAATGCGGACGGCAGCTTGGATTTCATCCGCTGGAACCGCCCACAATATGACGGTCCAGCCTTGCGCGCGCTCGTGGCGATGCGGTTTGAGGAGGATGGCCTGCACATCGCCGCGGAAACGAAGGGGCGCCTGTCCGAGCTGATCCATAGCGATCTAGCATACACCGCCAAGAACGCCGGGCATCCTTGTTTCGACCTTTGGGAGGAGGAGTTCGGGCAGCATTATTATACGCTTCTGATGCAGTTCGCGGCCATGGAGAAAGGCGCCGCCCGCGCCAAGCGCGGCGGCGTAGCTGGCGATGCGGCGTTCTTCAGCGCCAAATCCAGGGATCTGCGCAAGACGCTTGACGGTTTGTGGACGCCCGGCGCCGGCATCTACCGCAGCCACCTGTTAGGGCCGAATAGCGCGGGTCCGAAGGCGCTCGATTTCTCCGTCATCCTCGGGGTGGTGCACGCAGGACTCGACAACGGTCCGCATAGCGTACAAGACGAACGGGTATTGTTGACCTTCAAGAAGCTTGAGCAGCTTTTCGCCGCCGAATACGCAATCAACAGCGGCGGCGGGCATGGGATCGTGTTCGGCCGCTACAAGGGTGACAGCTATGTCAGCGGCGGCGCCTATTATTTCTCGACCTTCGGCGCGGCAGAGTTCTATTATCAGGCCGCCGCGGCAACTCCCAGCCACCGGGAAGCCCTGATCGAAAGAGGCGACGCCGTTCTTGCCCGCGTTCGCGATTTCGTGCCCGAATCCGGCAGCCTGTCCGAGCAATTCGACCAGACGAGCGGCGTGCAGTCCTCCGCCAAGGATCTTTCCTGGAGCTACGCCTGTTTCATCACCGCATGGCAGGCGCGCCAAGCGGCCCTGGCAATTAGGGGCAAGGGGCTGACATGATGCTTAAGACGCTTGAATTGCGCTCGGCGGATGCAACACCGTCCCCTCTCCCATGGGGAGAGGGACAGGATGAGGGGAGCGACCTTTGAGCGGGCGAACCTTCCGCACGCCGCGCGAGAGCGAGCTTGGCCTGCTCAGGATCGGGAACGCGGCGGGGCTTGAGATCGCCGCCCTGCCAAACGGCTGCCTGTTCGCCATCGAGCACGATGACGGCCGCGGCCGTGCGATGCTGAACCAGGCGCTGGGCTCGCCGCTGGGCGGCTCCATCGGGCGCATTCTCCTGCGAACGGAAGCGTGGACGGCGGAAGCCGTTGGCCCCAGCGCGGCTGCACGTTTCGGCGCCGGGAGCGACCGGTTCGTTTGGGCAGGCGAAACCCATAAGCTGCACCACCGCGCCACCCTCTGGCTGCACCCAACGCAGAACCTCTGGGCGTGGCGCCTGGAGCTGCGTAACGCCGGCGAGGCAGCCCTTTCCTGCGATGCGATCCTCGTACAGGATCTCGGGCTCGGCGAGCGCAATTTCGTGACCGGAAACGAAGCCTTCGCCTCGCAATATATCGGCCACCATATCGCCGTGCATCCGCGCTTCGGGTCCGTCATCATCGAGCCGGCAAAACCTGGATCAGTTTGGCCGCCACCCTTGGGCCGCGCATGGCTGCCTCGACGGTGCACAAAGCTTCGCGACCGACGCGCTGCAGCTCTTTGGGCCGGCCTATCGCGATGCCGCCTCAATCGATCTGCCCTTCGGGGCGAGCCTGCCGGGAGACTTGCTGCAGCACGAAGCCGCTTGCGCAATCCTGCAGAGCAGGGCGCGAAGCCTTGCGCCTGGAGAAGAGGCGGCGTGGACCTTTTTCGGTACGTTCAGCCCGGATCGCGGCGCGCCATCCGCCGGCGACGAAGACTTGGCCTGGATCGAGGAGGCCGCAAGCGCGCTGTCCGCGTTTGCCCCGGCTGACGTTCCGCTTGGCACGCCGGTTCGCAGCTTGGTTCAGGACGCACCGCCGCTCCGTTGCGATGCCGCGGGCGATGCGATCCACGAGGCCGGCCGCATCCATGAGGAGCAGCGCGAGGGCCGGCTGCTCTCCTATTTCGTGCAGGAGGGGCCGCTCAATCGCCACACGGTGCTGCGCGAAAAAGACCGGCTCATGAAACGCCGGCATGGCACGATCCTCAAGACCGGCCAAAGCCTTTTGCCCGATGAGAACGCGCTTTCGGCAACCTGCTGGATGCATGGCGTATTCGCGGCGCAGCTCAGTGGCAGCGCGCTGCACAAGCTCTTTTCCGTCTCCCGCGACGCTTACAACATCGTCAGGACCAACGGTCTGCGCATGCTCGCGGAGATCGCGGGCGAGTGGCGGCTCCTCGCCCTGCCGTCGCTTTTCGAGATGGGCTTAAGCGATTGCCGTTGGCTCTACTGTGCGGAGGGCCGCACCATCGCCGTTCACGCCGCCGCCTCGGCAGAAGAATTCCGCGATCCAGTGGGAAATCACGGTTGAGGGCGAGCCCTGCCGCTTCCTGATCTTCGGCCAGCTCGTGCTGGGCGAGCGCGATTTCAGCCATGCCGGCATCGTCGAGGTGGACGCCGGCGCCAAGCACTTCACCTTCCGGCCGGACCCGGATTCGCTTTGGGGCAAGACCTATCCAAGCGCGGCCTATCATCTCGTCACGAGCACGCCCGGCGAAGTGGAAGCCCTGGGCGGCGACGAACTGCTTTATGCGGACGGCCAGCCGCGCGGGCTGCCCTACATCGCGATGCGCACCGCGCCCACTCTCGAGTTCCGCTTCGCCGTGGCAAGCTCGATGACCGATCCTGCCGAGGCCGCCCGGCTCGCGCGGAAATACGAAGGCTATGTCAGCACGCCCGCGATGGCGCGCGCGGCCGGCAAATTCTGGTCGGGCGTGAGCCGGGGCGTGCGCCTGCAAGGCGGCGGCGGCGACACCGCCAGCCTCGACACGCTTTTCCCATGGATGGTCCACGACGCGCTCATCCACCTCTCCGCCCCGCACGGCCTGGAGCAATATGAGGGCTCGGCCTGGGGCACGCGCGACGTCTGCCAGGGGCCGGTGGAGTTCCTGCTGGCGCTCGAACATGATGAGCCGGTGCGTCTAGATTCTAAAGACCGTGTTCGGGCGGCAATTTCCGTCCGGCGCGTTCCCGCAATGGTTCATGCTGGCGCCGTACAGCATGGTGGAGGGCGCCCACAGCCATGGCGATATCCCGGTTTGGCCGCTGAAGGCGCTTTGCGACTATATCGAATGTACCGGCGATACGGCGTTCCTTTCCGAGCCGGTGCCCTGGAGAGAAGGCAGCGGCGAGAGCAGCGTCGCTGCGCATTGCGAACGCCTGCTTGAGCATTTGCGGGCGCAGTTCATCCCCGGCACACACCTTGTCCGCCTCGGCGAAGGCGACTGGAACGACTCGCTGCAGCCAGCGGACCAGGCGCTGAAGGATTGGACCGTCAGTAGCTGGACCGTTGGACTCCTCTTCCAGCAACTCCGCCGCTATGCGGAAATTTTGCGCCGGGTGGGCAAACTCGCCACGGCGAGCCGGCTTGAGGAACTGGCAGAGGCCATGCGCGCCGATTTCAACCAGCACCTCATCCGCGACGGCATCGTGGCCGGCTACGCCATATTCAACGCGCAAGGCTGCGTACAGCAGCTTCTGTTGCACCCGTCGGACCGCAAGACTGTCGTAAACTATTCGCTGATCCCGATGACCTGCGCCATCTTGGGCGGCATTTTCAGCCCCGAACAAGCGCGGCACCATATGGGGCTCATCCGCGAGCATCTGCTTTTCCCGGATGGCGTCAGGCTCATGGACCGGCCGCTTCCCTACCATGGCGGGCTAGAGCGCTATTTTCGCCGCGCCGAGTCCTCTCCGTTTTTCGGGCGCGAGGTTGGGCTGATGTACGTCCACTCGCACCTGCGCTATTGCGAGGCCGCCGCCGCGCTCGGCGACACGGCCGCCTTTTTGGACGGGCTTCAAGTCGCCAGCCCCGTCGCGGTTACGGAGCGCTTGCCTCACGCCACGCTCAGGCAGCGCAACAGCTATTTCACCAGCAGCGACGCGGCCTTTCGCGACCGTTACGAGGCATTTGCTCAGTGGCATCGCGTGAAGGAAGGAACAGTCGAGGCCGATGGCGGCTGGCGCATCTATTCGAGCGGGCCGGGGCTTTATATCCAGCTTCTCGTGAGCAGGCTTGCTGGCCGGCGCCGGAATTGGGGCGAGCGCGTTGCAGCTTCTGCGATCCCGGGCGTCAGCCTGGAATGGGACATCGGCTGATGGCTTAAAGGGTCCATTGCTGGACCCTTTAACCTAGTTTCAGCGGCTGAAGTTTATGCGCTGCTGGGAAATGAGCCGCGGCGTCGTTCCCGCGAAGGCGGGAACCCATGGTGTGCTGCGAAAGGCCTGCGTTTCGGGTTGACATGGATTCCCTCGTTCGCGGTGACGTCGGAATGTTTCGCAGCCCATTTCTCACCCGAGGCGAAACGCCACTTCCGGATTAGGTCAGGTCCTACCAACCGTAGCAGCCACCGCCACCAAAATAGGCCGGGGCATAGCCACCGTAGTAGCCGGGATAGCCCCAGCCACCACCAAAGCCCCAGTCTGTCGCGGCTACGCCCAGCCCGAGCCCGAGGCCAACAGGCCAACCCCAGCCCAAGCCGAGACCGTATCCGGGACCCCATCCACCGCCACCGCCCCAATAAGCGCGACGGTAACCGTAGCCCAGACCGCGTCCGAGGCCGTAATAGCCACCGTGCAATCTCGGCCGCCCCAATAGGCGCGGCGTACGTGGCCGTAGCCTAAACCGTGTCCGATGCCATAGTGGCGCACGCCCACGGCCCCGAACCGGCGATAGCCAACCCGGCCGATATAACGGGCGAGCGACTAGGGAGTTTTCGCCGTTTGCCGCTTGGGTATAGGCTTTGCCCATGTCAGGCGTGGCGGGCGCTGCCGCCGCCCCGTGCGGGCTCATGAGGCAGAGGCCGAGCGCGGCCGCCGCGTAGATCGTTGCGTTCGCTTTTCCCATGTCGAGACCTACTCACTGTTTGTGCCAAACGCCCCGATCCCGATGACGATCCGTCTCCTCTGCTTCCCCATCTGGCAGTTTAAAGTTAATCGGATTAACAAAAAGTAACTACTCTTGAGCGAGGCAGGAGCCATGCCGCACTCTGTGCCGGTGCGGTTTGGCTGCTAAAGTGGTGGTGGGTACGACGCGCATGATACCAACAGCCAGTCTTGGCCGCTTCCATCATGTGTTTCGCACCGGCCGGGCCGGCCTACCGGATGAAACTGCGCCTCCTAGGGGCGAAGCCCCGAAGCAATCCAGAGGCCGGAATTGCAAAGCTAATTCTGGATCTCCACGGCGGCCGCAGGCCGCCTCGCGATGATGGACGAGGCTGCTGAACGGTCAAAACTTATGGCCGTCGGTATTACCCTTGTCCTCATCCCGTCCTTCTCCCAACGGAGGAAGGAACCCTCGAATCGAGCTTGGAGCGGGAGAGAGAGAATCGGCCCGTCCATCGGGGCGGATGCTAAAGAGAAAAAACTTCCGGAATGCCGTGCTTTATCCGGTGCAGTCGCTCGCCGTGGCCCAGAGCCTTGAACGCTAGCTGAAGATCGTCCGCGCTTTCGGTAAAATGCGCCCAGCCATCCGTATGCAGCGGCACGATTGGAGCGCCGGCGAAAGCGCAGGCCGCCTCGATGGCGTCATTGGCATTCATGGTGAGGTTGAACGTGCCGCGCGTTTGCGCCGCGCCCGCGAACAACAGCACGAGGCCCGGCTCGAACCGCCGCCGCACCTCGGCCACTCCGTCGAACCATACGGTATCGCCGGTGATGTAGACAGACTTGAACGCATTCGTTTTCGAGGACAGCACGAAGCCGATGACATCGCCCGACAGTGGCTCGATGCCGGCCGGACCATGCCGCGCGGGTGTGGCCGTGATTGTGACAATCTCGCCGCTCGCCGCTTCGAGATCCCGCGTGTCCCAGGGCGCCAGCCCCTCGGCATTGCTACCAAGCCGGTCCGCCCCCGCCTTCGTGGTCAGCACCCGTCCGGCCTTCGGCAGAAAAGCGCGCCCGGCGAGGTCGAGATTGTCCGCATGCTGGTCGTGGCTAAGGAGCACCGCGTCGATCTGGCCCAGCTCCTCCGCAAGCATCGCAGGCTTCGCGGTCTTCATCAAAGTCACATGCGGGAGCTGATAATCGCCAGGATCGTCGAAGGTCGGATCGGTCAGGAAGCGCAAGCCGCCAAGCTCGATGAGCGCGGTAGGCCCGCCGATAAGTGTTATCGTTGCGTCGGTCATCTTTGTTTCCTCTCGGAAGCCGCCAATACACGGCCGCGCGGGCGGCTACGCCCCCGGCAAAGGATAATAACCAGGCGCCTGCAGACGGTCCCCGAGGGAATCAAAATAGTTCGCAACCAGTCAGTACGGCCCGCGAAAGTTCCAACGCACAACACCATCATCGCGAGGCAGCCTTGGCGGCCGTGGCGATCCAGATATTGCGCGCTGCGCCTGCGGCCCCAGGATTGCTTCGCTCCGCAGCAATGACGGGTCAGGACTTCGGCGGAGTAGCGGCGAAAGCCCTTGCTACAAACAGGCCTGCTGCGCCTTCTGCACGGCAGCAGCCAACCCTTCCAGCGAGTATTGATCGGTGGTTGCCGTGCCCTTGGCCGAAGTTGCCTTCACGACCATGGAGCCGCCGCCCGACATCGCTGCCAGAAGCTTCTGCTCGTCGGCCAAATCCTTGGTATAGGCCTTGTCGTCATCGCTAGGCAGCGTGAAGCTGGCTCCGCCGGCCGTAACCGCCGCCGCCGATTTCGGCTTGATCGGATAGCCGAGCTTGACGCTGATCTCGTTGCGCACGCCGTCCTTCTTCCAGGCAGTGACGTAGAACACCACGGGTGTGCGCTTTGCAGTCGCCGCCTTGGGCTGCATGTCCGTCGGCGCGGAAGCGGCAAAGCAAACCCGGCCGGCCGAGTCCTCGTGGATGAACACCGACCAGTCCCCAATCTTTTCGAGGAGGCGGGCCTTCGGGACAGAGGCGACGGGAGCAGCAGCGGGCGCCGCCACGACCGCAGGAGTGGGCTTCTTGGGCGCAGCGGCTGGCTTCGGCTTCGCGACGGCTGGCTTGGGCGGCTTGACCGGCTGCTGCGGCTGCGGAGCCGGTTGCGGCTGGGCATCGTAGTCTTGGGCGGCGGCAAGCGGGGCCAAAACTGCCATGAGCAATACCGGAAGGAGCAGACGAACCTGCATTTTTTGGATTCCCGTTCTTCGCAAGCTAGGCTTTGCCGACGGCCGGCTGAGCAGTCAAGTGATAGAATGCCGCTTACCGGCTTGAGGTGTGTTTGCCGGACTTGTCCGCCGCAGGAGCCATCCGGTCTGGATATGTCCCCAGGCTGCGTACACGGTCGTACATGACGATCGCTCCGGCCATGGCGACGTTTATGCAGAAAGCAGTCGGAATTTTGATCGTGTAGTCGCAACGCGAAAGAAGCTCGTCCGAAAGCACGCCAAGCTCGGGTCCAAGCACGTAGGCCGCGTGCATTGGATGGCGGAAGGCGGGTAAATCTGTCGCACCCTCGATCAGCTCGATGCCGACCAGCTTGCAGCGAAGCGGCAAGACCATCTCGCCCGCGTTAGCCCAATGATAGATTGGCAAATGGTGGGAAGCCTTGGAGGTATCCGAGTGCGCCTCGAACGCCTTCGGATGCGCGCCGATGGTGAAGAAAAATTTCGCGCCGAAGGCATGAGCCGAGCGTAGCAGGTTGCCCAGGTTCAAGGGCTTCGATATCCGTTCCGCTCCGATGGCAAAGTATCCGCGCATCCATGCGCCTTTTCGCGTAAAGTGTGGGTCTGGCCATCGTACACGCGCACCGCGCGGATGCGATTGGCTTTGTTTTCACTGAGGTAGGCGATGAAAGCAGTCCTATGCAAGTCTCTCGATGGCCCGGACGCGCTTGAGATTCTGCGAATTGCCGGCCGCCACCCCTGGCGAGGGCGAGGTGGCGATCCGTGTGTCGGCCATTTCGCTCAATTTTTTCGACACGCTGGTGCTGTACGGGAAGTATCAGAACCGGCCAGAGCTGCCGTTTTCGCCCGGCGGCGAGGTCGCGGGCACCGTTGCCGCCATCGGGCCGGGCGTCGAGGGCCTGAGTGTTGGCCAGCGCGTGCTAGCGTACATCGGCTATAATGGCTGCCGCGAGGAGGTGGTCGCGCCCGCCGGAGCCGTGATCCCGCTGCCGGACAGCATCTCCGATGAAGCAGCCGCGGCGGTCCCGATTGCCTACGGCACGGCTTTGCACGGCCTTGAGGATCGCGGACGGCTGAAGCCCGGCGAAACGGTGCTGATCCTTGGCGCGACGGGCGGGGCGGGGCTCGCCGCCGTGGAGGTTGCGCTGCGGCTCGGCGCAAATGCGATTGCGGCGGGCACCTCGGACGAAAAGCTCAAGCTGTGCAAGGAGCGCGGCGCGCGCCAGCTCCTCAACTTGACGGACATCGACGTCAAACAAACGGTGCGCGGCCTCAATGGCGGAAATGGCCCGGATATCGTCTTCGATTGCATCGGCGGCCCTTACGCGGAGCCTGCGCTCCGGGGCATGGACTGGGGCGGCCGCTACCTCGTGATCGGCTTCGCGGCGGGCGAGATCCCCAAAATCCCGCTGAACGTGGTGATGCTGAAGTCCTGCGAGCTGATCGGCGTGTTCTGGGGCCGCCATGTGAAGCGCAATCCCGATGCGTTTACGAGCCAGATGACACGGCTCGTGGACTGGTGCGCCAAGGGCGAAATCCGCCCGCATATCGACCATGTATTCCCGCTTGAGAAAACCGCCGAGGCCATCCGCATGATCGAGAAGCGGCAAATCAAGGGCAAGGTTGTCGTTAAGCCATAATGCCGCGTGGGGCGCGCGCGAGCATAGGAATTGGTCGATGCGAGGGTGCGGCATGGACGACTGAGGGCAGTTACCCCTCACCCCAGCCTTCTCCCAATGGGAGAAGGGACGCCCTCACAACCGTTGCGAAGGACGTCCCTTCGCCCATGGGGAGAGGGGTGGGGTAGATGCCCCCAGTCCATTCCGCCAACCCCCGCAAGCCGCGCCTCGCGACGGCACTGCGACACGTCCGGCTTGCACCTTCCGCGCGAAATGCCGCATCTCTGCGATTCCAGGCTGCAAGTTTCGCACAAGGTTGAGGCTGTTATTCATCCAGCAGGAAATGAGGGGTTCCGCAGAATGTATGGCCTGGGCGCGGCCATTGTTCGGGTGGGCACATTCGTTGGCGCGTAACCGGCCGGGACCGGTTTGCGTTGGGGGAGGAATGATGCCGTTAGAGAAGGCTTCGGCCATTGGCCGGGCGTCAAGATTGCTTGCGGAGCAATGCAATTGGGAGCTGGCGGGGCTTCGCCAGAGCTGCGTTGAGGCGGAAGCGTATAACGAGCAGGCGCGCGGCTTTCTTTCGACGGCCCGATGGATGCCGCCCAGGCAATTCGAGGGATGCCGGCCCGCCGGGCTCGACCTATTGCCGGTCGTGAGGAGCGGCGATCCTGGCTGGAGCCAGCGCGCCAAGGAGACCCGTCTTTTCGCGGAAAGGATAAGGGACGCCAGCCTGCGGCGCGAGTTTATGGCTATCGCCGAACTTTACGAAAGGCTCGCCGGCGCTGAGCCCATTGCGCGCGCTTTGCCTGTCATCGGCGCAATGGCGGCTTGAGCAGTTCGTATGCGCGGGCTGCCTGCCGCGCTTGAAGCAGACCGCGAGCGGCTTTTCAGCGAGGACATACTACACAGCGGGCAGATCGGGCAGTTGCGCATCGGGCCGCCATTCGTTACCTAAGGCGCATGGCCGCACCGCAGAAAAAAACCTCCGGCGCCGAGATTGAGGAGCTGATCGCATTGCTGAGCCGCGTGCCCGGCCTTGGCCCGCGCTCGGCCCGCCGCGCGGCGCTGCATCTCATCAAAAAGCGCGAACAGTTGCTGCTGCCGCTCGCGCGCGCCATGGGCCTCGCTGCCGAAAAGATCGCGATCTGCAAGGAATGCGGAAACATCGACACGCAGCAGCCTTGCGCCATCTGCCAGGACCCGGCGCGCGACACTTCGCTGATTTGCGTGGTGGAGGAGGTGGGCGACCTCTGGGCGCTGGAGCGAGCCGGCATCGTGCCCTCTCGCTACCATGTGCTGGGCGGCACGCTGTCGCCGCTCGACGGGCGCGGGCCGGACGATCTTTCCATCGCGAAGTTGGTGGAGCGCGCACATGCGCCCGAGGTGCGGGAGATCATCCTGGCGCTGAACGCAACCGTCGAGGGCCAATCGACCGCGCATTACCTGGCGTCGGAGCTGGAAGGCCTGCCACTGAAGATTACGCGGCTTGCGCGCGGCGTGCCCATCGGCGGCGAACTGGATTATCTCGACGAAGGCACGCTTGCGGCGGCTATCAAGCTGCGCCAGCCGCTATAAAGCCGTCGTTGCGATCCGGCTTCGGCCTCTGTAGCGACCCATCAGCATCAAAGGCTAGCCCTGGATTGCTTCGCTTCGCTCGCAATGACCGCTTGACTTAAGAACGCCCGCCCGCTCCCCGCTCCGCCTTCTTGATGGCGGGCATGATCTTTTCCTCGATGACTTCCGGGCTAAGCGGCCCAGGATAGCGGAAGGCGATCTTGCCATCGCCGTCGATCACGAACGTCTCTGGCACGCCGTAGACGCCGAAATCGATGGCCGTGAAGCCGCTCTCATCGGCTCCTATGGCGCGGAACGGATTGCCGTGGGTCGCGAGAAATCGGCGAGCGGCCTCGGGCTTGTCTTTGTAATAAATGCCGTAGATTGGGACACCTTGCTGGCTCAGCTCGATCAAAAGCGGATATTCGGCCACGCAAGGCGCGCACCAAGTGGCCCAGACATTCAAAATGCTGACCTTGCCAGTTTTGAACGCGGCCGAGGAAAGACCGGGAATGGGGCCGCTGTCGCCCATGGCATTAGGAATCGGCGCAAGCGCGAATTCGGGCACCGGCTTACCGATCAATGGCGACGGCAAATGGGATAACTCTTCCACCTTCTTGGAAACAAGAAAATAAAGAAGAAAGACCATAAACGCTGCAACAATAATGAGCGGCAAAAGCAGCGTGGTCTTGGGCTTCGCGTTGCCCGGCGTTTCCTCTGGTGAGGCGCTTACACTCATGTTCAGTCCTAAAGCTCCTGCTGCGAAGACCTGCGCCGCAAGCCCCGGCGCTCCAGATCGGCGAGACGCTGCCGCTGCTCGCGTTCACCGAACCAGGTCCAAAAGATCAGGCCCGCGATCAGGAGCGCGGCTGCTCCATACGATATCCAGATGAAACCTGCGTGCGGACCTAGATCAAGCATTGGCTGCCTCCCCGCCGCCGCGCACATGGACGGCGATCATCGCCTCGCAACGCCGCCGCAAAATCTCGGCGCGCATCGCCTTCATATGCAGCGCGACGAAAAGCACGGTGAAGGCGATGGCCATGACGAGCAGCGGAATAAGCAGGGACGGATCTATCGTTGGACCGCCCATCCGGATCACGCTCGCGGGCTGATGCAGCGTGTTCCACCAATTCACCGAGAACTTGATGATGGGAATATTCACGGCGCCGATCAGGCTCAGGAGCGCGGCGGCGCGGCCGGCCCTGCCCGGATCGTCAATTGCCTGCCTGAGCGCGATCAGGCCCAGATAAAGGAAGAACAGGATCAGAACCGAGGTCAGCCGCGCGTCCCAAACCCAATAGGCGCCCCACATTGGCTTGCCCCAGAGCGAGCCGGTGAGCAGCGCCAGCAGCGTGAATGTAGCGCCGATGGGAGCCGCGGCCTTGGCCGAGACGTCGGCCAGCGGGTGCCTCCAGATCAGATAGCCCGCCGACGATATGGCGATGAGCGAATAGCAGGCCATCGAGAGCCACGCGGCCGGCACATGGATGAACATGATCCGCACGGTCTCGCCCTGCTGGTAGTCCGGCGGCGCGCGGAAAGACATGGTGAGTCCCACCACAAAGAGCACCACCGTGATGCCAATGAGCCACGGCAAAAGCTTGCCGCTAAGCCGCATGAAGGCGGAGGGGTTGGCCAGCGCGGCAATACGCCAAAAACCCATCGATTGAGGTTCCGAGACTTCGGACATTCGGACTTTTCCCAGCATTTAGCGCCGATATAAGCTCACTCTAGCCCCAAGCGAAGAGCTTGGGCAGCAGCAAATGGCATCGCTGCCACTGAAAACAGAGATAGAGCAAAAAGCAAGAGCATGCTTTGCTCGAACGCTCCGGGCGAGGCTGCCATCGCTCCCACGCCGAAGATCAAGAAGGGGATGAAAAGCGGCAAAATGAGGAGCGGTAGCAGCAGCGCCCCTTTCCGCAAGCCCAGCGTGAGTGCTGCCCCGGCCCCCGCGACGAAGCTGACCCCAACGGTTCCGGCCAAGAGCGCCGCCAGCAGCTTGGGCAGCGCTTCCGCCTGAATGTTGAGCAATAGCCCGGCCAGCGGGGTTACGGCGATCAAGGGCACACATGTCGTTACCCAATGGGCAACGCTTTTCGAGGCCGCGATAAGCTCTGCGGGAAGCGGCCCCAAAACCAGCGCGTCGAGCGATCCGTCATCGCGGTCCTCCTGAAACAGTGCATCGACGGATAGAACGGCTGAGAGCAGGAAAGAAATCCATAGGATGCCCGGCGCGATCCGGCTCAGGAGGTTCAGGTCCGGCCCCAGCCCGAGCGGGATGATGGCGACGGCGACGAGATAAAAGCCAAGCGCAGTGCCCACCGCCGAGCCCTGGCGGACGGCAAGGCGGAGATCCCGGCTCAGGAGTGCGAGAAATGCGTTCATTGGACTGCCCCCGGCTTGCCGAGTTCCAGCACTTGGGCGTCAGGCAGGGCCAGGTCGAGGTGGGTTGAAACGATGGCGAGCCCGCCCGAGGCGAGGTGAGAGGCGATGGCGATTTCGAGCAGCCTGGTCGAGGCCACGTCGAGCGCCGCCTGCGGCTCGTCGAGCAGCCAGACCGGACGGTGCGCAGCCATAAGCCGCGCGAGGCCAAGCCGGCGCGCCTGTCCCTGCGAAAGATGGCCGGCGCTGAAGCTCGCGAGGTTCAGCAGGGCGAACGCTTCAAGCGCATCCTCCGCCGCCTCGATGTCCTCGCCGCCGCTGTAATAGCGCTGCCAGAAGCTCACATTCTCGATGACCGAGAGCCGCGGCTTTATGCCGTTCGTATGGCCGATATAGTGATACGCACCCTCATCGCCCGGCTTGGAGCCGTAACCGGTGGGCCTTTTTACTTCGATGCGCCCAGCGGCTAGCTGCAAATATCCCGCGATGGTGCGCAACAGCGTCGTCTTGCCCGACCCGTTCGGCCCCCGAAGCGCCAGCGCGCTGCCCGCCTGCACCTTGAACGAAATGCCGGACACGACCGTCCGGCCGCCCCTCTGACAAGCCAGCCCCTCCGCCACCACGGCCTCAACGGCCGGGGCGCGACTAAACTTCAGGTTTAATTTACTGGTTGGCTCGATTTTTACCAAGGAAGGGTTCTCGCCCAGTTTGCGCATGCCGCCTATCTTTAGATTAGGGCATGTTGCGCTCACAAGCCGCTTTTTTGCATGTTTATGGAGAATCTGCTGTGACCCCCTTAACCCCACGCTCGCTGGACAGCTTCCGCTCCCGCAAAACGCTTACCGTCGAGGGCAAGGCCTATGAGTATTTCTCGCTGCCGGATGCCGAGGCCAACGGTCTGCCGGGAATTGCCACCCTGCCTTACTCGCTGAAGGTGCTTCTCGAAAACCTCCTGCGCTTCGAGGACGGCAGCACGGTCACGGCGGAAGACATCCGCGCCATGGCGCAATGGCTCGCGAGCAGAAGCTCCACGCGCGAAATCGCGTTCCGGCCTGCCCGCGTCCTCATGCAGGACTTCACCGGCGTGCCCGCGGTGGTGGATTTGGCTGCGATGCGCGACGCAATGACCGCCCTTCATGGCGACACCGCCAAGATCAACCCGCTGGTGCCGGTCGATCTCGTCATCGACCATTCCGTGATGGTCGACAGCTTCGGCAGCCCGCGCTCGTTCCAGATCAACGCCGATCTTGAATACCAGCGCAACAAGGAGCGCTACGAGTTCCTGCGCTGGGGCGCCTCCGCGTTTGCGAATTTCCGCGTCGTGCCGCCCGGAACCGGCATCTGCCACCAAGTGAACCTCGAATATCTCGCGCAGACGGTGTGGACGAAGGAGGAGGGCGGCGTTACGCAAGCTTTCCCCGATACGCTTGTGGGCACGGACAGCCACACGACCATGGTCAACGGCCTCGCGGTGCTGGGCTGGGGTGTGGGCGGCATCGAGGCCGAGGCGGCAATGCTGGGCCAGCCGATTTCCATGCTGATCCCTGAGGTCATCGGCTTCCGGTTCACGGGCGCTCTGCGTGAGGGCGTGACCGCCACCGACCTCGTTCTGACGGTCACGCAAATGCTGCGCATGAAGGGCGTGGTCGGCAAATTCGTCGAATATGCCGGCCACGGGCTCGAACTCGCTGTCGCTCGAAGACCGGGCGACGATGGCGAACATGGCGCCTGAGTACGGCGCGACTTGCGGCTTCTTCCCGGCGGACAAGGATACGATAAATTATCTCAGGTCTAGCGGCCGCGATCCGCATCGCGTTGCGCTCGTCGAAGCATACGCCAAAGCACAAGGAATGTGGCGCGATGCGGGCTCCGCGGACCCTGTTTTCACATCCGCCCTCGAACTCGATCTCTCGACCGTCGAGCCGAGCCTCGCCGGCCCGCGCCGCCCGCAGGATCGCGTGCCGCTTGCCCGCGCGGCGGAAGGCTTCGCCGATGCGTTGGCGGACATGCGGAACATGACGCCCGGCGGCCAAGCGGCGAATATGGTCAGCGAGGGCGGCGGAACTGTCGAGCCCCTCGAAAAATCCGGCGCGGTGGAGGGCGAGAGCTACAGGATCGCGGACGGCCACGTTGTCATCGCGGCGATCACCTCGTGCACCAACACTTCGAACCCAAACGTCCTCATGGCAGCGGGCCTGCTTGCCCGCAAGGCCGCCGAAAAGGGCCTCAAGCCGAAGCCGTGGGTAAAGACCTCGCTCGCGCCCGGCAGCCAGGTTGTCACCGATTACCTGACCAAATCCGGTCTGCAGAGCGATCTCGACGCACTTGGCTTCAACCTCGCCGGCTACGGCTGCACGACCTGCATCGGCAATTCCGGGCCGCTCCCCGAAGCGATCTCGAAGGCCATCCAGCAGAACGATCTCATCGCGGCAGCCGTTCTCTCCGGCAATCGCAATTTCGAAGGCCGCATCAATCCGGACGTGCGCGCGAACTACTTGGCGTCGCCGCCGCTGGTCGTCGCCTATGCGCTGGCGGGCACGATGAAGCTGAACCTCACGGCCGATCCGATTGGCACCGGCAAGGACGGCGCGCCGGTTTTCCTCAAGGACATCTGGCCTTCATCCGGGGAAATTGCCGAATTCGTCCGCACTTACGTCACGCCCGATATGTTCAAGGCGCGCTATGCGGACGTCTTCAAGGGCGACGAGCGCTGGCGGTCCGTTGGCGGCTCCAAGACCGGCCAGACCTACGAATGGGACAAGGACTCCACCTATGTGCGGAACCCGCCGTATTTCGAAGACCTGACGGCCGGCGTGCTGGCGGCGCTTACCGATATCGAGAACGCGCGCGTGCTGGGCCTCTTCCTCGACTCCATCACGACCGACCGATATCAGCCCGGCCGGCTTCATCAAGAGGACCGGCCCCGCGGGAACCTATCTTCTCGACCACAACGTCGCCGCCGCGGACTTCAACTCCTACGGCGCCCGGCGCGGCAATCATGAGGTCATGATGCGTGGCACCTTCGCCAATATCCGCATCAAGAACCAGATGGTGCCGGGCGTCGAGGGCGGCGTGACCGTCCATTATCCCGATGGCGAGCAACTGGCGATCTACGACGCCGCCATGCGCTACAAGGCCGAAGGCACCCCGCTTGCGATCTTCGCCGGCCGCGAATACGGCACGGGATCGAGCCGCGACTGGGCCGCGAAGGGCACCCGCCTGCTTGGCGTGCGCGCGGTGATCGCCCAGAGTTTCGAGCGCATCCATCGCTCTAACCTCGTAGGCATGGGCGTGCTGCCGCTGGTGTTCGAGGAGGGCATGTCCTGGCAGGAGCTTGGGCTCAAGGGCAACGAGACGGTGACGATCAAGGGCATCGCCAGCCTGTCTCCGCAGGCGAAGATCGCGGCGCATATCGCTTTCGCGGACGGGACGGCGAAGGATGTGCCGCTCATCTGCCGGATCGACACGCTCGACGAGCTGAACTACTTCAAAAGCGGCGGCATCCTGCATTACGTCTTGCGTAATCTTGCCGCAGCCTGATACCAAGCCGGTTGCCCCTGGATCCGGCAGTTGAACTCATACGCTGCTGGCAAAGCCGAAGCGTCGTCCCCGAGAAGGCGCATGCGCGCTGACATAAGGCCGGATGGCGTGCTGGGGTGAGGGGAGATTCCCTTAGTTTGACAGGCCCGCTTTGGCACCGGTGCACCGGTTTGTCGCGGCAATTTTTTGCGCTTCGCCTCGACACGCTGGAACTTTATGCAACCAGCCGCGTGCAGTTTGTGGAACAAACTGCACGGCGAAGCCATACCTGCGCATTTTGTTGCAAGCATACCGCTTTTGCTTGGAAAAGTTTATCAAACGTAAGGTGCGGGCCGAATAAACTCTTGCTTGCGGGGCGTGCTGCTGCAACACTGATTAGATAATCAGTACGGTGGAGCTGAGCACACAGCGTGTGAAGGAATTTGCCCGCGGGGTGGAAGATATCCGTAGGAGATCTCGGCAACGCCCAAGAAACAAAGCGGGAGGCACGTTGCATGACCGAGACTTCACCAGCTCCTTTCGAGCTTTGGCTTGAGACAGCCCAGCAATTTGGCCGGTGTTCACCGGACAGCGTCGCTTGCCCCTGCTGCGGAAGCACTTCGCTCAGCGTGAAGGATGTCGAGTACGGGTTCGGCTACGATAAGGGCGTTCAGCGCTATATCAACTGCGGATGCTGCGGCGCTTTCACGGGCGTGAACATCAAACGCGCCGGCGAGGACAACGAAGTCAAGGCCGCTGGCGAAACGCTGCTCTCGGTTACTTCCGGCCGCGCTTGATCTAAAGATGCAGGCGTGAGGACGTCGATTTAATCACGGCTGCGGTAATGAACAGCCAAATCTCCCCTCATCCTGTCCTTCTCCCCGCAAGCTCGCCTTGGAGAGCTTGCATCCCAACGTGCCAGCATCCGCAAGCGGATGCTGGTGGAGAAGGGACCCCTGAATAGCGCCCGGAGCGTGCCACACCGTCCCCCTCCCATGGGGATCGAAGCAGGGTGAGGGGGCGCAGTCTTATGCATCCAGAAGGGCAGGCCGCCCCGGCCGTTGTGGAACTCGCGATGA
>CAVXDM010000045.1:0-20440 GCA_963760455.1 uncultured Alphaproteobacteria bacterium
CCATAAATATATCCGCAACTCGCGCATTAACCGCGAGGCGTGGCTCCGCTAGCGGAAACGCTCCAGCAAAATCAGCGGCTTATCCGGCTTAACGCTTCGTCAAAGCACTTCTGCTAAACTGGCTCAAATTGAAAAGGCGGGCCAAGCCATGCGGAAACAGGCTGCGGAATGGTTAAGCGGAGGCAAATCGCCTCCGTCTCAAGTCTTGCGGCCGTCGCCCCGGAGCGGCACATGCGCTGTATCCGGGACCACCACAAACGCCACCGCCCTTTGCGATTTCGTGTCTGCGCCGCAAGGCTTCGGGCTGCGCCTGGCACGGGATGACACCGGCGGGCCATCACTCCGCCGGGACGGCGGCCGGCGTGCGGTGCGCCTCGTCGTACTCCGCCGAGATATCCTTGTTCGTATAATCCTTGAGGTACGCGGCGGCCACGAGGCTCACAACGCTGCAAGCCAGGATATAGAGCGCGATGGCGTAGCCCGACTTGTACTGCGCGAACAGCCACGTGGCGATCAGCGGCGCCGGCCCGCCCGCGATCACCGAGGCGAGTTGGTAGCCGAGCGAAGCGCCGCTATAACGAAGGCGCCCGGTGAACGACTCCGCGATGAGGGCTGCCTGCGGCCCATACATCATATTGTGCGGAACAAGCGAAATCATGATGGCAAGGAAGATCAGGCCGGGGATCGCGGTATTCAGCAGCGCGAAGTAGACGAAGCCGAACACGCCCGTCGTGAGCACGCCCAGCACGTACATGCGCTTGCGGCCGATCCGGTCCGAGAGATAGCCAAAGAAGGGTATCGCGAACAGCGCGATGACCGAGGCGGTGAGAACGGCGGTAAGGATGAGGTCGCGCTGCACTCCAAGAACGGTCGTGCCGTAGGAGAAGACGAAGGCGGTGAAGATATAGAACGGCGCCTGCTCGGCCATGCGCACCAACGCGGAGAGGACGATCTCCATCGGCTGCCGGCGGATCACCTCAAGGGCTGGCGCCTGCACCAGCCTCTTCTCCGCCGCGAGCTTCCGGAAGGTTGGCGTCTCCAGGATGCCGAGCCGGATGTAGAGGCCGATGGCCACGAGCACAATGCTGAGCAGGAAGGGAATGCGCCAGCCCCAAACCAGGAACTGGTCCCCGGAAATCGTACTGAAGGCCAGCACAGCGAGGTTGGCGAGGAACAGGCCGGCCGGCACGCCGAACTGCGGCCAGGAGGCGATGAAGCCGCGGTTGCCGTTGGTCCGTGCCCATTCCATCGAGAGCAGCACCGAGCCGCCCCATTCGCCGCCGACGCCCACGCCCTGGATGAAGCGCAGCGCGACGAGGATGACCGCGCCCCAGATGCCGATTTCCGCGTAGGTTGGCACGAAGGCCACCAGGAAGGTGGCGATGCCCATCAGCAGCAGCGTGGCAATCAGCGCGGCCTTGCGCCCAATACGGTCGCCATAATGGCCGAAGATCGCAGCACCCACGGGCCGCGCCACGAAGCCCACTGCGTAGATGCCGAAGGCCTCCAGCGTCCCGATCAGCGGATCGGAATGCGGGAAGTAGAGCTTCGCGAAGGCCAGGCCCGTCACCACGCTATAGAGGAAGAAATCGTACCACTCGATGGTGGTGCCGATGGTGCTTGCGATCACCGCGCGGCGGAGCTGGCGGCTGTGTTCGGCCTCGGTAAGCGAATCGATTCCGTATGAGGTAGCGGCCATGAATTCCTCCCATCCTGGTTTTTCGAGCCGGCAAGCGGGCCAAGGACTTGCCAGTTTTCATATAGAATGGTGCGCCCCGCTTGAACGGTTCGGCAATTATACCTTCTGCGGACTAAGAACAGACGCGCGAAATGGTGAGCTGGAGCTTGGCAGTCGTAAGTATTACTGCGTAACGATATTGCGGTGGCGCATTGTTCTACTGACTATTCAAAGCGGTTGTGGAAGTTCGCTCACGAGCAAATCACGGCGGCGTGAACTTATGTCCGTGGAAAGGTAAAACAATAACTTTGACCTCGTAGGAGAACCGGCTAATCCGGTTCTGCACAACGTAAGCGGGAATTGCTCCATGAGACACGTTCTGGCTTTGCTCGCGCTAGCCGCGGCCGCCTGTTCCCCTGCCTTCGCCACCTGCCGGGCAACCGAGGAAATTGTAGCCTTCGGCCGCACCTTCACCGGCGGCGGCCTTATCGCCATGTTCAACGGCGATGGCAAGGACTGTGACGATCACAAGCAGCCGGAATGGCTTGCCACGATAAACGCCGCCCCTGCCAAAAACGGCAGCCCGCCCGGCCTGGCCTATTGCCGGCAGATCGCCGCTAGCAAGGAGCAGCAAAACGAAGCTAAGCGCAACGACTGCATCTACTGGTACGGCCACTCCATCGAAGCGCCGTAGGACAGTTACGCGGCCTTTGCCTGCGTCCCGGCGGAGCGCGCCGGCGCATGCCCCAAAATCATATCCGCGGCCTTCTCCGCGATCATGATGGTAGGCGCGTTCGTGTTGCCGCTAACGAGGCGCGGCATGACGGACGCATCCACCACGCGCAAACCTTCGAGCCCGCGCACCTTGAGCCGCTCGTCCACCACGGCCATTTCGTCCTGCCCCATCTTGCAGGTTCCCACGGGGTGATAGAGCGTCTCGCCAGTGGCGCGGTGATACAAGTCGATCTCGGCGTCCGTCTGGACTTTTGCACCCGGCACCAGCTCGTCGCCGCGGTACGGGTCGAATGCCGTCTGGCGGAACACGTCGCGGACGATCTTGAAGCCCTCCCGCAAGGTGCGCAAATCGGCTTCGTTTTGCAGGTAGTTGGGTTGGATGGCGGGATGCGCTAGCGGGTCCGCGGATTTGAGCGCGATCTGCCCGCGCGCTTCCGGCCGTTGCATGTTGTAGTAGCCCATGAAGCCGTGCCGGTAGATGATCTTGCGGCCGTGGTCGGCATAGAGGGCCGGCACAAAGTGGAATTCGATGTCCGGCGCCGCCACCCCCTCGTGGCTCTTGAGAAATGCGAGCGATTCCAGGCCCATGGTCGCCGCCGGGCCTTTGTGCGTAAAGAGGTAGTGCAGGATGTGGCGGGGCAGGGCGGTGGGCTTGAACACCGAGTAGAGCGATACGGGCTTGGTGCAGTTGTGCTTGACCGCCCCGTGCAGGTGGTCCTGCAGGTTCTTGCCGACGCCCGGCAGGCCGTGGACGGGCTCGATGCCATGCGCCGCGATTTCGTCGGCAGGGCCAATGCCCGAGAGCAGCAGAAGCTGGGGAGAGTTGATCGTGCCGCCGGACAGGATCACCTCCCGCTCCGCGCGGACTTCCTGCCGTTGCCCTTTGCTGGCGTATTCCACGCCCACGGCGCGGCCGTTTTCGACAAGGATGCGCGTGGCCTGCGCCCGGGGGATGACGGTAAGATTGGGGCGCTCCAAGGCTGGCGTCAGGTAGCAGGCGGCGGCACTCGCGCGCCGGCCATCGGCCACGGTGCAATCGATGGGGCCGAAGCCCTCCTGGCTCGCGCCATTGAAATCGGGGGTATAGGGGTAGCCCGCCTGCTTGCCCGCCTCGATCCAGGCAATAGTCAGCGGGTTCGCGATGCCGGGCCGCGAAACCTTGAGCGGGCCATCGCTGCCGTGATAGCCGTCAGCGCCAGGCAGGTAGGTCTCCGATTTCTTGAAATAGGGCAGGACATCGTCCCAGGACCAGCCTCGATTGCCGAGCTGCGCCCAGACATCGTAATCGCCCGGCACGCCCCTTATATAGATCATGGCGTTCACGGAACTCGACCCGCCGAGCACCCGGCCGCGCGGCCAGAACAGCCGCCGCCCGTTCATTCCGGCCTGCGGCTCGGTATTATAGCCCCAGTCGACAATGCCGGTTTTCATAAGCGCCGGATAGCCGGCGGGCATATGAATAAGGAAATTCTTGTCGCGCGGGCCTGCCTCCAGAAGGGCCACCTTGACCCCAGGATCTGCGGAGAGCCGGTTTGCCAGCACACATCCAGCGGACCCGCCCCCGATAATGACGTAATCGTAGGCCATGGAATTCTCCGCCTCCTTATTCCAAATTTAAGTGCAGCTTGAGATGGTGGAGTTCAATCCCTCGCCAGGCCGGCTTTGGAAATGAAGCACGCAGCTTGAAATATCGCTTATGAAGCAGGCGGAGTCTTCAACAAATTGAAAAGAAACAGAAAGAAGGCGGAATGGAAATGGTGCAGGCTTCCCGGGAATGCTATAATGGTTCTAAAATGGCCAGAGCGCGTGGGAGGAAAGCGGACAGGCACCCCCTATAAGACTGTTCCGGCGCTTAAGTTGAGTTAGGTATGATCGACGGCTGGATTATCGTAGCGTTGTCGTTCCTGTATATAGGCGGGCTATTCTGCATCGCCTACTGGGGAGATCGCGCCGGACGGAGGAAAACCTCGCTGACGGGGCGGCCCTATGTCTACGCGCTTGCCCTCGGCGTCTACTGCACCTCTTGGACCTTCTACGGGAGCGTAGGTTCGGCTGCAGCAAAAGGGCTCGATTTCATTGCCGTTTATCTTGGTCCGATTGCCGCCTTTACGCTGGCGGCGCCGCTTCTGCGCCGGATCATATTGCTGACGAAGACGCAAAACATTACCTCCATCGCCGACTTTATCGCCGCGCGCTATGGCAAGAACCCGGCCGTGGCGGCAATCGTGACCGTGGTCGCGGTCGTGGGGCTCCTGCCGTATATCGCGCTACAGCTTAAGGCGATTGCGCAGTCGATTGAGCTGATTTTCGGCTATCCGGCGCAGGAAGCCAGTATGCTCAAGTTCCTGCCGGTCGACATGGCGCTCCTGATCGCGCTCGTCCTGGCAGCCTTCGCCATCCTTTTCGGCGCGCGCCAAACCGATGCCACCGAGCACCAGCGCGGGCTCATGCTGGCCATCGCGGTCGAGTCGGTGGTCAAGCTCGCAGCCTTCCTTGCCGTCGGCATCGGGATCGTCTTCTTCATGTTCGGCGGCATCGGCCCGCTCATGGCCCAGGCGGCGGCCAAGCCCGAAATCACGCGGCTGTTCGAGCACGGCATTCACGGCGGGGCGCTCCTGACCGTGACATGGCTCAGCTTCGTCTGCATTTTCCTGCTGCCAAGGCAGTTCCACGTCACCTTCGTCGAGAATGTCTCCGAGGAGGAGATCAAGAAGGCGTTCTGGTTGTTTCCGTTCTATCTGATTGCCATCAACATTTTTGTCGTGCCTGTGGCCATCGCGGGCATCTTGAGGTTCTCGGGCACCGACGTTCCCCCCGATATGTACCTGCTGGCGCTGCCGTTCTACTCGGGCAACCACATTCTGACTTTCCTGGCCTTCCTGGGCGGGCTGTCGGCGGCGACCGCCATGGTCGTGATGGAGACCGTGGCGCTGTCGATCATGGTCTGCAACGACCTGCTCCTGCCAATCATCCTGAAGCGCCACACGGCGGGCGCCGAGGGCAGCGGAGATATGAGCCGGCTGCTCTTGAATATCAGGCGCGCCTCGATCCTGGCGATCATCCTGCTTGCCTACGGCCTCTACGACACCATCGAGAAATCCTCCCTGGCCGAGATCGGCTTGCTTTCCTTCGCGGCCATCGCCCAATTCGCACCGGCGTTTCTGCTGGGCTTCGTGTGGCGGCGCGCGACGGCGCGGGGCGCGCTGGCTGGTATGCTCGCGGGCTTTGCGGTCTGGGGCTACACGCTCCTCCTGCCGAAGCTGATCGCTGGATTTCCCGACGGCGCCATCTTCCTCAAGCAAGGGCCGTTCGGTCTTGCGATCCTGCGCCCGGAGATGCTGTTCTATCTCCACTTCGACCATTTGACCCACGGCGTGGTCTGGAGCCTGTTCGTGAACCTTCTGGCGCTGATTACGGTGTCGCTCCTGCGGCCGCTTGAGCCGATCGAAAGGCTGCAAACCAATATCTTCGTGGAGGACCCCCCGTCGCTGCCGGGAGTGCCCGCGTTCAGGCCGTGGCGCACGCGGATTCCCATGAACGAGCTGATCTCGACCGCCTCGCGCTATCTGGGCGAGGAGCGGGCGGAGCGCTCTTTCGCCGACTACATGGCCATGCGCGGCATGGACCCGAAGGAGCTGGCGCATGGGGACATGCACGCGCTGAAGTTCACCGAGAACCTGCTTGCGAGCGCCATCGGGGCGCCGTCCTCGCGTCTCGTCATGTCCTTGATGCTGCGGCGCCTGAATGTCGGCAGGGAGTCGGCGCTGAAGCTGCTCGATGAAGCTTCCGAGGCGGTGCAATATAACCGCGACCTCTTTCAGACGGCGCTTGAGCATGTGGGCCAGGGCCTGGCCGTGTTCGACAAGAAGATGCAGCTCATCTGCTGGAACCGGCAGTTCCGCGAAATCCTGATGCTGCCAGCACAGCTCGGGCGGGTCGGCGCGCCGCTCGACGAGATCGTCCGCCACATGGCGCAGCGCGTTCACGAGAGCCCAAGCGCCGTCGAGGAATTGGTCGCGGACCGGATCGCCAAATACCAAGTCACCATGGAGATCTTCCACGAGCGCTCCATCGAAGGGCGGGTCGTGGAGGTGCGGACCAACGCCATGCCCCTTGGCGGCATCGTCGTGACCTACACCGACATCACCGAGCGCGAAGCCGCCGCCGAAGCGCTGGCAAGGGCCAACGAGCATCTGGAACGGCGGGTGCAGGCGCGCACGCAAGAGCTGGCAATCGCCAAGGCCAAGGCGGATGAAGCGAACCTCAGCAAGACGCGGTTTCTCGCCGCGGCGAGCCACGACGTGCTGCAGCCGCTCAATGCGGCGAGGCTCTATGCCGCGAGCTTGCTTGAACGTTCGCCGCCGGCCGAAATGGGGCGGCTTGCCCGGAACATCGACGCCTCGCTCGACGGCGTCGAGGAAATCCTCACCGCGCTGCTCGACATTTCGAAGCTCGACAGCGGCGCGATGAAGCCGGAATATGCCGTCTTCCCGATCAACGAGTTGCTGGATCAGTTGCAGATCGACTTCGAGCCGATTGCAAAGTCCCGCGGCATCGCCCTTTCGATCGTGCAATCTTACTCGCTGGTCCGCTCGGACCGGAAGCTCCTGCGCCGGATATTGCAGAACCTCATCTCCAACGCGCTGAAATATAACAAGGAAAAGGGGCGCGTGGTGCTGGGCTGCAGGCATCGCGGCAAGACGCTCATCGTTGAGGTGCACGACACGGGGCCAGGCATCGCCGAGCACCAGCGCGAATTGGTGTTCAAGGAGTTCCTGCGGCTGGACGGCAACAGCCGCGGCGTTCCAGGCATCGGGCTCGGCCTTTCCATCGTCGACCGCATGTGCAAGGTGCTGAGCCACGAGCTGGATCTTAAATCGGCTCCCGGCCACGGCTCGGTGTTTTCGGTGGGCTTGCCGATGGCGCGCTGGCTGGACCAGGAGCAGCCGCGGCCCTTCAACATGCGGCCTCTGCCATACGGAAACCTGCGCGGCGCCATCGTGCTTTGCCTCGACAACGACCGCAGCATCATCGACGGCATGAGCACCCTGCTCGCCAACTGGCATTGCCCGGTCATCACCGCCCTCGATAGCGCCCAGGCCATTGAGAAGCTGGAGGCGGCCAAGATCGTGCCCGACATCATCATCTCGGACTATCATCTGGACCGTGAGAACGGGCTCGAAGCCATCCAGGACATTTGCGAGGCGTGCTGTGCGCCAATCCCGGCCATCGTGGTGACGGCGGACGGCGCCCAGGAGGTCCGGCAGTCCGTGCTGCTGGCGGGGCATTCGTTCCTGCCGAAGCCGCTGAAGCCCGCTGCGCTCAGGGCGCTGATCTCGCAAATGATCGTTCAGCGGCACGCGGCGGAATAGCTGAGGTTCGGCCGCCTCCCGTCGAGAAACGCGAAGCCGTGGTATGCACACCTTCGATGCTTAGGCTCCGCCGGGGCAAGCGGTTTGGAGGCGCGGAGGCGCTCTTTCATCCCAGATCCGGCAGTTGAAGCGGCAAAATGTCCGCCGCTGTCATGGCCGGACTTGATCCGCTGCTGTCCACGCAACGCACTGAAAACGCGAGCTATTCCTTGCTGCATGGATGGCCGGGTCCATGCCCGGCCATGACAGCCTGTGCGTCACCTGCTGGGTGTGCCAGCAAAACGCCGGAACACGATATGCCAACTTGCATTTTCCCCGCCGGTGCGGGCTCAACTGCCGTTTTTGGGTTCATTCACCCGCGGGAGCCCGATACCCTGATACAATGTGCCGCTGGCTGTGCAATTGACACTCCGGGGCGATTAACGCAGTCTTGAAGGCGTGTGAAAAATTGGAGGGGCGGATGGCCGGCAAGGTGCACTGGCGGCACCTGACGACGCAGGTTGCTATAATGAGCTTGGTGTTCCAGGCCGTTATGGCGGCTCTTATGCTGCGCGTAGGCCCGGCGTTGGCGGACGGCGCCCCTGCGGCTGAACCTGCCATTGTCATTTGCACCGGCACAGGCTTCACGCTGGTTACGTTCGACGAGAACGGCAATCAGATTGAAAAGCCGCTTTCGAGCAAGCTCTGCCCAATCTGCGATGGGATCGCCACCTCGGGCTTCCTCCTTGAGATGGCTCCGGCTGCCCTCATCGGCAGGCTGACCAATCCGGAGGTTTTGCGGCCGTCAATCGAGCTGCGCCCCGTCAGCATCGCCCGCCTCGCACATCGAAGCCGCGGCCCTCCCACTCTCGCTTAGCGTTACGCCTGCATCTGCCCGCTACGGCGCGCACTCTGCGCCCGGCGTAACGCATTTGGCCTGGAAGTCCCTTGAAGGTATGTGTGCCGGTTCCACCGGACCCCAATGCCGCGTGATCGCAGGCGCGACCTGCCGTTTCGCGGCGCCAATTAGGGTAGTTTGGCAGCTTTCGCCCGGCAACAGCCGGCGAATGCGAGAGGCTAAGCGCATGCCTGGATCGTGCCCTTCAGCCGGCAGCAATGTCCGGCGCCCTCCTCGCGATCCGGACTTCCAGGCCCCCTTTCTCCCAACTCATAGTGCCCGGCTTTCCGGGGCACCCTGGGCGATCCGCAAATGAGGGCCACAGCGAGCTGAGCTAAGGCGCCGGATCGTCTCGCACTATGCACTGACCGCTTTTCCGCTCCTTTGGAGGCTTTCCCTCCCGTTGGCTTGCGAAGGGGCGGCCGGTTGAGGGGGACCGGCAGCCCCCCTCAACCAGCTCGTCTCACAGTTCGAGTTTGAAGGATCGAGCGCATGCAAATTCGCACCCCCATGGATCGCGCCGCGACGGAAGTTCCCGCAACCGGTCTTATCTTCACCGCGACCTTGGTTCCCGAACATGCCCTGCCGCCAAAGGGCTTGCTCGCGCTGTTGTTCAACATAGCGGCGCTGAGCTACGTGAGCGTTTTTGTGTTCTTCGCTCTGGGCGGACGCTGGCTTGCCGCCTTATGGTGCTTCGATGCGGCACTTTGTTATGCCGTATATTTGTGGAAGTACCGTCCAGGACACTTGTCCGAGAAAGTGGAGATCACAGATGAAATGGTGTCCCTCACGCGTACCGATTCGGCTGGGAGGGTCCAAAGCTGGGATTTCAACCCATATTGGGTGCGTTGCGAGCATCAACAGGCGGATGACGAGCTTTGGCTTACGAGCCACGGCCAGAAGCTGATCTTCGGCGCATTCCTTTCGGGCCGCGAGAAGGCGCGCATTGCGGGCGTTCTTAACGGCGCGCTAATCTCTCATAGAAGCCGCACTCAGGTGGAATGCGGCAAATCATGATTTCTTCCCGGAAGGGGGGAGCCGGCGCGGCGACGGGGACGCCCGGAGAGGGGCGCCGCGGCTTGAAAAGTGTGCAAAAGCCGCTTTCCGGCCCCTAAGCGCCGCCAGGCTCGTCGCCATGCCCGTCCACAGTGGCGATGCGGTTGACGGCGATCACGGCTTGCGTGCGGCTATCGACGCCGAGCTTCTGCAGGATGGCCGAGACATGAGCCTTCACCGTGGCTTCCGAGACGGAAAGCTCGAAGGCGATTTGCTTGTTCAGCAAACCCTGGCCCAGCATCGACAGCACCCGGACTTGCTGCGGCGTCAGCGTCGCAAGCCGGGCCGAAAGCTCGCCCAGCTCGTCGCCATCGCCTGCTTGCACCTCGTCGGGGAACCAAACGCCGCCATCGAGGACCGTCTTGACCGCTGTACGTATCCGGTCGACGGCCGCCGATTTCGAGATAAACCCGGCGGCGCCGAGGTTGAGGCAGCGGCGGATCATGCTGGCATTGTCGCTCGCCGAGACGACGACCACGGGAATGTCCGGATGCTGGCTGCGCAAATACATGAGGCCGGTCAGCCCCGAGAGGGAGGCAGCGCCTTTTTCCCCAGGCATCTTGAGATCGAGCAGCACCAGATCGGCGTTCGCGTTTTGTGTGAGCGTTTCGAGGAGCTTCTCGACGGAGCCCACCTCGGTAATCGCGGCGCCGGGCAGCGCCGCGCCCAGCGTCTGTTTCAGCGCGTCGCGGAAAAGCGGATGGTCGTCCGCAATGATGACATGATGAGAGGTCATCGGATGTGTACCCTTTTGGTGCCAGGATGCAGGAGCCTAGCCATGCCTGTTTCCTTCTCGCATCGTGGTGGCATGTTCGGGACGAATCAATTCCATCTTGTTACTCTTG
Source organism: uncultured Alphaproteobacteria bacterium (assembly GCA_963760455.1). GTDB lineage: Bacteria > Pseudomonadota > Alphaproteobacteria > Rhizobiales > Rhodomicrobiaceae > Rhodomicrobium. The sequence goes on from CAVXDM010000045.1 coordinate 10,564, forward strand.
TCTCATACTTGAGTTAGGATAGGATAATCGGAATCGGCCTTAATCCGCTAAAAACCGCGATATTTTGCTCAGGAATACGAAAGTATGTCTTACGAGGACGCTAAGCAAGCCTATTGGCGGCAGATCAGCAAGCTAACGCTGTTGACGACGCTCGCCGTTGCAGGTTTGACGCTGCTTGTGCCCCTTTTCATGCCGGCATTAAACTCCTATCGTTTCATGCAATTCCCGCTAGGCTACTTCCTGGCCGGCACCGCCTCGCTTGTCGTCCTGGCCATCCTTCTCTACGCCTTCTATAACGGGCAGCAGAGAAACGATCGCGCCTATAACGTGACACTGCAGTTTTGAAATGACGCTCAATTACAGCACGCCGGTTGTCAATCCAAGGCTCGGATCGGGCTTTGCGATCTTTGCAAGCACCTACACGAGCCTTGTGCTTTTGCTCATCGTCCTTGAGCAGCTCGGCCTTTCCGCACAGGCGATCGATCAGCTCATCGTGACCATGCCGGCGCTTTTCTACATCGCCATCGGCTTCATGACGAGAACGACCGGCGCCGACGATTTCTTCCTGGCCGGGCAGCGCGTGCCGCCGTTTTATAACGCGCTGGCGCTCTGCGGCACCGTATTCGGCGGCAGCATCCTGCTGGGCAGCATCGGCTCGTTCTTTTTCCTAGGCATCGACGCGCTGGCCATCCTGCTCGGCTGCTTTGCTGGGCTGATCCTCACCGGCGTCCTGTTCGTTCCCCATCTCCGCAAGGCAGGCGCCAATACCTTGCCGGGGTTCCTGCACCTGCGATTTGGCCGCAACCACGTGAGGCTCGTGGCGGCGCTGCTCATGATCGCGCCGGCCGCTATCGTGCTGGTGGCGGAGGTGGCGCTTGGCGGAAAAATCCTTGGATATCTTCTGCCTTTGCCGCAGGTGCTGGGGATCGGGTTGCCACCCGCGGCCTTTTACGCGGCCATCGTCTGCGCCTGCCTGTTTCTCACTGTGTCCCTGGGCGGCATGCGCTCGGCGACCTGGACGCAAGGCGCGCAATTCATCGTGGTGCTGAGCATTCTCGCGCCGCTGATCTCGGTTTCGGTGATGCGGACGAATTTGCCGCTCCCGCAGCTCACCTATGGCGCCGAGCTTGAGGAGCTGAAAACGCTGGAAGCCGTGCGGGGGCTCGTCGCAATCTCTCAGCCTCAAGCCTTGAGCGAAAGCCTGCCGCGGCCGGCGCCTGCGGCCATCTTGCGGCCTTCCGAGCGCGCGTTCAGCGCGTTCAGCCCGACCGATTTTCTGCTGCTGGTCATCTGTCTGGCGGCGGGCGTGGCGGCTAATCCGGCGTTTATACCAAGGCTCAGCACGACGCCCACGATCCTGTCCACGCGGCGATCCATGGGCTGGGTGGCTGTGATCGGCGGATTGCTGGTCCTGACCATACCGGCCTATGCGTTCTTTACGAAGGCGATGGCGGTTGAAGCGCTCGTTGGCGTTCCCATGCCGAGCCTTCCGTCCTGGAGCCGCTTGTTGCAGCATCTCGGGCTCGTGACGCTTCCGGGCAACCAATTCGACCCAATGAACGCGGCGCATAGCGTGACCTTCCAGCGCGATAGCCTGGCGCTGATCCTGCCGATTGCCGGCGGCCTGCCCAGGGTCTTTTTCGGGCTGGCGGCGGCATCGGCGCTGGCCGCAATCGCGGCGTCAGCATCGGCCCAACTCGTGGCGCTTGCCAATTCCGTAAGCGACGATCTCTATGCCGGCTTCCTGAATAAAGCCGCGACGCCTGGGCGGCGGCTGCTCATCGCGCGCTTCACCATGCTGGCTCTTTGCGTGGGCGTGTTCGTGGTCAGCCAAAGCCGGAACGTCGATTCGCTCAGGTGGGTTATCGAGGCTTTCTCGCTGAGCGCCGGAACCTTTTTCGCCGTTCTTGTGATGAGTGTCTGGTGGAAGAGGCTTACCGGGACCGGAGCAATTGCCGGCATGCTGGCAGGGTTTGCGGTCACTGCGCTCTACCTGAACGCCAAGGGCGCGCCCATTATGGGCATAGACCCTCTAACGGCCGCTGCCGCGGGCATTCCTGCGAGCTTCGGGGCCGCCATTCTTGCGAGCCTCTTGCTGGGCAGGCCCAGCGAGCAGGCTCTGGAGGCAGCCGACGAGCTTCGCATTCCCGCCGGGGAGACACTACAATCGCGTATGCTGCGTCTGGCCACACGGGCAAAAGCGCAGCGTTGATCAAAGCGGGCCTGCGCGGCCCGCCGTTTTTGGGGGCTTCTCATGCGCCAGCCTGGAGTACCGCAGGCGAGCATTGCCGGAACAGCGCGGCGGCAGTTTTATCCGGAGCTGGAGCCGTTCAACTCAGGCTGGCTCAAAGTGCCCGGCGGCCACGACATCTATTATGAGGAATGCGGCTCGCCCCAGGGCAAGCCCACGCTGATCGTCCACGGCGGCCCCGGCGGCGGCTGCAATCCGGCGATGCGCCGCTTCCACGATCCGGCGCGCTATCGCATTGTGCTCTTCGATCAGCGTGGATGCGGCCGTTCGGCGCCGCACGCTTCGCTCTCCGCCAATACCACTTGGGATCTCGTGGCGGACATGGAGCTGCTGCGCACGCATCTAAAGATCGAGGCCTGGCAGCTCTGCGGCGGGTCCTGGGGCTCGACGCTGGCCCTGGCCTACGCCGAGACGCACCCGGAGCGCGTCACCGAGCTTTTGCTGCGCGGCATCTTCCTGTTGCGGAAGGCCGAGCTGGATTGGTTCTACCAGGAAGGGTGTAGCTGGCTCTTCCCCGACGCGTTCGAAAAGTATCTCGCGGCGATTCCCGCCGCCGAGCGCGGCAACCTGATCGAGGCCTACTACAAGCGCCTCACCGCGGCGAGCCGCGAGACGCAGGTCGCCGCCGCGCGCGCCTGGAGCATATGGGAGGGGACCACGCTCTCGCTTTACCACGACCGCGACCGGGTGCAGCGGTTCGCGGATGAGCGGTACGCATTGGCTTTTGCCCGCATCGAATGCCACTACTTCATCAACAAGGGCTTCTTCCGGTGCGATAACCAGCTCATCGAGGATGCGGGGCGCATCGCGCATATCCCCGGAACCATCATCCATGGCCGCTACGATGTGGTGACGCCCTTCAAGAACGCCTGGGATCTGGCGAAGGCCTGGCCCAGGGCCGAGTTGCGCCTCGTGCCCGACGCGGGGCACGCCATGACCGAGCCGGGCATCATGCATGAAATGGTGACCGCGACGGATAAATACGCGGGCGCGCTCCAGGGCTGAACGGGGGCGGAAATTTTCACTCGCGCGGCGGGAATTGCCCGAACGCCAGCCGGCGCGATCCTGCGCGCCTCACCTTGTGTTTGGCGCCGCTTCCGGCGAACACGCATGCGGCCTTTGAGTCGTCCGCTGCTGGCCTTAAGCGAAAGTACGGCCCCGCTACCCCCGCTCCCGCATGCAGCCGGCCTTTCTGGCGCTCCCAATCGCGGTTCTTCTCCGTCTCGCGTTTGTCGTGCAGCTTCTTGCCGCGCGCGAGCGCGAGCTCCAGCTTCGCCCGGCCCTTGTCGTTGAAATAGATGCGCAACGGGATCAGCGTCATCCCATCTTTGTGGATCGCGCCTATGAGCTTGTTGGCCTCGCGCTTGTGGAGCAGCAGCTTGCGGGGCCTGCGCGTCTCATGCTGGAAGCGGTTCGCCTGCAGGTATTCGGGGATGTAGGCGTTGATGAGGAAGATTTCCCCGCCCTGCTCGGCGGCGTAGGAGTCCTGGATGTTGGACCTGCCCAGGCGCAAGGACTTCACTTCGGAGCCGGCGAGCATGATCCCCGCTTCAAACGTGTCGTCGATGAAATAGGAGAAGCGCGCCTTGCGGTTCTCCGCGACGACTTTGCGTACCGATGTTTGAGCGGAGCCTGCCATTCCAGATATCCTAAATGCGGCGGTTGAAATCGATTCAGATGCGAGAACGCCGGTTAGCGCAACGGACAGGGGGATCTCCCCTCACCCTGTCCCTCTCCCTATGGGAGAAGGCCCCCCCTGAACTATCCGCAGCGGGACTTCTGGCGTCCCCTCTCCCATAGGGAGAAGGACAGGATGAGGGGTTGAACCCTCAATCGTTATAGTACCAGGCTTGCAGCAACTCCCATCTTGCCGATGCAGTTCCAACGCTAGAGCAACCCCACCTTTACGAGCGCGGCATCGACGGTTGCCTTCGTCTGCTCCGAGACCGGAACGAGCGGCAAGCGCGTGTCCGCCTCGCACAGCCCGAGGCGCGAGGCGGCATACTTCACCGGGCCGGGGCTGGTCTCGACGAACAGCGCCTCGTGCAACGGCATCAGCTTTTCGTGAAGCTCAAGCGCGCGGCGGAAATCGCCCGCCCGGCAGGCGTTCTGGAACTCCGCGCAAAGCTTGGGCGCCACGTTCGACGACACGGAGATGCAGCCATGGCCGCCATACACGTTGAAGGCCAGCGCGGTCGCGTCCTCGCCCGAGAGCTGGTTGAAGCCCTCGCCGATGGCCAGCCGGTACTGGGTTACGCGCACGGGCTGCGCGGTCGCATCCTTGACGCCCTTGATGTTGGACAGCTTCGCCAGCCGCGCCATGGTCGCCAGCGACATGTCGACCACGCTGCGGCCTGGAATATTGTAGATGACGACCGGTATGTTGATCGCGTCGTTGACCGCCTTGAAGTGCTGGTAGAGCCCTTCCTGCGTGGGCTTGTTGTAGTAGGGCGTCACCACCAGCACGGCCGCCGCACCCGCCTTTTCGGCATGGCGCGCAAGCTCCACGGCTTCCTTCGTGCTGTTCGAGCCCGCGCCCGCGATCACCGGCACCCGGCCTTTCACAGCCGCGATGCAGGCCTCGACCACCTTATTGTGCTCGTCATGGCTGACCGTCGGCGACTCGCCGGTCGTGCCCATCGGCACAAGCCCGTGCGTCCCCGCGCCGATCTGAAACTCCACGAGGCGGCCAAAGGCATCGTAATCGACGCCTTCGCCCTCGAATGGCGTGATAAGCGCCGTAAAAGAGCCCTTGAACATTGCGTTCTACCCTCACGTTCGAATCGTTAGCGCTACCGCGCTTCGCGCTACTTGAGCGCAATTTCTTCTTCTATAGGCCAGCGGCGCGAACTTCGCCAGTGCCGAGCTTTGCCGCATGAAACCGGAGCGTGCAGCCAAGGCGTCATTCTCTTGCCGGATTATGGCGGCTAGTGTCCCGTATCCGAATTACCGCCCCATTTGCCATACGCTCGCACGGTAATTCGGAGACATAAGGGACACTAGCAGATTCAAAGTGCTAGTGTGGCTTATGTCTCGCAATTGCCTACGCGAGGCCGGCCGCATGGGTGGTAGGCAATTGCGAGACGCCACGCTAGTATTGTATGCGGGATCGTGGTGCGCAACGCCGCTTTGGCCGTATTCAACATTGGTTCATCGGCTGAAGCGTAAGATCGGCGCCGAGAACTTCCAAACGGATTCCGCCAGAACGAGGCAAATGTCAACGCCCCCCGGAAGAACGCCAGCACCGCGCGATCCCTTGAAACTCCTGAGTGCCATTCTCACCGGATTGGTGCTGGGCTTTTTTGCCGTTCTGTTCGTCCAGCGCATCCTTCCCCGGCCGGAGCAGGACCAGACGCTGGCTCACACGGATGCCGCTTCCCGGCAGCCCCCGGCCAAGCCCCGCTATGCCGCGGTTCCCGCCGCCAAGCCAGCCGTCCCGGTGCGGCATGCGGAAATGCTGCCGCTGCCTGCGAGCCAGTCCGCGCCGGAAGGAAGGCAAGACCCCGCCCAAGGAATACAGTCCGGCGCCGGCCGCGCCTGTTCCCGCTTCCGGGAAGCCTGAGACTGCTTCCGAAACGCCCAAGCCCGCCGCTGCCGGCCCCGCCCAGCAGGCCAAGGTTGCCGAAACGCCCAAACCGGCCGCCGCCGAGGCTCTTCACCCCGCCAAGGCGGAGACAGCCCCCGTTCCGGTCCTGGTCCCAGCCTCTAGCGCAAGGCCTGTGAAGGCGCTCTCAGCCGAGGAGATGACTGCGGCCCTGCAGCCGCTCTTGTCGTTCAAGATCGGGGACGAGGATGCAAAGGCGGTCAAGGAGGCCTTCGAGGCGGCCGGCCGCGAGGACGACGACGATGCGCGCGCCGCGATCAAGAAGATCGCCAATCCAGCCGCCAAAACCTTCGCGGAGTGGAAGCGCCTGCGCCGGCCCCAGGGCGATATATTGCAGGAGGGCATCGCGTTCCGGCTCGCGCATCCGCTCTTTCCGGAACTGCCGCAGGACGGCACCAACGAGAAGGCCTTGTTCCTGTCGAACGCGCCGGCCGCTGCCGTGCTGAAATTCTACGTCAACCGCCAGCCCTTGACGGGGGCGGGGCATGCGAGCCTCGGCGGGGCCTTGCTGGAGACGGGCGAGCGCGAGCGGGGCCTGGCATTGATCAAGTTTGCCTGGGGCCGCTACATGATGGACCCGGCCGTGGAAGAGAAATTCCGGTCCCGTTTCGGCGCGCTGCTGAGCGAGCACGACCGCCGCCGCCGCGAGCAGCTTGTCGCGGTGCAGGCCGCATATAAGGACGATCCGGGGAAGAATTCCCTGGTGCGCGGCCGGGTCTTGCGGGCGGCATTCAAGGCGCGGGCCAGAGCAAAACGGGTTCGAGGCGTTCCGCACAAGGTGCAGCAGCGGTACAGGCGGCGGCGCGCGGATGCAGGGGAGGGCATGCAGTTGCTTCGCGGCGCCGCCGTAACCGGCAGGGCGCGCGCTTTGGGCGTGACCTCGCTGGTTGAGCCTGTCCGCTACCGGTATCGCCGGCCGGCCGCCCCGGCTGAGGACAAGGACGAGAAAAAGGCGACTGAGAAAGCTGCGGGCACGCTTCAATCGAAGGCCGCCGCCAACGCTTTCAAGCTCGCCAAGGAGGTTGTTGGCGGGCCAGGCACCATGCTCGCGCGGCTCAAGGCGTTGCGCCGCGAGAACGCGGACGACGATTTATGGTCGCTGCTGCGCTCGCTCAATCCAAACGCCGCCGATCTGGCCGACCCGGACCATTGGTGGGAGTTCCGGCGAAGCGAGGTCCGGCGCGCGCTGAGCCAGGACCATCCGAGGACCGCCTATGCCATCGCCAGGGCGCATGGGCCGCTCGACGGCGAGAACCTGTCCGACGCGGAGTTCATGGCGGGCTGGGTTGCGCTTCGCTTCGTTCACGATCCGCTGCTCGCGGTGCACCATTTCGAGGCCTCCCGCGTACCGGGTTATTCCCGCACCGAGGCCAGGGCCGCGTATTGGCTGGGCCGCGCAAAGCTGGAGGTTGGCGCATCGAAGGTGGCACAGCGCTACTTCGCCGAGGCCGCGAGCCGGTTCTACACCTATTATGGCGGGCTTGCGCGGCAGGCTTCCCTGCGGGCGAACGTTTGCGAGTTCCGCGCACCCACGGCGCCGTCGCCACGCGCGATTGAGGCCTTCGTGAACGAGGATGCGTTCAAGGCGGTGGCGATCGCCAAGCAACTCGACCTGGACGGGGTGCTGAATGCCTACATTCTGGACCTCGCCCGCCAGCTTCGCGATCCTGAGCAGATGACACTGGCGATGGAGCTTGCCCAGCGGGTGACGGGGCCGCACGTCGCGGTGCGCGCGGCTAAGATCGCGCTGCTGCGAGGCTTTCCCGTCGAGGCTTACGCCTTCCCGGCACTCCTGCCGAAATACAGCGAGGCCGGGGACAATGCAAAGCTGGAGCCCGCCCTCCTCAACGCTTTGACACGCCAGGAAAGCGAGTTCTATACAGGGACCGTAAGCCCGGTTGGCGCACGCGGCCTCATGCAGCTCATGCCGCAGACGGCAAGGCAGGTGGCGGCGTCGGCCAAGATGAAATACGAACTGGGGCGCCTGGTCTCGGACCCGTCCTATAATGTGACGCTTGGCTCTGTGTTCCTGGCGCAACTCGTGAACGCCTATAGCGGCTCCTATGTGCTGACGTTGGCGGCCTATAATGCCGGGCCGGGCAGGGTGGCGGACTGGATCAAGGAGTATGGCGATCCGCGCAACAAGACCGTGGACCCGGTCGATTGGGTGGAGCGCATTCCCTTTACGGAAACGCGCCAATATGTGCAGAAGATACTCGAAAGCGTTCAGCTTTACCGGTGCGGATTTGAAAGCAGCAAGCCAGGATTTCAACTCGTGGAAGACTTGCACCGGGGGCGTCCCGGCAAGGTCCCCGATTTGGAGGATATCGCAGGTTCTGGCTCGGATGAGGCCCCATGATTTTTTCTGAGCCGTGGTTCGACAAGGAAGCCGCCGTCGAAGGCGAAGACATCTTTTATAGAAGCCATGACGATTTGCGGCTCTATGTCCGCAAATACGGCAGCGACGACCTGCCCGGCCGGCCGCTTTTGTGCCTGGCCGGCCTGACGCGCAACGGCCGCGACTTCCACAGCCTGGCCACGGCGCTGGCCTCGCATCCGGTTTCGCCGCGCCCCGTCTATTGCCTGGACTACCGGGGCCGGGGCCGCTCGGAGTGGGACAAGAACTGGCGCAACTATTCTGCCTATACCGAGATGCTCGACGTCATTTCGTTCCTCACGCTTCACGGGCTCAGCAATATCGCCATCGCGGGCACATCGCGCGGGGGTATCATCCTGATGATGCTCGCGGTGACGAGGCCTGCCGCCGTCGGCTGCGCCGTGCTTAACGACATCGGCCCGGCCATCGAAACCGCCGGGCTTGCGCGCATCATGGGCTACGCGGGCAAGGTCCCCGTGCCCCGTGACTGGGACGAGGGCGTTGGATTTATCCGCGAAATGTACCGGCGCCAGTTCACCGAGCTTGACGATGAGGGCTGGGCGGCCTTCGCGCGCCAGCTTTTCAACGAGGAGAATGGCAAACCCACTGCCTCGCACGACCCGAACGTCGGCAAGGCGCTGTCGGAGGTGGATATCGCCAAGCCGGTGCCCACCATGTGGGAGCATTTCGAATCGCTGCAGAAGACGCCGCTGATGGTTCTGCGGGGGGAGAACTCCGACATTCTGTCGGCTGCGACCGTCCAGGAGATGCAGGCCCGTCACAAGAACATGACGCCGGTTCTGATCCGGAACGAGGGGCATGCGCCACTTCTGGTGGACCACTTCAGCAAGCGCCTCATCGCGGACTTCCTGGGCGATGCGGACAAAGGCTGGCAGGCGCCCAAGCGCTCAGCCATGCCAAAATACCCTGAAGCTGTGGAAGCCTGATATCGAAGAGGCTTGCGGGGGCCGCGTGGCAATGCGCGGGGCATTGAGCGAAGGGGGCATCCTGGAAGCCGCTCGCGGCTATCCGGGGCTCGCAATGCCGGAGGCCAAGAGTCTTGACCCTAAGAACTGCAGTTGAAGCGGCAAAACGTCCGCCGCTGTCATGGCCGGACTTGATCCGGCCATCCACGCAACATATTGAAAACGCAAGCTGTTCCTTGCTGCTGGATGGCCGGATCAAGTCCGGCCATGACAGCCTGTGCCTCACCTGCCGGGTGTGCCAGCAAAACGCCGGAACACGGTAGGCCAACTTGCATTTTCCCAGCCGGCGCGGGCTCAACCGCTTTTAGGTTGACCGCTTTCGTCATTGCGAGGCGCACACGGGCAGGAGCGGCCGGCCCTTCTGGATGAAATTGGGAAGACCCCCTCACCCCGGCCCTCTCCCCAAGGGGAGGGGGAGCAGGTTGCGGACTCTCCCGATCGCCGCAGCCGCAGGAGGCCGCCTCGCGATAACGGACGAGACCGCGAAACGGTCAAAGCCTATGGCCGCTGCTCTCAATTACGGATTCAGTGACGCGGGCGCGGTTTGCGCTGCAAGGCTAACGTCTTCAGCCCGGGCGGCGGACGGCGCCCTGGCGACAGGTTCAAGGATACGCCGTTCCAGCCGGAAACCGGCGGGTAGCTTCTGGCTGTAGGATTTC
>CAVXDM010000046.1:0-152772 GCA_963760455.1 uncultured Alphaproteobacteria bacterium
AACCGTCGCGGTGGGCAATACCCGCGCGCCGGCTGTCGTTCTTCGTCATGGTGCTGGCTTACAGCCGCCAACTGTTCGTGGAGTTCACCGTCTCCCAGACCATGGAGCACTTCCTCAGCTGCCACGAGCATGCCTTCGCCGCTTTCGGCGGCGTGCCGTCCAAGATCATGGTGGACAATCTTAAATCGGCGGTTCTGCAGCGCCTGGCCGCCGCCGGAGGGCGGTTGTTTTTCGCTAAAACAGGCGATGCGGAGCATCGCCGGCACCGCGCCTGTGTTCAATCCGCGCTATCTGGCCTTCGCCCGCCACCACGGCTTCGCCATTGCGCCTTGCAATGTGGCCCGCGGCAACGAGAAGGGGTGCGTGGAGTCAGGGGTAGGCTACGTCAAAAGGAACTTCCTGCGCGGGCTCGAATTGACGAACTTGGGCGCCTTGTCCGCGGCGGCGCAGCTTTGGTCTGGCACCATCGCCAATGGGCGCATCCACGGCGAGACGCAACGGGGGCCCGCGATTTGCTGGCGCAGGAGCGCCCGCATTTGCAACCACTCAGCCCCCATCCTTATGACATCGCGCAAACCACAAGCAGCGTCGCCTCCAGCCAGTTCACGCATCACGCTCGATACCAATCGCTATTCCGTTCCCGCCGTCTGACGGTCAAAGCCTATCCGGACCGGGTCTGCATCTATTTCGATGGCAAGCTCATCGCCCGCCACCCGCGCCGCTATGGCCGTCACGAGGATATCGAGGACCCCGATCACGCCAAGGCTCTCATCGCCCAGCGCCACCGCGCCAAGGAACAGCGGCTGATGCTGCGCTTCCTGGCGCTGTCGCCGGATGCGCAAGCCTACCACGACGGCCTGGAGCAGCGCAGGCTGAATGCCCGCAATCACGTGCGCAAAATTCTGGCGCTGGCTGAGGTCTACCCTGGCGATCTGGTGGCGCGCGCCATCTCCGATGGGTTCGCCTTCCAGGCCTTCAGCGCCGAATACATCGCCAACATCCTGGAGACACGCGCACGGGCGCTGCCGGAGGCCGCACCCTTGCAGCTCACCCGCCGCCACGACCTGCTCGGCATCGCTCCCCCGGACCTCAACGCCTACGAGGTAAACGATCGTGACCCCGAGTGACCAGACGCGATTGGACGCGCAGTTGCAGCGTTTGCACCTGCACTACGTCCAAAGCCACTGCCGAGCCTTGGCCGGCAAAGCCGCCGGGCAGCAGCGCTCGCACCTGGATTATCTGGCGGAGCTGATCGAGGGTGAGGCCGCGATGCGCGAGAACCGCAGCATTGAGCGGCGGATCAGGAACGCCCGCTTCCCCGTGCTCAAAACCCTCAAGGACTTCCAATGGAGCTGGCCGAAAAAAATCAACCGGCCGCAAATCCAGAACCTGTTCCGTCTGGCTTTCATTGCAACCCAGACCAACGTCATCCTGATCGGCAACGTTGGCCTCGGCGAGACGCATCTGGCCATACCGCCTGCCTGAATGGACACCCGGTGCTCTTCACCACGGCCGTGGATATCATCAACACCCTGGCCGCAGCCCAGTCCGCCGGCCGTCTCAAGCGCGAGTTCCACCGCTACCTGAAGCCCGCCGTGCCGATCGTCGATGAACTCGGCTATCTTCCCATCGACAAGCGCGGCGCGGACTTGCCGTTCCAGATTATCAGCCAGCGCTACGAGCGCGGCACCGATGGTGATCACCACCAACCGCGTCTACAAGCGCTGGTCTCAAATCTTCAACAACGACAGCACCTTGACCTCCGCCATCCTCGACCGCGTCCTGAATCACGCCGAGACGGTCGTCATCGAAGGCAAGAGCTTCCCGCATGAAGGATGAGGTTGACAGTTAAGGAACAGCTCACGATGCCGCCCAAGCGACAGGTCCCGCTGCCTGAATACACCGTCTCCGATGAAGCCGCCGCTTACATCGCAGACGCGCTCATGAACCTCGCCCTCCAATTCGAAGCCGTCCACTTGGCCCAGATCCGCCGCTACCACCAATCCTTCGCCCCAAAGGACGCCCGCGATCCGGCGCAACCAGGCCCGTCCGGCAAACGCCGCCGATCTAAGAGCGGAGAGGGCAGCCATTCTTGTCTTTCTGGCCGGCATTCTTTTGTTCGGCCCGCGCCGCGAGCATTCTTCCGGCCCGGTTACGAAATCCCGCAGCCGCCGCACAGGGCCTGTCAAGGCTGGCCGCTCTTCGCGACCACCCGGAGGGCTTGGTCTTGACGGACCCGAGCACGGCGGCATCCTTGACCGCACCGGGCTGGAGGCGGCTACCCATGCCTAGCCAGGGCTCCAAATCACCACGAAATTCAACCCGCTGAAATTCGGTGGAATTCACGCCGCCGGTAACAGGTTCGTGACGTCTCATATCCGCCCAAGGTCCTCACCCATTTTCAGCGCAGTTACCGGACAGTATTTCATGAAGATAATATTTATCAACCGCTTCTTTTATCCAGATCACTCCGCGACAAGCCAGATGGTTTCTAGTCTTGCTTTTGCACTCGCCGACTGCGGTCACGAAGTCCAGGTGATAACATCCTTTTTGTCCTACGATGGCTCGCGGAAATTAAAGCGCCGCGAAGCCGTGCGCGGCGTCAGCATCATCAGGCTGCCAACAAGCGCCTTCGGCCGCGGCAAGCTTTTGGGCAGGGCAATCGACTACTTGACCTTTTACTTCGCTGCCTTTTTCTCGCTGCTGCTGCGGGTGCGCCGCAGCGATATCGTCGTCGCTAAAACCGACCCACCTCTCCTCTCGCTGCTAACCGTGCCGGTTTGCTGGCTCAAGGGTGCACACGCGGTCAATTGGCTCCAGGATCTCTTCCCCGAGGTTGCGGAGGCTTACGGCTTGGGCAAAGGGGCGCTTCAGAAGAAGCTCTATTCCCTGTTACGCCGCCTGCGCGATGCTAGCGTCATAGGGAGCAGCCTCAATGTCGCCATCGGAAAGAAGATGGCTGCAAAGCTTATCCTGTCCGGGGTGCAGCCAGCACAAATCCGCATCGTCAGCAATTGGGCAGACGGCAACCTCATTCACCCGGTCGCCCGCACAGCCAATAGTCTTGCTAAGGAATGGGGGCTGGAGCGCGCCTTCGTCGCGGGTTACTCGGGCAATCTCGGGCGCGCGCACGGTATCGAAACCTTTCTCGCCGCTATCGTAAGCCTTGAGCAGGAGGATGCCCCCAGAGGAGGCAGCAATCCCGGATTGGAGCGCCGCATCCGCTGGCTATTCGCCGGCGGAGGGGTTCAAATGGATGCCCTTAAACGCGAGGTGGAAAAGCGCAAACTCAAAAGCGTGCTGTTCAAGCCCTACCAGCCTGAGGCGCTTCTCTCCGAGAGTCTTTCGCTGCCGGACGTGCATCTCATCTCGCTGCTCCCGGAGTTCGAAGGGCTGATCGTCCCCAGCAAGTATTACGGCATTGCCGCGGCAGGCAGGCCCTCCATTTTTGTGGGAGACCCCGAAGGCGAACTCGCAGAGACGATCAGGCAAGGCGGGACCGGTTTTGCCGTGCGCGAGGGAGATGGAAAAGGTCTGGCTGCCGCCATCCTCGCCATGGCGCGGGATCCTGCCCTCACAAGCGTTCAGGGCGAAAACGCGCGTACGCAATTCGAAGCCAAGTTCGATTTTCCGCACGCACTCGATGCATGGGAAACAATCGCAGCAGATTTGCGCTGCACGGCCACCAGCAAGCTTGAACAGCCAGCCGTTCTGCGGTGACCGGGTTGCGCAAGGGACGCCTCTTTAAGGGCAAGGCCATACGGCTAGGCGCATACGCGCGAAGCGGATGTCTTTTTGAGATGGCCCGCCTGCTCCTTTTTAAACGAAAGCGCAAGTCACGCAAAAACCCAGCGATCTTGCCCGCCGGCGAAATGACAGCTTCTCCCTTGGAACCGGGCTGCCACATACGGATTTCACCCGGGCTTCAGAAAAGCGGCAAGGTCGCTGAAACCGGGGCTGGCAGCTTTTGGATTTTAAAAGAAGCCTACGACACTTACCAGGCGAACGTCCTGGGTCCTCTGCGGCGCCGCTGCTTCCCAGACGTACCAGGGGAGGTTTAGCGGCCGCTATGGCCCGTTCCAGCCCTTCTCGCAGACCAAGCCCCCGCCCGCGTGCTGCCCGGGCTTTTGCAACCTTCGCTTTCAATCCATGGAGAAACAAGGAATGACCAAGAAGACAGCCCTTATTACGGGCGTTACAGGACAAGACGGCTCCTATCTTGCCCGCCTTTTGCTCAAAAAGGGCTACGAGGTGCACGGCATTAAGCGCCGCGCTTCATCGTTCAACACCGACCGGGTCGATGGTCTTTATGCGGACCGGCGTGAGCGGGAAACGTCCTTCTTCCTGCATTATGGCGACATGACCGACTCAACGGGCCTCATCCGGCTTTGTCAGGCAATTCAGCCTCATGAAATCTATAATCTCGCCGCTCAAAGCCATGTTCAGGTCAGTTTCGAAACCCCTGAATACACTGCCAACGCCGATGCGCTCGGCACACTGAGGCTGCTCGAAGCGCTCCGTATTCTCGACATGCGGAGTACGCGGTTCTACCAGGCTTCAACCTCGGAACTCTATGGAAAGGTCAGGGAGACTCCCCAAAACGAAAACACACCCTTCTACCCCAGGTCACCCTACGGAGCCGCCAAGCTTTACGCCTATTGGATCACGGTCAATTACCGTGAGGCCTACGGACTCCATGCTTCAAACGGCATCCTGTTCAACCACGAAAGCCCCGTACGCGGCGAAACCTTCGTTACACGCAAGATCACCCGCGCGGTTGCCTCTATCCAACACGGCATGCAGGACTGCCTCTATCTCGGCAACCTCGACGCCAAACGCGACTGGGGGCACGCCAGAGACTTCGCCGAAGGCATATGGCGCATTCTGCAAGAGCCGGTCCCGGACGATTATGTGCTGGCAACCGGGGAAACCCATTCGGTGCGCGATTTTGTGGAACTGGCCTTCCTGGAAGTGGCCGGCGAATTGTCTGGTCCGGGAAGGGCACAGAGGAGACGGGCAAAGATCAGCGCACGGGGCAAACGCTTGTCCGCGTAGACCCCATCTACTTCCGGCCGGCCGAAGTCGATCTTCTGCACGGCGACGCCAGCAAAGCCCGCAAAAAGCTCGGCTGGCGCCACGGGACAACGTTTGCCCAGCTCGTCTCGGAAATGGTTGCGACCGACCTGCGCCTTGCAAGCCTTGAAAAAACGGGCGGCAAGGCCGCGCTTCAGCAAGTGCTGCAGGAAGAAGTCTTCGGCCAAGCCTTCGAGGAAGAAAGCGGTCCAACCGCCGCCGTTGCGTAGCGATCCAGCTACGCCGGGCCAACCACGCAGGGGAAATGAACAAATGGAAACTTTCGATCTTTCAGGAAAGCGGGTCTTCGTGGCGGGGCATCAGGGCCTAGTGGGCTCAGCCATCGTGCGCCGCCTCGCGCAGGAGTTCTTGCACGATCCTGACGGCCCCCCGCGCCGAACTCGATCTTAGCCGGCAGGAGCCTGTCGAACGCTGGCTCGAAGTCCACCGCCCCGACGCTTTATTCATAGCCGCGGCCAAGGTGGGCGGCATTTTTGCCAATTCATCTTATCCGGCCGAGTTCATCTACAGCAACCTCGCGATCGCCACAAACCTGATCCACGCGGCCTACAAAACCGGCGTCAAAAAACTCGTCTATTTGGGCTCGTCCTGCATCTATCCAAGGCTCGCACCGCAGCCCATCGAAGAGGACGCGCTCTTGACGGGGCCGCTCGAACCGACAAACGAGTGGTACGCAGTCGCAAAAATCGCCGGGCTTAAAATGTGCCAGGCGTACCGGCGCCAATATGGCTGCGACTTCGTGCCGGCGATGCCCACGAACCTCTACGGGCCCGGGGACAATTACGACCTCAATACGAGCCACGTTCTTCCAGCCATGATCCGCAAGATGCACGACGCAAAGACAGCAAAGGCGGCCGAGGTTGTGATCTGGGGGACCGGCTCGCCGCTGCGCGAATTCTTGCATGTTGACGACTGCGCCGATGCGCTGGTGTTTATTATGAAGGCTTACTCGGAGGAGCAGCACATCAATGCCGGCTCGGGGTCGGAGATCTCCATCCTCGAACTCGCAAAACTGACCGCGCGTGCGGTTGGCTTCGAAGGCAAGATTGTGCACGACCTCTCCAAGCCCGATGGCACGCCGAGAAAACTGATGGATAGCGCCAAGCTTAGATCGCTCGGCTGGCAGCCCAAAATCGGTCTCGAAGAGGGTATTAGGGGCGCCTATGACTGGTTTGTCACTCAGCAACTCGCGCAATAGCCCCGCTTTCCACCTCAGGGATCATGGCGCAACCCGGCCACAGGCTAAGAGGTGAAGGACGGAACTGACTAAAGACCGGCCGGATCAGGTTCAAACTGCCTTTTGCACCTTGAAATCTTCTATCCGGAGCGGCCCGACGCCACCGGAAAACGATAGAGGACGGGCGCAGCCGCTCCATTCCATATGCTATGAAGTTTAATGGCAGCCACACGGAGAATACCGGGTGGCTGTTTTCACACAGCACCGGTTTTAATGCGGGTAACATTCGATGTTCGATCTTCACAGCCATCTGCTCCCGGGCATCGACGACGGAGCCCCCGATCTCGACACATCCTTCGCGATGGCCCGTGCCTATGTGGACCAGGGGGTCGAGTGCACCGCCTGCACGCCGCACATCCTGCCCGGACTCTACCACAATACCGGACCGCAAATCCGCCGGGCGGTCCAGGAGTTGCAGGGGCGCCTGGACGATGCAGGTATCCCGCTCAAGCTGGTGGCTGGCGCGGACAATCACATCGTCCCAGATTTCACCGGCGGGCTAAAATCCGGACAGCTCCTTACTCTTGCCGATTCAGCCTATGTCCTGGTCGAGCCGCCCCACCATGTCGCTCCTGCGCGCCTCGAGGATCTGTTTTTCGAGATCCTTTTGGAGGGCTACGTTCCAGTGCTCACTCACCCTGAACGGCTATCCTGGATCGAAAGCAAGTATGACATTATCGAAAAGCTTGCCGGGCACGGTGTCTGGATGCAAATCACCTCCGGCTCGCTTCTGGGCAGCTTCGGCAGGCGGCCTCGCTATTGGGCGGAGCGCATGCTGGAGGAAGGCCTCGTCCACATTCTGGCAACCGACGCCCACAATATGGGGCCGCGGCCGCCCGATTTGCTTAGAGGCCGGATGCAAGCCGAAAAGCTTGCCGGAAGTGAGGAGGCTCGTCATTTGACTGTAACGCGGCCGCAAGGGGTGTTGATGAACACGCCGCCCGGCAGCCTGCCCGCGCCCCGTCCGGAAGGCCCCAGCCAGGCACGGGAAGGAGTGGCGGCAGCCTTGTTCAGCGCCTGCGGCGGCTTTTCAGCTAATCTGTTCCCGCAGATGCCCCGGCACTTAGCATGGTCAGCACGCTGGACGCGGTTTAATGTTTGCGGCATGGATTGAACCGTAAGCGATGCAACACCTGCCAGGCGGCGGATATGAGCGAACGCAATCCCGAAGCCCTTCATGCAGCCTTAGCCATATTTAGGGATACGCGGCTCCTCAAACTCGTGCGGTCTTCGGCGCTGCCAAGAGGCGTAACCCTGCTTTTGGAGGCCGCCGCCGGGGAACCCGATGCCATCGGCGAAGCCCAAAGGGCCACAGGTGCCCCAGAGGCCCTGCTCACCGAGGCCGCGGGCTTTTTTGTCGAGCAAGTGCTCCTCAACCGGAGCAACAACAGCTATCGCATTCTGGGAGCGGATCGCGACGCCTCGGCTGCAACGCTGCGGCGGCACATGGCCCTTATTCTCAAATGGCTCCATCCCGATCTGGCTCCTGCCAGCGAGGCAGGCCAACCGTTCAGCAAATCGGCTTTCGCAACCTTGGTCACCGGAGCCTGGGAGTCGATCAAGACCGATGAGCGCAGGTCGGCCTACGATGCCTCGCTTACAAGCCGACACAAGCCTGCAAGCCGGACTGCCTCGGATCATGGACGGAAGACGCCTGGGGGCCACATTCGTCCTTTGAGGCGCAGGACCGGCCAACTCGCTGTTTACAAGCTTGAACGCGACACTTTCTGGGTCCGCCTTCTCTCTTACCTGGGACGGCTGAAATGAGCCTATCCGGTTTCAATAGAACTCGCGGAAGTGATAATTGATACCGATCTTCACCGTATTAACAGTAAGACGGGAGTTGAGCTGCCCGGCGCTGTCAGTAATTTGCATGCCGCCGAAATTGAAGTATTGATATTCCGCCTTTGCGCTCCAGGCCTCGCTAAACGCAAGCTCGATCCCCGCACCCGAGGTTAAGCCACTAAGCCCGGAAGTTCCGGTCACCGCTGTCCCCGGCACCGAGAACGAAACGCTGCCGTCATAGAAGGCGAAACCACCCTTGCAATAAAGAAGCAGGTTCCGTATCGGCATTCCGAAGCGCGCCGTGACATCGCCATAGTAACCAGACTCAACGGAACTGGTGACCGGGGAATTTCCAGCCGATCTGGCGTAGTGGCCAAGATTCATCCCTCCGAGATCCACTTCAAGACCATAGACAAAGGGGGCGGCCTGAACGTTGTAGCCGAATTGGCCGCCACCTACGGCGCGGCTCATCTTATTCTTAAGGCTGCGGCCACCGCCATGGCTGACCGCAGCTAGATCGGCCCACGTATCTCCAGCATGGTCGCCTATATATGCGCCATCCCAGCTTGGCTCGGGAACCTCGCCCCGGCTGCCTAATTGCTGAACGGGATAGGGGGCAGGCTCGCTATGCAGGTCTGCCGCACTCGCAACACCGCTCAGCCCGGCAAGACTGACAACAGACACAACGCAGCAACGGCACACAGCGCTTCTCCGTACAATACAACTAAACCTTGCGTAAAGTTTATTTAACACGCACAGGCGTTGACTGCAAACGCCAGCGAGATAATTCTGGGCCAATGTGCGCAACCTGTGGATGCGTCGTGGGTGCTTGCCCGTAAGTTCAATATTCAATAGAGGCACACGTGTTTCTTGTCGTGGCTTTGAGCCTCGTTCTGGCAGCGTCCATAGTCTCCAACGCAGGGGCAACCCAGCTTGTGAGCGTTCACGGCGAAGTACTTGTAAACAAGGGCGACGGCCTAAAACCCGCCACCAGCGGCTTGCCTCTGGACCCAGGTGCCCATATCCAGGTTTTGGAAGGCTCGGCGCAAATTAAATACGATAATGGCTATGTCACGAGCCTTGGTCCGCATCAGTTGACGATCGTGCTCGTTGATCCTCCCGAAGCCGGTTCCAGCGCATCTTATGCTGTAACCGGGGGGAGTGCGTATGAAGCGGCCGCCATCCTTAACAGCTTCCGGCGCTCCAAGCACCGGCGCCCGCTTACGCTTGACAGCCGCCTTATGGTAGCTGCCTCTGCGCTTGCAACCGATAATGCGAACCATGATCGAAAATCCCATGAGGGACCCGATGGAGCCGATCTGGCAAAACGCCTGCTGGCTTCGGGATATAGCTACCGGGTGGCAGCCGAGATCGCGGAAACAGGCCAAGATTCGCTCGCCAAGCTGTTCGATGTTTGGCGAGAGAGCGTAGGCGGAAGACGGAATATGCTTGTTCCAGACGCCACACAATTGGGGTTCGCCCAAGAATACCGTGCAAACACTAAGTCCAAATTCTTTTGGGTACTCGTCGTCGCGGCGCCCCAGTAAGCCAGTAAGCCGAGACCAGCCTCAAGCACTGTCATGGTAATCGGTGAAGGGATTTCGAAAGGACGCCATACTGTTATCGCTTAGCTACCTGCAGAACTACCATGCTGCTTGGCTACGGCTATCGATTGCTTAGCCTGCCACCAAATCGATTTTTGAATGAGCTTAGGATACTTGAGGAGACCACGCGTATGTTGCCCAAAAGCCCAGAACCGGCGATAGTATCGACTTGGTCAAATTCGAATTTCTTCGGCTCCCTCGACCGCCTGAAACCTCGATGCCATGGCCCATCGACAACGTGCAAATTTGTGATTTCGCTGAGTTCAAAGCGACGCCAGTTAGGCAAGTCGCCGGTCGTCGAAAACCCGTCGAATTGCCAGGCAACAATGCACCAGCGCAACTGGCTACTGCCGAGAACGTGAGGGCAAAAAACTCTCGGAAGATTCTCGAATTTCCGCGCGAACTTGCTTTGCGTTCTCAATCGCATATCGAAGCAGACCGATTTTGTGATCCTGGCCCGCACACATGCGAAAACTCCATACGCCAAATTGAGTAAAATCCTGACATTAAGCAATCAGAGGTAGCGCAACTACCAAAACAAGACAAGGTTCTAACCTACTTTTCCCCCGCGCAGGCATAATGCTCTTCCGGGTATCAAGCACCAACCCAGGCCATTGTATATATTTAATTATGTCTACGATGGGGCAGTCTGACTGCTGTTAAAGCAATTTCATTGATTAACTTAATCGCGCCCGGGGCCGCATTCGGGAGCGGATCAAGTTTAGTTTAATACGCGATTTCAATCGCATAAAGGCTCTCATCTTTACTTTCTCCGGTGCGCCATTCTATCTATTACCCGTTTTGCGTTGCGCGTCCCAATCAGGCGGCCGCCTGAACGGCAGCGCCAATTGCGGATGCAGAGTAAACCCCATATCGTTTCAATAATAACGGGGACGCCCACTTATTTGGGGACGATCTCATGCGGCGGCGCCCATCGCCCCGCCGTCAGCCCTGCGGCTCCTCCTGTTCAAGCTCGCACCTGAGACGGCCGAGGCCGGCAATCGCAATCGCTGAGCCATCCAGGCGGCGGACGATCCCATCGCGGATCAGCCCCGCGATCACCGTCGAGACGGACTGCCGCGTCGCCCCGATCTGCATGGCGAATTCCTCAGCACTTGGCGGCTTGTCCAGGACGACGCCATCGCCGGTCTCGCGACCGTCGCGCCCCGCCGCCTCGCACAGCGCCCGGATGAAGCGGTACTTCACGCCCCGGAACACCATGTCCTCGATCATCTGCTCCGATTTCTGCAGCATCCGGTCGATGACCGGCATCGCGGACAGCGCCAGATCCGGGTCTTGCCGCGCCAGCTTCCTAAACGCCTTTCCGCTGATGATGACAACCTCGCCATCCTTCTTGACCTCGAACATGGAACTGGCGTGCAGCGGGATGGCGTCGCCCGCATCGAGCGTGAACAGCGTCAGTTCCTTGCCATCGCACGAGGCGAAACACCGGAGCCGGCCGCTGCGAACGATCAGCAGGCCCTGCGCCGCGGCCTTTTCTTCGTCCACGCCGTAGATGAGCTGGCCCGCCTTCACGCGGCGCGCATCGAGCTGACGCGCCAAAGGCCCGTCCAAGAGCCGGGTCACGATCTGCCGCAATTGCGGCTCTTCCGCCGATTCCTGCGCGCTTGCATGCATGCCGCTCGCGGGACCCCACCCGGAATGCACGCGGTCCTGCGGGCGCAGGCGCGCGAAGAGGGTCTTGCCCTCCCTGGTCTGCAGCACGCAGTCGTCCGAGGCCGGGTTGGTGTTCACGCTGCCCGGCTCAAGGGTGAACATGTCCTCGAAATTCGTGCGCGGCAGCGGCCAGTCGAGGCCCAGAAGGACGAGGCCCTTGCGGTTGGCTCCGGCGAGGCGGCCGGCATCGAACGCGAGCAGGCCTTCGTGCGAGCTGCCGATCAGATAGGGGTCGGAGTGGAAATGGATCTGCTCGTAGCCGCGGAACCGTTCTTCGAACAGGCGGTGCTCGATCTGCTCGGCGGCGCGGGTGAGGAGCGCAAGCGCGTGGACCTGCGGCACGTCCGATGCGTTGGTCAAATCCAGGACGCCCGCGATGGCGCCGAACGGATCGAATAGCGGCACGGCCGAGCAGCTCAGAATTTGGTGCATGTCGAAGAAGTGCTCGCCGCCCAGCACCGAGATCGGATGCCGCTCCGCGAGCGCCGTTCCGATGGCATTGGTTCCGGCCACGCCCTCGTCCCACTGTGCCCCCGCACGCAGCGCCACGCCGGCTGCATCGCGCGCGAGCTTGCCCTTGCCGAGGCAGAAGAGCACCACGCCTTGCGGGTCGGTGAGGATAACAATGCCGTCGGTCATGCCGGTGTCGCGAAACAGCGCTTCCAGCTCGCCGCGCGCCGCCCGAACCAGAACCTCGTTGCGCTCCTGCGCCTCGCGCAACTCATGGGCCTGGAGAATGCATATCTCGGGGCTGGCCTCCATATCGAGGCCGCGCTCCGCAGCCCTCTGCCAGGACCGCAAAATCGGCAGGCGGACCTTTGTCTTTGGGACGATGCCTTCACTCAGGAAACGGCGCCGCGCCGCGATAACCGCGTCGGAAGCTGGCCGCTTTCGCATGAACGCCCTCCATTGCTCAGCTTAAGCCTGGGTCCCGGCAACCCTCGCGTCTTCTACTACAACTCGCCGCGCCGATCGCTTCTTCTTGTATGCACTGAATTTGGCCGTTTCCCCTCACAAGCTCAAGAAGGTAATCTTTAGTTGAGGCGCTGTCCAGCAACCGGCCCTTGTCAATCCGGATAGCCTGATGCGGTTTCCGGGATGACGCCGCCTATGTGAACTGGTAGGGCCTGCGAGAAATCCTGCCGCACAACGCCGTCATCGCGAGGCGGCTGCAGACGCCGGGGCGTTCCAGATGCAACAAGCGCGGCTGTATGCGGCTTCTGGATTGCTTCCGGCCACGCTTCGCTCGCCGTCGCGATGACGGGGCAGATCGGGCGTATCTGTCTCATTTTAGAAAATCGAGAACAAGGTTTTCATTGAATTTCTTGAAGTCCTCGCGCTCGAAGCCCGGCTTGCCAAGGCCCCACGCCCACCGGACGCTTCCGCTGCTGAATACCTTTGCACCCGCCGCGGAACGGAAATATACCGCCTCCGCCAATCCGGGTTTTCCATCGGCGCCGGCGGCTTCTCCCCTGAACAATACCTGGACCTGCTTTTCCGGCAGCAGCGCGATCCGGGAGTGCTCCTTGTCCCACAAGCGCTTGCCATCCCCATCGGGATCGCGATTGTCCCATTCGTAGCCAACGACATCGGCGGCAACGTCGCCCGCCTTGTAGTTCGTGCCAGCGAAGAAAGGCCCATCGGCCGATGCCACATGGTAGGGAAAGCGCAAGGCTTCGTCCTCGCCGGAAAACCAGTTCTGATAGGCGACGCCCATCAGCATGGACTCCGGGCGGCGACCGCCGTCGCGAAAACGGTTTGTGGTGAGGAGCGTCTTGTCCGCCTTCGTCTCGCGTTCGAGGACCGGATCGTCCGTCGTCTTCCAGCAAAGCATCTGCCGGCCTTCGTCCTCGCCATCCGGCGGGCGGTTCACATCGAAGTAACGAACCTGCCAGTATCCGGTATTGGCGCCGAAAAAGATGGTGTTCCGGCCGCGCTTGTGGATGCGCTCCTCGTAGGCGTCGTATTCCTCGTTGCTCCAGTATTCGTCATGGGAGCTACTGACGGCAAGGCGAGCGCTCTGGAGCAAGCCTTTTTCGCGATGAATGTCGTGATTGGATGCGTAATCGACGGCGATGCCATGCTTGCCGGCCAGCGCTTCGAGCCAGCGGACAAGGTATAAGTCGTACTCAAGGAACAAGCCCTTCGCCGGGCGGTCGAACGCGACCATGACCCCCCTTGTGCTCAGATCGCCGCCGCGCTCGTAAAGGCTATGGCCGCCCCAATCGTTATAGGCCTGGTAGGTATTCGTACCGAGTTTGACGAGCAGATCCCGCGTCTTGGTATTGCTGCGCACGACGATCTGAAAAACGGCTGAGTCCCGCTGCCCTGTTCCGGCCTCCGCGAAATCCGCGAGATAAACGCCAGGGCGCCAATCCGATGTGTCGACCGTGGTGGCGGGATACCAGCCGGCGCCCACACTGGCAGCGGTCGCGAGCATCTCTTGGCTGTCCACCGTGACAACTTCCGAAAAGGCCGGTGCTTGTTCCGCGGATGCGCCAACGCGGTAAAATTCGATGCGTCCCTTCGTCCCCGGCGTGCCGGGCTTGGTTGAGAGCATGACATTGAAAGTCTCGCCCTCGCGGACGCTATGCTTATCCGCGTAGCCCAAGACATTTTTGGCCGAGAAAAAGCTGGTCCAAGGCTCCGGGGCTCCGCAATTGGGTGCTCCGGGCAATGGCTGGCCCGCCGCGGAGGCAGGCGCCACTTGGGCTAGCGCGGTAACGCCGGCAAGCCGCAAAAAGCCGCGGCGCGCAACTTCGGGCCAGCGCAGGGATGCCGGAAACTTCATGCTTCACTCCAGATGCCGCTGGGGAGTACCCCAAACCTATGCGGCCTCCTGGGCTGAGGAGGCGAGCGCCTTCCTGTAGCATTCCGCGACCAGCGCTGTCTTTGCGGCATCTGAATGGCCAATGCACCCGCGAGGGATGCGCTCCATCCAGGACTGTGACAGGCGCCAGGGGCCATTACGGTTTCCGGACCGGCGCGGCACTCATATAAAGCCAGATTCGGCAGTTGAAGCTTATGCGCTGCTGGAAAACAAGCTGCAGCGCCGTCCCCGCGAAGGCGCATGCGCGCTAACATGAGGCGCCGCAGCGTCATGCGTGGATGGCGCAGCGCACTTCGCTCGCCGGATACTTGGCCATCACATGGCCGTCGCGCCCAGGAGCCGCACGGCCGGGCGCACCCTTGTGCCACTCGATGACGTCCAGGCAGCCGGGACATTGCCCCAGCCGGAACAGGTTGCGCAGCGGCATGCCGAGCACATGACAAAGGATCGCGCGATTGACCCCCGCATGGGCCGTGATGGCGATGGTGCCCGGCCCGCTGCCCTCGATAACGCTCTGCCAGAAGCTCAGCACGCGCGCCGCGAGGTCCGCGAAGCTCTCCCCGCCGGGCGGGCGGTAATTCTCGATGTCGCGCCCGCGCTCTTCGTACTCCGCCGGCTGGCGTTCCGCGACCTCGCGCCGGGGGAGCCCCTCCCAAGCGCCGAGATTGATCTCGCGCAGCTCGGGCTGAACGTGGACCGGGATCGCGCGCCCCTCCGCCAAAAGCTTCGCGGTCAGGCGCGAGCGGCGGAGATCGCTGCAGTAGACCGCATCGAGCCGCACCCGTTCGAGGCGGCGGGCGAGCACGCGAATCTCGGCCTCGCCGTCCTCGCTCATCGGCACATCGGTCTGGCCGATGAAACAATGCGCGGCATCCTCAACTTCGCCGTGGCGGATCAGCAGCACGGTGCGCATGGGTCATTCTCCACAATGAGCAATCGCCGCTTGGCGCCGTGCCGGAACAGAACGGCATCGGCGAGCGCGGCCTCGACCCGCAGTGCCCCGCTTTTCAGCGCTTCGCCGGCAACGGGCGCGGCGGCAAGGCTTGCGCGGACGGCATCGAGCAGGGCAGGCGAGCGCGAGACGGGCGGGGCGCCTATCGAGAGCCGCAGCGTCGCGGGCGCGCCCTTCTCGACCGCGGCAGTGAAATCGGTGATGCCCTCGACTGCGAAAAGCGCCTCGTCGAGCAACGGAAGCGTCAACTCTCCACCTCCCCGCAGCGCTGCGCCCGCGCCAATCCGCCCCGAAAACAAGCCAAGCCGCCGCAGCACCGAGCCGCAAGCGCACGGCTCTCCGATTAGGCACGCGAGATCGCCGGTGCGGTATCGCAGCAGCGGCATGCTTTGCCTGCGCAGAGTTGAAATGACCACCTCGCCAAGCACGCCCGGCCGCACAGGCTCGCCCGTCTTGGGATCTACGACCTCGACAAATAGCTCGGTCTCGCGCAAGTGGCAGCCGGCATGGTGCGCGCAATCAACAGCTCCGCCATAGCCGGTCTCCGTCATGCCCCAGTGCTGGAAGATTTCCGCGCCGCAAGCCTCCGTAACTGCGCGCGCGAGGCTCCGTGCCACATGGTCGGAACTTAACAGCATCGCCCGCACCTTGAGCGGCGCGCCTCCATCGCAGAGGGCGAGGCGGGCGGCGGCAAGCAGCGGCACGGGCGGGCCGGCGATGACATCGGGCTTTTCCGCTCGCAGCCATGCGACCAACGCTTCCGGGCCGGAGGAAAGCGGTGCCAGCAGCGGCTCCGCGCCAAGGCGGCGCAGCGCGGTCGAGAGCCCCTCGCTAATGCCGCCAGTCCGGCCCGGGGGAAAGGCAATCGCGACGCGGTCTCCAGCCCGCGCGAGCATGGCCATGCCGTGATGAAAAAAGTCGATGGTCGCTTCCAAGTCTTCCACCGTGAAGTAAAGCCGCTTCGGCTGCCCGCTCGTGCCGGATGTCTCAAGCGTCACAGCACGGGCGATGGCGCTTTGCGACAACACCAGAAGCGGCGGATCGTTGCGCACCAAATCGGCCTGCTGCGTAAAAGGGAGCCGCGCCATGTCTTCGAGCGCGCCGGGCTCACTGGCGGGCCAGCCGGGGCGCGAGCGGTAGAAGGGGCTGGCGGCGCGGGCGTAGGCGATTGTTTCGCGCAGCCGCTCAAGCTGCCAGGCATCCAGCGCCGCGCGCGTCAGCGGCAAGGGCAGACCGGCGCGCGCAGCCACCCAAGCGTCGAGCGCGGGGCCGGTCATACCGGCTGCCGTAAAATTTAAGCGGCCCAGCGTCATTGCGAGTTTCGCACCGGCCGGGCGGCCGGCCCTTCTGGATGAAATTGCGAAGACCCCCTCACCCAGCCCTCTCCCCGCAAGCTCGCCTTGGCGAGCTTGCCACTCTTGGTGTCCGCATCCGCGAGCGGATGCGGCTGGGAGAGGGAGTCAGGCCGCTGCCGTTGAGAAGGCGTTCCCTCACCCCTCGGGGACAGGGTGAGGGGGTCTTGCGACACAGATTTCTTCCGAGGGGCTTCAGCTCCGAAGCAATCCAGGAGCCGGAAGTTCAGTGCCGGTTCTGGATCGCCGCGGCGGCCAAGGGCCGCCTCGCGATGACGGTCGAGCCCGTTGAGCGGTTAAGGCATATTACCGCTAGTTTCATCCTTCGTCCGGCTCCTCACCTCCGCAGGCTGCTTGGGCCGGTAGAGCGCCCGGCCTTCGCTGTCCGTGAGATTATAGGCGCAGAAGGGGATAATGCGCCGGTCGGGGGCCACAACGTGGATATGGCATTGGCGCAGGCGCTCGGTGTCGAGCGTCCAGGCGTCCTGAAACGCCATGCCGGAAAGGCCAAGCGTGCGGCTATCGCTCAGCGAGGAACGCATCGAAAGCGTCGAGCCCGGCCACGTCGCGGATGCGGCGATCCGGGCGCGTCCACTGGCCGGCCACGTAACGGCGTTCCCGGGCCACCTCGGCGCTTGGCCGCGCCGGGCCGCAACACGCTGGACTCTCTTGCTTGACCGGGCTGCCGCAACAGCTCGCGCTCTCCGGCTTGGCCGGAGGATCGCAACAAGCCGGGCTCTCGTCCTTGGCCGGGGCACCGCAGCAGCTCTCCGCTGTCCCGGTCCGTTGACGCACTACAGCAGGCTTCGCTCTCCTGCTTCGCGGGTACTCCGCAGCAGGCCGAACTCTCCTCCTTGACTGGCACGCCGCAGCAGGACTGCGGCTCTTCGCCCGTGGCCCGCAGCCGGCCGCCCTCGCCGATGACGAAGCGTCCGCTGAACGAGCAATAGGGGTTTTCGGCCGAACCCGGATGAAAGTCTCCGTGCTGGATCGCTCCGCCGCTATGGGCGATCAGCGCCTCCATGACCTCGGGCAGCGTGATGCGGGAAGCGTTTTCCGGCGGCGTCAGGCAGCGCCCGAAATAGCTCACCGGCTGGAAGTGCACCGCCCGGACGGCGGGCGTCTCAGCAATCGCGAAATCCACGATGGCGCCGATCTGGTCCACATTCACGCCCGGAACCAGGGTGGGCGTCAGCACGACGCCGATCCCGGCCTGCCCGCAATTGCGGATGGCCTGCGTCTTCAGCCGCATGAGCTTGGCGCCGCGAAGCCGCTGGTAGACATCGTCCGACACGCCGTCGAACTGCAGGAACACGCAGTCGAGCCCGGCCTTGGCGAGCGCGGCCAGATAGTCCGGCTCGCGCGCGATGCGCACGCCGTTGGTGTTCAACTGCACGAACTCGAAGCCGCGGGCGCGGATCAGCGCGACGATTTCGGCCAAGTCGTCGCGCACCGTTGGCTCGCCGCCCGAAAGCTGGATGTGAACGCGCCCGCCCGCCGACGCCACAAGCGTATCGAGCCAGCCGCCGATTTCGGCTAGGCTCGCATCGGCGCCCTGCCGGCTGGCGGAAGCGTAGCAGACCGGGCAGGCGAGATCGCAGCGCGACGTCACCTCAAGCAGCACGCAGCAGCTTTGCTGCCGGTGGTCCGGGCACAGGCCACAATCGTAGGGGCAGCCGCGCTCCACCGCCGTTGCGCAGACTGGCGGCTGGGAAAAGGCTCGCGGCGCTTGCCCCCAGCGCAGATAGGAGTCGAGCCCGCGCCAGACCGGCGTCGAGGTGGTGCCGTGCTCGGGGCAGGTCTTCTTCAGGTAGACCGTGTCGCCCTCGGCGCAGCGCTCGGCGGGGATCGCCGCGAGGCAGACCGGGCATACGCTGCCGGTCAGGCCGAGATGCAGACGGCGGTCGCAACAGGTCATGCAGAGGCTCCTGTTTCTGTGGATGGCGCCGGCTTGGCGAACGGTTCGAGCGGGCCGGTGTGGGCCTCGACCGCGCTCCAGATCGCTCGCGCGTCGGCGTAGCGCCGCTTGACGCCCGCGAGCGCATCCGGATCGCTAGCAAAGCGCGCCATGGCCGGAGCGAAGCGCTCTTCCAGCCGGACGCGCTCCTCTCCCTGAATAAGCTTGTCGGCAAGATAGAGCACGGCGCCTTCGTCGAGGCTGCCGTCGAAGTCTATGGTCATGTGGCGGGCAACCACCTCCGCAACGCGCGGAAAACCGAATCCGCGCACCAGCGCCGCTCCCGCGCTGGCATGATGCCGGCGGCCCTTGGCGATGTCGTGCACCAGCCCGGCCGCCCGCACCAGACAGGTGTCGAGCTGCACGCCGGCCTTGTTCAAGGCCAGCCCGAGAGCCGTTGCCATGCCGGCAACCTTGCGGCAATGACGCCGGACGGGCTTCGGGCGTGCCCGCCGCTTCGAGCATGGCTTCGCATTCGTCATCATCGGCCGAATGCAGGTGCTCCAGCGCCTCCGACGCCCGGCGGTAGTCCCCGAGACAGTCCATGTCCTGCAAACATCCGTGGTCGATCACCGCCACGCTTTCCGCTTCGGCCTCGTGCCGGGCGAGGATGGCCCGCAATCCGCCTTCGCCATCGCTTTCAAGGATTTCGCCAAACAGCGCGCGGCTTACGAACGGCGGATGCCCGCGCTCGCCGCGGAACGTTGGGTGTACGATGCGAGCGCTCCCCCGTGGCCGCCGCGTCCAGCACCCGGCGGATGGTCGAGGCGCGCACCAGCGGCACGTCCACGGGCAGAAGCAGGAAACCGTCCATCGCGTCCGGCAGCGATGCGACGCCCGCCTGCACGCTCGTGAACATGCCAGCGGCAAAATTGGCGTTATGGACGGCCGTTACCCCAAGGCTCGCCAGCTCCGGCGCCAGCAAATCCGCGCTGTGCCCCGTCACCACATGAATGTGCCGCAGCCCCGCCTCGCGCAGGCTCGCCACCACATGGCCCGGCGACGGTCCGCCCGCCAAAGGGCAGCAGCGGCTTGAACGCGCCCATGCGCGACGAAAAGCCCGCCGCCAGCACAATGGCGGCTACGGCTTCCGCCGGGTCGCTGGGGGTGCGGAGCGGCATGTCCTAGTCTTCTTCCCAGGTAGCTGGCGGTTCTTGCGTGATGTCGACCTTGTGCTTGGCGAGGATTTCCTTGGCCCGTCTGCCAGCAGTCGAGAATGATGCCGGGGCAGCGCTCCTGCTTGAGGGCCGCGTCGAAATTGATGATCTTCTCGCAATCGATCCCGCCGTATTTCGCGGTCATTTCGCTCTCGAACCAGCCCGCGAACTCTTCAACCATGATGTCGAAACGCGGGTGTCCCGGCTGATTTACGTCCGCGCGGCCGCCATAAAGCCCAAGAACGCAGCACCCGCCCGTGAGCGAGCCGCAATTGAAGCCCTGGCCCATGCCCAGCGCCAGGCCGGACATGGCGCGGACGAGATCGGGATTGTCGCGCGCCTGCTCCTCAAGCGCCAGTTTCACGAGGATGTGGCCGCACGTATAGCCTTCGAGCAGCAGCTCGGCGATGCGGAAGGACTTCTTCGGACATGGTTATCCTCCAATCGGCGGTTTTCCGCCCGGCTTGACCGCGAGCATCAGGTAATAGCCGGGCTTGGCCTTGGCCGCGGTTCCAGCGTCGAGCCCGCTGGCGCCGCCCCACAGCGCGTCCAGCGAGCCAAATTTGAAGATGAACTGCGCCGCCCAAGCTCTTCAGCACGTCCGAGCGGTCCTCGAACCGGAGGATGTGGAACCCGGCGGCCACGGCGGCGTGCAGGAGTGCTGCCTGCGTCTTCAGCCGCCCGTCGTAGCCGGGAGCCCCGGTGCGGGCGTAGACGTCGCTGACCGCGAGCCGCCCGCCGCGCCGCAGCACCCGGAACCATTCGGCCAGCGCCTGCTGCTGATCGGCTCATCGCCGACAGGCTGCACTCGGAGAGAACGCCGTCGAGGCTTCCGCTCGCAAACGGCAGCCGGGTGCCATCCGCGGCAACGAATTTCGGCCCATCCGCATCCGCGCTGGCATTCGCGAGAACCAGAAGATCGGCGCCGATGGCCGTAATGCCGCGCTCGTGCATCAGCTTGATGGACGCCCCGAGGCCGCAACCGATATCGGCCACAGTATCGCCCGCGCCAAAGCCCGCCCAATCGAGGAGAGTTACCGTCAGCGCAAGGCCACCGGGGCGAAGAGGCGCGCCTTCGCTGTCGCGAACGAACCCGCAACCGTAAAGCCCCTCGGTATGCCCTGGCGGCGAGCGTGTCATACGAGACCCGCTTGACTGATCCGGCCGCCGTCCCGGAGCGACGCCTGTGACGTGTCATCCCGGAAGCCGCTTGCGGCTATCCGGGATCGCAACAGGCGCCGGCAATCGTGACGATCCCGGATAATGCCTCGGCATTTCCGGGATGACGCCGGGAGCAAACCGATCAGCCGGATCTCGTATCATTTGTCCTCCAGCGCCTGCTCGACCTTCAGCATCTTACCGAGCGCAAGCTCCTCCGAAACGTAGACAAATCCGCACGATGGGCAGCGCGGCAACTCGACCGGAAAGCGCTGGCCGAGATAGGTGGCCTCGACCTTCCCCATCTCAAGCGGCAGGTTGCAAGCCGCGCAGACGAGGCCGGCGGCATCTTGCTGCGTGGGTTTGCTGGACGAGGCGTTCATAGCTTTGCCTCCACTTGCATGCGATGGCCGTAGGCGCGATGGACCACGATGCCGGCGGGCGTCACCTCGTACTCGGCCCAGCAGGTGAACTCGCCAACGCGGTGCGCGGCAATGGAATGGCCGGTCGCCTGGTTCTTGAGCTTCCGGCCTGTCGCCTCCGCGCGGGCGATGGCGCGGGCGATGTCCTCGGCAAGGATCAGCTTGCGCTCCATATCGGCGCGAACTTCCTCGGACAGGATCAAATCGATTTCGGGCACGGGATCGCTCATCTCCTCTTCCCACAATTCGCGCAATAACCTCGCCTTGAGCCGGCCCGGTTGTCGCGGCGGCGGGAGTAGCCGGGATCGGGCCGCGCGGCCGGATCGGCGCCATCGGGCGCGGGAAAAACAAGGTCGAGCAAATGCACCGAGCGCTTGCCGTGGCGGGCGAAATTGTCCCTGCACATCGCGCAGTAGGTCAGATAGTCGTCCGGGCTCTCGCCGATACGCCGGTTTACGATCTTACCCGTAACCTCGGGATTGGCAAAGGACGCAAGGCCGCCAAAGCCGCAGCAAGTGGTCAGCTCCGCGCCGCTCAGCTCGCGCACGGTGGCGCCCAGCCCCGCGGCAAGACTTCGCACGGCGCGCTGCACTTCGGTGGCGTGCCGCGCCGTGCAAGGATCGTGGATGGCGAGGGGGCCGGGAATTTGCGGCTTCGGGCCATCGGGCAAGCCTGTTACGGCCAGCACGGTCCAAAGCGAGAGCGCATTCATCTCGGGGTGGAAATCGCCCAGCATCTTGAGGCAGGTGGAACAGGCCGTGACGATCTGCGGACGTCCAAGGCTTTCCCACTTCGCGCGCAATTCGGCCTTCACGTCCTCATGCAGGCTCTGGCGGCCGCTCCAATGCGCGGGCGCGCCGCAGCAATCGATCATGAGGCCAACCCCGCCGGCGATCTTGGCGCTAAGATGCGCGTAGATGCTTTCGACATGCCAGGGCGACGAGGCCGAAAGCTGGCAGCCAGGGAAGAAGGCCATGGTGCTGGCGGTGCGGCCCGGCTGGTGGCGCGCGAATGCCGCCGCGTCCGAGCGGCTGTGCGCCATGTCGCGCAAGGCGAAGTCGTGATGGGAGGCGGGCATGTGGCCGGTGTCTACCATGTCCCGGCGCGCTTCGAGGCACACCTCGCCCATACTGAGGTCATTGGGGCAGATCGTTTCGCAAAGACCGCATAGGGTGCAGCTATCGATCTGGCGGTTGGCCTTGCGGTGCCCCATGACGATGCTGAGGTTGTTGTAGGTGTCGCGGACGTAGCGCTTGGGGTAGGAGCCGTAGTGCTTGAGGTATTCGCACGCCTTGACGCATTCCATGCAGCGGCACGGGAAGCAGCGCGCGGCTTCGGCCATCGCCTCGGACGGGCTGTAGCCGGCGTCCGTCGCGGCGGGCTCGACGGGTGGAGCGGGCGCGTGCGCGGCGGTGTTGACGAACAGGCAGGAGGCGGCACCGGTTTCAGCGGGGCGGTTTGCCGTGAGCGAGGCGCCTTGTAACAGGCGGTCGATGGAGGCTGCGGCGCGCCGGCCGTCAGAGGCCGAGCCGATGGGCGAATAGGCTTGGCCTGGCGCTCCATGCACGCCGCCGCCGAACACTTTCGGATGGCTTGCCGCGCCGGTGGCCGGGTCGATTTCGACCTGCCCGGCCGGCGACAGCCTAAGGGTGGCGGCGAATTCGGGCGCGGGGCTTGGACCGAGTGCAAGCAGCACCGCGTCGTAGCCCGCGATCAGCGTTTCCAGTCCGGACGGACCGTTGTCCCCCGCAATGCGCTCCCCGCACCGGATCGTGACGCCGAGCTTCGTCAGCGCGGCGATGTCCGCCTCTATCGCCGAAGCTGGCAGAGCCGCGCCGTAATCGCGATGCAGCCGCTCAACCGGACGCGCGCCCGCTTCGAAGACCGTGACGGCATGGCCCTTCATGGCGAGGTCGAAAGCGGCGGTCAGTCCGGCAAGCCCCGCGCCGGCAACGGCGACGCGCTTCGGCTTGCGGCTGAGCTGCGGCGCGCGGCGGATGGATGCGTAGGCATTCTCGACGCAGGCCCTCTCCAGGGCGGCGATGCGGATCGCCCCGCCGGCCTCCGCTCTGCGGCAGACCGCCTCGCAAGGGTGATCGCAGATGCGTCCGAGGATGGCGGGAAAGGGGATGAAGCGGGCATAGATCGCGCATGCGCCGGCGAAGTCGCCGGTCTTGGCCTTGGCCAGCATGCCGCGGACGTCGACGCGCAACGGACAGCCAGCCGTGCACGCTGGCGCCTGCTCCTCGATACAGCGGGCTTCCCAATCTTTGACGCGTTGACCGTCCATATTTTGCGCTCCCCGAAAGCGAAGCTGCGCAACTGCCGCTCGCAAGCTTCCATGCCGCTGATTTACCGGCGGTTTCCCCTCACCCAGCCCTCTCCCCATGGGAGAGGGGACAGGCTGTGCCCGCTGAGCGCCATCAGGCGTTCCCTCTCCCATGGGGAGAGGGACAGGGTGAGGGGCGATACCCTCATTGCTTTCCGCCAGAGCGGGCCATCTGCCGGACGGCCCGCTCAAGCGTTCATGCCGTATCAGGCATGCTCTGCTGTCTGCGCAGCCGGCTGCCCTTTCTGGGCATCGAGCTGCAGCTTGATAACCTCCGCCAGCGCCGGCACGCGGAAGATGCGCACGCCGCAAGCGTTGTAGATCGCGTTGAGGATCGCCGGGTGGGGCGCGGTCAGCGGCGCTTCGCCGATGCCAGCCGCCCCGAATGGGCCGTCCGCACGCGGTGTTTCGAGATAGAGGATCTCGATATCGTCCGGGATGTCCTTCGGATATGGGATACCGCAATCGCGAAGCGTGGTGTGCAGTTCCAGGTCGTCGAAGTCTTCGGTCAAGGCAAGGCCGATGCCCTGCGCGAGGCCGCCATAGATCTGGCCATCGACCGTGGCGCGGTTGATGATGGTTCCCACGTCCACCGAAGTCGTGAACTTCACGACCTTGGCTTCGCCGGTTTCCATATCGACCTCGACCTCAGGCATGAACACCTCGTACATGTAGACCGGGAACGGATTGCCCTGGCCGGTCTCGGAGCTGCATGCGGTGCAAGCCGCCGCGGCCCATTTGCCATCGTACACCAGCGGGATGTTCTCGGCGACCATCTCCGCATAGGTCCGGTAGCCGCTCTCGGCCGAGCTGCCATGCAGGAGCCTGTCGAAGCCGTGCCGCTCACCGTCGGGCTTCTTCATGGCGTGCAGCAGCATCTCCGCCGCGATCCGGGTGGCATTTCCCGAGAACACGTTCGAACGGCTGCCGCCAGCCGGACCGGAGTTCGGCAATGTGGTGTCGTTCATCACGAGCTTGATCTGCGTGGGCTTGAACCCAGCCTTGCGCAGCACCTCGTGCGCCATGGTTAGCGTGCCGAGATCGGCGCCCTGGCCGTGGTCTTCCCAGGAGTTGTAGACGGTAACGCCGTCAGGGGTCAGCTCGACGCGGGCCTCGGAGCTATCCGGCCCGTCAAGGCCGCAGCCATAGATGCCAATCGCGATGCCGACGCCGCGCTTCTTCTCCGGCGTGGAGAGCTGCGGCGCAACGCTTCTTGGCCTCCAGATATTTCGGCCGCAGCATGTCGAACAGCTTGCCGAGCACAAGCACGTCGGGCTTCTGGCCGGTGGGCGTGGTCGAGTTCTCGTTATAGAGGTTCTTGTAACGGAACTCGAACGGGTCCTCGCCCATCTTCTCGGCCAGCATGTCCATGGCAATTTCGGATGCCAGGAACGATTGCGGAGAACCGTAGGCCCGGAATGCCGAACCCCAGGCGTGGTTGGTGGCGACGGTCCGGCCGTGGCCCCGGATGTTCTCCAGGTGGTAGCCCGCGCCGATGAACTGCGCCT
The DNA here is from genome assembly GCA_963760455.1 of uncultured Alphaproteobacteria bacterium. Classification (GTDB taxonomy): domain Bacteria; phylum Pseudomonadota; class Alphaproteobacteria; order Rhizobiales; family Rhodomicrobiaceae; genus Rhodomicrobium. Next base: position 25,063 of record CAVXDM010000046.1, read on the forward strand.
GACGGACGGTCAGGAGGTCGCCGAACTCGGAATACGGGCCGTGGTCGATCCACCAGTCGGTTTCCATGGCCGTGAGCTTGCCGTCCGCGTCGCAACCGAGCTTGATGTTGACGTTGCCGGGCGAGCGTTTGCCGGTGTAGGTGATGTTCTGGTACTGATTATAGACCAGCGACACCGGTTTGCCCGTGGCGATGGCGGCCACACCAAGCAGCGCTTCCATGGTCGGCGAGAACTTGTAGCCGAACGTACCGCCGGCCGCGTTCTGGATCAGCCGCAGCTTGGCGGGCTCGACGCCGAGGCCGGGGCAGATCATGGCGTGATGCAGATGCACGCCGATGCTCTTCGACTGGATGGTGACCACGCCGTCGTCGTCGATATAGGCGAGGCCGCAGTCCGGCTCCAGGTGCAGATGCGGCTGGCGGCTGCAGTAGGTCGTGATGTCGACCGTCGCCTTGGCATTGGCCAGGAGCGGCTTGGTGTCCTCGCCCTTCACCACGCCCTGCTCGTAATAGGCGTTCGGCGTGCCGGGATGGATTTCCATCGCATCGGGGGCCAGCGCCGCGAAGCCCGACATGTAGGCCGGCAGCACTTCGAGATCGACCTTGACCTTCTCGGCCGCCGCGCGGGCATGGTCCACGGTATCGGCCGCGACGATGGCGATCGCGTCGCCGAACTGGAAGACCTTGTCCTTGCAAAGGATCGGGCGGTCCCAGCCGTCGCCCTTGTTGGTCGGGAAGGTGATGAGGCCGGTGATGGCGTTCTTGCCCTTCACGTCCTTCCAGGTGATGACCTTCTCGACGCCGGGCATCTTCTCGGCTTCGGCGGTGTCGATGCCCTTGATGAGGGCGTGGCAGACCTTGGCCTGTACGAGCGCCAGCCGCAGCGTGTTCGGCCGGCATGCGCAGGGCGAGGTCGGCGCCGAAGTCCCAGGTGCCGGTGACTTTGGCCAGGGCGGACGGGCGCTGATACTTCGTGCCGAGGATCGAGCCGTCCGCCTTGGGCGCGGCCAGCACCTCGTCGGCCGTCTTCTCGCCGCGCATCATCGCCGCCGCGTCCATCACGGCGTCGATCAGCGGCTTGTAGCCGGTGCAGCGGCAGAGGTTGCGGTTGCGGTTGAACCAGCCGCGCACCTGCTCGCGGGTCGGCGACTTGTTGGTGTCGAGCAGCGCCTTCGCGGACATGATGAAGCCGGGCGTGCAGACGCCGCATTGCGCGCCGCCATGCGCCATCCAGGCGATTTGCAGCGGATGCAGGTTCTCGGCCGTGCCGATGCCTTCGATGGTGGTGATCTTCGCACCCGGCGCCAGCTTCTCCATCGGCTGCTGGCACGAGCGGTTCGGCTTGCCGTCGACGAGCACGGTGCAGGAGCCGCATTGGCCGTCTTCGCAACAGACCTTGCAGCCGGTCAGCAGCATTTGCTCGCGCAGCACGTCCGCGAGAGATCGAGGTCTTCTCGGCCACGACCCAGCGGTCGACTCCGTTCACGTTCAATAAAGTTCGTTTCATGTGCGTTCTCCTCCAGAAGTGCGATGCCAAGACGATGAGCTGCTTAGTTTCCCCACTCGGCGCGCGTCGCGGCTCAGGCCGCGGTGCGCTGGCCTTCTGTCTTCGATTGCGAGATCTTCCGGGCGGCGGTTTCTGCCACCTCGCGCATGGTGCGCATGAGCGGACGGGCCGCTTCCGCATTGCGGACGCAGGCAATCATTTCGGCGACAACGGCGATGGCGATTTCCTCGGGCGTCGTCGCGCCGATGTCCAGGCCGACGGGGGCGTGAACGCGGGCGAATTGCTCGTCGCTCACGCCGTCCAGCTTGAGCTTGTTGTAGACGAACTGCACTTTCCGCCTGGAGCCGATCATGCCGATGTAGGCGGCGGGCGTATCGACCGCCCAGCGCAGCGCGCGCGCGTCGAGCGCATGGCCGCGGGTGGCGATGAAGATCGAGCGCGCGGCTGTTTGGCTTAAGGCCCGCCAACGATGGCCTCCATATCGCCGGTGTGGAGTGCCCGCGCATCGGGGAAACGCTCCGGGCTGGCGAATTCGGGCCGGTCGTCGATCACTTCGACTTCGAAGCCAGCCAGTTTGGCCGCCTGCGCTGTTAGCGCACCGACGTGGCCCGCCCCGAAGAGGTAGGCGACCGGGCCGGCTGGATCGCCTCGATGTAGACGTGGAGGCTGCCGCCGCAGACCATGCCGATATCCATGCGCGGATTTTCGTGCAGGTCGAAGGTAATCATCTTGGACTACGCCGGAGGCCAGAACCTCCTTGGCCTCGGCGATCACCGCTGCTTCGGAGGCGCCTCCGCCGATGGTGCCGACGATGGTTCCGTCTTCGCGCACCAGCATTTTCGCGGTCGCGTAGGAGGGGATCGACCCCACGGCGTTGACAATGGTCGCCAGGGCACAGCCGCGCCCTTCGCTCTTTTCGCGTACCAGTTCTTCATAGACATCCATGGTTCGAACTCCTCAAACATGGCGGGTTCGCGGAGGGCCTGCCCCTTGCCGTCATTGCGAGGGCGTAGCCCCGAAGCAATCCAGAGGCAGGCAAGCCCGGCGCCTATTTTCTGGATCGCCGCGGCCGCCAGGGCGGCCTCGCGATGACGCCGGGTGCGCGCCGCGCCCCCGTCAGGACTCGAGCTTCACGCAGCTACCGGATTGGCAGACCTCGACGCATTGCGGGGCGTCGAAGCTGCCCACGCATTCCTTGCATTTCTTGGGGTCGATCTTGAAAATCTTGCCCTTGTGCGTGATCGCCTTGTTCGGGCATTCACCTTCGCACGCGCCACAGGACGGTGCAGGTTTTCATGTCGATCGTGTAGGCCATGGTTCGTCTCCTTTCAGTTCTCTGCCGCGGACCGCTCCAGGCGGGCTCGCGCTTCAGGTTTCAGCGTTCCGTGCACGAAACGCAGGGATCGATGCTGTTCACGATGATGGCGATGTCGGCGAGCTTGGCGCCCCGGAACATGAAGCGCAGCGCGTCCCAGTTCATGAAGCTCGGCACCCGCCAGCGCACGCGCTCGGGCTCGTCGGCGCCGCTGGTCTTCAGGAAGTAGATCAGCTCGCCGCGCGGGGCCTCGCATTTGGCAACCGCCCGCCCCTCGGGGATGTCCGGGCCGGTCGTTGAGGTGCGTCGGGCCTTCGGGCAAGGCGCGCAGACGCTTGGCGGATCAGGTCGATGGCCTGGCCCACCTCGGCGAGCCGGATCATCGCCCGCGACCACACGTCGCCATCGGGCAGCGTCGGCACGGCCACATCCAGGCGGTCGTAGGCCGCGTAGGGCGCCACCGACGCGCACGTCGTAACCGACGCCGGAGGCGCGCGCGACCGGCCCGACCACGCCGCAGGCCGAGCGCCTCGTTCCGCGTCAGCACGCCCACGCCCTTGGTGCGCCGCAGGATCGAGCTGTTGTTGCGGAAGGTCTTGGCTAGCTCGGCGACCTCCGGCGCGAGCTTGTCGAGCGCGGCCGTCAGATAGGCCGTGGTCTCGGCGTCGAGATCGTAGCGCACCCCGCCGATGCACAGCGCGCCGAGATCCATGCGGTTGCCGAACACCGTCTCCTTCAGGTCCTGCATGATCTCGCGCACCTGCATGGCGTGCATGAACAGCGTGTCGTATCCGGTGAGATGCGCGAGGATGCCGACGTTGAAGAGGTGCGAGGCGATGCGCTTCATCTCGGCGGCGATCACGCGCAGGTAAGCGGCGCGCTCGGGGATCTCGAGCCCGGCGATCTGCTCGGCGGCCATGACGAAGGTTTCCGGATGGCTGTTCGAGCAAAGCGAGCAGATGCGCTCGGTCAGCACGACGTTCTGGTAGATCGTGCGCTTGGTCGTCAGATATTCGATGCCGCGATGGACGTGGCCCGCGTTGATGTCGACGTCGCGCACGGTTTCGCCATCGACGTCGACGCGGAAGTACATCGGTTCTTCGAGCGCGACATGCAACCGGGCCGACGGGGATTGTGCTGGTGGTGGTGGAGCCGTTCGAGGTCATGATGCGCTCCCTTTTATGCCAGAACCTTGTCCCAAAGCGCCTTGGTGCTGGAGGCGTTGACCAGCGTCGAGTAGGGGATCAGCCGCTCCAGCACGGCCGTCGTCGATGGCTGGATCGATGAACAGGCGGCGCGGGTCGGGGTGGTCGCGGATGACGATGGCGTACATCTCCATGATCTCGCGCTCGGGCCAGTCGGCCGGGCGGAAGTAGCGGGGTGAGCGAGGCGATCGAGCCGCCGGCCGGCACGTAGGCGATCACGCGTCAGCGTGTCGCCGCCGAGATCGAAGTGGTAGTCGATCTCGTAGGACGTGCCGTCGAGAGGCGTGCCGCCGAAGGTCTTGGGGGCTCCTTTTCGGGCTTCGCGGCCTGAGCCTCGCCCTCCGCGGCCTCTTCCTCCTCCTCCTCTTCCTCCTCGGGGGCCGGCAGCTGCCGCGCCGAGACCATCGACAGGCGCGCGCCGAGCGCCTGCAGCACCTTGGCGACGCGGCAGCAGCTCCGCGCTGTTCGGCGAGGCCGCACCAGGCGGAAACGACGCCGTGCGGCGTGGCCGTGGAGGAGATAGTCGATCCCGCCGGGCGCGGCGGCGGCGAGCCTTGCGGCTGAATCTTCGGGTAGGCGGGTCATGGTTTCTTCCCCCTGTTCTTGAGGAACTTGTTGCGGCATTTCGGGCAGCGCGCGCGCAGCTGGACCGACTTCCTCCGCCGAGAGCGGCGGCTTGACCTTGGCCGACGTTGGGCACGGTGTTGAGCCCCTTGCCGCCGCAGTCGGCGCAGACCTGGTTCGGGATCAGGCCGTGCTCGGCCTGGCGCGAATTTCTCGGCCTGGACATGCGCCAGGTGCCAGTCGTTGGTCTGGTGGATTGCCTTGGTCGGGCAGTAGAACTCGCAGGTGCCGCAGAAGACGCAGGTCGAGTGCCAGCAGTCGAAGGTCATGCCATCGGGCGTCCGGGTGAACTGATGGCGCCGGACGGGCACAGCTTCTCGCACAGCAGGCAGCCTTCGCAGATCGCCGGATCGAAGGCGATGCGGCCGCGCAGGCGCTCGGGCGTTGGCGAGGGCGGGCCGAACGGGAACGGCTCGGTGTACGGGCCTTGCCGGAGATTGCGGACGAAGAGGGATAGAAAGTTCATGGCGATCTCCTCAAAGCCGCTGGCGCCAGATTTCGATGGCCTTGGCCACGCCCTCGATGATCGCGGGCGGCCGCGGCGGGCAGCCGGGCACGTTGACATCGACGGGGAAGTATTGGTCGATCGGCGCGCAAACGGCGTAGCTTTCGCGGAAGATGCCGCCGGAGATCGGGCAGACGCCAACCGCGACCGTTACTTTCGGGTCCGGTATTTCCGCGTAGATGCGCTTCACGGCTTCAAGCACGTGCTTGGTCAGCGGGCCGGTGATCAGCACGATGTCGGCGTGGCGCGGGCTGCCGCAATATTGGCAGCCGAGGCGCTCGACGTCGTAGCGCGGAATGAGCGCTGTGGTGGCAAGCTCGACGTCGCAGCCGTTGCATGAGCCGGCGTTGATCCGGTAGAGCCAGGGCGAGCGCGCGGCGATGTCTTTCAGCCTGGCGAGGACGGTCACAGCACACCTCCCGCGGTGAAGTAGGCGGCGACCACGAGGCTCACGATTGCGAGCAGCAGCGGCCATTTGAGGAAGAAGACGAAGGCCTGGTCGATGCGCATGCGCCCGGCGCCGACGCGCACCGCCGTCACGCCGACCAGGACCAGCACGAGCAACTGGGCCGCCCAGCCGGCCAGGGCCGCCGACGCCGGTAAGCGGCAGCGGCATGAACAGCGCGATACCAAGGCCCAGGACCACGACGGCTTTCAGCGCCGACATGACCTTGAACAGGGCGAGCGCCGGGCCGGAGTACTCGAGCAGCGGGCCTTCGAGCACTTCGGTTTCGGCCTCGGGGATGTCGAAGGGCACGATGCCGAGATTGGCCGGATAGAAGAAGGCGAAGGCGGCGACGGCGGGCCACATCACGGGGTCGAAGATGAAAGCGCCGTGCACTTGCTGATAGCGCACGATTTCGGTGAGCGAGAAGGTCGGCCAATGCCCCTCGGCGAGCCCGGTGCGCAGCGCGACCGCGATCGACGACCAGCACGATCGGTCCTTCGTAGGCCAGCATCAGCGCCATCTCGCGCGAGAAGCCGATGGCGCCGTAGGGCGATCCGGAGGCGGAGCCCGCCACCATGAGCGCGACGCCCGGGATGGCCAGCAGGTAGAGCAGGACCAGGAGGTTGCCGAGCTGCGGATCGGGGCTGTAGACGCCCGCGATGGGGATCAGCACGACGGCGACCAGCATGGAGGCCGTGCCGACGAGCGGCGCGACGAGGAACACCGTTTCGCAAGCCTGATCCGGCACCATCGTGCGCTTGAAGCCAAGCTTGACGATGTCGAAGAACGGCTGAGCGAGCGGCGGCCCGACGCGGCCCTGCAGGCGGGCCGCGACGCGGCGGTCGGCGCCTTTGAGCGCCAGCCCGAGCGCGAGGGCGAAGAGCCCGCCAGGGAAGAGCAGCACCGCGATAAGAATGGCGTATGAGCTTGCCATGATCGTCCTCCCTTAGGCCTTCTCGCCTTCGCCGGTGCGTCGGGCCGCGAACAGGGCGCGCCGGATGACGGCATCGGGTGTTTCGTAGAGACCGGCCGTCACTGGCCGCGTACCGCTTCGGCCGGCGACATCGGTGACGCCGCACAGATGGACGCCGGTGCGGACGATGCCGGCGCGATGGCCGAGCCGGAGCCAGGGCACGAGTAGCGGCGGCGAGGATCAGCGTCAGCACCGAGAGCAGCAGCGGGCTCCAGCCTTCGAGGCCAGGAAGCGGGCCGGTGAGCGTGGCGGCGACGGCTCAAGGCCAAGCTGCGCCTGGATCGCCGCGATCGGGCACAAGCAGGAGGCCGGGGAACAGGCCAACCGCCACGCTGGCCGCTGTCAGCACGCCCATCGGGATCAGCATGGCGAGCGGCGCTTCCTTGGCGGCGAGCGCCTTGGGCGTGGGCGTGCCCATGAAGGCCGCATGCGCGAACTTCATCATCGCGGCCAGGGTGAACAGGCTTCCGATCATCGCGGCCGCGCCCAGCGCCCAGTGGCCGGACTGGAACGCCGCCATGAAGATCAGCCACTTCGACGAGAAGCCGTTCAGCGGCGGGATGCCGGAGAGCGACAGGCCCGCGAACAGGAAGATGCCGAAGGTGATCGGCATGCGGCGGCCGAGCCCGCCCAGCTCGTCGAGCATGGTGGCATGGCTCGCAACCATCACCGCGCCGGCCACGAGGAACAGCGTGTCCTTCAGCAGCATGTGGTTGACGAAGTGCATCAGGCCGCCGGCGACGCCGAGCGAGGTGCCGAACGACACCGCCATCAGCACGTAGCCGAGCTGGCAGACCGTCGAGTAGATGAGCAAGCAGCTTGATGCCGTTCTGGATGGCCGCCATCGCGCCGGCATAGAGGATGGTGACGCCCGCGATGATGGAGATCGACGTAGAGGATCAGCGGCTGGCCGATGCACCTGCGCCGCCGAGCTTGTCGAAGAGTGCCGCGCCGCCGAACAGGACGAACAGCTTCAGCACGCCCCACGGGCCGCTCTTGAGCAGCACCGCCGAGATGTAGCCGGAGACGGGCGTCGGGGCGAGCGCGGGGTGCATCTGGTAATCGATGCGCACCGGCAGCATGGCGGCCTTCATCACCAGCCCGAGGAACACCAGCACGATGGCGGGCGCGACGGTTGCGGCCGGAAGCTGCACGCAGTGCCGCGCCGACCTTGGCGAGCTCGAAGGTGCCAGCCTGCGCCGCGACCAGCGCGAGGCCGAGGAACATGAAGCTCGCGCCGACGGTGTTGAACAGGAAGTACTTGAAGGCTTCGCGCCGCGCTGCCGGGGTCTCTTCGTGGGCGATGGCCGCCCACAGCGCCCACGAACTCATCAGCTCCCAGAAGGCGAAGAAGCTGAAGATGTCCTTGGCCTGCGTCATGCCGAGGAGGCCCGCGATCATCACGGTGAACGCGGCGAAGAAGCGCCCCTGCGCATGGCTGTGCGCGAGATAGGCGGTGGAGTGCAGCATGTTGAGCGCGCCAACGCCCGCGATCAGCACCGCGAAGCAGAAGGAAAGCAGGTCGTAGCGGCCGTGCTTCGACGATCACGCCGCCGAGCGCCGCGAGCAGCACCAGCGACCGCGAGCCGCCCCGCCCATTCGGCCGATGCGCGGCCAACCAGAAGCACGGCGACTGCGCCGGACATCGCGATTGTCGCGCCAACGGGCCAGTCGGTCGACGAGGCCCGGGAGCGGCAGGTTCCTGAGCGCGCCGTGCAGCGCCGCGAGGTCGCCAACCTGGCTGATGAGGCTGAGCTGGTAGCCTGGCGCGAAGCCGCCGAGAAGGATCGCCGCCGCGAGCACGCCCATGGCCGCCAGCATCGTGGCCGGCGCCTCGCGAACGCCTTCCGCGCCCTTATAGGGGTAGTAGAAGAGGAAGCTGACGACGCGCGTGTAGTAGACCACGCCGATGATGCCGCCGAGCAGCATGAGCGCGGCGACAGCCACGTGATCGCTTGCGGCGGCGGCGTAGATCATCAGGAACTTCGACACGAAGCCCGAGAACGGCGGCAGGCCCATGATCGCGAAGCTCGCAAGCGCATAGCAGCCGGCGGTGAAGGGCATGACGCGGCCAAGGCCCGCCAGGTCTTCGATGCGCCGCCCGCCGGTCACGCAGAAGGAAGGCGCCCGCCGCATAGAAGAGGAGGGTCTTCATCACCGCGTGGTTGGTGAGGTGCAGGAGCGAGGCGTCGTTCGCCAGCGCGGTGCCGATGCCAAGGATCGCGGTGATCTCGCCGATCTGCGCGAGCGTCGAGAAGGCCAGCATGCGCTTCAGCTCGGGCTCCAGCAGCGCGCGGATCTCGCCATAGATCAGCGTGAGGCAGCCGAGCAGCATCAGCACGCTGCTTACATCGATGCCGCCGAGCGCGAAGCGTGTCAGCGCGCTGGCGCCGAACACCACGTAGAGCACCTTCACCATGCCGAACAGGCCGGCCTTGGTCAGGATGCCCGACAGCGGGCCGGAGATCGACGAAGGCGCTTCCGGATGGGCGAGCGGCAGCCAGCTCTGCAGCGGCACGAGGCCCATCTTCACGGCGAAGCCAACGAAGAAGCAAGCGGCGATAGCGGCGCCAACCAGCGGCGGAATCGCGCCGGCCTTCGCGGCAAGCACCGCGAACTCGAACGAGCCGGTCTGCGCGTGCACCAGCAGGATGCCGAAGTGCATGACATAGGCGCCCGCCGCGCACATCAGGAAGTAGACGAGGCCGGCACGCAGCGCCTTCGGGGTCTGCTCATGGACGACCAGGAAATAGGACGTCCAGGTCATCAGCTCCCAGAAGACGTAGAAATTGCCGAACTCGTGCGCCGTGGTCAGCCCGATCAGCGAGCCGGTCATCAGGAAGGCGAAGAAATAGTAGCGGTTGGCGGTTGCCGCGCGGCCGATATAGCCGGTCGAGTAGACGATCATCAGGCCGGCAGATGCCCGCGAACAGGAGCGCGAACAGCTTGCGAGGTGGGATCGAGGCTCGCGTCGAGCGCCACGATAACGGCCGTCGCAATCGCGAGCAGCACCGCGCCGGCGTCGCGCAAGCGGCGCAGATATCCGGCCGAGGGCATAGACCGCGAAGCCGCCGAGATAGGGCACCAGCACCGGCAGCGCCCAGGGGGTTTCGAACTGGGGCACGCCCTCCGCACCGGCAAAGCCGGCAAGCTTGGCGGCGAATTCCACGAACGGCGCCGGCCATAGGCTGATGAGCACCGTCAGCGCGGCCAAGCGCAATGGCCAGCGGCATGGCAAGCGGCGGCTGCGGCGCCAGCGCGATGTCCCGCTTCGGGCGCTCAAGGCAAACCCGCTGCACGACAAGCATGTAGTAGACGGCGGCGACGATGGTCGCGAGCGTGCCCGCGATGGCGATCAGCCAGTATCCCCGCTCGATGGCCGCGTAGAGAATGATGAACTTGGAGAACGAGCCCTTGAACGGCGACAGGCCCATGACCGAAAACACGCCGAAACCGAACAGCGTGGCCGCGAGCGGCATGCGCTGGCCGCTGCCCGCCAGATCGTTCAGGTTCGCGGAGCCGGTGCGGCGGATGAGATGCCAGCCGGCCAGGAGCACGAGGCCGCGCATCGCCGCCTGATAGCCGAGGTGCATATAGGCCCCGGTGTCGCCCGCGGCCCCGCCAAGGCCCGAGCCCGATCAGGACGTAGCCAATTTCGGCAATCGTCGAGAGCACGAATGTCCATACGAGATTGGGCAGGCTCAGAAGCGCCGCGATCTCACCGATAAGAAGGACGGCCGCCCCTACCCATGCAAGCGTTTCGGAAGATGCCATCAGCGGTGCGATTGGGAGATGGTCCAGCATGAAATGAGGTCCTTTCGCTAGAGCCGCGCTTCCTTATCGCCGCTTAAGCTAGCGCCAAACGTGTTGGACCTCTGTCGGGTAGCTGACACCGGGGGCGGCGATAGTGTCGCAGGGGAGGCGGAGCGCGCGGATGAGGGTAATCGTTGCTATTCAATGGGTTGCGGGCGTTTTTTGCGAATGCCGGCCCCGGCGGCGACTAATTGCGAGTCAGCGAACAGCGCGGCCGCGCGGGTCCGGTCCGGGATGCAACGGCCGGGGGGACAAATCGGCGCTGACATTTTTCCCAAAAGACCGGGAACCAGGCCCCGCGAGCTTGCGTTTGCTTGTCAGATCCGGAATTCGAGAAATCGAAAACTGGGATCTCGGGAACCTCTCGCCTGGAAACAGCGGGGGGTTTCCGTATTTCCTGGTCCATTGCGACAACCATGCAATGACCTTGCCGGATAACCTCGGCGAGCGCCGTTCTCCTCCTGGTGTATTTCGTGCTGCCGGCATGGCGACGTTCCTCCACGGGTAGCCCGCGCCCGTCGTCGCACACATTAACGCTGGCATGGTAAACGGCTGACAGACATGTCTCCCACGCGCGCTTTTCTGCGTTTTTTTCCACGTTTGGGGCCGATTTCTGCGTTTCAAAAACCCGGTTAAATATATTGGCATCGCCGAAATTAACCATGAAGCGGTGCATTTCGCGGCGGTTGCGACGGGCGTCAAGCAAGACTTCTGCTTGTATCGTTAACGGGGAAGGCCATAATGCTCCTGCCCAGGCATCGTCGCGAGGCGCTTTAACGCCGTGGCGTGACGCTGAGTTTGGGGCTGCGCGATTACTTCGGGGCGCTGTTTCTGGCAACGACGGCGGGCAACGCGGCAACGACGCTGGAAAAGCTGCAAACAACCGCTAGCCAAGCTCGAAAACCGCATGTATATCTGCGCCGACAATAATCTCGCTTTGACCGTGCGTCTCCGAGGCGGCAGCCCGTGGAACGCGCGGCGTTGCATTTTATCCGGAGTTTGACTCGAAATGGCCGTCCCCAAGAGAAAAACGTCGCCCATGAAGCGCGGCTTCCGCCGTTCCGCAGACGCGATCGCGGCACCCACCTATGTCGAGGACAAGGAGTCGGGAGAGCTGCGCCGCCCGCACCACATCGACCTCAAGTCCGGCAAGTATCGCGGACGGCAAGTGCTGAAGCCGAAAGAGGAAATCTAGCCGGCGCAGCGTTCTGGGCGGAAGCTCGCGGCGCCATTGCACTGGCGGTTGGCCTGAAGCGATCCTGCGCATCGAGCGCGGGTATTGTCCGGTTTCCGGATCGCCACGGCAGCATTAGGCGCTTCACGATGTCTGCCCGCACAACGTCATCGCGAGCGTAGCGAAGCAATCCAGGAGTCACAAACGCTGCCGCGGTGAAGGCCGTACCTTGCGATGCCGAGGAGTATATAGCCGCGTTTTGTCATAGCCCCGGGAGCCTTCCATCGCCACGATCGAGCTGGACATAGAAGCGCCCGGCGCTCCTGCGGCGAACGCTGTTGCGGTCGAGATCGGGCTGAATGCGGCTATCGTCTCCATGAGCGCGGGCGAGCCGCAAATCCTGACCGTATGCCCTGTGGGCGGGCGTTCGTCGAGCCCAGCACCCTCATTACCGTTCGGCCTGTTCACGCCGCTCAAGCACCGCACGCTCGAAATCGGCCTGCGCGACTGGGTGAAGGGGCAGACTGGCCTCGACCTCGGCTATGTGGAGCAGCTTTACACATTCGGCGACCGCGGGCGGCATGCGCGGCCCGGCGACGATGGGCTGCATGTCGTTTCCATCGGCTATCTGGCCCTGACGCGCACCGAGGACGCTCCGCTTGCCGCGGGCGTCGAGTGGAGCGGCTGGTACGAGCATTTCCCCTGGGAGGACTGGCGCGACGGCAAGCCGCCGATTCTTAGCCAGGAGATCGAGCCGCGACTGGAGGAATGGGCGAGCAAGCCGGAGACGCCAGGCGCGCCCAGGAGGCCGCTGGCGCGCATGGACAGGCTGCGCATGAGCTTCGGGCACTCGGTGCCGTGGGACGACGAGCGGGTGCTGGAGCGCTACGAGCTGCTGTATGAGGCGGGGCTGGTGGCGGAGGCGGCGCGCGACGGGCGGACTGCCGCGAGGGATTGGCATGCGCTGCCGCCGCTGGGGCGGCCGATGATGTTCGATCACCGCCGGATTCTGGCGACCGCGATGAGCAGGCTTCGCGGTAAGCTTAAGTACCGGCCCGTGATATTTGAAGTGATGCCGGAAACCTTCACTTTATTCGATCTCCAGCGTGTGGTAGAAGCTATATTGGGGAGCTACCTCCACAAGCAGAACTTCCGCCGGCTTGTGGAGAATGCCGGGCTGGTCGAACCGGCGGGAGGTGTCGCCGCGCGCACGGGTGGACGGCCTGCGAGGGTCTACCGCTTCCGGCGAAGCGTGCTGCTGGAACGCCCTGCGCCGGGATTCCGCGTGAAAGTTCATAATGTTGCACGTACAACTTAGCCGAGCGCACCGTTGCCCTGTTAACACTACCGATAAGAATCAACGGTTAATCCCCAGAATTGATGCCCTTAACCGTTTTGCAACCTTCTCAAAAACGGCTTATTTTGCTAATACTATTCCCATCAGTGAAGCAAGCTTCGCGCGCTCAAGTTCGAGTCCCTAAGCTACGGCAAGGACTATCGCAGGTGCGGTCACCTGCTTAAACATCATCATCCGGTATGGCTAGAACTGACCCGTGCGGGGGGCAGGTTTTATTCCGGGAACCCATGCTGTGCGAGAGCTTCGGCGAATTGAACTGACAGCCATTGAACCACATGAACGAAGAGTGAGAGCGAGTATGCCCGAGAAAAACAATTCAAAACAGCGCTTTGGCTTCGAGACAAACGAGTACGTCGTATATCCTACGCATGGCGTGGGCCGTATCGTTGCGATCGAGGAGCAGGAGATCGCGGGGTGCAAGCTTGAACTTTTTGTCATTAACTTTGAAAAAGATAAAATGACTTTGCGCGTCCCCACCTCGAAGACGCAAAGCGCCGGCATGCGCAAACTCTCCGACGAATCCATCCTCACCCGCGCCCTCGACACCCTCCGCGGCCGCGCCCGCGTCAAGCGGACTATGTGGAGCAGGCGCGCACAGGAATACGAAGCGAAGATTAACTCTGGCGACCTCATCACCATCGCGGAAGTCGTTCGCGATCTTTATCGCTCCGATACTCAGCCTGAACAGTCTTATTCTGAGCGTCAACTTTATGAAGCAGCGCTGGATCGGATGGCACGCGAAATTGCTGCGGCCCAGGACGTTGACGAGTTGATAGCCATTCAGAAGGTCGCAGAAGCGCTGACGAAGGGTGGCCGGATGCAGCGTAAACAGGCTGAAGCGGCTGAAGGCGAGAAAAAGGCTGCGGCTTAGTCGCAACTCTGCCCGGGAATATTGTGGCGCTGCTGCTTAGTGGCAAGGGCAGCGGCGCTGCAGTCCGCCTCTTTTAACTACGTATGGGCGCACCGCCCCTGCCCTTGCTTACTGAGGCGTTTGTCTGGCGTAAGCGGAGGCTGGAGGGATTCGCGATATAAACTCGATTTGTTCGGGTGTTCCCACCGGCATTGATGGACCTCTTTTTTTTTCGACCCAGCCGCGAAGGCGAAGCGTTAGTTTCGCCCAATCCTCAGTGGCTTGTTTGCCGGTAAATAGCTTTTTTGCCCCTGGATCGATTGCAGCCGTAAGGGCGATTCTATTCGCGCCAACAAAATGCAGGGTAATACGCCCACTATTTTCCGAAGCGTAGTCGGTTGTGCCTTCAACGATCTGATATGTCCCCGCCAAGTTGAGGATCGAACGGGGATCACTCGCTTTCAGCACCTTGAAATAGGAACGGCCCCAGTGGCCGCTCCTTCCCTGCCGGGAAGCTTCCTCAGCCGCCAATAGCGGGCGCGCGCACGCATGTTCGTTGGGTTGCGGAGCTACTGTCGCAAAGCCCGACCTGACGAGCCCCTCCTGTAACCAAATCGCCGGCTCGCCTGCGGTATAGACATGTCCGATATAGATGCCGTAGCGATCACGCTGCGTCCCGCCGAATTTGATCTCCGCTTTGCGGCCAAGGGCTGACTGGCGCAAATATGCCACCGCAGCGGCGGATGGATCGAATCCGGCAGGGACGGGCGCGGGCACAAAGATTTCGGCCAGCCGCACAAACCGCCCATCCGCGAGCCGCAGCATTTGCGGCCCGGCCACGGCGACGATTGTACTTTCACCGCCCGGCTGCAGTTGGCAATCCGGAGACGAGCGGTTTGAAGGAAGGTACTGCGCCAGCGCCCGGTTTTGCGCGCAGCCTGCAGCGCTTACGATAAGAGCAAGCGCACATGGCAATATCGGGTTCGGCAAGCGCGTTGCCCTATTCGCTGGATGTGCTTCCGGTGGAGTTGCCGCCCCCGGCACGCTGACGCTCGACGAGTTTCACCGCTAGAATGGACAGTTCATAGAGCAGCAATGTCGGGATGGCCAATGCAATCTGGCTCGGGACATCCGGCGGCGCAAGTACCGCTGCGACCACGAAAATGAGAACGATGGCATACCGCCACTGCTCGCGTAGCCATTGCGATGTGATTATGCCTGCGCGCGCAAGCAGGGTGAGTAGCACCGGCAGTTGGAAGCAAAGACCGAACGCCAAGATGAACGTCATCGTCAGGTGCAGATAGTTGCCGACGTCAGGAAGCGCCTCGATCTCGATGTCGCCGGTCTGTTGCATGGATAGAAAGAAGCGGACGGCAAGCGGCATGACCACGAAAAACACAATGGAGCCGCCGATCAGGAACAGCACGGGCGTGGCAATCAAGAACGGCAGAAACGCCTTTCGCTCGTTCCGGTAGAGGCCTGGGGCCACGAACATGTAAAGCTGGGAAGCCAGCACCGGGAAAGACAGCGCGATTGCCCCAAAAAAGGCCACGCGCACGTCGGTGACAAACTTCCCCTCCAGGGCCGTGTATATCAGCTTTATGTGCGGGTTCTCGCCACCTACCGCGAGCTTGTAGGGGATTAGCAGGAAATTATAAATGTGGTTGGAGAAGATGTAGCAGACGATGAAGCTGGCGCAGACTGCCGCCACGCAATAGATGACCCTCCGCCGCAGCTCGATCAAATGCTCAAGGAGCGGCGCCTTCGTCTGGTCGATGTCGTCATTGCGGTCTGCCACAGCCATGTCTTAGCTCAGGCTACCGGCGCTGCATGGTCTATTATGGGCTCAACCGCCGCCTGCTGCGCCCCCAGTACAGCAGCCGCATCCTTCGAGGCAGAAGCCCCCATTTCCCCCGCCCTATCGCTGTGCGTATTGGAGCCCACTAAAGCCCCTCCCCCGGCTGCCCCCGCTTCCGCCGCCGGCGTAACGCTGGCTTGCGCGCCGTTCGCGAATGAAGGCGCCGCGGATGGTTGGGTGCCCGCAGGCTGGGATACCGGTGCATAGCTTTGATTGATTGCGTTATCGATGGTCGCCCTGAGCTGCGTAGAGGGATTCAGCGACCGCAAGTCGTTGATGTTCTTGTGCAAGTCTTCGTAGCCCGCCTCGCGCATGGATTGCTCGAAATGGCGCCGGAACTCTTCGGCAGAGCGCCGCAAGGAGGCGGTCATCTGCCCTAGCTTATGCAGAATCGCGGGCAATTCCTTGGGGCCGATAAAAATCAGTGCCACCACGGCTATCAAGAGAATCTCGGACCACGAGAACATTCTAAGACCGCTGCCTTATGTTAAGCCCCGGCGCGTGATGCACCGGGAGTTCTCACGCTCTTGTTCCAGATTCAGTGTTGGCGGGCGTACCGCTCTGGGTTCCCGCCGGCTGATGGTCCAGCGGCTTTGGCGGCGTCTGCGCGGTGGAAGCAGGCGTCTCTTCCTCGGACATCCCCTTCTTGAAGGCTTTGATGCCCTTGGCCACGTCTCCCATGAGGTCCGAAACCTTGCCCTTGCCAAACAGGAGGATGATCACAAGCAACACCAGCCCGATTTGCCAGGGGTTCCCAAGCATCATCAGGTTTTGGGGCATCGTCTCCATGCTTACTCCATTCAACTCGCGCTGCCCGCAGGCAGGCGCAATCATCGCGGCTGCACAGAACGTGGCCGCACGCGCTGGGCATGTCAAGCGCGACGAGCTTCGGCGGGCACATCAAGGCTAATTTTGATCGGTAACCGGCAGCGTGCCTGACTGCCACCTGCCTGTCAACCGGCGGAAGCGGCGCGCAGGGGCGGGTCCGCCTGCTCGCTCTCCTCTGTCTCTTCCGGTTCTCCCGCCTCTTCCGCTTCCAGAGGTTCTTCCTCCTCGGTAGCTTGCTCTCCCGCGGGCTCATCCTCTTCGAGCGGCACCTCGTCTTCTCTCAGCATGAGGCTGTCGTCCGGCTCGGGCACGGCGAAGCCAGGCGGCAGGTTGCTATCGAGAAGGCCGGCGCCCTTAAGCTCGGCAAGGCCTGGCAGGTCGCGAATGGAATCGAAGCCGAAATGTTCGAGGAATGCCTCCGTCGTGCCGTAGGTAACGGGCCGGCCCGGCGCACGCCTGCGCCCGCGCAAACGCAGCCAGCCCATTTCAAGAAGCACGTCGAGCGAGCCCTTGGAGGTGCTGACGCCGCGGATTTCCTCGATCTCCGCGCGCGTCACCGGCTGATGATAGGCGATGATGGCCAGCGTTTCGAGCGCGGCCTTGGAAAGCTTGCGCTGCTCGACCGAGTAGTGCTCCAGCAGGAACGACAGGTCCTCGGCCGTGCGGAACGCCCATTTGCCGGCGACATGGACAAGATTGACGCCGCGGCCCGAATAAAGGCTTTGCAGTTCCTCGATGAGCTGCCGGACATCGTCCTTGGCGCCGAGATGCTTGGCGAGCGAAGCCTCGTCGAGCGGCTCCGCGGCCGCAAAAAGAAGCGCCTCCAGGATGCGCAGCTTCTCGCGCCGGTCAGCCGAAGGCAGCCGCGCGATGTTGGAAGGCAGTGGCAGCGGCAAGATGGGCGCGCGCCCGCTGCCGCTTCCGCCGGCTGGTTTATTGCCGTCCTTGCTTGCCATGGCAAACCTTCCGATATCCCCAATTTTATTAATGACAATTCGCCTGATTTGCGCAGGTTGCGCAAGGGGCCGTTTTTGTCATTGCCCGGTCTGGAAAGCCCTTCGGACCGGGCTTAAGGAAGCGCTAGACGTAGTACAACCAAGGTCAAACATCGGTAGACATTTGACTGTGCTTGAGGCCGTCAATCCTATGCTCTGTGAACAATTTTGGGGCAACTTAGTGAACAAACCCCTAACATTGATGCAAGTATACCACTGACGCGAGAAAGGATCATCGCGATTCTCTCGCTAGTTGTGTGCATTGCGCGACTCTATTAACAGTTGCGTCGCTTCTACTGTCACTAACAGCTTGAGCTCGTGTGCTTCAGCGCTCCGGGAGCCCGGCAGCGAACGCCGGGCTATTGCGAAAGACGGACAACATGCGCACAAACCTCAGGTTCGCAGGCGTAGTTCTGTTAGCGAGTTGCGTAACAGCGGCAGCGTATGGCGCTGGCGGCATGAAGGATCAACCCGCTGCGGCGGCAACTCCCGTTTGGGACGTCGCCTTTGGCGGCTACAGCGCTTCGGATTACATTTTCCGCGGCATCACCCAGTCGGCGCATTGGCCTTCGGTCTCCGGCTACACAGAGTTGCGCTACAATCCGCTGAAGGATTTGCAGCTTTACGCGGGGTCCTCGACGGAAAGCATCGATTACCCGAACCGGGCTGCGGCCGAGGTGGATTTCTACGGCGGCGTCAGGCCCACATTCGACAAGCTCGCCCTCGATTTCGGCTTTTGGTACTACTGGTATCCCGGCGGGCGGCTGTTCAATGGCGACGGTCCTGCCGGCCCCAATCCAAATTGCACAAACGGCTTCAAAACCGGCCCTGGGCTCGGGCTGCCGGGAAATCCCTCTGGCTGCAACATCTATGAAGCTGACCTGAGCTACTGGGAGGTCTACGGCAAGGCCACCTACACGGTGAACGATACCGTAACGCTCGGCGGCAGCGCCTATTACTCGCCGTCCTGGCTGAACGAAGGGGCGGACGGGCTGTGGGCGGCAGGCAGCGTGAAGCTTACCGCGCCATCGGGCTGGATTCCAACCGTGCTGCCGAAGGGCACGGGCGCCTTTTTCCTGGGCGACGCGGGCCATTATTGGTTCGGCCAGACGAATGCGTTCTACTCGAACACAGATCTGCCCGACTACACCGCATGGGACTTGGGCGTAACCTTCACCTACAAAGTGTTCAGCCTCGATTTCCGCTATTACGATACCGATCTTTCCAAGGCGGATTGCAACGTGCTGACCGCGGACCACACCGCGAAGTTCAGCTCGGGCAACATCACCTCCACCAACCCCAGCGGGCTCGGCTCGGACTGGTGCGGCGCGGCCTTCGTGGTCAAGGCTTCGTTCGACCTCACAACCGAAACCAGCTTGAAGTAGCGCGGCGTGGCAGCGGCTTGGCGTCAAGCCTCCACCGCTGCCAGGCGCTCTTCTGGTGGGCGGTTCAGCCATTTGAGGTAAAGCGGACCGAAGGGCTGGTACTGCTTGACTTCGAGATAGCCTTCGCGCGCGAGTTCCAGCGTGGCGCCGAAGCTTGAAGCCGTGACCGTCTTGCCGAGCAAGGACTGCGGCTTGAAATCCTCAAGGAACTTGTCGAGCGCGGCCCAATCGGGCTCGCCGCCCAGGAGCGTGGCCAGCCGCTCGCGTGCCATTTTGATGGACCAAACTTCCCGCCCGCCCCATTTCACCTCGGTGACGGCGTTGCGCTGGCGCTGCTCGGCATAGGCCTTGAGCAGGTCGAAAATGCTTGCGGAATACACGCTCGACCGCACCACCCGGATGCCCTCGGGCATGCCGCGCGGGAACAGGTCGACGCCAAGCCGCTTGCGGCCCATCATGCTTGCGAGCGCCTCGCGCATGGCTTCCAGGCGCTTCAGGCGGAAGGCGAGTTGGGCGGCAAGCTCTTGTCCCGTCGGGCCATCCTGCACCTGCTCCTTCTCGGGCAGAAGCAGCTTCGATTTCAGGTAGGCGAGCCAGGCCGCCATCACGAGATAATCGGCGGCGACATCAAGGCGCAGATCGCGGGCGGCTTCGATATATTGCAGATATTGCTCGGCGAGCCGCAGAATCGAAAGCTTGGCCAGATCGACCTTCTGGTTGCGCGCAAGCACCAAGAGCAGGTCGAGCGGGCCTTCGAAGCCGTCAAGGGCAAGAACGAGAACGTCGTCGTCGTCCGCCTCAGGCATCCGTTCGGGCGCTTCCCAATCGCTGGGCGCTGCTTCCGCCTGCTTGACCTCCGCCTCTTGGCTCACTTCCGATTCTCCGCTCGATACTAAAGGCTGTCATCCCGCCTGCTGCGTGCTGCCTCTTTCGTCATCCCCGGAAACGCCAACGGCGCCCCCATTGTCATCCCGGAAAACGCTTTAGCGTTTATCCGGGATCGTTACGAACGCCGGCGCTTGTTACGATCCCGAATAGCCGCGAGCGGCTTCCGGGATGACGATAACTGCGCGAACGCCGTTCCAGGATGACAGCCGAAATCCGCTTGACACGCTGGCGTACAGCTTGAGTGATTCACGCGAGCGCCGCTAGTGCTTCCTCACGGGCTTCCTCTGCTTCCTCGCGGGCAAAGGCTTCGGGCTCCTTGCGCGCGGCAAGCGTAGCCTCGAAGCGCCGCAGCGCCTGCCCTTCGAGCAGAGGCGAGGCCATGGCGACGGCCGCCATCTCGTCCATCTTGCCATTGCAATGCAGCGCCAGATCGCAGCCGGCAGCCAAACTCGCCCGGGTGCGCTCCTCAAGCGTGCCGGAAAGCGCTTGCATGCTGAGATCGTCCGACATCAAAAGCCCATCGAAGCCGATAAAGCCGCGTATTACTTCGCCGATGGCCTTGGCCGAGACGGTCGCGGGCGCTGTGGCATCGACGGCCGTGTAGACTACATGCGCGGTCATCGCCATGGGCAGGTTCTTGAGCGCGCGGAACGGTGCGAAGTCGTGGGCCTGCAATTCACCGAGCGGGGTTTCGACAACCGGCAGGGCCAAATGGCTGTCGGCCATCGCCCGCCCGTGCCCTGGAATATGCTTCATCACCGGCAAAATCCCGCCCGCGAGCAGGCCATCGGCAACCGCGCCGCCAAGCTCGATCACGGTCTCAATGTCTTCGCCGTAAGCCCTGTCGCCAATGATGTTGTCCGCACCGGGCACAGGCACGTCGAGCACCGGCGCGCAGGTGGTGTTGAAGCCCAGCGCGTGAAGGTCGTATGCCATCGCGCGCGCGCACAGCCGGGCGGCGATCTTGGCGCGCTCGCGATCGCTCGCGCGCAGCCGGGCGAAGGCGCGGGCGGCAGGATAGCGCGGCCAATACGGCTCGCTGAGGCGCTGCACGCGCCCGCCCTCTTGGTCGACCAGAACCAGAACCTCGCCCTGGACTGCTTCACGCGCATCCTTGATGAGGCGGCTGACCTGCTCCGGGCTTTGCACATTGCGGGCGAACAGGATGACGCCAGCGGGCCTTGCCGCGGTGAGAAAGTCCGCCTCGCCCAGCGAAAGCATTGGACCGGATAACCCGCAAATAAAAGCGCGCTGGTTCACGCGGCCTCCTTCAAATCGATTCGACACCGGTTGACTTTGATGCGGTAGCCCGAACCGCCTGCCGCGCAACCAGGAGCCGTTCCGGGATGGCTGCTCTGAATAGCGGTGCAACGCCATGTTAACTCTCTTGCCTGCCGCGGCGGTCCATTTTGGAGGCCGGAAAAGCGGCGCTCCGATTTTGAAGTAATATAGCACGAAGACCTTGAGTAAGCATTAAGCGCATCCGCGGCGCATAACGAATTGAAATATATCGCATATTTCGACACCTCGAAGCGCCGTCACGCAGTATCCGCCTCTTTCCCGCGTTTACATCTAGTATTGTTTTATAATTAACGGGGTTTTCGAAACGTAGAAATCAAGCAAAAACGAGGAAAAAATCGCAGAAATGCACGAGAAGAACGCATGCGCCTCGCGCGTTTACCGCGTTTGCATTTACCATGATAGGCTCGTAGGCGACATCAACTGTCTGTTAATGCGCCGCTGCCGCAGGGGATGAATATGGCGCTGCCCGCCATCCCTCTTCATTGGCGATCCTTTTGCTGGCGCTCAACGCTCTCTTCCGGGCAGGCGGACAGCGCGGGGCTCCTCAGCCGCAGGCTATGTTCAGTTCACCTGTCCCGGCCCCTTCGCCACCGGCAGATAGGCAAATCCGGGTCGTAGGCGCATCGCCTGAACGCCCGCGCCTTGGCTGCCTCGGTTCGTTTATGCCGGGCTCGGAGCACGCGCGAGCGCTGGGAGTGGGCTGGGCTCTCCGCCCGGACGCGGCTCGCCTCGATAACGGATGGGGTATGGCTGGAGCGGTTTGTGTCCGGATTTTTCCCGCCTGCGATCAGCAGCGCGGAGGCCGATAGACCTACGCTGGCGGCCAGGAGCAAAGTTGCGAGAAGGCTGCGCCACGGGCGCCTTTCCCGCGATACCGGCGCCGGCGGGCATCCTGGCGCGGCGGATTTCAGAGCTTCCACGGGCGCGGACGCCTTGGCCGCACCCACCACCGCCACCACGAGCGAATTGCCCGCAGCCCTTTCCCGGCTGGAGTCTTGTCTTCCGTGGGTAGACGCGCGGCCGTCATCCGGCGGGGTCGCCAGCCTGGTCAGGAATGCGGCAAGCTCAGGCTCGTCGAATTCTGCGAGACTCTGCAGGCGGATGAAACTCTAGGGATGAGCACCGCTCGCCGTCTTGGCTCTCCGCATCGTGAAGAGCCTCCCCGGGATGTCCGCTTCCTTTCGCGTCCGCCCCATCCGCCGCCGCGCTTTCCAGAATTTCGCGCCACGAACCAGCCATGAACGCACCTTCGCAACCATTTCTAGCAGCCTTATGCCACTACAACTCAGACATGGTGCGCGTAGATCTGGGCTAAACCCGGAAGATTTGATGGTAATTCCTGGATAATCGCAATCCACGGTTGCGCTGCGGCGATCGTGAGGCGGCTCGGAGGGCATTGGAGAAATACCCATTCATGCCCTTCTCGAAGCTGGGGTTACTTCCCTTCCCGCAGCACTTCGCGCATGGTCTCGGCGATGATGCAGGGAAGGTCGCGGCGGAGGCCAGCGATATCGGCCCGGACACCCTCAAGGCCATCTTCAACTTTGCCCAACCGGACATGAAGCTTATCCAGCTTCATCCCAACCGCACCCAAGCGGGCCTCAACCGCGCTTAACCGCCCGTCGATATCCTCGACCTTCTGGCCGGTTGAGGTGGCGTGCCGCCGCAAGAGCGCCACCTCCTCCTTCGGGTTTTCGCGTGTACCCAGTTTTAATAAAGAGGTACGCGCTTTTTGCTTTAGAACACCTTGCCTAATTGTTAAGGCCCAGATATTCTCACCCTTAGACACGTATGCGTGTCTATTCAAATCAAGTAAAAACCTGCTAACGGCGTAGCACGGTGCCGGACATGAACACACGCAGTAGCCAGATTAATCTGGCTCATAGCTGCGATAAGCACACTTGCGTCCCGAACCAAGCGGCGATCTTGCCAGGATTGAGCCGAAGGACGCAACCGGGTATATTTCCGCGTTGCTTAGCACCCCCTTGGGATATGGCGAGCAGAACCTAGCTTCAGATACCTAATATTTCCTATGTGTAGCCGTGGAGGAAGCCAAATTCCACTGCCACACCAAGGGATATTCTGGAACATGCGTTGTGGCCGCAAGCCGGTTTGACGCAAACCCTTCCGCACATCTCGGCGAGTTCGACCATGCCCCGGACACTTCATATCGTCACGTGTATTTCAAATCCGCTTCTCTGGAAGAGCAGAGTTGCGCTCGCCGAAAAGGCAATAAACTCTTGGCTCGTAAAATCTAACGTGCATGTCACGTTAGTAGAGTGTGCCTACGGAAGCCGGGGGCACCAGCTCGATTATCTGGCGCTGCACGATAGGGTCACTTACATTCCCGTCCGCGCGAAGACCCTGCTGTGGGTCAAGGAAAACCTGATGAACATCGGCATCGCCAGGCTTCCACAACACGCCAAATATGTGGCAACCATAGATGCCGATGTGACTTGGCGGGGCGACAAGTGGGCGGACGAGATCATGAACGCCCTTGATATCTATCCCATAATTCAGCCATGGCAGTATTGCTTCGATCTAGGCCCAAACAATCAACACTACCAACTGCACAATAGTTTCGCTTTTCTGCATAAAGAAGGAAAGCAGGTGATTCCGCGGTTCGTCGACAAGACGTGGCAACTAACCAATGAACCGTACACATATCCGCATCCCGGCTTTGCGTGGGCTTGGACGCGCGATTTCCTTGAAGCGGCCGGCGGTTTGTTTGAATGGGGCGGTGTAGGCTCAGGCGACCATCATATGGCGCTATCGCTGTTGAAGCATGCTCACATGTCGGTGCCCAAGCAGATAAATGGGACCTATAAGGATTTGCTTGTTCAGTGGCAAGAAAGGGCATTGAAATTCAACGGCCTCAAGATCGGCTACATAAAGGATACCATTGAGCATATGTTTCACGGGCGCAAGGAAGATCGCGGTTACAACAGCCGGTGGGGCATGTTTCTGAAATACAATTTCGATCCCCTGATGGACACCAAGAGAAATACATACGGCGTTCTCGAATTCTCCGGCAATAAACCTGAACTTGAACGCGAATGGGAGCAGTATCTTCACGCCCGGAATGAGGACATTCTTTGGTAGAAGGAGAGCGCAAATGCCGCCGGCGCTATGCCAGGTTGAGTGTTTCGCCGGGTATCTCCCCGGAACGGTGACAAACGCCGGCGCCTTCCAAAGTCCCGGATTGCCGCATTCGGCTCGCGGATAACGGGCGGGCGTCCTAGCGCCGCTCGAACAGCCGCTCCAGCTCGGCGCGCGACAGCTCCACATAAGTCGGCCGCCCGTGATTGCACTGCGCGGCGCCGGGCGTCGCCTCCATCTCCCTGAGCAGCGCGTTCATCTCGTCCAGCCGCATCGACCGGCCCGCGCGCACGCTGCCGTGGCACGCCATCGTCGCGCAAATCGCATTGAGCCGCGCCTCGACGCCGCCGGCTCCACTTGCTGCCAGTTCGTGCGCCAGATCGCGGACCAGCGATTGCAGATCGCAGAGGCCCAGCAGCGCCGGCGCCTCGCGCACGATCACCGCGCCGATGCCGAAGCTCTCGATGGCGAGGCCGCTATCGGCGAGCTTATCGGCATATTCGAGCAGCAGGCCGGCGTCCTCTTCCCCCACCTCGACGATTTCGGGGATGAGCAGGAGTTGCCGCGCGATCCGCCCGCCAGCCAGGGCCGCCTTCAGCTTCTCGTAGACGATGCGCTCGTGGGCGGCGTGCTGGTCTACCAGCACCATGCCGTCCGTGGTTTCGGATACGATGTAGGTCTTGTGAAGCTGGGCGCGCGCGGTGCCGAGCGGCTCATCGGCGGGCTGTCCGGGGGGCGTGGCCGCGGCATCCTCCAGTGCGGCTTGCGGCTGCTCGGCGAAGCCTCCCATCGGCACGGATGTGGGCGCGGATGCGGTAAAGGATTGCGGCGGGGTGCGCAGCGGCGCGCGGTATTGGAAGCTCGCCGGCTGCGCTTCGGCCACCAGCGCAGGCCGCGCGGTAAGCGCGCCAGCCGGGACCGAAGCACCGCGCCGCAGCGTTTCCAAGAGCGCCGAGACCAGCAGGCTGCGGACGAGGCTCGCCTCGCGGAAGCGCACCTCCGCTTTCGCCGGGTGCACATTCACGTCGACCGCTTCCACTGGCACTTGCAGGAACAGCGCCGCCAGCGGATAGCGCCCGCGCGGCATGAAATCCTGATAGGCGCCGCGTATCGCCGACAGCAACAGCCGGTCTTTCACGGGCCGGCCGTTCACGAACAGGTATTGCAGCGAGGCGTCCGGCCGGTTGAGCGTGGGCCGGCCCGCGAAACCCGCGACCGAAAAGCCGTCGCGCTCTAGCCGCACCGGCTCCGCGTCCTCGGCGAACTCGCGGCCCATGATGCGGGAGAGGCGCTGGCGGATGGCGTTCTCGTCGCCCGGTTCGGCGCGGGCTAGCGAGAGGGAGGCGCGCTCGCCAACCGTGAGGGAGAAGCCGATTTGCGGGCAGGCTAGCGCCAGGCGCTTCACAACGTCGGCGATGGCGGCGTTCTCGGCCCGCTCCGATTTCATGAATTTGAGGCGCGCCGGGGTTGCGGAGAACAGGCCGTGGACCTCGACGACCGTTCCGCCGCGCGCTGCCGCGGGCTTGATGGCGGATTTCTTGCCTGCCTCGACCGCGATTTCGAGCCCACTCGCAGCGCCGCGCCGCTTCGTGACTATCCGTAAGCGCCCAACCGAGCCCAGCGATGGCAGCGCCTCGCCCCGGAAACCCAGCGTGCGGATATCCATCAGGTTCCCAGCCGCGAGCTTCGAGGTGGCGTGGCGCTCGACGCACAGCGCCAAGTCCGCCTCATCCATGCCGCAGCCGTCGTCGCTCACGCGCAGGAAGGAGAGCCCCCCCTCTTGCGCAACCACCTCGATGGACGTGGCTCCCGCGTCGATGGCGTTCTCGATCAGCTCCTTGATGGCGCTCGCCGGGCGCTCGATGACCTCGCCCGCGGCGATGCGGTTGATCTCGACCTGGCTTAGCTGACGGATAGCCACGGTTCAGCCCGCAAACGGTTGGCGATACATCATGGAGCGAATCCCTTTCGCTTATGGATGGATCTCAGTGGGGCTTGCCGGGACGGGCGGCAAGTGCCGGCGCGCGGTATCAACAAGGGAATGCGCAAAAAGGAGGCTACAACCCAGCAGCTTTGGGGAAGCTGGGGGAGTGAAAAGTCCCCCTCACTCTGTCTCTCTCCCCGAGGGGAGAGAGGACGCCAGAATTGTCCTCCCTCTGTGATGAGAGGACCGCAGCCTACTCCCTCTCTCCTTGGGGAGAGGGCTGGGGTGAGGGGGTCTTTGTGTTCTCCTAAAGCCCGGCGTCGTGGATGCCTTCCGGCGCTCCGGCCACCGTGACAATCAGGTTTTTCGGCTCCATCAGGCGCTTGGCAACGCGCTTGATGTCCGCGACCGTGACGGCCTCGACCTCGCCATTGCGCCTATCGATATAGTCGATGCCGAGATCGTCGAGCTGGATGGCCAGCAATTGCTGGGCGATCTTCGCGCTGGTGTCGAAGCGAAGCGCGAATGAGCCGACGAGGTAGTCCTTGGCGGTGCGCAGTTCCTTGTCGCTGAGGCCTTCCTGCGCCACTTGCTCAAGCTCTGCCTTGATAAGCTCCATGGACTGGCCGACGGATTTGTTCTCGGTCGCCACCCCGCCCAGGAACACGCCCGCATGGTCGAGCGGGAACAGGTAGGTGTAGACCGAATAGGCAAGCCCGCGCTTCTCGCGCACCTCGTGCATGAGCTTCGAGGAAAATCCGCCGCCGCCCACGACATAGTTCAGGATATAGGCCGGAATGAAGTCCGGATCGTTGCGCTTCAGGCCCTCGAAGCCGAACTGCACCACCGATTGCGGATTGGGCATCTGCACGACGCGCTGCTTGGACGCCGTGTCCCAGGCGACATCGGCAACCGGCGTCAGGGTGGACTTCTCCGGCAAGCCGCTGAACACGAAGTCGAGCATTTCGCCAAGCTGCTTCGCGTCGATGTCGCCGACCACCGCGGTTTTGAGGTTGTCGCGCGCGAAGTTCTTTTTCACATAATCGTGGAGGTCGGCGGGCGTGATGGCTGCCGCGGTCTCCAGCGTTCCGTTCACAGGCCGGCCGTAAGCGTGCGGGCCGAACGCCAGCTTGAACCATTCGTTCGTGGCGGCCTTGTTCGGGTCCTTCTCCTCCTGCCGCAGGTTTGCGACGATCTGCTCGCGGATGCGCTCTACGTCGGCGGGCGTGAAATGCGGCGAGGCGATCGCCGATTGCAGGAGCTTGACGGCTTCGGCGCGGTTGTCGGTGAGCGTTTGGAAAGTCACCGTCATATGGTCGTGGGAGGCGCTCACGCTGAACTTGGCGGCAAGGTCTTCGAGCCGCTTCTGGAAGGCTTCGGAATCGAGATCGCCCGACCCCTCGTCGAGCATCCCCGAGACGAAGGACGCAACCCCTGGCTTATCCGCGGGGTCTTGCGTGGCTCCGCCGGCAAAGGCGAACTGCATGCTCAGGATCGGCCTTGAGTGGTCCTCGACGAGCCAAGCCTCTACGCCATTTTTGCTGGTGACTTTTTGTATCTTCATTGCGTTTGCCGGGAGTGCCGTGAAAAGGAGTAAAGAAAGAGCCGCAAGCGGTACTGCGGCGGCGAGCCGGAGGAGCTTGCCTCCAAGGATAGTGCAATTCATGTGGTTACTCGATCCTTAGTGGAAGGTTCCGGTTCCGTTTCCGCCCGGCTCGTGCGGCGCTACCTTGGCGAGCTGCGATGGGACGGGGAATTAGGTAGCCGGTCACGGAGCGCTTGCGGTCCAGATACTTCGCCGCCACTGCCTGAACCTGTTCGCGCGTCACGGCCTTGAGCCGGTCCTGCTTGCTTTCCACATCGGCGACGGTGCGACCGGTCGCCAGGTTCCAGCCATAGGTGTGGGCAAGGCTCTGCTGGCTGTCGGACTGGTAGACCAGATTGGCGATCTCGCCGTTTTCGGCGCGCTCCAGCTCTTCCGGCGTCACGCCATTGCGGATCACCTCATCGATAACGCGATCCATCGAGGCCTCGATATCCTCAAGCTTGGTGTCGCCCGCCGCCACGGCATAGACGCCGAACCGGCCCAGATCGAGCGCGATGCTGCTGTAAAAGGCGCTTGCGCTGGAAGCCTTCTTCTCGTCGCGGACCAGGGCGTTGTAGATGCGGCTCGTGGAGCTGCTGCCGATAATTCGCGCCAGAACTTGCAGGGCCTCGGCCTCGCCAGCTTCGGCTGTCGTGGCGCTGGGCGCCAGGTAGTAGCGCTCGAACGTCGGCTTGCCGGCGCGGCTGTCGCGCAGGATAACCCGGCGCTCGGCCACGGGCTCCGGCTCGGCCGGACGCATGCGCGGGGCGCCAACCTCGGGATTGGCCGGGATCTTGCCGTAGGTTTCCTTGGCGAGGGCCATGACCTCTTCCGGCTGAACGTCGCCGGTGACGACAAGAATGGCGTTATTCGGCGCGTAGAATTTCTTATAAAAGGCGAGCGCGTCCGGGCGTTCGAGCTTGCGGATCTCGGTTTCCCAGCCGATGACCGGGGCGTGATAGGGGTGCGCGGTATAGAGCGCGGCCATGATCTGCTCTTGCAGGAGCGAGCCTGGATCGTTGTCCACGCGGCTGCGGCGCTCTTCCATGATGACCTTGCGCTCGGTCAGCACGTCCTTCTCGTCGAGCCGGAGATTGGCCATCCGGTCGGATTCCATCTCCATCACCTGCGGCAGCTTCTCCTTCGCGACCCGCTGGAAATAGGAGGTGATGTCCTGCGAGGTGAAGGCATTGTCCTGCCCGCCCAGCCGCGCGACGATCTTCGAGAACTCTCCCGGCGGGACCTTCTCCGTGCCCTTGAACATGAGGTGCTCAAGGAAATGCGCGATGCCGGATTTGCCCTGCGGCTCGTCCGCGGCGCCCACCCTGTACCACACCATGTGCGTGACGACGGGCGCGCGGGTGTCCGGCACCACGACCACTTCGAGCCCGTTGTCGAGCTTGCCGTGGAAGGCGAGGTTTTTGGCCGGGGACGGCTGGGCAGCGTTGGCCGGAGATAGTGCAAGTGTCATAAGCAGGGCACCCAAAACTGGAATTGTCAGAATTCTGCCCAATCGCGAAGGAGCTGAACAGAGCGCGGTTTGCAGAGCGTTTGGCTGAAGCATTTAGGATTTGACCGTCAAAAGTGAAGCGCAAGCCTGAATATAGGCCTTGGCTTCCTAGCCGCCACAATTCTTACGGCGATTTCATGACGAGGCCGGCCCCGTGCAGGCGGAAAGGTAAATATTGGCGCCCGGCGACGGTATTCTTGGGCGGGCAAGATTTCCCTTGTCCCGCTTTTTTGCGCGTGCTCCAAATGAAGTTTCACATTTTAATGTTCAGCCGTAAGTTTCTGCAACGAAGTTCTGAGATGTCATTGCGGTTGTTGCTATGCCCAGGCCAGCCATACCAGGTTTCATAAAAATGGCGCATTTTCCTGATGCTGTTTTCATGAACTGGAATAAGCCAGCGAACCGGTTCGGATAATGGTTCATACGACGCAGCTTTCGCCCTCCATTGCGCCGCGCAGTAGCGGACAAGTGGAGCGTTTTGCCGTGCCGCTGGTGCCGCAGTATCGGCTGAACCGGCTGCTTTGGCCCGAACGTCCCATCGCCTATCAGCTCTTGGCCGGCGCTGCAGCCACTGGTGCGGTCGCAGCCCTGGGCGTGCCTTTCCTGGGCGCGATGGAACGCGGCGTAGCGCTTTTTGTGTTCTTCCCTGCCGTGCTCCTGGCCGCGCTCTTTGGGCGGCTGGCGGGAGGGTTGCTCGCAGTCACCTTGTCCATATTGGCCGTCAGCATCTGGACCGCTCCCGTTCAGGGCGCGGCAAATCTGATCGGCATGCTCCCGTTCGCCGCCGCATGCGCGGCCGCGATTTCCCTGGCAGAGGCGCTACATCGCGTGCATGGGCAAGCCTTTGCCGCGGCTCTTGAAAGTGCGGAAGCGCAGCGTATGGCGACGGCGCTGGGCGAGCGCGAAGCCTGGCTCAACGCCGTGCTCGACGGTGTGGCCGACGGTATCGTCACCATCGACGAGCGGGGAACGATCATCTCCATCAATCCCGCAGCGACCGCGATTTTCGGCTATCGCCCGGAAGAGGTGACGGGGCAGAGCGTCAACATCCTCATGCCCGAGTTCTGCCGCGAGCACCACGACCGGTACATTGCCGAGCATTTGAAGTCTGGCAAGCTGGTAACGGCGAGCCGCCGGCGGCAAGTCGAGGGCCGCCGCAAGGACGGCTCCTTGTTCCCGATGGATTGCGGCGTGACCGATGTCCGCGTCGGCGGCAAGCACCGGTTCGTCGGCATCATCCGCGACATAACCGAGCGGACGGCCGCGGAGGAAGCGCTGAGGACAAGCGAAGAGTTCTCGCGCACGGTGCTGGAGTCGAGCGCCGATTGCATCGAGGTGCTGGATAGCGCGGGCCGGATCGAATACGTCAACGGCGAGGGGCTGCGGCTCCTGAAGTCGGCTGGCTTGGCCGCGGCTACGGGCGGGCGCTGGCTGGATATTTGGCCTGAGAGGGAACGGCGGCCGGTGGAGTCCGCCATCGCGAGGGCCAACGCCGGGGAAACCACCCGCTTTTCCGCCTGCCTTCCGGCCGCCAGGGGCACGCCGAAATATTGGGACGTGCTTGTCGCTCCCGTCCATGACAGCGAAGGCCACATCAGCAAGCTTGTCGCCACGGCGCGCGACATCACCGAGGCCAAGGAGTCCGAGGAGCAGATCAAGCTGCTGATGCACGAGGTCAATCACCGCTCGAAGAACCTGTTCGCTGTGGTGCAGGCCGTGACCCGGCAAATGGGCAGCGGCGACGAGGCCCGGGCCTTCGCCGCGCGTCTCAGCGAGCGCCTCGCCGCCCTGGCCCAGAGCTACGACCTGCTGGTGAAGAACGATTGGCACAGCGTGAATATCGCCGATCTCGTCCACTCGCAGCTCGGCCACTTCAAGGACCTGATCGGAACCCGCGTCTTCCTTGATGGACCGCGCGTGCAACTGACGCCCGCCGCGGCGCAGTCGCTTGGCATGGCGCTGCACGAGCTGGCCACCAATGCCAGCAAATACGGAGCGCTCTCCAACGCGGAAGGAAAAGTCCGCGTCGCCTGGGTGGTGGCCCAGTTCGGCGGGGAACGGTATTTCCGGATGAGATGGGCGGAGGAAGGCGGCCCGCCGGTGGAAAAACCGCAGCGGCGGGGTTTCGGCCGTACCGTGCTTGTGAGGCTGGCCGAGCGCGCGCTGGGAGCGAAGGTCATCCTGAACTTCGCGCCCTCCGGCTTGGTTTGGATGCTCTCCGCCGGGGTAGGCCACGTCATCGAGGCGGCCGAGGCGAACGAGGCGCGCGCGGCGGAGTAGGTCCGCGCCGTTATTAAGGGCATACCGGACGTGTACGACCGTCGTCGCGAGGCGGCAAAGCCGCCGTGGCGATCCATGGCGAAGTCTCCAGTTTTGCCCTGGATTGCTTTGCGGAGTTTGCCCCGGCCCACGAGGCGGGGCTCGCAATGACGGCGTTTCCAGCGCTATGGCAAGGCGAACTGCGCTGCCAAACATCAAACGTCGTCGAGCCAACTTACAATCGGCCGGCGCACCGACAGCACGTCCACGATCTGATCCATGGCGGCGATATGATAATGGTTCCCGTCCTGGCCGGCGGCATCGGTGGCCTGGGTGTAGAACCACCTCGCATAGCGCGAGTTGCGCACGATGAAAATCGGCCAGGGGTAGATGCTGTTGCCCCCGTATATGCTGCGCAGCAGGTTCTTCTCCTGCGTGCCGCGGTAGCAAAGCGGCTCTTCGAAGAATATCCGCAACTCCCTGAACTTGGGGTCCTGCGATTTCAAAATGATCCGGAATCCCTCCCGGTCGTCGAGCATGGCGTCGAGAAACATCTTGGGCGCCAAGCCGCCGATGGGTTCCCATCGCTCGAACGTCTCTTCGTCTGCCATCGTGCGGAAAGTGCTTGTTTTCTTTGCCCCGCCTCATAATACCAGAGTTTTGGGCGGCGCAAAAAATTCTGGAAGATAGGGTAACCGGCGCCCTTACATGAGGTCCGGTGCGGCGCTGCCGGGCGCTCTAAGCTTTGACGGTTCAGCGTCGTTGCGAAAGACGAAGCCCGAAGCCACTCCGCCGAAGTGGCCTCGGCTACGAAGGCGGAAGCCCGGTGCTAGACTGGATCGCCATGGCGGCCAGATGCCGCGTCGCGACGATGGACGAGTCCGCTGAACGGTCAGGATTAATGAACGCGGCCATTTGTTGTATCTTAAAGGACGGGAAAAAGACCCATGCGGGCGTTAACTTCGATCGGCAGGCTCCTTCTCCGCGCAGCGATTGCCGGCGCGCTGTCCTTTGTGCTGGCGATGCTGGTCTGGCTTGGGCTGACGGGGCGCGGCGAGGAGGGAACTGGCCGAATCCGCCTCGCAATTCACGACGCGCAGCGCCTTCTATATGCGCAACTCGGCTGGCCCCTTCCAGGAACGCCGGACCTCGCCCGGCTCAACGAGCGGCTGGCCGCAAAGGGCGTCGCCCGGGGCAACCCCGTGTTCATCCGGATCTTCAAGCGGGAGCAGGAGTTGGAGCTATGGATGAAAAAGGGGAGCAATTTCGTGCTGTTTGCCTCCTATCCCGTTTGCCGCTATTCGGGCGAGCTTGGGCCGAAGCGCTATGAGGGCGATTATCAGGCGCCCGAGGGCTTCTATACTATAGGGCGCGGCCAGCTCAATCCGCACAGCGCCTATCGCCGGTCGTTCAATCTCGGCTTCCCCAATCTTTACGATACGGCCAACAGCCGCACCGGCTCATTTGTCATGGTGCACGGCGCCTGCATGTCGGCCGGCTGCTATGCGATGACCGATCCGGTGATCGATGAGATTTGGGAGCTTATCGTTGCCGCTCTGGACGGGGGCCAAAAGCGCTTTGGCGTCCATGTCTTTCCCTTCCGGATGACGGAGCCGAACTTTGCCATGCTCGGCAGTGGCCCATGGAACGGATTCTGGCGCGACCTGAAGCCAGCCTACGATCTTTTCGAAGCGTCCCACACGCCGCCGAAAATCGGCGTCTGTGCCAAGCGCTATGCTGCGGAACGAGGGGTGCCCGGAAACCTGGGCGATGAGGAGTTGACCGAGCGTTGCGCCCCGGACCGCCCGCAGCGCCTGTGATGCGAAATCCGGTTGAGTGGGGCGCGAAGACCCCCTAACCCCAGCCCTCTCCCCAAGGGGAGAGGGTGAAGAGGCTGCGGACATTCCCACTGGGGAGAGCGGCTTTTTAGGGCCTCTCTCCCCTTGGGGAGAGAGACAGAGTGAGGGGGTCTTCGCGTCCCACTCAACCGGATTTCGCACGATGCTGGCTTGGCGGTTTGTTCCGCTCACCCCGTCATCCCGGAAATGCCGCGGGCATGCCCGTCCTCGCGACCCGGCGCCCCAGTCCGCACCCGTCACCTGGGGCATTGCGATATTCAGCAAAAATAACAAACATATTTAACGATAGAAGTGTAATCACAACCGGAGATTGGTTGTGACTATGCGTGCTTTGGCTAAATTTAACTAAATCGAACCGGTCTATTTCCAAATTAACGATAATGGTGGGGCGAAATGGCCAAGACGTAATCAAGATGCCCAAGGATGGGCGGTATTATAGCTGCAGTGTAAGTGTTGCGTAAGTGTTCTATAAAGGTGTGCGTAGCATGTTTGGCCACGACAAACGATTGGTTCCTCAAGCTTTCTTTGAAGACTTCGAGAAAAAAGACATTTCATCGGACGCATTGGACGACTTTAAAAGCGCTGTAATTGTTGCCTATGAACGGGCGCTTGATGAAGGCATCAGCTCAGGCA
Source organism: uncultured Alphaproteobacteria bacterium (assembly GCA_963760455.1). Classification (GTDB taxonomy): domain Bacteria; phylum Pseudomonadota; class Alphaproteobacteria; order Rhizobiales; family Rhodomicrobiaceae; genus Rhodomicrobium. The sequence goes on from CAVXDM010000046.1 coordinate 58,958, forward strand.
TCGCTCTCGCCGCCATGCTGGACCTGATGTCCATCGAACTGAAGCGGTGCGTTCAGCTAGCTGGCTGAAGCGCCACCTGCCGCAAATATGCAACCTGCGGCAAGTTATCAACAACAAAAGTAATTTTGAAGGTGCATCGGGTGGAGCGGCCTATGCCGGCACATAAGCTTATCGGCCTCGCGAAAGAGGCGCATTCTTTTCTGGCGTTCTGCGAGGAGGGCCTGTTGCTGATTGGCAAGCACATAACTAGCCGCGCGTCTTTTGAGGACGGCGTGCTCGATCTGCGCGGAATGGAGGCAGAGCCTCCCCAAGCGCGGATGAATCGCGAAACCGCGGAACAAGCGCGGGCCTTCGCCGGGGAAGTGAGAGACCCTGAAATTAGGCGGCTGCTGTGCGCGCTCGCCGACAGGTACGAGCAGATGGCCGTACCGAACCGCGGACACCAGCGCTCAACAATCGCCATTGCGGAATAATAAGGTTGCGCAATGTTCTTGCGCCGCCCCCTGGCGGTCCCCCCGCACCGCCAGGGGTTTTCCGTTTTAGATCGCCCGCGCCCGGAGGGGCGGCCGGCAGGCGGGCAACGAACGCCCCTCGATGCGGTCGAGCAGTTCTCAGGGGCGGCATCCCGGATAGGGCGCAAGCGGCGCCCGTCCGGGATCGTATGCTGTCTTACATCATTGCGAGCGCAGCGAAGAGCAAGCCAGTCAACGGTCGCTGCGGCGGCTGTAGGCCGCCACGGCAGCCGCAGCCTCGTGGCGATGACGGTGAGTGTACCGAATGCGCACGCCGCCTTTAATTAGCGGCTTTTCGCAACTCGCAGAATCATTTGGTCCAATCGATTCCCTAGAGCTTTCCCTGGCCACCCGCTCGCGCGCCATCCACCCGGGCCGTAACCGGCGCTGGCATCTCCGGCCTGACGCGACGGAATGAAGCATTCAAGCAAATTCGACATAGCAAACAAGCAGCTTGCCCCGAGCGCCGGATAAATCCCGGTCCTGGCGGACGAGCGAGTGAAGGCTTTGCTTGCTGCCCGCGCTATGCTTAAGGCACAATGCCCCCAAACTAGACAGTCTTTTTGCCCCGCCGCGCCCGGGAGGTGGAATTCTCCCGAATGACCGGCGCGCTGAGGCCTTATTCCACGTGCCGCGGTTGACCGCCGGAGCTTAATCGCCAAATGCAATTCTTGCGACGCATATACGGAAAAAGGAGAACAGCGCTCATGACCAGGCATTTCCCGATTGATCGCGCCGAGCCAGTTTACGCCGCCCAGCCAAGCGGCGGATTTCTGGACGTGGCGCCGGAGCCTATCGGCGAGATGCCCGGCTGGAACTTGAGCGATCTCTATCCCGGAGGGCGCCGGCAGCTTGAAGAGGACATCCAGAAGGCAGCACTGGCCGCGGCGAGCTTCCGCGAGACCTATTTGGGCAAGCTCGAAGGGCTGGCGCGGGAAGACCCGCCGGCACTCGCGAAGGCCATCGCGGCTTACGAGACGCAGTCCGACCGCATGGGCCGCGTGGGCTCGTTCGCCTATCTCAATTACGTCACCAACACCGCCGACTCCGCCCGCGCCAAGCTATTCGGCGACGCCCAGGACAAGCTCACCACCATCAGCACGCAGCTTCTGTTCTTCGAGCTGGAATTGAACCGCATTGGCGACGAAATCATGGACGCGGCTCTCAAGAACAAAGAGCTTGCCCATTACCTGCCCTGGCTGACCGACCTTAGGAAAGAGCGGCCCTATCAGCTTTCGGACGACCTCGAAAAACTGTTCCATGAGAAGAGCATGACTGGCCCGGCGGCCTGGAGCCGGCTGTTCAACGAGACGCTCACAAGCCTCCGGTTCGACATCGAGGGCGAGACCTACACGCTTGAAGTGGCACTGAATTTCCTGAGCGACGCCAATCCGGAGAAGCGTGCGGCGGCGGCGGAGGGGCTGGCCAAGGTGTTCAGCGCCAATGTGCGGCTGTTCACGCTGGTGATGAACACGCTCGCCAAGGACAAGGAAATCTCCGACCGTTGGCGCGGCTTCCCGGACGTGGCCTCCTCGCGGCATCTCGCCAACCGCGTCGAGCCCGAGGTGGTCGACGCGCTGGTGGCGGCCGTGCGCGACAGCTATCCGCGCCTCTCGCACCGCTATTATGCGCTCAAGGCCCGCTGGCTCGGCGTGGACCAGCTCAACTACTGGGACCGGAACGCACCCATCAGCCGCGATCCCGAGACCGTCACCGAATGGGCCTACGCGCGACGCACGGTGATCGAGGCCTACCGCCGCTTCTCGCCGCGTATGGCCGAGGTCGCGGACGGCTTCTTCGCCAAGAACTGGATCGATGCGCCAGTGCGCGAGGGCAAGTCGCCGGGCGCGTTCTCGCATCCGACCGTGCCTTCGGCGCATCCCTATATTATGATGAACTACCTGGGCAAACCGCGCGACGTGATGACGCTCGCCCATGAGCTGGGCCACGGCGTGCACCAGGTGCTGGCCAACGCGCAAGGCGCGCTGATGGCCTACACGCCGCTGACGCTGGCCGAGACCGCGAGCGTGTTCGGCGAGATGCTGACCTTCAAGGCGTTGCTCGCGCAAGCGCCGAACCCGCGCGAGAGGAAAGCGCTGCTCGCGCAAAAGGTCGAGGACAAGATCAACACCGTGGTGCGCCAGATCGCGTTCTATCAGTTCGAGCGGCTGGTGCATGAGGCGCGGCGTGAGGGCGAGCTGACTTCGGATAACATCGCGGAATTCTGGCTCTCGGTGCAGGGCGAAAGCTTAGGCCCGGCCATCAGGCTAAATGAAGGCTACGAGAACTACTGGACCTATGTCTCGCACTTCGTGCATTCGCCGTTCTATGTCTACGCCTATGCGTTCGGCGATTGCCTGGTGAACTCGCTCTACGCGGCGTATGAGCGGGCGCCGGAGGGCTTCGAGGGCCGCTATCTCGATATGCTGCGCGCAGGCGGGACGAAGCACCATAAGGAGCTGCTCGCGCCGTTCGGGCTCGACGCCACCGATCCGGGCTTCTGGGCGATGGGCCTCAAGGTGATCGAGGATATGATCGAGGAGCTGGAAACGCTGGAGGGGTGACGGCGATTACGATGATCGGTGATATCGATCCGTTGCGGTTGCGAAGCCTTCTATTATCTGTATAATACGGATTTTAAGGAGAGTCCCAAAATGACGCGAGTCAGCGCCGCGGAATTTCAGCGCGCCTTCGGCCCGCTCAGCGACAAGGCCTCGATAGAGCCGCTGACAATTACCAAGCACGGGCGCGACCATCTTGTCCTGATGTCGGCGGACGAATATGCGCGCCTGAAGCGCCGCGACCGCCACGTGTTCGCGACGGGGGAGTTGACGGCGGAAGAAATCGCTTCCTTCGAGAAGGTGCAAATGCACCCCCGCCACGAGCATCTCAACGCAGAGCTGGATGAGCCTGCATTGTGAGCTTACCGGAACCGGAAGCCGGTCTTGTCATCCGTTATTCCTATCTCTGGAAATCCGAGCACGATCAAGGCCGCGAAGAGGGTATCAAAGACCGGCCTTGCGCCATTGTTCTCGCTGTCGCGGATGGCGGGAACGGGACTAAGGTCACGGTGCTGCCGGTAACTCACACGCCGCCCAGCAATCCCCACCTCGCCGTCGAAATACCAGCGATTACCAAACGCCGCCTCGGTCTTGACGATAGACGATCCTGGATCGTTGTCAGCGAAGGCAACCAATTCACGTGGCCCGGCCCCGATCTGCGGCCTCAGCCGGGCCATGATCTCGCAAGCATCGCTCACGGATTTCTACCGCCGAACCTGTTCCGCGAAGCGCTCGCACGTTTTCTTGCATTCGCCAGGGCTGGCCTCGCCACGCATGTGCGGCGCACGGAATAAGGACAGTACACCTCTTTGATGCCACTTCCGCCGCAGGATAGGGCGCCGGCGCAAATCGGTCGGCCACGCGCCCGGCCTCAATGTGTGGAGCCATTGATCGCAGCTTCCACCTTGGCGCGGACGAGGTCTTCCAGCGTCTGGTCTTCCTCGTGATCGATGCAATCGGCATACTCGACGCAAACCCTGGCCTGAGTTCCATCCGGACGTTCAAAAATGAAGTCTGCCGCATCAACGTACGGCCTGCCGGCTGTATTCGCTCCGGCGGTTGTAATGTACTTAGCGCCGAGATCCGGCCCGATCCGCTTAACAATCGGCTCCACCTTGCTGACAACGTTCATCGCGGGCTCCCTTGAATGTCTCAAGGGCGAGCGAAACTTTTCGCCCCCTGAGTTTCGCGGAAGTATGCCTGATTCGATGAAAGGATAGCAGCGGTCAAAGACTTGCGCGTCTTCGCCCGTTTTTAGAATGAGGAGAATCGGCAGGCGATTTTCTTTAGCGGCTGTGCACGGCTGAACGCTGATCGTCCGGCGCGGCTTACAAAGATCGCACCGGCGGGCAATTGCTCGCCGGTGCCGATATTAAGGGCAGTAGATTTTAATGTGCCGCCTTGACCTGCTGCGGGTGACGCCAAACCTGCCAGCGCAGAATAACGAGATACTTCAGTGCATTGAAAAATGTTCCCATCATGCCCTCCGTGGGTGCGAGTGTGCAGCACCGCGTATTAGCCAAAAGTCGAAGCTTCGCAGCCATCGGTAGGGCAGGCCAAGCGGTGCGGTCAATGCGTCAGATTGGCCGAACCCAACCTGACGGACGCATTATTCCGGAAGCAAGCAGCGGCACTGGCCGCTTGCAAATCCATGCCATGCAATGGCTTTACCTGCGCTTCTGCCTTGATCTCCGCAGCGCCAATACTGGTCAGTTCCCCGGTATTTGCATTGCAGATATGCAGACACAGCTTAGAATTTGAGCCGGAGACTGCGGCCGCCCGCACCGTTAATTTCGCTGTTTTGCCAAAATATGCGGGGAATCCGCAAAGCGATCTTATTTACTGGCTAGGCGTAGCCGGGCGCGTTCCGGCGGTGCAATATTTGAGCGGAGTGGACGTTTTGACAGACAGTTCCGGCAGGGATGACGAGGCCGATACCCCCGAGGCGCGCGACCGCGAGGGCAACCGCTTCTCGCGCCGCGTGCAGCGCTATGCGAGCATCGGCAGCACCGCCGGCGGCGTGGCGGCGCGAATTGGCGCCAGCTACCTGTTCGGCGGCAAGGACCACCACAAGCAGGCGGCGCAGCTCGCCGCGGCGCTGGGCGGGCTCAAGGGTCCGCTGATGAAGGTCGCGCAGCTCCTCGCGACCATCCCGGATGCGATCCCGCCCGAATACGCCAACGAGCTGGCGCAGCTCCAGAATCAGGCGCCGGCCATGGGCTGGCCGTTCGTGCGCCGCCGTATGGCCGCCGAGCTTGGCCCGGATTGGCGCGCGAAATTCCAGACCTTCGGCGAGCAGGCGGCCGCAGCGGCCTCGCTGGGCCAGGTGCACAAGGCGCAGAGCCTCGATGGCCGCGAGCTGGCGGTGAAGCTGCAGTATCCCGAGATGCAGTCCGCGGTCGAGGCCGACCTCAACCAGCTCCGCATCGCCATGGGCATTTACAAGCGCATGGACAGCGCCATCGATACGTCGGAGATCGCGGCGGAAATCGCGGCGCGGCTGCGCGAGGAGCTGGATTACGGCCTCGAAGCGCGGCACATGGCGCTTTACGGCCTGATGTTCCGCGGCGACGAGGCGATCCGCGTGCCGGAGCTGTTGCCGGAGCTGTCGACCAAGCGGCTCCTGACCATGACCTGGCTCGAAGGCCAGAAGATCCTCGCCTACAAGGCCAAGCCGCTTGAAGACCGCAACGTCATCGCCCGCGCGCTGTTCCGCGCCTGGTGGTATCCGTTCAGCCATTACGCCGTGATCCATGGCGATCCGCATCTGGGCAACTACACCGTCTTCGAGGAAGGCGGCCGGGCGGCGGGCATCAACCTGCTCGATTATGGCTGCATCCGCACCTTCGAGCCGAAATTCGTGGGCGGCGTGATCGACCTTTACCGCGGCTTGCAGACCAAGAACCGCGACCTGATCGTGCACGCCTACGAGACCTGGGGCTTCTGCGGGCTTTCCAACGATCTGATCGACATCCTGAACATCTGGGCGGGCTTCATCTATGGGCCGCTGCTGGAGGACCGCGTGCGGCCCATCGCGGAGGGCATCGCGCCCGGCGAATACGGCCGGCGCGAGGTCTACCGCGTGCATAAGGGCCTGCGCGAGAAGGGGCCGGTGAAGGTGCCGCGCGAGTTCGTGTTCATGGACCGCGCGGCGGTGGGCTTGGGCGGCGTGTTCCTGCATCTGGCGGCGGAGCTGAATTTCTACCAGCTTTTCAACGAGGTGATCGAGGACTTCAAGCTCTCCGATACGGCGGACCGGCAGGCTGCGGCGTTTGCGGCCGCCGGGGTTCCGCTGCCATCCAGTTCCGGCTAGCGGGCGCCCGGGGGGAGCAGCGGCAAAGGGGGACTTCGCGAATGACTGCTACCGCGCGATACGAGCGCAATCACATCAGGCTGGGCTGGTTTCATATCGGCCTGGCGGTTTTCTGGACCGCCAGGCTTGGTACCGACTTTCTGATCGCTTATTCCCGGATTCCTCGCGAGCTGTGGATCAAGGTCATGATCGTGGCACTGGGAACCGTGACGCTTCATAGCGTCTTGGCTTGGGGGGCGATGGTAAAGTCGGAGCTCTCACGCAAGATTTCCGTCTTCGTAGGCGCTGCAATGTTCATGGGGGCGGTGGCTTGGCAGAGCTTCAACTCCGCCTATTTCCCGTTTTCAGCGTATGCGGCCCTTTTCATGCTGACGCTGACGCAATGGAAAGCTGCTCCCGAGCCGCCAGCCCTGGATCGAACAGATTTCCCCAGGACTGCTTCGACGCGCGGGCCGCTGCAACGCTTGTGGCTTGTTCTGGCGATTCTGGTGGCGGCCGGAATTGCAGTTGCCCGATACTATGAGAAACAATTCGGCCCTGTATTGGGGCCGGTTGCTGGAATGGGGCTAATCATCCTGTTCCTGGCGTTGGTTTCGCTCTGGCCGGGCAAACTCCAACCCGAGCAGCCGCCGGCTTGATCGCGCCCAAATAGCCTCGGCGGTGTGCCATCCAACTCCGGCTGACCCTTCCCCGAGGTGCCCGCAGCGAATTGACTAAACAGAACCCCGGCCCAAGCGTCGCTGGAATTTCTGGCGCGGGGGTTTGCTCTCATGCGTGGAACATTGCAGGGCTATGCCTCATTCTGGCGGTGCTGATCGCCGCTTGCGAACGCATAGCCATTTCACTCCTATCGCTGGCGCAATGGAAACTGCGTCAACCCTGGCCACCTTTCCTCAATCCTCCGCGGCGAATTGATTGAACAGACCGGTGGCGCAAGCGTTAGAGTATCGCGGGAGTTTCTGGCGCACGAAGGACTTCTCCAATGCGTGGAACGTTGCAGGTCCTGTGGCTCATCCTGGCGGCATTGGTCGCCGCCGGGACAGCGGTTGCATGGTATTATTCGAAAGAGGCCGGTATCGCCTGGTGGCACCTCGGCGGGATGGTACTGGCTGTTCTGTTTCTGGCCCTGATCTGGCTCTGGCCGGGCGAGAGCCAGCCAAGGCGTCCGCCTCCATGAGGCCGGGAAATAGACCCCCGCCAGGCGGGCTGCCGGCCGCCTGGCGTTGTAACCGGCGCGACTGAGCCTATGGCCGGGATCGGAGCCGGCCAAACGGGAACGCATTCACGTCTGGCATCGGCGGCAAGTTCGTTCGCGACTTCAGTGCCCCTTGAGTTCACCGCCAGGAAGCGGATGGACGCTCCTGGCAAAGCGGGTTATTCCTGACGCGGACGGTAGGCTTTTGCCTATGCTGCGACGAATTCAGCCTCCAGTGATACCGGCGCATGAGCACGACCAGTTTCGACGCGGTGGTTATCGGTTCGGGCCTTGGCGGGCTCACGGCGGGTGCGCTTCTGGCGAAAGCCGGCTACAGCGTCTGCCTGCTCGAACGCAACACCGGCCTGGGCGGCGCCGCGTCCTGCTACCGGGTGGGCTCGCTCACCATCGAGGCGGCACTTCACGAGACCGCCGATCCCCGCGACCCGCGCGAGGTTAAGCACGGCATCTTGAAGCGGCTCGACCTGCTCGATAAGCTGAACTGGCTGCCGGTTGGCGATGTGTACACGGTTCAGGGCGGACCGATTGGCGAGCCGTTCGCGCTACCGCACGGTTTCGCGGAAGCCCGCAAGGCGCTCTCCGCTCGCTTCCCCGCAGCCAGGGAGTCCATCGGGCGCGTACTTGGCAAGATGGAAGGGCTGTACGACACAGTGGGGAAACTCACCGCCGCGCGTGAGAACCGCTCCATAGGCGGGCTTTTGAGTGCGCTGACCGCCAGCTATCCGCTTATTTCGGGCTGGCAGGCCTCGCTCGACGGAGTCTTCGGGGAGGCGTTCGGCGGCAACGAAGCGGTGAAATTCGGGCTCGCCGCCAACCTCCCCTATTACTCCGCCGATCCCAAGAAGCTGTGGTGGCTGTTCTATGCCGTTGCGCAAGGCGGGTTCCTAGGCTCGGGCGGCGTGTACATACAGGGCGGATCGCGGACGCTCGGCGCGAAGCTCGGCGGCGCGATCAAGCGGGCGGGCGGTACGGTGCTGTTCGGCGCAGCGGCCACCGCCATCGAACTCGACAGCGAAGGTGCCGCGTGCGCGGTCGTCACCGCCGCCAAGGGCGAAAAGCCTTCGCAGCGGATCGAGGCGCGCGTGGTGCTCGCCGCCCCGGCGCCGCGGACCATCGCCGCCATGCTGCCGGAGGAGGCTGCGCCGCGATTTTCGGCGGCTTTCGAGGGCCGGCGCTTTCCACCTCGCTGTTTTCGGCGCACTTCGGCTTGAAGGCGAACCCGGCTCAGTTCGGGCTCAAGGCCTATTCGACCGTTCTTCTGCCCTCCTGGATGACCTCGCTTGGCGATCTTCCGCGCTCGGCGGCGCTTCTGGGCGCGAATCCGGCCGGCGAACTGCCGATGCTCGCGATTGCGAATTACGGGGCAATCGACTGCGGGCTCGACGATAGCGGCGGCCCTACGCTCGTCTCTGTCGTGGGCGTGGATCGGGTTTCGAACTGGCGCGGGCTCACCAAGGAAGAGGAGGGTGCGCGCCGCAACGCCTGGCTCGACGCGATCATCGGCGAGCTTGAGCGGCATTATCCGGGGATCGCCGGAGCAGTGAGCGAGAAGACCTTCATGAGTGCTGCCTCAATGGAGCGCTATCTTGGCACACCGGGCGGCGCGGTTTACGGCTTCGATCCGTTGCCGCCGGCCACGCCCATCTGGAAAGGGATGCCCTACCGGCCGAAAACGCCCATCGCCGGGCTTTTCCTGGCGTCGTCCTGGGGCGGCTCGGGCGGCTTCTCCGGCGCGATGGCGTCCGGCGCGGACGCGGCAGAGCTTGCCATGGCGGTGCTGAAGCGGAAGGCGGGGTAAGGCCCCCCTCACTCTGTCTCTCTCTCTCCAAGGGGAGAGAGGACCCCATAACTTGCCTCGCGGATAATTCTAGGGTTCCTTCTCCCCTCGGGGAAAAGCACAGGATGAGGGGGGACTTTGCCCCCTTTTCGTCCCTACTTCGCCGCGGCGAGCAGGTCTTCCGCGGGGTGCTGCCCTTCGAGCGGTGGGAAATCTTCGGGCGTGATCGTCTCCTTTTCGAGCAGCATCGCGGTGCCCTGTTCGAGTTCAGCGCGCCGGGCGTTCAGCGTTGCCTTCGCCTTCCCGTAAGCCTCCTCGACCAGCCCGCGCACGGCAATGTCGATCTCGCGGTTGGTCTCGTCCGAATAGTCCTTGGGCCGCGTGCCGATCATCGCCTCGCCGAGGTATGCCTGGCGTTGCGGCTCGTAGACGCGCTGGCCGAGCGTCTCCGCCATGCCGAAGCGCGTCACCATCTGGCGCGCGATATCGGTGGCACGGTCAAGATCGTCGGCGGCTCCGGTCGAGATTTCGCCGAACACAATCTCCTCCGAGGCCCGCCCGCCCATGAGCACGGCCATGCGGTTCATCAACTCGCCGCGCTCGATCACAAAGCGGTCCTCGGTGGGCCGCTGCATGGTGTAGCCCAGCGCGCCGATGCCGCGCGGGATGATGGAGACCTTGTGGACCGGGTCGGCGCCGGGCAGGGCGGAGGCGACCAGCGCGTGGCCCATCTCGTGATAGGCGACCACCTTGCGCTCCTTGGGCGAGAGGATGCGCGAGCGCTTCTCGATGCCCGCCACGAGCCGCTCCACAGCGCTGGTGAAGTCGTCCATCGTCACCGTATCGCCGCCGCGCCTTGTGGCGGCAAGGGCTGCCTCGTTGACGAGGTTGGCGAGATCGGCGCCGGAAAAACCGGGGGTGATGCTGGCGATGCGGTCGAGGTCGAGATCGGGCGCGGACTTGACCTTCTTGATGTGCACCTTGAGGATCGCCATGCGGGCTGGCCGGTCGGGGCGGTCGAGGGCGATCTGGCGGTCGAAGCGGCCGGCGCGGGTCAGGGCCGGATCGAGGATCTCGGGCCGGTTTGTCGCCGCCAGCAGCACGATGCCCTCGCGCGGGTCGAAGCCGTCCAGCTCGGCAAGTAGTTGATTTAGCGTCTGTTCTTTCTCGTCGTTGGCGCCGCCCATGATACCTGCCGTGCGTGAGCGTCCAAGGCTATCCAGTTCATCGATAAAGATGATGCACGGCTTCATCTTGCGCGCCTGCTCGAACAGATCGCGGACGCGCGCGGCGCCTACGCCCACGAACATCTCCACGAACTCGGAGCCGGAGATCGAGAAGAACGGCACGCCCGCCTCGCCCGCCACCGCGCGCGCGAGCAGCGTCTTGCCGATGCCGGGCGGACCTACGAGCAGGATGCCCTTGGGCACGCGCGCGCCAAGCCGGCCGTAGGGCTCGGGGTCCTTCAGGAAGTCCACGACCTCCTTCAGCTCGCCCTTGGCCTCGTCCGCACCCGCCACGTCCTCGAATTTGACGCCGGTTTTCGTCTCGACATAGATCTTGGCGCGCGACCGGCCGACGCTCATCATACCGCCCATGCCCTGCCGCTCGGCCATGGGCCGGATAAAGAAGACCCAAAGCCCCACGAAAAACAGTATCGGCAGAACCCAGGACAGAAGCTCGCGGAATAAATTTTCACCCGTGCTGCCGGTGAATTGCACGTTGTACTTTTGCAGTTCGCTGGCGATCTCGGGATTGACCGGCGTCGTGGTGAAGTATTTCTTGCCGTCCTTGGGCTCTTTGAACTCGCCCTGTATCTGCGACGGGCTCACCACCACCTTGTCGATCTGCTTGTCCTTCAGAAGCTCCTGGAACTTGCTGTAGGGGACGTTCTCAATCTGGGTGTAGCCCACCCAGAAAGATTGAAACAGCAGCAGGAGACCGAAGGCGATCAATAGGTAGGTGAGGTTGAACTTATGCTTCTTTTCCATCGCCGGAACCCCCGTGTGACCACATTCACTTAATAGCGGCGCCGCTCATGCGAAAGGCCGCCTGCCACAAAAACGAAGCCTGCGGACGCCATTCCACCCGAGCCACAACGCCGCCATATGCACGGGACAGACTATCCGCCAACTGAAAGAAGGGCGCATTAAATGATTTCACGGCGGGCATTCCTGCGCGCGGCGGCCGGTACGCTGGCAAGCGCGAGCGCGCTAGCTGGCTACGCATTCATCGTCGAGCCGCGCTTCCGCCTTGCCGTTACCGAATGGGCCGTTTCGCCTTCGACCTGGCCGGCGGATTCGCCGCGGCTGCGCATCGCCGTCCTTGCGGATCTCCATGCCTGCGAACCCTGGATGCCCACCAGCCGCATAGCGCATATCGCCGCGCGCACCATGCAACTGCAGCCGGACCTGATCGTGCTGCTGGGCGACTATGTCGAGGCGCTGGGGGACGATTACAGAAGCCGGGCGCTGTCGATCCCGGAGTGGGTGGAACCGCTGGCTGCGCTCAGGGCACCGCTCGGTGTCTACGCCGTGCTCGGCAATCACGATTGGTGGCATGACGCCAAGGCCGTGCGCCAGGGGCTAACCGGCGCGGGCATTCCGGTGCTGGAGAACCGTGCCGTCAAGATCGCCCGTGATGGCCATGAATTTTGGCTCGCGGGCCTGGGCGATCAAATGGCCTACCGGAAAGACGGCGGATGGCGGGGAGTGGACGATTTGGACGCCACGCTGGCGCAAATCGCGGACGCGGCCCCGGTGGTGCTGCTCACGCACGAACCGGATATTTTCGAGCGGGTGCCCCCGCACGTGGCTCTGACCTTGTCCGGTCATACGCATGGCGGGCAGGTGTACGTGCCGTTTTTGGGCGCGCCGTGGATCAATTCATCGCCTTTTGGGCGGGAGCATCCCTATGGACATTTTGCCCGGAACGGCAGCCATCTCATTATCTCAAGCGGCCTTGGACTGACGGCCAGACCGGTACGGTTCATGATGCCGCCGGAAATTACGCTGGTCTCAGTTGGCCGTAGCGGCGCGTGAGGGTGGCGATGGTGGCGCCCGTCACGGCCGCGGATGCGTGCATACCCAGAGATCGTATGAACCTACCGTCCACTCCAGCGAGTAATTGTCAAAGAAGGCGCGGCGGAACTCATCGCTGAAAAACGTCCCGCCGCCGTAATAGCTGGGCACCGAGAACGGCATTTCCCCCGTTGGCAGCAGCCACAGGCGGACATCGCAAGCCTCAAGCCGCGGGATCGAGCGCAGGCTACCGTCGACGCCGATCTGCCTAAGCTCCATCAGAACCTGTGCATCGAAGCGGGCGGGGTGGCCGGCCATCGCCAGGACGGCGCGGCTGGTCTGGCTGTTCTTATAGCTTGGCAAATTGTCGCCAAACCCAACCTGCACCGTATCGCCCGGTATACGCGAGGCCAGCACACGCGCTTCCTCCGCAATCCTCGCGCGCGCCTCAAGCCCTTGCTGGAAAACCGGTGCGTTCGGCAGCCACTCCGCCCCGAGAAGCTGTTGCACCAGAAAAAACGCAAGCATGAAGTAGGGAGCGGCAGCGATGCCGGGCATGCGCTGTCCAAGGCGGAACAACGCATCGGCAAGGACGGGCAAGAGAGGCAGGAAATGGTATGGCCCCGCCCCGGGAAAACTCGCCGGGTAGAGCAAGAGAACTAAGGTGAATAGACATGCGGCGGCGTAATGCCAGGCTGGCCGGCTCCCCTGCTGTTGCGCCCGATTTGGAAAGGGCAAGCAGCAGAGGCGCTGCCAAAAGGTAAGCGCAGATCAAATTTGGAAACAGGCTCTTAGCCGCCGGCGCCCGGCCTCCAACTTGCGAGCCGAGCACCCCGATATAATCGCTGAGCGAAATGCCGGGGAAAAGGAAAGGGATCGCGAAAACCGCGCACGAAATCCCGATCGCCCAGGCCGGCGCCCGCCAGCCGCCACGCCCCCAGAGATCGGCCAAGATGGGCAGGAAATACGCGAATGCATGGATTTTGAAGTTCACCGCCAGCCCGAGGCATAGGCCGGCTAGCGCGGGTCCGGAGCGCGCCCTCGACGTGGCAACGGCGGCGGCCACCAGGAAGACCTCGAAGGGATCGGGGCGCAGCCAAATGCTGGCCGGATACATCATCAAGAGCCCGGCCATCAGGTAAAAGAGCGCCGTCACGGCCGGCCCGGTCCAGCCCCGCCGGAGAAAATGCCATGCCATCAGGCCCACGGTTCCGGCCAGGGCCAGGAACGGCCCGAGCTTGCTGCCCCACACAGTGCCTCCCGTAAAGACCGCAAAGGGCAGCGGAGCAAGAAACGCCAAAGGTCCGTAGAAGACCGCGAAGGCGGGTTGTCCAGCATCGATTGCATAAAGCGGGTTTCCCTGGAGATGCTGCCAGCCCGCGACGAGAACCGTGCTTTCGATATGATCCAGATACGCACCCGCCAGCAGGTAACGTCCGGCCAGGAGCGCGAGAAGGGCTGAGACCACAGCCAATCCAAGAACTTGACTATTCCAATGCTTCCGCCGGTACGGAACTCCGGGGGCACGTTCGCCGCCCCCGCGGAGGCTGGAACCTACATAAGAGCCTGTTCCTGCGTTAGAAATGGCGCCCCGCCTTCGCGGGAACGGCGCTGCGGAAATATTGGATGGCTCGCGGTGAAATAATTGCTTGAAATAAGGTATCAACGCTTCGTCCCTATCACGGTCCAAGAGACTTCATTGATATGAAATGCTTCGACGTCCGCCAATCCCGCTTGCTCCAAGAGCCGCACTGCTTCATCCTCACGGTAATAGCGCGCGGTTCTTGGCAGCATTTGATCGAAAACGATGTGATGCAAATGGTCGAATGAAAACGATTTCAGCATTCTGAGGTATTCAAGCGGCGTGAATCCCAGCCTGAGCAGGACATAAAGCGTGACCGCCGGAAGATAGGCGAACTGCCGGACAACTGAAACCGGCGCCCAGGAAAGGAAGGCCTTTCGCGCGGGGGCCAGCAGGTTGACGTAGAACCCGAGGTTTTCGCGCCCGTAGAGCCAGACCAGCACCCGGCCGCCGGGTTTCGCCGCTTTCGCCAGTTCCCGGATCGCACGTTCGGGCTCGTCGAGATGATGCACGACGCCGATGCTGAAGACGATGTCGAAACGGTCTTCATAGGGGATATCGTAGATGCTGGCCGCTTCGACCTCGACTTGAGGGAACGCCTTCAGGTTCGCGCGCGCGGCCGCCAAGCTCCGCTCATCCAGATCGAAGGCGGCGCCGCCGCTGGCGCCATACTTCATGGGCCAATAGGAGTTTCTTCCAGCGCCGCATCCGGCATCCAGGAAGGAAACGCCGCGCCAGCCGGCCTCCGGATCGAGCGGGGCTGTCCAGGCGATGAACTGGCGCTCCTGCGCGTCCGTCAGCGTGGAGAATCGCTCCCACGAATAGCCAAACCTCTCTGGCGATCCCGCTTCGACCTGCGCCATGTTGCTCTCACGCCTCTCGCACAACCTACACTTGCATAGCTAAGCCAATTTGCTGGCCAACTCAACCGAGGCCTTGCGGATATCCACGCATGGAGCTGCGCGGTGGGCAACCGTCCGCACCGCAAGGTTGAAGCAAGATGACCGTGCAGAATAATCCTCAATTCGATTGAGTGCCGGTTCGCTGGCATCCTGGAGGCCGTTTGCGGCTATCCGGGATGGTTGCGAATGCCGACGCTCTTTAGAATTCTCTGCGCGCAGCGTCGCTGCTGCTGTAGCGCGTACGGGATGTCGCAGACAGGCAGCGAGGCGATCAAGCGGTTCGAGTATATGGGTAACACATGTGCGGGCCTGCGATGCCCAATTTGGCGGCAGGCATCCGGATTTCGCTATTTTGTCTGGCCGGGGCCTAGCCAATGAGTATGCCAGGACCGTTGCAGCACCTCCGGCTGGAGCCGGGCATAGAGCTGCGCCCCTCGCCAGGGAACGCCCCTCGCGGCGGCCAGCCGGCCGAAATCGCGGTCATCATCCCCTTCTTCAACGAGGAGGAGAACATCGGCCCGCTGATCGCGCAGTTGACGGATGTGCTGACCGGCTTGGGAAAAGCCTACGAGATCGTCGTTGTCGACGACGGCAGCGCGGATAGCACCGTCGAGCGCGCCCGCGCCATCGCCGCCAGGAACCCGTCCGTGAAGGTCGTCCAGCTCCTGCGCAACTACGGCCAGACCGCTGCCATGATGGCGGGCATCGATTTCGCCAGCGGGGACATCCTGGTGGCGATGGACGGCGACGGGCAGAACGATCCCGGCGACATTCCGCGCCTGCTGGAAGAGCTGGAAAGAGGCTACGACGTCGTTTCCGGATGGCGCCAGGATCGCAAGGACTCGTCCGGCCGGGTTTGGGTCAGCCGCATCGCCAACCGGCTGATTTCCTTCGTCTCAGGCGTGGAGCTGCACGATTATGGCTGCTCGCTAAAGGCATACCGCCGCGACGCGATCAAGAACGTCCGGCTCTACGGCGAGATGCACCGCTTCATTCCCATTTACACCAAGTGGCTGGGCGGCAGGATCAGCGAGATCCCGGTGGGGCACCGTCCCAGGACGCGGGGCAAGTCCAAATACGGGTTCAAGCGGGTCGCGAAGGTGCTCTTGGACCTGGTGGTGGTGCGCTTTCTTGACCGCTACCTGACGAAGCCCATCTATCTGTTCGGCGGCTTCGGCTTGCTTTGTCTTGCCGCCGCCGGCCTCACCTTCTTATGGATGCTCTGGCTCAAATTCGCGGAAGGGACCTCCTTCATCCTGACGCCGCTCCCGGTCCTGGTTGCCGTGCTTGGGGCAACAAGCGTGCTGTCGATCCTGATGGGGCTGCTCGCGGAGCTGCTGGTGCGCACCTACTACGAGGTGCAGGACAAGCGGGTCTATCTGGTGCGCAGCCTGACAAACTTCGATTAGCCCCCATGTGCGGCCTTGTAGGTTTCGCGGGCGCTGGCGGCCGCAGCGATTTGGAGGCGATGACGCGGCTCGTGGCCCATCGCGGCCCGGACGGCGAAGGGTTCTTTCTGGATCGCGAAACGCGCGTGTTCCTTGGGCACCGGCGCTTGGCGATTGTGGATATTGCGGGCGGCGCGCAGCCCATGGCCAGCCCGGATGGGCAAATCGTGGTGGTGTACAACGGCGAGATTTATAATCACCGCGAGCTGCGATCCGCGCTGATCGCAAAAGGCCATGTCTTTCGCACGGACCATTCCGACACCGAGGTGCTGATCCATGGCTGGCGGGAATGGGGAACGGGCCTGCCGGAAAAGCTGAACGGCATGTTCGCCTTTGCCATTTGGGACAGGGCTGCGGGAACGATCTTCCTGGCCCGCGACCGCTTTGGCGAGAAGCCGCTCTATTGGGCACTGCGCGGCGGCGTCTTCCTGTTCGCGTCCGAGCTGACGGCTTTCAAGGGCCATTCGGCCTTCGTCCCCGAAATCGAGCACGCCGCCGTCAAGAAACTGCTGGCCTACGGCTTCATCCCCTCTCCCAATGCCTATTGGAAACATTGCCACAAGCTGCCCGGCGGGTCGTGGCTACGCTATTCCGTGCCGGATGGCAGCATCCGCCAGCAAGACTATTGGCGCTTTTCCATCGAGCCTGACGAGACCGTCACCGAACAGCAGGCCGTCGAGGAAGTACGCGCCCGCCTGATGACCGCCGTGGAGCGGCGGCTGATGAGCGACGTGCCTCTGGGCATCTTCCTGAGCGGCGGCGTCGACTCCAGCGCGGTGGCCGCCTGCGCCATGGCCGCGCGCAAAGACGAAGGCATCGATAGCTTCGCCATAGGCTTCACGGAGGCAAGCTACGACGAATTGCGTTTCGCAGCAGCAATGGCGGACGCGGCAGGCACCCGCCATCGCCTGGAGGTCCTGACCCTTTCCGGCGCGCAGGCGCTCGTTCCGGATGTGCTGGGCCGCCTGGACGAGCCCCTGGGCGATCCTTCGATCTTGCCCACATTCCTGCTCTGCCGCTTTGCCCGGCGGCATGTGACGGTGGCGCTTTCGGGCGATGGCGGCGACGAGCTGTTCGCCGGCTACGACACGTTCGCGGCGCTGAAAATGGCCGGCCTCTACCGCGCCTTGATGCCGCCGGCGCTCCATCGCGGCATGCGGCGACTGGTGGAACTGCTGCCCAAGTCGAACCGCAACATGAGCCTGGATTTCAAGCTGCGCCGCGCCCTGGCTGGCATCGGCCACGGCCCGGAGCTGTGGAACCCGCTGTGGCTGGCGCCATTGGAGCCCGACGCCATGGCCGCACTCTTCAACGAAAAAGTGGACGCCGAGGATCTGTATTCCGAGGCTTTGGACATCTGGCGGCAGTCCAGGTGCAGCTCCGTCCTCGACCGCTCCCTGGAATTCTACACGCGCCTCTACCTTCAGGACAATATCCTTGCAAAGGCCGACCGCGCCTCGATGATGAACGGCCTCGAAACACGCTCGGTATTCCTCGACAACGATCTCACCGATTACGTCAGGCGCATCCCTCACCGCCTGAAGGTCCGGGCTGGCACCCGCAAATATGTGCTGAAGAAGGCGCTCAAAGGACTCGTTCCCAAAGAGCTTTTGGACCGCCCCAAGAAGGGCTTCGGCATACCTTTGATGCAATGGCTCCGTCACCTGGACTGCCGGGCTGACGGGATTCCAGGCGCAAGTCCGGAAGTCGCGCGGCGCCTGCACGCCCGGCACATGCGGGGTGAAGCCGACTATCGCTCCTTCCTGTGGTGTTCGGCGGTGCTCGCCAATGCGCAAAGCGGTAGCGCGTGCCCGGCCGTGAACGTCGACCTGGAGTGATTTGTGGAGTCCTCCTCATCCTGTACTTCTCCCCGGAAGCTCGCCTTGGCGAGCTTGAATTCCAAAGTTCCACATCCGCAAGCGGAGGCGGCCACGCCGGCATGAAGGCTCGCCAAGGCGAGCTTGCGGGGACAGGGTGAGGGGAGCGAGCCTCGATCATGGCAGGAATGCGCATCCGGCCCGAGATACTGAAGATTATCCGGGAGGCGTAATCGGGAATCGCAGCAACAGCGGCCTTTTTGCGAGCTTCACACTATCACAGACAATTGCGGGACATAAGCCACCCTAGCCAGTACATGCCGCAAGCGTGACCGCGACAATCGGCCTTGCCGCAAAATGTCCGGGCATGGTATGAAAAATCGTTCAAATTGTCATACCGGCCGGCTGACCAGCATGAAATCGCCGCTTCAAGCGTCCCCGCATATCTTCGACGATGCACCAAGAGCTTACCGCGGAAAAGCCGCAGCGATCTACGGTCTCTTGGCCGCCGCCAACCTTGTGAGCTGGGCCTGGGCGTGGGCATTGTTCGCGGACCGGCCGGCGCTGCTCGGCACAGCCCTCCTCGCTTACGTTTTCGGTATCCGGCATGCGGTGGACGCCGACCACATCGCGGCCATAGATAATGTCGTTCGCAAGCTTATGCAGGACGGCAAGCGGCCCATCTCGGCCGGCTTCTTCTTCGCGCTCGGCCACTCCTCCATCGTGATCCTCGCCTGCATCGGGATCGCGCTCACCGCTTCCACTGTGCAAAACGGTTCCCTCAAGGCGGTTGGCGGCGATATCGGCACCGCGGTTTCCGCCGTGTTCCTGCTGGGGATCGGCCTCATTAACATTCTGATCTTGAAGGATGTTTGGCGCTCATTCCGCCGGGCGCGGCGAGGCGAGGCGAGTTCCGGGGAAGCGGATATCCTCGGCGGCGGCCTGTTCTCACGGCTTTGCGGCCCGCTGTTCCGCGCCATCTCGCGATCATGGCATATGTATCCGCTGGGCGCGCTGTTCGGACTTGGCTTCGACACGGCAACCGAAATCGGCGTGCTCAGCATATCCGCCGTGCAAGCGGCGCAGGGGCTTTCGCTTTCGACGGTGCTCGTATTCCCCGCGCTGTTCACGGCCGGGATGGCGCTGGTCGATACGACCGATAGCGTGCTCATGGGCGAGGCCTATGGCTGGGCGTTCGTGCACCCGGTGAGGAAGCTCTGGTACAATCTCACCATTACGGCGGCGTCGGTCGCGGTGGCGCTGTTCATCGGCGGCATCGAGGCGGCGGGGCTGATCGCGGACAAGTTCGCACTCACCGGCCCGGTCTGGCGCACGGCCGCCAGCCTCAACACGGACCTCGCCAATTTCGGTTTCGTGGTGATCGGCGTCTTTTTCTTGAGTTGGGTTATATCGGTGGCGATCTACCGCTGGAAGGGCTATGGCGAACTGCCCGCCGTGGCGCAAACGGTGCCAGTCCGGAATTGAGCCGTGCGCCTAATCGCGCGCAACCTCACCGCGAGCCGGCTGCTTCCACGGCGATGGCCTCCAGTCCCTCGCGCATCTTGTCCGCGACATGCAACAGTCCTGGGGGAAAGCCTGTGGCGCGTGGCGATCCAAACCGGATCGTTATAGGAAATCCAGGTCCGGCCAGCGGCGTCACGCCAAACCAGCGCCTTGAGCGGCAAGTCGATCCCCGCCGCCTGGTTTTCCTGCATCAGCGGCGTGCCGGCGGCCGCGCTGCCGAACACAAGCACCGTCTCAGGCGGCAGCGAAAGCGCCGCCTCCTTTGCATTTTTCGCGTGGTCGATCTCGGCGAACAAATCGAGCCCGCGCGCTGCAATTCCGGCCTTGAAGCGCTCGACCGTTTCCTTCGGGCCGTAATTGCTGGAAATTGTCACCACCCCTTCAAGCGCCATGGCGTTTGCTCCTCAAGCTATGAGCTTGCTTTATCATAATTCCGCCGGCAGCGCCCATTGCGCAGCAAAAAACATCGCCACGGCGCAGGCCCCCAACGAACGCCATGGCCAACACCATCGTCCACAGCGAAACGCCTCTATAAGGCCAGCCTCCGAGCGGATTAGGGGGATATTGCAATCGAGGAGGTTACACCCCTCACCCTGTCGCCATGGGAGAGGGAACGCCAGCACAATCGTCGTAACAACGTTACCGCCCTGAAAATGAGGGCGAAAAAGCGAGCACATACAACGACGCTGCACATTTTCATCCCCGGTGGCGCAAGCGGCACGGCCGGCTTGCTGGGCGTCTTCCCATAGGGACAGGGTGAGGGGCGGAACGGCTGTTGTAGAACTGTGACTACCGGCTCAGCGGCACTTTCGGGATCAGCACCGTGGGCGTGCGGCCGTCGCCATCGCCATCCCCGTCTCCAGTTTCCTCCGCCTTGGCCAGCGGCTTGGACTCGATGATCTCGAACGAGAGCGCCTTGGCACCTTCCTTTTCGCCCACGACAACGCGAACCGTTCCGCCGCCTTCGAGCTTGCCGAACAGTAGCTCCTCGGCCAGCGGCTTCTTGATGTGCTCCTGGATGACACGGGCCAGCGGCCGGGCGCCATACATCTCGTCGAAGCCGTGGTCGGCGATCCACTCCATCGCCTCTTGCGACATTTCGATCATGACGTTGCGGTCGGCGAGCTGCGCTTCGAGCTGGAAGATGAACTTCTCCACAACCTTGCTGATCATCTCGCGCGACAGCCGGGCAAACGGGATCACCGCGTCGAGCCGGTTGCGGAACTCTGGCGTGAACATGCGCTTGATCGCTTCCTCGTCCTCGCCCACCCGCACCGTGCCGCTGAACCCGATTGCGGACTTGGCCATCTCGGCCGCGCCCGCATTGGTGGTCATGATGAGGATGACATTGCGGAAATCGATCTGCTTGCCGTTGTGGTCGGTCAGCTTGCCGTGGTCCATTACCTGCAAAAGTATGTTGAACAGGTCCGGATGCGCCTTCTCGATCTCGTCGAGCAGCAGCACGCAATGCGGGTTCTGGTCCACGCCGTCCGTGAGCAGGCCGCCCTGGTCGAAGCCGACATAGCCGGGAGGCGCGCCGATCAGCCGCGAAATGGTGTGGCGCTCCATATATTCCGACATATCGAAGCGCAGGATCTGCACGCCAAGCAGGCTCGCGAGCTGGCGCGCCACTTCGGTCTTGCCAACGCCGGTCGGGCCGGAGAACAGGTAGCTGCCGATGGGCTTCTCGGGATCGCGTAAGCCGGCGCGGGCAAGCTTGATCGCCGCCGACAGCGCGCGGATCGCCTGATCCTGGCCGAACACCACGCGCTTGAGATCGCCCTCAAGGTTGCGCAACAGCTCCGTATCGGATTTCGACACCGTCTTGGGCGGGATACGCGCCATGGTCGCGATGGTGGCCTCCACCTCCTTCACGCCGATGGTCCGCTTGCGCTTGCCCGGCGGCAGCAGCATTTGCGAGGCGCCGGTCTCGTCGATCACGTCGATGGCCTTGTCGGGAAGCTTGCGGTCGTGGATGTACTTTGCCGAAAGCTCGACCGCCGACTTGATGGCCTGGTTGGTGTACTTGATATTGTGGAAGTCCTCGAAATAGGGCTTCAGCCCCTTCATGATCTCGATGGCGTCTTCCACCGTTGGCTCGGCCACGTCGATCTTCTGGAAGCGGCGGACGAGCGCCCGGTCCTTCTCGAAGTGCTGGCGATATTCCTTGTAAGTGGTCGAGCCGATGCAACGCAGCACGCCCGATTGCAAGGCCGGCTTCAACAGGTTCGAGGCGTCCATCGCCCCACCCGAGGTAGCACCCGCGCCGATCACGGTATGGATCTCGTCGATGAACAGGATCGCGCCCGGATAGGCCTCGATCTCCTTCATCACGGCCTTAAGGCGCTCCTCGAAGTCGCCCCGGTAGCGGGTACCGGCCAGCAGCGTGCCCATGTCGAGCGAGAACACCGTCGCGTTGGTGAGCACCTGCGGCACCTCGCCGCGCACGATCTTGCGCGCGAGCCCTTCGGCAATCGCCGTCTTGCCGACGCCCGGGTCGCCGACATAAAGCGGGTTGTTCTTGGAGCGGCGGCACAGCACCTGGATGGTGCGCTCGATTTCCTTGTCGCGGCCGATCAGCGGATCGATGCGGCCGTCCTTGGCCTTCTGGTTCAGGTTGATGCAATAGGCTTCAAGCGCGTCGGTGCTGCGCTTCTTGCCGTCGTCGCCTTCGACGGTGGTGGAATCGTCCTCCACGCCGCGGACGCCGCGCGGCTCGGACATGCCGGCGCGCTTCGAGATGCCGTGGCTGATGAAGTTCACCGCGTCGAAGCGGGTCATGTCCTGCTCGGTCAGGAAGAAGGCCGCGTTGCTCTCGCGCTCGGCGAAGACCGCCACCAGCACGTTGGCGCCCGTGACCTCCTCGCGCCCCGAGGATTGCACATGCACGACGGCGCGATGGATGACGCGCTGGAAGCTCGCGGTGGGCTGCGCCTCGCCGTCCTGGTCGAGAACGAGATTCGACAGCTCCTTGTCTATGAAATCGGTGAGCTTGGCTCTGAGCCTGTCCAGATCGACGTTGCAGGCCCGCATGACGGACGCCGCGTCGCGGTCGTCGAGGAGTGACAAGAGCAGGTGTTCCAGCGTGGCATATTCGTGATGGCGCTCATTGGCATATTCGATGGCGCGATGGAGCGATTCTTCCAAGCTGTTTGAGAATGATGGCACTGCCGCACCTACTCCTTTTCCATAGTACACTGCAGAGGATGCTGATGCTGCCGGGCGAAGTTCATCACTTGCGTCACCTTCGTCTCGGCAACCTCATAGGTGTAGACGCCGCACACGCCCACGCCCTTCTGATGGACATGAAGCATAATCCGCGTCGCTTCCTCACGATGCTTGTTGAAGAAGCGTTCGAGGACGTAGACCACGAACTCCATCGGAGTGTAATCGTCATTCAGTAGGAGAACTTTGTAAAGGCTCGGCCGCTTCGTCTTTGGACGAGTTTTCGTGACGACCCCAGTTTTGAGGCCGTTTTCACCCTTGAAGCCGTTGTTGCCTGCCATAGCTGCGATCATCAACAGTCAAACCATAAACTGCGCAGTCCGATTAACCTGCACATCCAATACCACTTTGGAACGCACACCATCATCCTACATACTCCCGTTTAACGGAACGCTCTGTCAAGAGGCCGGGAGCTTAAGGCCCTGACGAATATATGACGCGCCTCTCCCGTTGAAAGGGGGAGGTTCAGGCTGTTATGCGGAAGCTCAAGACAAGGGCGCAAGACGCGGGCAAAATGCGCCCCCGGCCTTGTTACACGGTTAAAGCGTAAGACAGTATTAAAACACGCAAGAGTATAGCCTAAAAGCGGGGGACACCTCAAGCGGCGGCGGCTCGGACTCCGTTCGCCGGCAAAGGGCCTCCGGAATTGCGACGGCGAGCGAAGCGCGCCCGGAAGCAATCCAAGGGCAAGGCGTGAACGCTGCCTCTGGATCGTCACGGCGCCAAAGCGCCTCGCGATGACGACTGTGCACTATTGGGCGGACGCAGCTTCAATGCGGCGTCCGGTTGCCTTGCTGGCGACAAGTTTTGGGGGTTTTCAAAGCGCGCGATGCTCCGGCAAAAGTCGATACATTTCCTGGGATGGGATCTTGGGTTGCCTCTAAATGCCGCACCGAGGCTGACGGTGCTTTTCGTTTTCGCTCTGTCCATGCTGCTGCTCGTGACGGCGGACGCAGAAGCGCGCCGGCGCCATTACCGGCACCGGGTGTCCGAATATTCTCCAGCCTTCTCCGCCGCAGCCATAGACCTCAATTCAGGCCGGGTGCTTTATTCCAAAAACGCCAATGAGCAGCGCTATCCCGCCTCGATCACGAAAGTGATGACCCTTTACCTCCTGTTCGACGCGCTCAGGGACGGCAAACTCAGCATGAATACCCAGCTCAGGGTTTCGGCTCATGCAGCAGACCAATCGCCGACCAAGCTCGACCTGTCCGAAGGCGACAAGATTTCCGTCGCCGACGCCATCGGCGCCATCGTCACCAAGTCGGCCAATGACATGGCGGTCGCGGTCGCCGAGGCGCTTGCGGGCTCGGAGGAGGAATTCGCCCGGCGCATGACGCAGAAGGCGCGCTCCATCGGCATGTTGAACACCACCTTCCGCAACGCCTCCGGCCTGCCCAACAGCGAGCAGGTAACGACGGCGCACGATCTTATTTTCCTCGGCAAGAGCATCCTCGCAGAGCACCCGGAGCGCTGCAAGGTTTTTGCAACCAAATACTTCCAGTACGATGGGCAGGTCTACCGCAACCACAATACCCTTCTTTATACCTATGAAGGGATGGAAGGCATGAAGACGGGCTTCACCCAGGCATCCGGCTTCAACCTGCTCGCCACGGCGCGCCGGGGCGACAAGAGATTGCTGGCGGTTGTGCTGGGCGGCTCCTCGGCGGGCGCGCGCAACCAGACCATGCGGAACCTCCTCGACAATGGCTGGCCCAAAGCCATGACGCTGGCAGAAGCGCGGCGAACCGGCGTGATTGCCTTGGCGGCGGCAAAGCCCAGCCCGGTGCGAACGGCGCCCGCGCATGAGGCCAGGCCATCGCCAAAGCCTGCCGCACCAGCGGAACCGGCGCCTGTCAAGACTGCGGCGATTGCGCCCAAACCTGTACCGCTGCCCGCTCCAACTGCTGCTCCGGCCTCCGCAAACGCTGTCCGGCCCATGCTGGCCTTTCACGGAGCCTATTCGCGGCTGAAACGAAGGCCCGACCAGACTTCGGTTGCGATGCTGCTCCACTCGATCGAGGCGGGACTTGTCACCAAGTCCAACGCCGCCTCGTACCTGCAGGCGTCCGCGCAGCCGGATATGACGACCGACGAGCCGGAGGACAAGGCGGAGCGGGAGGAAAGCCGCAGCGCGTCCTACGTTTCCCCGCCCGCCAACGAGATCGCCCACAATGAGACGATTGCGGCCATGACCCCGGCGGCGGCGCCGGCGTCGCAGAATGTGTCGGTGTACGATAAATCGATAAGGCAGCCCGAGGTCGCGCCCCTGGCGCCGGCAGCGCTTGACGCTCCTGCCATTACTGCCGCCCTTGCCGCCGAACCCGCCCCGGTGAAGGTTGCCCAAGCCGCCCAGGTGCGCCCCGTGAAGGTAGAAGCCCCGCAAACGCTGACTGCCGCAGCCACCCCCGCGCCCGAGCCGGAGCCGGAGCGCCCGGCCCAGCCCGGTCCATTTTACATCCAGGCCGGCGCCTTTACCGACGAGGCGCAGGCCAAGGAGCGGCTCGGACTCGTCAGGGAAGCGCTGGGGGCCGGTGCCTTGAAGGTGCACCCGGATTTCATCATGCGGGTCACGCTGCCGAACGGCATGACCATGTACCGGGCCAGGCTCGGGCGCTTCGCCAACGAGGCACAGGCCACCATGGCCTGCAGGCAGCTCAAGAAAAGCGGCATCGATTGCTGGGGCATACCTACCGACTAATGCAGCCGCCGTAAGTCTTGACCGCTTTTCGTCGTTGCGCCGGCGAGCGAAGCGCGGCCGGAAGCAATCCAGAAAACAACACGAGCCGGCGCTTATGCCTCTGGATCGCCACGGTGGCAGAAGCCGGCTAGGAAAGGCCGAGCGCCCCGGCCGATGCAAAAACTCGCGATGACGGGAGTGTGACGGAACTGCCGGGAATTTCGACGCCGGTATAAGCGCCAGTTAGGCTTCCAGGACGCTTTTTGGGCGCATCGCGGATCAATTCCGCTCAGGTTCGAGTTATCTCCCCCGTCAGCGGCCGGATTAAGCCTCCCCGCAGCCGCCTGTAGCGATCTGACAGCAAAAAGCGAGTTCAATCATGGGGTTAATTAAGGCGATCCTGAATCTGGTCATCCTTGTCCTACTCGGCGTTTTCGGCTACTGGCTCTACGCCTCGTTCGTGAGTGCGCCGAACGCTCGCTATTGGGCCGAAATCAACCGCAACATGCCAGACCCGCTGCGCCGCTTCTCCTGCGACGAGGTTCGCAAGCGCGAGCCCGCCGCTCCGTTGCAAAGCTGC
Organism: uncultured Alphaproteobacteria bacterium; assembly: GCA_963760455.1. Taxonomy (GTDB): domain Bacteria; phylum Pseudomonadota; class Alphaproteobacteria; order Rhizobiales; family Rhodomicrobiaceae; genus Rhodomicrobium. The sequence goes on from CAVXDM010000046.1 coordinate 85,115, forward strand.
GAGGGGTATTGAAGCGAAGCGCGCGGGCGGAAAAATGGAAGACTCGCGAGGGATGCCGGCTTCAAATCACGAAAAGCGCGTTATGAAGCGCATGAGCTTGGAGGCCAGCGGAGCGCCATCATCCGAGCCGGTGCTCTGCTCCGGTCTGTTGACGGGAAGGCCCTGCATCTTCCAGCCCTGAATTCCACCGTCGAGGTTGTAAATCTCGGCCGAAACCGCACCGCCGATCTTGAGACAAGCGAACATGCTGCGATTGCCCGAGCGGCACAGCATCACCAGCTTTCGACCGTTTGTGTCTGGAAGGGCTGCGGGATGGAGGCTGCTCAAGGGAATGAGCGTCGAGCCTTCGAGGTGCTCATACGCATATTCGCGGTGCTCGCGCACGTCCACGACGATGGCTTCCCCTGCATCGAGCCACGATTTGAGGGTCGCTGGGCTTACGGACTTCACGTTCATGCGCGGCTCCATATATGAGGGTTTCCTTAAATAAGGTCAGTCCCTGCAATAAATCAAGTAGAGCGTGGACAGGAGCGCATTGGCTTGCATGCTAGCCATGCGGTAATAGACCATCTGCCCCCGCTTCTCACATTCCACAAGGCCAGCCTCGCGCATCTTTGCGAGGTGCTGCGACAACGCCGATTGAGATAATCCAACAAATTCCGCCAATTCCCCGACCGGCTTCTCCGCCGAGAGGAGCTGGCACAGGATCAACAGCCGCTTGGAGTTCGCGAGCTGTTTCATCATCGCGGCAGCTTCCGCCGCATGATGCTTCATTTGTTCCGCTGGTGCTTCCCGCCTATGTTCCATAGCAAAGATATATTAGATAACGCTAAAATATTCAAGCGCCATGCCCGCAGAAAGGATAAGTTTATGCAATTCAACGAACATGGCTGTTTTCCCTTTCGTGTTATCCGCGCCCGTGGAACAAGCGGCGAACAAATATGGGTCCCCGTGTTGCATGCGTGTTGCACGGAACCAATGGTAATGTCCGGTAACGTGCTGATAACAAACGGTATTATCTTGTACGCCGTTGCAACACGTTTTAAACGAAAAAGGCCGCTCAATGGCGGCCTAAGCTCTTGATTTCCCTGGAAATTTCTTTGGCTGGGGAACCTGGATTCGAACCAAGACTAGCGGAGTCAGAAGTCCGCTGTTCTACCATTAAACTATTCCCCAAGTCCGGGACCGGAGTTGTGCTTCCTGGCCCTGTCCGGCTTGACGCCTTTCCCGCAAAGTGGGGAGCGGACGCGGGCGGACTATGCTGCAATTTGCCGGCCGCCGCAAGAGGTGTTCGCACGCGTACTCACAATGCAAGACGGCCATGGCGCCGCTTCCAGCCAGGGCGCGGCAAAAAAATCCTTGCAAAGGCGGGGCTGCGCACCCATCACGGAAGCACAGCAAAAAGGACCGACCATGCCGCCAGTCACGATCTACACAACGCCCTGGTGCCCTTATTGCGCCCGCGCCAAGGCACTCTTGAGAAGGAAGGGCGTGGATTTCGAGGAGATCGACGCCAGCGAACCGGCCGTGCGCCAGGCCATGGTAGAGCGCGCGCGCGGTGGCTACACCGTCCCGCAGATTTTCGTCGGCGACACCCACGCCGGCGGTTGCGACGACCTGCATGAACTCGATGCTAAAGGAGAACTTGATCGACTGCTGCAAAGCTGAGCACAATGTAAGCTCAATAAAGAGCGGGCGTAGCAATGGCGGGCAGCAACGGCAAATTTCGCATAGGCCTCGTTCAGATGCGAACGGGCAAGACCATCGAGGAAAATCTCAAACAAGCCGATAGCTTGATCCGCGATGCCGCTGGCCGCGGCGCGAACTACGTGCAGACCCCCGAAAATACGCTTGTCATGGAGGTGGATGCTCAGCATCTCCTCGCGAAAATCTCGCCGGAGGGCCAGACTGCGGGCGTGGCGCACTTCTCTCGCCTGGCCAAGGAGCTTGGCATCTGGTTGCATATCGGCTCCATCGCGGTTAGCGCGGGCGGCGGGCGTGCCGCGAACCGGGCGTTCCTGTTCGCCCCCAATGGCGAGGCCGTGTGCCGCTACGATAAGATCCATATGTTCGACGTCGATCTGCCATCGGGCGAGAGCTACCGGGAATCGGCTACCTTTGTGCCCGGCGCCCGCGCCTATGTCGCGGACCTGCCTTGGGGCGGGCTCGGCATCGCGACTTGCTACGACATGCGCTTCCCCGAGCAATACAAGGCGCTCGCCCGCGCCGGCGCCAAGTTCCTGACCGCGCCCTCCGCCTTCACCAAAGTCACGGGCGAAGCGCACTGGCATATCCTGCTGCGCGCGCGGGCTATCGAGAACGGCTGCTTCGTGTTCGCGGCGGCGCAGGGCGGGCGGCATGCCAATGGGCGCACCACATACGGCCATAGCATCGCGATCTCGCCCTGGGGCGAGGTTCTGGCCGAGGCGGGCACGGAGCCCGGTGTTATCGTCGCCGATATCGACGCGGGCGAGGTGGACCGGGTGCGCGCGCGCATCCCCGCCCTCGACCACACGCGCGAATTCAAGGTGGAGACCGTGCGGCTCCCGCAATTCGCGGGGGAGGCTGCGGGGTAGGTTTTGGCACTGGCGATTCGCTCATAGGGCGTTACCCTCACCCCAGCTCTCTCCCCATGGGAGAGGGAGTTCTGTCGCAGCCGTTGAGAAGGCGTCCCTTCTCCCATCTGCATCCGCTTGCGGATGCAGATGCGTGGAGTTGCAAGCTCGCCAAGGCGAGCTTGCAAGGAGAAGGACAGGATGAGGGGTAATGCCCTATGGCCATGGCGTTGCCGTCTGCAACAACTCCGCATCGATGCTGGGCGCGGGATTTATTCAAAATCCCCCGCAGCTTACTAATTTCCAGGAATTTCGCTTGTGTTGCGCCGCAAATTTTGGAAGCTGCGGCATTCACTCTGAGCCAAGCTGAACCGCCATGCCCAATCTGCTTCTCGAATTTTTCTCCGAAGAAATCCCAGCGCGGATGCAAGCGCGTGCCGCCGAAGACCTCGCCCGCATGATGACCGAGGCCCTGCAGCAGGCGGGGCTTACGGTTGCGGCGCAGCACTCGCTTTCGGGGCCGCGGCGCATCGCCTTTATCGCGGAGGGTGTGCCGGAGCAATCCGCCGCGTCGGCCGAGGAGCGGAAGGGTCCGCGCGTGGGCGCGCCTGAAAAGGCAGTGGAGGGCTTCCTGCGCGCGGCGGGGCTCAAAAGCCTCGACGAATGCCAGATCGTCGACGACCCGAAGGGCGGCTATTACCTGGCGCGCACGGAAAAGCCCGGCCGCGCTGCCTCCGCCATCATCGCTGAGGCGGTGCCTGCCATCGTGCGCAAATTCCCCTGGCCGAAGTCGATGCGCTGGGGAGCGGGGCGCATCCGCTGGGTAAGGCCGCTGCATTCGATCCTCTGCCTCTTCGGCGACAAGCCCGTTGAATTCGAGGTGGATGGCATCAAGAGCGGCGATTTCACCTTCGGGCACCGCTTCCTGAGTGGCGAAATAGCCACAGAACCAAAAACAATCAAAATTTCGCAAAGCTCGGACTATCCATCGGTGCTTTTGCACGCTAAGGTTGTAGCTGCAGGAGAACAACGGGCGAAGGCGATCTTGGACGGCGCGCAACATGCCGCCGCCGAAGCTGGGCTCGCTCTTGTCGAAGATCACGGGCTGCTCACCGAGAATGCGGGGCTTGTTGAGTGGCCCGTGATCCTTACCGGCAAGTTCGATGAAAGTTTCCTCGACGTGCCGGAGGAAATTTTGATGACGTCCATGAAGGCGCATCAGAAGTGCTTCTCCTTACGCCATAAAAAATCAGGAAAATTGGCCAACCGGTTCATCCTAGTCTCCAATCTGGAGGCGGCTGACGGCGGCAACGCCATCGTGGCCGGCAACGAGCGCGTGATCCGCGCGCGGCTGTCGGACGCCAAGTTCTTTTGGGAAAACGACCGCGAGCGCCCGCTCGATGGGCTCACCGGACTTCTGGGCCAAGTGACCTTCCACGAAAAGCTCGGGACGCAACTTGAGCGTGTCCTTAGAATCGAGCTTCTGGCGCGGGAGCTTTCGCCGGGCGTTGGCGCGGATGCAACGCTCGCGGCACGCGCGGCCCATCTCGCCAAGGCCGACCTGATGTCTGAGACGGTTGGCGAATTCCCCGAGCTGCAGGGCATCATCGGCCGCTATATCGCGCTCGCGCAAGGCGAGAAGCTCGCCGTTGCGGACGCCATCGCCGAGCATTACAGGCCGCAAGGGCCTTCCGACGCGGTGCCCGCGAACCCGGTTTCGATCGCGGTAGCGCTGGCCGACAAGCTCGACATGCTGGTGGGCTTCTGGGCCATCGGCGAAAAACCGACCGGCTCGAAGGACCCGTTCGCGCTCCGCCGCGCCGCGCTCGGCGCCATCCGCATTATTCTCGAACGAAACTTGCGCCTGCGCCTGCGCGCCATCCTCGTCCGCCTCTCGCTTGAGCTGGAGCTGACGCTCAGGGCGGAGGAAGCGTTCGGCAAAGTGCGCGAGGTGGCCTGGGCTGAGCTGGGCCTGGACCTGAGCCGCGAGCACCACGCTGAAATCTCGCGGGCGATTTCCTCGCAATATTCGCTTGAGCCGGTTACAGGGCCGGAAAAGGCGCACGATCTGCTGGGGTTCTTCGGCGACCGCCTGAAGGTCTACCTCCGCGACCAGGGCACGCGGCACGACCTCATCGACGCGGTGTTCGCGCTCCCCGGTCAGGACGATCTCTTGATGATCGTGCGGCGCGTGGAGGCGCTGGGCCGCTTCCTCGATACGGAGGACGGGGCGAGCCTGCTCGCGCTGGTCCGGCGCGCGCTCAACATCTTGAGGATCGAGGAGAAGAAGGACGAGCGCGCCTTCGACGGGAGGCTGAACGCGAAGCTGCTCAAGGAGAAAGAAGAGAAGGCGCTCGGCACTGCGGTCAAGACCGCCAGCAGGGAGGTGCAAGCGGCGCTTGCGTCGGAGGACTTCGAGGCGGCCATGGCGGCGCTGGCCAAGCTGCGCGCGCCGGTCGATGCCTTCTTCGACAAGGTGACGGTGAACGCGGACAAAGCGGATATCCGCGAGAACCGGCTGATGCTGCTCGCGCAAATCCGCGCGCTGACGCTCGAAATCGCCGACTTCTCGAAGATCGAGGGTTAATGCGCCGGTACAGAAATACGCCACGGAACTAGCCTTTGGCCGGTTTTCGAATTTGAACTAATTATAACGGATGCGCTTTACCGGGAGGTTAAGCCTTGCGGGATTACGCAAGTCGCTGAAGCAACGTGCAAATATAAGGCAGTAGACGGATAGATTGCGCCCTGTTTTTGGTTAGCTTGCGAGTTCGCTATATATTTAACGGGGTTTTTGAAACGCAGATTTCGGCCCAAAAACGCGAAAATAACGCAAAAATGCTCGTGCGGCGAACGGAGACGTGCGCGTTTACCATACGCGCATTAAACATGACGGAGGCTTAGGCGAAACGAACGGTTTCTTAAGAAGGCCAACTGATCGCTGTGTATTGGCGCTTGAGAAGTCCCTCCTCACTCTGCCTCTCTCCCCGAGGGAGAGAGGACGCCTGAATAGTCCGCAGCGAGAATTCTAGCGTCCCCTCGCCCCAACGGGGAGAGGGACAGGATGAGGGGGGACTTAAGGGAGGCAGCCCCATGACCAAGACGAAGGACATCGCCAGCGAAGGCGCATCCGCTGGACCGGCGCGAGCCGCTTCCCTGGCAGGAGCCCAAATCCAAGGATGAAGATCCGTATGCGCCTCAGCGCGTCGGCGCGATCCTCACCAGCCCGAGCTACCGGCGCGCCGACGAGGACGTGGACTTCATGGCGACGGACGGCATGCGCGGCGTGCGCCTGCAAATCGACTACCTCAAGTCCGAGCTGCTGCTTGAACAGCACCACGTCCATTCGACCATCGTGGTGTTCGGCAGCACGCGCATCTGCGAACCCCACGCCGCCCAGCGCAAGGTGGATGCACTGGCTGCGGAGCTTACCGCCGCCCCCGGCGACGAAGCCCTCGCCCGCAGGCTTGCGGTGGCTGAGCGCATCCTTGAGAATAGCCGCTATTACGAGGTGGCCCGCGAGTTCGGCCGCATCGTGGGCCTGTCCAACAACGCAAGCACCGACCAGCACCGCGTCATCGTGACCGGCGGCGGGCCAGGCATCATGGAAGCCGCCAATCGCGGCTCCTTCGACGCGGGCGCGCAATCGGTGGGCCTCAACATCGTGCTGCCGCACGAGCAATATCCGAATCCCGTATATCACGCCGGGACTCTGCTTCAGCTTCCACTATTTCGCGATCCGCAAGCTACACTTCCTGTTGCGGGCCAAGGCGCTGGTCGCGTTTCCGGGCGGATTCGGCACGCTCGACGAGTTGTTCGAGGTGCTGACGCTGGTGCAGACGCGCAAAATCGCGCCAATGCCGGTGGTGCTTGCCGGCGAGAGCTATTGGCGGCGCGCGGTCGATTTCGATTTTCTCGTGGACGAAGGCGTCATCGCCCAGGAAGACCGCGAGCTGTTCTTCTTTGCCGAGACGGCGCAGGAAATCTGGGACGGCATCCAGGCTTGGCACGCCGGCAACGGTGAGAGGTAGGCTCGCATGACGGAGAGCGGTCATGACATTGGGCCGATGGCATTATGAGCTACTCAACCGGATTTGGCGTTATTCCATCAAAAGTTCTGACTGCTTCACGTCATTGCGAGCGAAGCGAAGCAATCCAGATCCTAAGCTGTGCATATTGCCGTGGATCGCCACGGCGGCTTTGCCGCCTCGCGATGATGTGGAGCGCGCCGGAACCGTCAAAACTTTTGACGGTTGCTATTGGTCATAAAGCCGGCAACCGCCACCCCGGAGGTGCCCCGCGAGCAGCACCGCCGGTGTTTTCCGGAACGGGCGCCGCCGGCCGGAACCGGCGCGCCTAACGGTCCTTACGCCACTTCGTCCTCGGGGCGCTTCTTCCCTGTGACCATGGCGCGGGCGAGGTTCTCGCGATGGACGTAGCTTGCCAGCGCAACACCCAGGACATGGAGGATGACCAGGAACAGCGTGAGATTGGCGAGCACCGCATGCGCCTCGCCGATAATGGTCTCATGCTCGCCCTCTTGCCGGCCTTCCCGCCCCTCATGGGATCGCGCCGCCCTTCGCGCCTCCCCGGATTGCGCTTGCACCGTGGCCGTGACGCCCGGCTGCGGCTTGGGCGCGGTGCCTTCCGGATCGGCGATAATGCCGGTGACCGTCGTGGCCGCGATCATGACAAGCAATGCCACGACCATCGCACCGCCGGCCGGGCTATGCCCCAGATACCGCTTGGTGTGCCCCCCTACGAGGCCGAACAGATAGGCGATTGCGGTGCGAGGCCCCGTCACGAAATCGCTGAATCGCGCATGGCGCGGGCCGATCAGTCCCCACAGCACGCGCCAGGCCACGATGCCGCCCGCGATGTAGCCGGCCCATTCGTGCCATTCGCTTGGATCGCCTTCCTCCTCGCCCGTGATGTAGGCGATCGCGAAGGCCGCGACGAGCGCCCAGTGCCCGAAGCGGATGAGCGGGTCCCAGACAGAAATCTGTTTATCGTCTGCGGTTGTTGTCATGCCACCATCTCCTTCTCAGTATTTGCGGAGTAAACGCCTTATGAGCGATCAAAGCCGCCCAAAGCTTTCCACGGGCTCGACCCAATAGGCCAAATGCGGTGCGCCCGCTTCCAGCCGGATCGTCTCAAGCAGCGGCATCACGCGTGGCCGCGGCAGCACCAGCACCATCACGCACCGCCTGATCCGGCCCCGGACGCGCTCAGCCGCGGTCGCCTCGCCAAAGTCCAGCCCGTGGCCATCGGCGGCCCAGGTGGTGAACCCCTTGAGCGGCGGCTCGGCCTTCAAAAGCAGCTCGACAATCGCGTCCTCCGCCGCGGGCGGATAGACGAGTGTCAGCTTGCAAAGCTCCTGTTCCATTCGGGGGCTCCCTGCTGTTTGTGGAATTGGCCCGCTTCCGCTCCAAACCGCTTGAACAGGATTGGCAGCAGCAAAAGCGTCAGCGCGGTCGACGTAACCAGGCCGCCAATGACGACGATGGCCAGCGGCTTCTGGATCTCCGAGCCAGGCCCCGTCGCGTACATCAGCGGGACGAGCCCGAATGCCGCGATGCTCGCGGTCATCAGCACCGGCCGCAGCCGGCGGATCGAGCCTTCGTATACCGCCCTTTCGAGGCTCAGCCCGCTTGCCAGCAGCTCGTTGAAGTGGCTCACCAGCACGAGGCCATTCAAGACGGCGATGCCCAGCAGCGCGATGAAGCCGACCGAGGCGGGCACCGAGAGATATTCGCCCGAGGCCCAGAGGGTGAGTATGCCGCCGACCAGCGCGAACGGCACATTGGCCAGGATGAGGGCCGCCTGGCGCATCGACCTCAGCGTCGCGAACAGCACCAGGAATATCAGCCCCAGCGCGATTGGCACGACCACGGCGAGTCTCGCTGCGGCACGCCTTTGGTTCTCGAACTCGCCGCCCCAGACCAGCCGGTAGCCTGCCGGCAGCGGCACCGCCTGTGCAACGGCCTTCTGGGCATCCTCGACGTAGCCGACCAGATCGCGCCCGGACACATAGGCCTGCACCAGCGCGTAGCGCGAGGAATTCTCCCGGTCGACCTTGACCGGGCCGCCGGTACGCTTGAGCTGCGCCACGTCCGAGACCCGGATCAAGCCGCCGTCGCCCGCCGCAAGCTGGGTCAGGCCGAACTGCTCCGGCGAATCCCCAAGGGTCGCCGGCGCCCGGATGACGATATTGGTCCGCCGCCCGGCTTCCGTAACGAGCCCGGCGGGCGTTCCTTCGAGCAAAGCGCGCAGCTCGTCCTCGATCCGCGTCACGGACAGCCGCGCCCGCCCGGCGAACATGCGGTCCACCTTGACTTCGAGATAGTCGACCCTCGCATTCGATACGGTCATCACCTCGGCAGCGCCCGGCGTGCCCTTGAGCGCGGCCTTGATCTTGCCGGCAAGCTCGGCCAGCACCTTCGAAATCGGGGCCGAAGATCTTCACCGCGAGGTCGCCGCGCGCGCCGGTCAGCATCTCGGCCGTCCGCATCTCGATGGGCTGGGTGAACGCGATTTCCTGCCCCGGAAGATCGGCCATCGCCTTGCGCAGCTCGCCAATGAGCCATTCCTTGTCCGGTACGCGCCATTGCTCTTTCGGCTTCAGCACCAGGAACATGTCGGTCTCGTTCAAGCCCATCGGGTCGAGGCCCAGTTCGTCGGCGCCTGAGCGCGCGACGATTTCCTTGATCTCGGGGACGGCCTGGCGAAGCTTTAGCTGGTTCAACGTATCGGTTTCGAGGCTTCGCGAGAGGCTGATGGAAGGCAGCTTCGTCGTCTGCACGATGACCGAGCCTTCATCCATGGACGGCATGAAGGCTTTGCCCACCGCCAGATAGGCGATGACGGCAAGCACTACGCCAGCCACCGCGGTAGCGTAGACGGGTTGCGGGCGGTGGAGGCAATAGCCGAGCAGCTTGCGGTAGCCTCGCGTCAGCACGCGGATGAGCCAGGGATTGGAATGGCTTCCGGCTTTCAGCATAAACGACGCCAGCACCGGGATCAGTGTCAGCGAAAGCAGGAGCGAGCCGCTCAGGGCGATGATGATGGTGATCGCAACCGGCGCGAAAAGCTTTCCCTCCAGGCCCTGCAGCGAAAGCAGCGGGAGAAATACAAGGCAGATAATGACGATGCCGGAGGCCACGGGCAGCGCGACCTCGGAGGCCGCGTGATAGACGCTGTGAAGGAATGGAACGCGCTGGTCCGTGTGCGAGACGCGCTCGACGGTGTTCTCGACGACAACCACCGCCGCGTCGACGATCAGGCCGATCGCGATGGCCAGGCCGCCAAGGCTCATGAGATTGGCCGTCATTCCGAAGAGCTGCATCGTCAGGAAGGTGATGAGGGCGGCCATCGGCAAAGTCACAGCCACCACAAGTGCCGCGCGCAGGCTGCCGAGGAAGAGAAGCAGAAGCACGACGACCAGGACCGTCGCCTCTAACAGCGCCTTCTTCACCGTGCCCACGGCCCGCTGGATGAGGTCCGAGCGGTCGTAGAAGACGTTCAAGGCGATGCCTTCCGGCAGGCTCGGCGCCAGCTCCTTGAGCCGCTCGCGCACCGCCTTCACGACGGCGCTCGCATCGGCTCCGCGCATGGACAGCACCAGCCCCTCCACCGCCTCGCCCTTGCCGTCCTTAGTGACGGCGCCATAGCGCGTCAGACTGCCGATCCTCACGACGGCAACGTCGCTGACGCGCAGCACGCGGCCCTTCTCGGCTTTCAGCACCACCTGCTCAAGGTCTAGCGGGGTCTGGATCGCGCCCTCCGCCCTGACCACGAGCGTCTTCTCGCCCTCGTTGAGCCTTCCGGCGCCATCGTTCCTGTTGTTGGCGGCAATGGCTTCGGCAAGATCGGTAACTCCGAGCCCCGCCGCGGTCATTTTGGCGCTATCGGGCAGGATCTCGAAAACCCGGACATAGCCCCCGAGCGCGTTCACGTCGGCTACGCCCGGAATGGTGCGCAGCGCGGGCCGGATCGTCCAGTCGAGCAGGGTCCGCTTGTCCTCAAGGGACAGCGTGTCTCCTTCAATCGTGAACATGAAGACGTCCGACAGCGGCGTCGAGACCGGCGCAAGTCCGCCCGAAATATTCGCGGGCAGCTCGCCGCGCACGCTTGCGAGCCGTTCCGACACTTGCTGGCGCGCCCAATAGATGTCCGTCCCATCCTCGAAGTCGATGGTGATGTCGGCGATGGCGTATTTGGCGGAGGAGCGCAGGATCGTCTGGCGCGGAATGCCAAGCAGCTCCAGCTCGACCGGCGTAATGACGCGGGTTTCGACCTCCTCCGGTGTCATGCCGGGCGCCTTTAGGACGATCTTCGCCTGCACCGGCGCGATGTTGGGAAACGCGTCGATGGGAATGCGCAAGAATGCGTAAGTGCCGAGCCCCGCGACGAGCAGCGCGCAAAAAATGGTGAACGCACGCTGCGACAGCGCGAACTCGACAAGCCGGTTCAACATGATCTATTCCCCGGCCATCATTTTTTCGAGCTGGACGACGCCCGTAACCGCGACTTGCTGGCCTGGAGCGAGGCTTCCTTCGACGGTGGCAATTTCCGCCGTCCTGCCCAGAACCGATACGGCAACCACGGTAAACGCGCCTCCCGTCCAGACAAATACGACCGGCCTGCCATCGGCGTAAGTGACCGCTTGCGGAGGCACATTCACCGCGTCCCTCGACAGGCGGCGCGAGGCGGTAAGGTTTACCATCTGGCCTGGAACCAAGCCCGATCCTTCAGGCAGCCGGGCGTAGAGCTGAGCCGAGCGCGTGGCCGGGTCAAGGTCTGTGCCGGCAGAAATCACGATGCCTTCCACGCCTGGTGCGGCGGTGACTTTGTCGCCGGGGGAGATGTAGCCGACGAGCGAAGCCGGAAGCTGCGCCTGAACCCAAATCTCGTCGCTGGTGTCCATGAAGACGGCTGCCGCCATCGCTTCGAGCATGGTGCCGGGCGTGACCCTGGTTTCCACCACATGCCCAGCTTTGGGCGCGACCAGCGAATAGGTACCGTCCGCGTTGATCCTGGTGCTTCCAAGCGAGGTGATGCGCCTGAATTGCTCGGTCGCGGCGCGCAGCTTGGCGGCCTCGGCCTCGGTATCCTGCGCCTTCATCTCCGAGCCAACCTGCTTCTCGGCCAGCGACCGGTAGCGCTTGGCATTCAGCTCGGCGGTGGCTAGCTCTACCTCCAATTGCTTGAGACGCCCGCTCGCTTCGAGCATGTCCTTGCTGGCAACCGTTACCAGAGGCGTTCCCTCCTTGACGCGCTGCCCAGCAAGCACCTCGACTTGCAGAACGGTGCCCGCAAAGGGAGCCGATACCGCGACGCGCGAATTGAGCGGAGGAACAACCGTGGCGGGGAGAAGCGCCACGGCCTCCATGGACGCCGGACGGACCTTTTCCAGCCGGATCTTGAGTGCATCCATCTGCTTGGCATTGATGGATATTGTCTGCGGCAGCACAGGTAATACGGCTGTCATCTGGAGCACCAGAGACAGAGCTGCAACCGAACGTAATTTAGGCTTCATTACATACCTCAGGGAAGCCGGCGATGCTCTTCCCTCTTGTTATCCGGACCTATTTGCGATCCTGACCTAGGATCTCACCAGTCCAGGGGCTAATGTAGAGCAAGACGGTCTTACCGTCCTTGCCCTTTGCTTTGACTTCGTAGCGCCCCACCCCATTCTTGATTTTCTTTACCGTATAGCCAGCCGCGTTAACCTTGGCCTCCACTTCAGTTTTTCCGAGCCAATGCCCCTTGGCTGCTGCTGCGCGTGTGCCCTCTTCGCCCGCCACCGCGGAACCGGACATCGCGAGGGCCGTGGCAAGGGCCAGACAGATCGAGGCATTCCGCATATCGCATCTCCTCTTTCGAAAGACGGCCGCCGCACGGCAGGCCCTGTACATTCCGCCGGAAGTCTTGCCCCATCATTGCGACGGCGTGCGCAGCGCGATGACGGCGTTGTGCGTCAGAACCTCCCGCGGGCCGTACTAGGTCCCGTCTCCGAATTGCCGCCGGCTCGCGAAGGTAATCCGGAGACTTAGGGACACTGGCAGAACCAAAGTGTTCGTGCGGCTCAAGTCCCGCCATCCCCCGTGGGTACCGTCAGCCGCAAAGGGTGTAGGCAATTGCCGGGCGCCACACCAAATGTTCCTCCGCCACGCCGGCCAGAAGGGCAATCGTGTGGCCGGTAAACTGCGCAACGTCCTTGCGCCTGCCGGCCATCTCTTCCGGCATGTCGTATTTGACGACTTCCACACAGCCGGCGTGCCGCATCGCGACCTGAGCCGTGCGGCCCGCGATCACCGCCGCACTGGGGCTGGCAGCCTGGCTTGTAGGAGTGGATTTGCCGCCGGCGGGCTCGTGCGAGGAGAGCAGGAGCAACTCGAACAGGTCCACAAAGGAATGCCGTTCCGGCAGGCCGTCGAGTAGAGGGAACGGCGATCTGAAACCGTCGTAGCCCTGGAGAAGCATACGGTTCGGAGCGCCCAGGAGCCGCGCGCTGCCGAGATCCGCCGCGAGTCCGTAAAGCTTTACTGGTTCCACCGGCACGCTCAACGCCTCCATATAGGAAATGCCCTCCTCAACGCTGTCTCCGCATCGCGACGCGATCGCCGTCTGTGCAACCTGGCGCGCGGGCGAAGCCGCGAGTAGGCCGCGTTTATGCAGCCGCGACAGAATCGCGCCGATGGCCGAGGGCTTGCTCTGGAGCACACGGGCGATCCCGGCGAGACGGCCGGACTGCCCTGCGACCACTCCGCGAGTTTTTTTGCTGCCGTTGACAGAGGCCATATCCCTGCTCCAAAAGTACCGCACGAATGCCCCCCACGCCGGAAAGAGCGCGATTCCTTCCGTACTGGTTTGTCTAATAGCATTCGGCTTGCAGGCCCGTGAGGGGGACCGTCAGGAGTTTGACAGTCAATCGGGATCATAAATATTTGATGCGCTACTGGCTTACATTGCTTGCCATTATCCCGTTGCTGATCCTGCTGCAGGCCAGTGTGCCGCCGTTACCGGCAGCCCTGGCCTCGGGACATGAAGTGCATGACGAGGACGAGGCCCGCCGTGCGCTTGAGAATGGCGAGATCGTGCCGCTGGAGCGCGTCATGGCCACACTGCACGATGCCGTGCCGGGCGAAGTTTCCGGGCTTGAACTCGAAAAGGAATACGGTATCTGGATTTATGAGTTCAAGATCATCTCTCCGGACGGGCGGATGCTGAAGGTCCGCGTGGACGCCAAGACGGGGCTGATGATCGGCAAGGTAAAAGACTGATGCGCATTTTGCTGCTTGAGGACGACAGCCGGATCGCCAGGGACATCACAGCCACCCTGATCGCCGCAGGCTACGCGGTCGAGCATCAAACCGACGGCGAAGAGGGCTGGTTCAAGGGCGACACCGAGGACTACGACGCCATCATCCTGGACCTCGGCCTGCCGATGCTCGACGGCCTCACTATCCTCAAGAGATGGCGCGCGAACGGCCGCACCGTGCCCGTCTTGATCCTGACCGCCAGAGGCAGTTGGAGCGAGCGGGTCGAAGGGATCGATAGCGGCGCCGACGACTATCTGCCCAAGCCCTTCCGCATGGAAGAACTGCTGGCCAGGCTCCGCGCCATCGTGAGACGCTCGGCTGGGCAAAGCTCGCCCATGCTTACGCTTGGCCCTATCGCGCTCGACACGCGGCAAATGCGCGTCTCGCTGAACGGCGTGCCCGTCAGCCTGACGCCGCAGGAATACCGGCTGTTCAACTACCTCATGCACCATACGGGGCGTGTCGTGCCTCACACAGAATTGATCGAGCATCTTTACGAGCACGACTCCGGCAAGGATGCCAACGCCATCGAGGTGCTCATCGGGCGCATCCGGCGCAAGCTTGGGCCGGATGTTATCGAGACGCGGCGGGGCTTCGGCTACATTGTCGAAGAGAAGCCGTGACGGGCCGTTCCCTAAGGCTCCGCCTTCTCTTGCTGGGCGGCGTCACCATCGCGATGGCTCTTGTTATTGCGGGTGCAGGGATCGTGGGGCTGTTCGAGCGGCATATCGAGCGCCGCGCCGTTGCCGAACTCGACACCTATATCCGGCAGATCTCCGCGGGCGTCAGCTTCAACGCCAAGGGCGCCATCACCTTCACGCGCACCCTCCCCGATCCGCGCTTCGGCGACCCCTTGAGCGGCCTCTACTGGCAGATCGAGGACGAGATGGACAGGCGGCTGCTCCGCTCCCGCTCGTTATGGGACTAGGTGTTGAACCTCCCGCCAGACGTGCTCGATCCCGGCAAGGTGCACCTGCACACGATCGATGGCCCATCCCAGGCGAAGCTTCTGGCGCGGGAGAGAAGCATTTCCTACGGCACGCCTACCGGAACGCATCTCGTAAGAATTTCGGCGGCGCTGGATATGCACGAGATCCGGGTGGCGCTGGCCGATTTCAGATGGGATGTCTTAAGAGCCCTGGCGCTGCTCGGCATCGCGTTGATGGCCGCGGCATGGGCGCAGATCGTCCTCGGGCTCAAGCCTCTAAAGATCCTGCGGGAAAATGTGCTCGCGGTCCGGTCGGGCCAGAAGACGCGCGTCGACGTTGCCGAGCCGAAGGAGGTGATGCCGCTGGTTCTGGCGGTGAATTCCTTGCTCGATGCGCAGGCGACAGCGATGGAACGCGCCAAGACGAGGGCCGCCGATCTGGCACACGGCCTCAAGACGCCGCTCACCGTGCTGATTGCCGACGCGGCGAAGTTGCGCGAGAGAGGCGCAACCGTAGTGGCGGCCGAGATCGAGGAGCTTGCGGACACTATGCGCCGGAACATCGATCGCGAGCTGTCGCGCGCCCGGCTGGAGAGCGCCCATAGCCTCCACGTTCATCAGGCGTGCCCCGCGCCGGTTGTTGCGAAGCTTGTCCGGGCGCTGGGCCGGACGCCCCAGGGCGAGGTGCTGGAGTGGCGCGTGCAGATCGCGGACGACATCGCCGCCCCGATAAGAGAGGACGATTTGGCCGAGCTTACCGGCAACCTTCTCGACAATGCCTGCAAATGGGCGGAAACCGCCGTGACTGTCTCGGCGAAACGAGGGGACGGCATCACGATTGTCATCGAGGATGACGGCCCTGGAGCGCCCGCAGCCTTCGTCCACCGGCTCGGCGAACGCGGGCTAAGGCTCGACGAAGAGATGCCTGGCTCGGGCTTCGGCCTTGCCATCGCCAACGACATTGTGCGCGCCTATGGCGGCACGCTGACCTTCGCCAATATCGAGCCCCATGGCTTCAGGGCGGCCATTTGCTTTCCGGCTAAAGCTTCCGGCCGGCCGGAACCCTTCCGCCAAACGCTCTGACGGACGAGGCAGCGAAACGGTCAAAACTTGTGGCCGTTCGTATTAAAGGGCGCCGGCGTTCGTAAACGGTCCCGGACAGTGCCTCCGGCATTTCCGGACGGCGCCGGTGAGCGGCCGCGCTAAACCTCGAACTCCTCGGTGTCGATCTCGGCCTGCACGGCGGCGGGGTAGCGCGCGCCCTGAACCGTGTGCTGGTTGATGAGCCTGCCGAGCCGTGCAATCGTTTCCGCATCGAGGGCGACAGCCGCGGCGCTGGCATTGTCCGCGAGGTGTTCGATGCTGGTGGTTCCGGGAATGGGCACGACGTTTCGCCCCTTGGCCAGGAGCCATGCAAGCGCAAGCTGCGCCATGCTGCAGCCGCGCTCCTTGGCCACGGCGGCAAATTCCTCCAGAAGGGCGAGGTTAGCGGCGTAGGCCTCCGGCGCGAAACGCGGCATGGGGCGCCTGATGTCGCCGGCCCGAACGCCGAAACGTCGCGCAGCGCGCCCGTCAGATAGCCGCGCGCCAGCGGACTGAACGCGACGAAGGCCGCACCAATCTCGCGGCACGCCTCAAGCACCGCGATCTCCGGATTGCGCGTCCATAGCGAATATTCTGTCTGCACGGCGGCGACCGGGTGCACGGCATGCGCCTTGCGCAGCGTCGCGGCGGAAACCTCCGAAAGCCCGATGCTCAGCACCTTGCCCTCGCGCACGAGCTGCGCCAGCGCCCCCATGCTCTCCTCGATGGGCACGCGCTTGTCCCAGCGATGCAGGTAATAGAGGTCGATCGCGTCGGTGCGCAGACGCCTGAGCGAAGCCTCGCAGTGCTGCTTCAGGGTCGCGGGCCGGCCGTCGATTTCGCGCTTGCCCTCCGCGTTCTTGAACATGCCGCCCTTGCTGGCCAGCATGAATTCCTTCCGCCGATGGCCTATGCTTTCGCCGATCAGCATCTCGTTGGCGCCGAAGCCGTAGAGCGCCGCGGTGTCGAAATGCGTGTAGCCAAGATCCAGCGCGCGATGCAGCAGCCGGGAGGCGTCGCGCGGGTCCGGCGGCGTGCCATAGGCATGCGAGAGGTTCATGCATCCGAGCCCGATGGCGGACACGGAGAACAGGCCAAGCTTTGTTTTCTGCACCGTCAAACGCTTTCTTACTTCAGACTATCCCGATGTTTCCGCACAGGTGCGTGCGCCGATGCCAGGTTCTGCCAAGAATGAAGCTCGCTCCCCTCACCCCAGCCCTCTCCCCATGGGAGAGGGAGTCCGGCCGTACCCGCTGAGAAGGCGTTCCCTCTCCATCCGCATCCGCTTGCGGATGCGGACACTTTGAGATGCAAGCTCGCCAAGGCGAGCTTGCGGGGAGAGAGGGGACAGGGTGAGGGGAGATTCGCCCGTTCAATGCATCATCCTGCATCAGCCTACTTCAAACTTCTTTCGATCTTATCGAGTGTGCGCATGGCTGACAAACATTGCGCGACGCTGCCATTCGGCTCGCGGCCCTGCTGGATGGCGGAGAAGAACTCGCGGTCGATCAGCTCGATGCCGTTCTTGGAGACGGCGACGCCCGAGAGATCGATCGGCTTGTCGTAGCCGTCGAACAGATCGTCGTAGCGGGCGATATAGGTGCCGTTGTCGCAGATATAGCGGAAAAAGGTGCCGAGCGGGCCGTTATTGTTGAACGAGAGCGACAGCGTGCAGATCGCGCCCGAGGGCGTCTTCATGCCGATGCTCATGTCCATGGCGATGCCCAGGTCTGGATGCTTCGGCCCCTGCAGCCCGAACGCTTCGGAAGCCGCTTCGCCGGTCTGATATTGGAACAGGTCCACCGTGTGGCAGGCATGGTGCCAGAGCAGGTGGTCGGTCCAGGAGCGTGGCTTGCCAAGCGCGTTCATATTGCTGCGGCGGAAGAAATAGGTCTGCACGTCCATCTGCAGGACCTTCAGCTCGCCGGCCACGATGCGGTTGTGAATCCACTGATGGCTCGGATTGAAGCGGCGCACGTGCCCGGCCATGGCGATGAGCCCGGTCTCCTTTTGCACGCGCACCAGCTCCTCGCTATCGGCGAGGCTGTCCGCCATCGGAATTTCGACGAAGACGTGCTTGCCGGCCTTGAGACATTGGATGGTCTGCTGGGCGTGCATCTGCGTCGGCGTCGAGAGGATGACGGCTTCGACATCGCCGCGGGCGAGGCTTTCGCCAAGGTCTGTGGACCAGTGCGGAATGCCGCGCGATCTCGCGAAGCCCTCGATCTCGTCCCGCTCCCGGCCAACCACCGAGACCACCTCGATGCCGCCAATCGCAGCAATCGCCTCAAGGTGCTTCATGCCGAACGCGCCGGCCGCGCCTGCAACGCAAATTTTCATGACTTCAATCTCCGATACTGTCTTCGCCGAGGTGCCGCAGGATCAAATCCGCGAGCGCCCTATAATCCTCTTCGCCCGAAGGCTGGGCGTCCGCCGCCGAAAGCCGCAGATCGCCGATTTTCTGCTCCCAATCCGCGGTGGCCCCGGCCATCGCGCCACTAAAGCCAAGCTCCTTCACGGTCAGCGCGGCTTCACGCATCTCAGCCGCGCGCCGGATGCCATGCGTAACCGCGCGCTCCATCATGTAGGCCGCGCGGCGCTTCCAGCCGAAGCCCGGATAGCTCGCCTCCAGCGAATTGAGTACCGCCTGATCCACGCCGGCCCGGCAACCCGCCAGCACGCATTCGAGCACCAGCGCTTCGAGGCCCTTCACCATCACGCTGCGGATCATCTTGTTCGCGGACGCGGCCCCCACCGCGCCGGGCACGGCCTTGGCGGCCATATCCAGCGCGCGCGTTACGGCAAGCGCTTCCTCCGCGTTCGGACCGCTGAGCAGGAGCGGCGTCTTGTGCAGCTTGGGATGAACCGGCGCCATGACCGCAGTGTCGATATAGCGCGCGCCCGCTTGCGTCACGGCTTCCGCCGCTTGCCGCTTCGTTCCCGGCGAGCAGGAATTGCAGTCGAAATAGAAGGCGCCCGGTTCAAGATGCGGCGCGGCGGACCTGGCGGCGGCGAGCGCCCGATCTGCCGTGACCAGGGAAAACACGATTTTGGCCCCGGCCAGCGCGCCCGCAGGCGTTTCTGCGCCGGCAACGCCCCAGCGGCGGTAATCCTCCCATTTGCCCGCGCGCACGGACTCCGAAAGATCGGCCGTCTTGATGTCGAAGGCGCTGAACTCAAGGCTCAACGCCGTGCGCCAGCCTTGCACGAAGGCGGACGCGGCCTCGCCGAAGCCGATCATGGCAATCTTGGATAGCGCTTCTTGTCTTGTCCGCATGCACTCTAGCTCGTTTGCCTAGCAACGGCTGGCGAAATGAACTGGACTCGCTCCCCTCACCCCAGCCCTCTCCCCGCAAGCTCGCCTTGGCGAGCTTGCATCTCAGCGTGGCCGCATCCGCAAGCGGATGCGGCTGGAGAGGGAGTCCGGCTGTGCCCGTTGAGAAGGCGTACCCTCTCCCCATCCGCTTTCGCTTGCGAATGCGGACACTCCACGTTGCAAGCTCGCCAGGGCGAGCTTGCTGAGAGGGACAGGGTGAGGGGAGATTCCCTCAGTTCATCGTGCCTACCGCAGTCTAATCTCCGCACCCCGCTCAATGTGCCAGCGAGGCCTCATCGCCGGCCATGGCCACGCCAATATGGGGATGCACGAACTGTTTGATGAGCAGCGCGGCCATGGCGACGGCGCCGGGGATGGCCACCACCGCGAAGATCTGGCCGAAGCCGAGATTGCGGCGCGCCAGCTCGGCCACGAGCAGCGAGCCCGCGATGCCGCCGAAGCGGCCGACGCCCAGCATCCATGCCACGCCGGTCGCGCGGGCTTCCGTGGGATAGAAAGCAGCGGCAAGCGAGCCCATCGACGATTGCGCGGTGTTCATCAGCGCGCCGCCTATGAAGACGACGGCCATGAGCTGAGCCGCGCTACTGCCCGCGGTCAGCCCAATGGCGTAGACGAACACGGCGGTCAGGCCATAAAGCGCCCCGACGATGATGTTGCCGTTGAAGCGGTCCATGAGCCAGCCGGAGAAGATGGCCCCGAAGCCGCCAAGCGGGAACAGCGCGGTAATCAGCGTGGCGGTCTTTGGATCGACGCCCGCGTCCTTGAACAGCAGCGGCATCCAGTTGATGAGCGCGTAGAAGATCACCAGGCCCATGAAATAGGTGGTCCACAGCATGACGGAACCTACGATGTAGGATCCGGAGACCACCAGGGCCGCGCCGCGCGCCACGGCACTTGGCCTGGGTTCGACCAGCTCGAACGTTCCTACTGCCCCAGCTTCCGGCGAAATCCGCGCCAGCACGGCGCGCACGCGCTCCACCGCATGCCCCTTGAGCACCATGAAACGCAGAGACTCCGGCAATGCAAAGAGGATCAGCACGGCAAGGAGCAATGGCGCGCTGCCGCCAAGAATGAGCACGCCCCGCCAGCCGAAATTCGGAATGATCCACGCGGCCAGGAATCCGCCCAGGGCCGCGCCCAGAGGAAAGCCGCAGAACATCGCGTTCGTGAGGAAATTCCGCCGCTTCTCAGGGCAGAACTCGCTCATGAGGGTCACGGCGTTTGGCATGGCCGCGCCAAGGCCCATGCCGGTCAGGAAGCGCATGACCGTGAGTTGATCGAGATTGGCCGAAAAGGACGAGCCAAGGCAGGCGGCGCCAAAGATCAGCACCGGCCAGAAGAGCAGGCGCTTGCGTCCGAAGCGGTCGGCCAGTGGCCCCGAGACGAGCGCGCCAATCGCAAGCCCGAACAGCGCGGCACTCAGCACCGGCCCAAGTTCGGGCCGCGTCACACCCCATTCCTTGATGAGCGAAGGGGCAATGTAACCAATAGCGGCAGTGTCGAAACCGTCCAAAAGGACGATGACGAAACACACCGCAAAGATAAGCCACTGATAGGCGGAGAACGGGTGGCTATCGATAAATTTTGTGACGTTTACGCTTCGGCTGGTGTCCATTTTTTTCTTCCCGCAAAGGGCGTTTCCCAAGCGTAACAGTAGCAGCGGCGGTGACTATTCCACGATTGGAATTGAGCCGGGCACTATTCATTTTTGGAAACGCGGGTGCGGCGGCGGCTATGGCGGTATCCGCGTCGAGGCAATCCTCAGCCGCCGGCCCGCATGCCGATTGCGGCTATCCGGAACCGTTGCAAACGCGGGTGCCGTCATCGCGCGCCTTCTCTTGGAAGCGGCCGAAAAACGCGAGCGCGGTTACGCGGAAGACCGGGATTCGGAAAGAGGCAGGCGGGAAGCAGCCGAAGCCGCCTTGAAGCTTCGCAAGCGGCCGTCCTGTTTCAGCGATGCCCAAATATGGCACGCCTGGGAAGAGGGCCGCTCGTGACGCTTGTTATCGATGCAAGCGTCACCGTGAAGCCCATTCGCATTCACCGTAACGCCCCCTGGTTGGCGAACCGTGGGCCTGCGGGGCCGGTAGCATGCCTCGCCGCTGGTTTGCTACCGGGCCGCCACTTGCCGGTTCTCCAGCGGATTGGCGGCTTAGCAAAGCAAGCGAGACCTTTTGCGCGTGAAATAGGTCTCGAAAAGGACTATCTTTTCACTTATGCGTTCCTGTGCCTCAAGCGACGTGACGCGATCGGCGGCCAGGAGCGACAGCTCGTTGAGCATGCATTCGATGAAATCGGCGACCTCGTCCTCGCTCGCATCGAGGGCGATGTCTTGGCAGTGGAAAGCGGTTCGTAAATCAAAAGCACCCATGTCGGTTCCCCATCTGTGCGTGATGCCCGGTTTTGAGTAATTTTTGGAGAAACATCTATTCCGGTTATGCGAATTTAACCCAATCGGGGGGCGTCACAACCAAGCTTGAGTTGCATATTTGCGCGGGCCGCTAATTCTTAGGCCGAATGTTGCGCGGCAAGTTGGCGCAGCAGCGGGGCGGCTGGCAAAGGCTGGGAGGACGGAATCACTCGCGCGAGAACGCAGGGCTGGCCGCAGACGGCGGAGGGCGTGCCGCGGCGGCGGCTGACGTGGCCGAAGCTCGGCAGCCGCTCGGCGCTGCGCCTCAGCGGCTGCGTCCATTTCCGCTCGCCGGTAGTGTCACGCCTCGACATAAGCGAGGCGGCTTTCGCCCTCCGGCACGGGGAGGCCATCCTCAAGCAGCCCCTCGATATGAAAGCGGATCGCTTCGCGCATGGCTTCTTCGGTTTCCTCCGGGGTCGCGCCGGTTGCGACGCAGCCCGGCAGGTCCGGCGCATAAGCGGAATAGTTCTCTTCTGTCTTTTCAATAACGATGGCGTAGCGCATCAAGTCTTATCCTTCAAACCTGCCTGCTTTAAGATGCTCCCGAATGTCCCCGGTGCCAAGTCATCGGAGAGCTTTCCTGCAATGGTGACGCGCCCGGCCTTGCTTGCGTGTTTGAATTGCCGGTGGCTGCCGCGCATTGCAATGAGCCGCCAGCCGTGACTTTCGATAAGCGCAATCGCATCTTTGACTTTGACGGGCATGATTTGATTTCAACGGCAGCCGCTCAGCGCCGCGCCTCCCGCGGCTGCGTCCACTCGCTGATGTCCCACAGCCTTAATGTCTTGTCGTCGCTTCCTGAAAGCGCAGTACGGCCATCGGGCGAAATGGCAACAGACCAGACAGCGCCCGAGTGGCCCGGGAAGCTATGAAGCTCACGGCCAGAAGCAGCATCCCACAGTTTCAGCGTGTTATCCTTGCTGCCGGAAAGCACCGTGCGGCCATCCGGCGAAAAGGCGACCGATGAGACAGACCTTGTATGGCCAGTAAAGGTACGCAGTAAGCGCGGGGCTCTGTCCTCCTTCCGGACGGCAGGCTGGGGCTCGGCTTGCACCGAAGCAGCCGAGGCTTTCTCTCCGACCGGATAAAAATCGCCGGTGAGCGAGGTCAACTCCCACGGCGTCTGCTCGCCCTTCGTCTTCTCGCGCACGGCGATGCGCACCTTCTTGAACACCTCCTCGATCTTCAACCCTGGCTCGGCCATCGCCTGCGCCAGGGCTGCGGTGTAATGGCTATTGCCGCCGTCCGGCCCGTCCAGCGCCGACTTGCCGGGAGCGGTCGAGAACGCGACGAGGCTGCCGCTCGGCGCGTCCACGCGCGCGAAGTCCCCGCTGGCCGCCGCGTGCAAAAGCGAAGGGGTTGTCGCGGCAGGCGTCCAGCACCACGATGGCGAGCCGCGTCTGCGTGTTCTCCAGCATGCTCATGATCGAGGAGAGGCTCACCGCGTCGATATCGACATCGGCCTCGCTCTTGATCTGCTCGTCCACCGGAATGAGATAGTTCTCGCCCTTCACCTGCACGCCGTGGCCCGCATAGAAGATGAACGCCACTGCGTCCTTGCCGCGCTTGCGTAGGCTGGCGGAGAAGCTTTGCACGGCACGCTTCATCTCGCCCTGTCCTGCGTCATAGGAGGCGATGACCTCGAAGCCTTGCGCTTCCAGCCGCTTCCCCATCAGCTTCGCGTCGTTGACTGGGTTGGCGAGTGCCGCGCGGCTGTAGGCCGAGTTACCGATAACGAGCGCAATGCGGCTCTGGGTGTCCTCCGCAAAGGCCGCGCCCGCGAAGAATAACAGGATCAAGCAAATTGCCGCGCGCAAAAACATGGGAAGCAATCCCCGGTTGGTAACTGGCAATCTATCTATCTATCGGGAAATGCGGGTGCTGCCAAGCGGTGCGTGCGGAGACTAAACAGTTATGCGGGCGTGATGCTCGCGAGGAACCCGGTCAGGTCGCCCGTCTCGAACTGGATATAGGGCGGCAGTTCCCCTGCGTCCTTCAGGGCCTGCTGCGAGGGGTGATCCATGAAATCCGACTTCACCAGCACGGTCACGATGCCCAGCGCATGCGCCGGCTCCAGATTATGCGGCAGATCCTCGAACATGGCGGCCTTGCAACTCCCCCCCTCGCAAAATTCGAGGAAGCGCTTGAACGCTTCCGGCTGGGGCTTGGGCACGTAGCCACCGGCCGCGATGTCGTAAATGCCGTCGAACTTGTCCAGCACGCCCAGCTTCGCGGCCACCCGCTCGGCATGGCGCGCGGAACCGTTGGTGAATATGAACTTCCGCCCCTCCAGCCGGGCGATGGCGCCGGCCAGCTCCGGCGCGTGCTGGACCGGCGACAGGTCGATGTCGTGCACGTACTCCATGAAGTCGTCAGGCTTCACGCCGTGCCTGGCCATCAGCCCGGAAAGCGTGGTCCCGTGCTCGTAATATAGCTCCTTCTGCACCTTGCGCGCAGCCGCCGGATCGAGCCCCAGAAGCTTGCCGATGAACGCGGTCATGCGCCGGTCGATCTCGGCGAACAGGTTGCATTCCGAAGGGTAAAGCGTGTTGTCGAGATCGAAGATCGAAAGCTCAGTGCCGCGGAAAGCTTGGGCGGCGCTGCTCAGGACTGGCGCTCCGTCAGCCATCAATCGCGCTCGATCAGCGTGCCGACGCCGTGCTCGGTGAACAGCTCAAGCAGCACCGCATGCGGCACGCGGCCATCCAGAATCACCACGCCTTCCACGCCTTGCTCGATCACGTCGATGCAGCCCTCGACCTTGGGGATCATGCCGCCCGTGATGGTTCCGTCCGCGATCAAAGCCTTGGCCTGGGAGACCGAGAGGTGGTGAATAAGCTTCTTGTCCCGGTCGAGCACGCCCGCGACGTCGGTCAGCAACAATAGCCGCTTGGCCTTGAGCGAGGCTGCCAGCGCGCTCGCGAAGGTATCGGCATTGATGTTGTAGGTCGTGCCGTCGCGCCCGAAGCCCAGCGGCGCCACGACGGGAATGAACTCGTTCGCCGCCAGCACCTGCACAATGCCGGGGTTTACCTCCTCGGGCTCGCCGACAAAGCCCAGATCGAGAACGCGCTCCGTGTTCGTTTCGGGATCGCGCTCGCGTCCTGGTGAGCTTGAGGGCGACCATCAGATTGCCGTCCTTGCCCGATATGCCGCAGGCATGGCCGCCTAACTGGTTGATCTGGTTCACGATCTGCTTGTTGATCGAGCCCGCCAGCACCATCTCGACCACCTCGACGGTGGCGGCGTCGGTGACGCGCAAGCCCCCGGCGAATTCGCTCTTGATGTCGAGCCGGCCAAGCAGCTTGGCGATCTGCGGCCCGCCGCCATGCACCACCACGGGTTTCACGCTCGCCTGCTCCAGCATGACGATGTCGCGTGCGAAGCCCTCGGCGAGTTTTTCGTCGACCATGGCATGCCCGCCATACTTAATGACGACGGTCGCCTGATCGTAGCGCTGCATGAAGGGCAGCGCCTCCGATAGCACGTCCGCGGCGACACGCAGCTTTCTCAGGCTCCTGAAGACTTCGTTCGGTTCGGCTGCGGACAAGGCTCCCTCCAATCGCTGCAAATCGCCCCGTCAGAATTACGGTGCGACAGGGTGCCTGCGCAAGGTGCAGTTTTTGTGAAGGCCGGCAGCCCTCCATCGCATGGGACGCATAGCACCATATGTAAAACGAGGGAAAGCCAATCCGCCGGGCTTGACAGACGTGTTTCATAAGTCATGCTGCGCTTTGAGTCTTAAAGAGAACAACGAGCCCGGGAAGCCGTATCCATGCGCTTCATTGCCGACCGGAATTCGCTGCTCCGCGCCCTTGGCCATATCACGGGCATCGTGGAGAAGCGCAATACCATCCCGATACTCAGCAATATATTGATCGCTGCCGAGGCCTCCGGCGTGCTGACGCTGAAGGCGACCGACCTCGACATGGAGGCGATCGAGACCATACCCGCCAAGGTGGATACACCGGGCGCGGTGACGGTCCCGGCGCACACGCTGCACGACATCGTGCGCAAGCTCCCCGACGGCGCGGAGATCCATATCGAGCGCCTCGGTCCCGAAGGCCGGTTGAAGGTCAGGGCAGGACGGGCGAGCTTCGAGCTGGCCATTTTGCCGGCGGACGAGTTCCCCGATATGAGCCAGACCGAGCTGCCGCACTGCTTTACAGTCGAGGGCGGCGAGTTGAAACGCCTGTTCGAGAAGTCGCGCTTCGCGATCTCGACCGAGGAAACCCGCTATTACCTGAACGGCATCTACCTGCACCGTGTCGAGGGCGATGGTCCGGCCAAGCTCAGGGCGGTGGCCACGGACGGCCACAGGCTCGCTCAGGTCGAGACGGAGGCAACGGCAGGCACGGAAGGCATGCCCGGCGTAATCGTGCCGCGGAAGGTGGTGGCGGAGATCGTCAAGCTGCTCGACGATGGCCAGGCACCGGTGGAAGTCTCGCTGAGCCCGGCCAAAATACGCTTTGCCGTGGGCGATGTGGTGCTCACCTCGAAGCTGATCGACGGTTCCTTTCCGGACTACGCGCGCGTCATCCCCGCAGGGAACAAGAAGTTCCTCGTTCTCGAAAACGCCGATCTTAAGAAGGCTGTTGACCGCGTCTCGACGCTCTCCTCCGAAAAGGGGCGCGCAGTGAAGCTCGTCGCGAGCGAAGGCAGCGTGGTCGTTTCGGCCAACAATCCGGATTCGGGCTCGGCGACGGAGGAAATCTCCGCCGATTACAAGGAAGAGCCGATTGAGATTGGCTTCAACGCGCGCTACCTGCTCGATATCGCAGGCCAGATCGACGGCAGCAAGGCGCTGTTCAAGCTGGCCGACGGCTCCTCGCCCACGCTGATCTCCGACGAGAGCGATGCCAGGGCGTTGTATGTGCTGATGCCCATGCGGGTGTAGCGGCTGGGCGGTTGGCGGAATGAACTAACGTCGCTCCCCTCATCCTGCCCTTCTCCCCCCTGGGAGAAGGGATGTCCGCACAACGGTCGCGACCGGACTTTCTCTCCCATGGGGAGAGGGCTGGGGTGAGGGGAGTGACGTCCGAAATTGCAGGAGGCGGCATGAGCCTGGACAGGCAACAAGCTTCGGTGTTTCTGGTAGGCGCGGGCCGCATGGGCGGGGCGCTGTTGCGCGGCTGGCTGGCGGCTGGATTTCCGGCCCAGTCGTTAACTGTGGCAGACCCTAATGCCGGCCCCGAAATCGCAGAACTTCTCAAGAGCCACGCGATTGCCGCCAAGCCGCAAACCGCGCCGGATCTGATGGTTCTCGCGGTCAAGCCGCAGATCATGAATGTGGTTCTGGCGGAGATCGCGCCGCTTGCCGGGCCTCAAACGGCAGTGCTTTCGATTGCCGCGGGGCGCACGATAGCCTCCATCGCGGCTCATTTCGCGCCGGGCACGGCAATCGTCCGGGCGATGCCGAACTTGCCCGCCGAGATCGGGCGCGGCATCACGGCGGCCTATGCCAACGCGCAAGTCATGCCCGAACGCCGCAGCCTCTGCGATGCGCTCCTGCGCGCGGCGGGCGAGGTGGCCTGGATCGATAGCGAAGCTTTGATGGACGCGGTGACAGCGGTTTCAGGATCGGGGCCGGCCTACGTGTTCCACCTCGTGGAATGCCTCGCGGACGCAGCCGTTGCCGCAGGTTTGCCCAAGGACATGGCGGTGCAATTCGCGCGCGCGACCGTGACCGGCGCGGGCGAGCTTCTCTACCGCTCGCCGCTGCCCGCCGCGCAGCTTCGCGAAAATGTGACCTCGCCCGGCGGCACAACCGCGGCGGGCCTTTCCGTGCTCATGGGCGAGCCTTCGCTCAAGGCCCTCATCCGCGAAACGGTCGCCGCCGCCACGCGCCGCTCCCGCGAGCTTTCGAGCTAGCGTCCCCGCATTTCCAAAGCCCTCTTCCGGTACAAATCTCCGCACCGTTATCGCGCGATCGCGTGAGAAATGTGGGCTGCGGCGCATTCCGCTCTCCACGATGTGATGGGGATGCGGTAAACAATTCCATTTGCTGCCGAATTTCGCCCGTCTAAAGTGCGGCCAGCGTTAACGGCATGTTAGCCAAAGGATTGCGCCCCGGGCCTGGATCGTTATTCTCCCGGTCGACGCTTATCTTTGCGGCGAGACCTCAAGCAAATTGTCCTGGAACTGAGTAAATGGATAAACATGAACTTCGCGCGGTCAGCTCCCTTGCCGCCGTCTTCTCGGTGCGGCTGCTAGGGCTGTTCATGATCTATCCGGTGTTCGCCACCTACGCCAGGGAGCTATCCGGCGCGACATCCTACAAGATTGGCTTGGCGCTGGGCATTTACGGCCTCAGCCAAGGCCTCCTGCAAATCCCCTTCGGCATGCTGTCGGACCGGATCGGGCGCAAGGTTCTCATTATCGCCGGTCTCGCGATCTTCGGGCTTGGCAGCGTTGTGGCCGCACTTTCAACCTCAATCAATGGCGTGATCGCGGGGCGGCTGTTGCAAGGCTGCGGGGCGGCCGGCTCGGTGATCCTGGCGCTGGTCGCCGACCTCACCGCCGAGCAAAACCGCACCAAGGCCATGGCGATGGTCGGCGTGACCATCGGAGCCTCGTTTGTGATCGCCCTGGTCGCCGGGCCGATTGTCGCCAGCATCTCGGGCGTGCAGGGCATATTCTGGCTGATGGTGCTGCTGGCGGCGATTGGCATCGCCATTACGCAATTCGTGGTGCCGGACCCGCACAGCTTGCAGGTGCACCGGGACGCGGAAGCCGTGCCGGGCCAGTTGTCGTCAGTGCTGATGGACGGGGAACTGCTGCGCCTCGACTTCGGCACCTTCGTACAAAATGCGATGCTCACGGCGAGCTTTCTCGTGGTCCCCGGCCTTATGCATTCGGTGCTAGGCATCACGCCCCACGATCAATGGATCGTCTATCTGCCGGTGCTGGCGGTCTCGCTGCTGGCGACGGTGCCTGCCATTATCGTCGCCGAGAAGCACCGCTTGATGAAAACGGTCTTCGTAAGCGCGGTGGCCATCCTCGCGGCAAGTCAGATCCTGCTTCTTTTCGCGGCGCAGAACGTTTATGCGCTCCTCGCGTCGCTGACGCTTTTCTTTGCGGGCTTCAACGTGATGTCCGCGACCTTGCCGTCGCTCATCACCAAGTGCGCGCCGCCCGCCGCCAAAGGCACGGCTACGGGCATCTATTCGAGTTCCCAATTCCTGGGAATCTTCATCGGTGGCGTCGTGGGGGGCTCGGTGCACCAACACGGCGGCGCTGCCGGCGTGTTCGCGCTGACAACGATCCTTGCCTTTGCGTGGCTCGCAGCCGCGGTTACGATGGCGCGTCCAAGCTATCTTACCACGCGGCTGGTGCGGATTTCCGGCGTCCAGGCGGCCCACGCCGAAAGTCTCGCCGCGAAGCTGCGCCTGGTGCCCGGTGTCGCCGAAGCGGTGGTGATCGCGGAGGAGAAGCTCGCCTACCTCAAGGTCGACGCAAAGGCGTTCGATGCGGCGCAGGCGGAAGCACTCGCCGGCGCGAGCTAGCGCGCCGCAGCCTCCAATTCCGCTTTTCGCGATTTTATACCAGCGGTCAAAAATCTTGACCGTTCCGCCTCCCGGCCCGTCATCGCGAAGCGGCAAAGCCGCCGTGGCGATCCACTGCGATATCCGCAACTGGATCTGGATTGCCTCTCTACGTTCGCAACGACGATAAGCGTCAAAATTTGCGGCGGTTAGTATTGTGCATGCCAAAGTTGCACGTCTCCAGCGGCAGGGATTGCTTTCCGGCATGGGATACTGCCACAGATCGAAACTTAATCTTCCCCTGCCGCGCTCCAGCCCCTTACAGTTTTAGCAAACTACGGTTATCTGTTATGCCGCTATGGAAAGCGGCGGCGCGCTTGCGAGGCGCGCAGGTTTGAGGGGAAGCAGGCATGCGGGGTTTGTCCAAAACGATTGCGGTTCTGTTGCCGGTCCTTTTTGCGGGAGTTGAGGCGGCAAGCGCGGACACACTCCAGAAGATCAAGGATTCAGGCTCGATCGTGATCGGATACCGGGAAGATGCGATCCCGATGTCCTATTCCGAGGCGCATCAGCCGATGGGCTTCGCGCTAGACCTGTGCGCGGCCGTGGTGAGCAAGGTCAAGGCAAAGCTCGGGCTGGCGGAACTCAAGGTGGATTATCAGGCCGTAACGCAAGCCGATGCCCCGCAGCTTCTGGCCTCCGGCGCAATCGCTATCGACTGCGCGCCGTCGCCTGTCAGCGCGGACCCCAGCCAGCAGGCGGCCTTTTCCGGGCCGGTGTTCGTGTCCGAGCTTAAGTGGATCGCCCCGCGCAGATTGCGGGTGGAGCGGGAGGGAAGGCGCGGCACCTGGTACGAAACGATTTCGCCCGCCACCGCCGAGGATTTGAAGGGTAAGCCCGTTGCCTTGACGCAAGGGGCGGGCGTGATCTCGCTTGTGCTGGCGTTGAGCACCGGCCGCTCATTGGGTCTATCCATCATGGAAGGGAAGGATAACGCCGAGTCCTTCAAGCTGGTCGAAAGCGGCAAAGCCGCCGCGCTTCTCGCCGGCGATTTGCTTCTGGTTTCGCTGAAGGCCCACGCGAAGAACCCCGACGGATACGGCTTCTTGAGCGACGCCTATCCTGGCGAACCCTATGCGCTCATGCTGGGCAAGGACGATAGCGCATTCGTGGAGTTAGTGAACGGTGTGCTGGCGGAGGCCATGCGCTCCGGCGAATACGCCAAACTTTACACGAAATGGTTTGAAAGCCCAATTCCGCCCAAGAACCTCAACTTGGCCTACCCAATGCCGGAGAAGCTCCAGGAGCTTGTGAAGGCGGCGGCCGATAAGGCGGCCACTCAATAAGACTGGACCGTTCCACGTTGGCACCACCCCATCATTGCGAGTTTCGCACCGGCCGGGCCGGCCTACCGGATGAAACTGCGAAGACCCCCTCACCCCGGCCCTCTCCCCAAGGGGAGAGGGGAGGCCGCTGCCGTTGTGATGGGGTTCCTTCTCCCCTTGGGGAGAAGAACAGGATGAGGGGTCTTGCGACACGGGTTTCCTCCTAGGCGGCAACGCCGCCGTGGCGATCCAAGCAGCGGGCGCTCCGATGAGACGCCTCTGGGTTGCTCGCTCCGCTCGCAATGATTGTGTTTCGGCGAAAGCCCCTCGCATCGGCGAAGGGCCGTCAAACCTTATTGCGGCCGGAGTGAGACCCTGGCTGGCGTTACTTGGGCGCGCGCTTGGCCAGGATGCGCTGCAGCGTGCGGCGGTGCATATGCAGCCTGCGCGCGGTCTCCGACACATTGCGGTTACACAATTCGTAGACCCGCTGGATG
Source organism: uncultured Alphaproteobacteria bacterium (assembly GCA_963760455.1). GTDB lineage: Bacteria > Pseudomonadota > Alphaproteobacteria > Rhizobiales > Rhodomicrobiaceae > Rhodomicrobium. The sequence goes on from CAVXDM010000046.1 coordinate 116,061, forward strand.
TGCTCCCAGCGGACACGGTCGGCCGACATGGGGTTCTCGGGCGGCTTCGGCTTGCCCTCGGCCGAGGCGGTAAGCGCCGCGAGGATATCCTCGGCATCGGCGGGCTTGGAGAGGTAGTCCACCGCTCCGAGCTTCACCGCGGTCACAGCCGTCGCGATATTGCCGTAGCCGGTGAGCACCAGCGCCCGGCAGTCGGGACGGGTTTCCTGCAGCATCCGGATGACTTCCAGCCCGCTGCCATCGTCGAGGCGCATATCGACGACCGCAAAGGCCGGTGCCGATTGCTTGATGGCGGCCTTGCCGGTCTCAAGGGAGTCCGCGGTGCGAACCTGATAGCCCCGCGCTTCCATTGCTTTGGCTAGTCTGGTGAGGAACGGCTTGTCGTCGTCCACAATCAGGAGCGAATTATCGGCGCCTTCGCTCTGCGCGGTGGCGAGTGTGCCCATATTTAGTTCCATTGCTACTTTGTCGCACCCCTATGCATAATGTCGCAGTTTCACGCTCCCGACACGGAATGTCAATTTTATACTGAAGATTCAATCCTTGCGCGTGGCCACACAATTTGCACCGTCGCCCCGGTGGCTGGCGGGGTACGATTTTCCGCTACAACTGTGGCTCCGGAGCGCTCCAGAAACGTCTTTGCAATGAAGAAGCCGAGGCCCATTCCGCCTTCCCCTCTGCGGATTTGGCTGCGCGGCCGGCTCGTTACGTAAGGCTCGCCTAAATAGTTAACAATATTCGCCGGAAATCCCGGCCCGTCGTCGGCAATGCGAAGGCGCAGCTTGTCCTGATCGTAGCTGGCATCGATGGTTACGGAGCTGCTGGCGAAGTCGGTGGCATTATCGACGAGATTGACGAGAGCGTGGATGAGCCCCGGATTTCTCGGAATAATCGGTTCGCCCGAGGGCTTGGACGAGGGCGCCGCATCCGTAATCCTGACTTTGATGTCGACGCCCGGCGTTCGCAGCGGGGCAACCACCTCTTCGATCAGGTGGGTCAGGGGTATTTGCGCAAAATAATCGTCCTCGCGGGCCGGACCGCTCTTCGAAAGCTCGCTCAGGATGTCGCGGCAGCGCGCCGCCTGCGTCCGCAGCAGGGTGACATCCTCGCGCCAGGGGCTTTCAGCCGGAATCTCGCGCTCAAGCTCCTTGGCGACGAGAGCGATGGTCGAAAGCGGGGTGCCGAGCTGGTGGGCGGCCGCCGCGGCGAGGCCGTCGAGCGCGGAAAGGCGCTGCTCCCGCGCCAGGATCAGCTCGGCGGCGGTCAGCGCCTGGGACATCTGGCGCGTCTCCTGCCCGATCCGCCAAGCGTAGAACGCAATGAACGTAATGCACGAAACGAGCGCCGTCCAAATTCCGGCGGTGTAGAGAAGCGGCAGCGCCGGCGGTTCATGATTGCCCCAGGGCAGAGGGAAATGAAGCTTAGCCAGAAGCGTTGCCAGGGCGATGTCGAGGGCCGTGAGCGCCACGGTTACGGTTAGCGGCTGCGTCGAAGCGGAAACGGCGACGGGGACGACGAGAAGAAAGGCGAACGGATTTTCGAGCCCGCCGGTGAGAAAGATCAGCGCCGCCAATTGCACGATGTCGAAGCCCAGGAGCAGGGCTGCGTGCCGGCCGGGCAGGTGTTGCGGCCTGGGGTGGGCAAGGGTCAGCACGATGTTCAATGCGATGGACAGCCCGATAACCCCGACGCACAGGTCGAAGGGCAGCGGGAAGCGATAGCCATAATGAACGGAAAGCACGGTGGCGGCTTGACCCGCGACTGCGAACCATCTGAGCTTGATCGTAGTGTTGAGCCTGAGCCGGCTGCCATCGTTCGCGATTTGCAAGCTTGCCATCGTGTCATCCAGGAACGTAAACGGGTTGCTAATAATTATGGGGCGGAACCGCGAACCGCCAGTATATTAAGTTGCAATGGTTTAGAAGCATGCCGTATCAGCAAGTGCCGCCCGGTCTTGCCCAGCGAGCCGCGGCCGGCTGCTGGAAGGTGAAGGAGCGCCGATGCCGCGTATCAATCCGGTTTTGTTCGTCATAGCCCTGTTCATCGCGGGGTTCGCAGCAGCCTATTCGATCCGCTTCACCCCCGAAGGGACGCGCAACGAAGGCCGCGCGCTGATCGGCGGTCCGTTTTCCCTTGCCGATACAGATGGGAAGCGCGTGACCGACCGCGATTTCCGGGGCAAGCTCATGCTTGTCTTCTTCGGATATACCCATTGCCCGGACGTGTGCCCCACCGAGCTGCAAAACATGGCGACCGCACTGGAGAAGCTCGGGCCTGATGCCAAGCAGGTCGCGCCTCTCTTCATCTCCGTGGACCCGGCTCGCGATACGCCGGAGGCGCTTTCGGCCTACGTGGGTAATTTTAGCCCGCTTATCAAAGGGCTGACCGGCACTCAAGACGAGGTCGCAAGCGTCGCAAAGGCTTACCGTGTTTATTTTAAGAAGGCGGATGGGGGTTCTGACCAATACACCGTCGACCATTCGGTATTTGTCTATCTAATGGACCGGGATGGAAACTACATAACTCACTTTATGTTCAACACCCCGCCAGAAACCGTGGTGAATGCGATAAAAAAGCACATTTAGCCAGATAAAAGCTCCCGATTTAGGCGAGTGCCCAACCAAAGATCAATTTTCATCGCCAAGCTAGTATGCGAATCTAGCTTGGACGGCGCGGTGTTGCCAAGTCGATTCGGAGGGCGCTTATAGCGTGGTCTCGATGTGAAGCGTTCACTCAACATGAGGGGATCACGTGCTCTACCATCTGTATGAGCTGGGCCAGGCGGCCATGTCTCCGGCGAGAGCGGTCGCCCACTCAACGCGCATTTTCATGTGCAACCCGTTCAACCCCCTATCCTACACCAATCTAGGGCGCAACGCGGCGGCGGCAGCCGAGCTTCTGGAACGAACCACGCGGCGCTACAAGAAGCCGTCGTTCGGTATCGCGCATACCACCGTGAGGGGCGTGCCGGCCGCCGTCACCGAGGAGATTGTCTGGCACAGGCCGTTCTGCAACCTCATTCACTTGAGAAAGCATCTCCAGGACGGCAGCACGCCCAGCGAGCCCCGGCTACTGATCTTCGCGCCGCTTTCCGGGCACTTCGCCACGCTCTTGCGCGGCACCGTGGAGGCGATGCTTCCCCACGCCGACGTCTACATCACAGACTGGCAGGATGCGCGCTTCGTACCTTTGCGCGATGGCAGTTTCGATCTCGACGATTACATCGATTACGCGACCGCGATGATCGAGCTGTTCGAGGGCGACGTCCATGCGATGGCCGTCTGCCAGCCAGCGATTCCGGTCCTCTCAGCCGTCGCGCTGATGGAAGAGGCCGGAAACCCAGCGGCGCCGCGCAGCCTTATCATGAAGGGCGGCCCGATCGACACCCGCGTCAGCCAGACCGCGGTGAACAAGCTTGCCGAGGAAAAGGGCACCAACTGGTTCCGGCGGACGGTGATTACCTCGGTTCCCTGGCCCAATCCCGGGCACGGGCGGCTGGTCTACCCTGGATTCCTGCAACTCACCGGGTTCATGGCGATGAACCTCGACCGGCACGTGAACGCGCACAAGGATCTCTTCTTCCATCTTGTGCGCGGCGACGGCGACCCGGTCGAGAAGCACAAGGAGTTCTACGACGAGTATCTGGCCGTGATGGACCTTGCGGCGGAATACTATCTGCAGACCATCGACCAGGTTTTCGTCAAGCACCAGCTCCCCAAGGGCGAGATGTTCCATCGCGGCAGGCTGATCGACCTCACCGCGATCGAGCAAACCGCGATGATGACCATCGAGGGCGAGAAGGACGACATCACCGGGGCTGGCCAATGCGAGGCGGCGCTGCACCTTTGTACTAGCCTGCCTGGCTCCAAGAAGCTGCACTACACGCAGGAAGGTGCGGGCCATTACGGCATTTTCAACGGCTCGCGCTACCGCAACGAGATCGTGCCGCGCATCGTGGGCTTCATGCAGGATCACGACGTGCGCGGCAACGGCTTGCACTGGCTCATGCATAAGTTGGCGGGCGAGAAGAGTGTGGCGCCGGTGGCTCCAGCCCCGCTGGAGCATGCAGCCGTCAGCGTGCCCGATACGGAAGTGGCTGGAGGGGACACCGTGCCGCTGTCGGTGCTGCCGGCCAAGCCGGTACTTAGAGTGAGAAAAGGCCGCTCGCTCGCCCGGTTGCCAAAGCCCCATAGCAAAAGGCGCGGCTTTTAAGGTGTTCCTTCAAGGCTTTGCGTCCGACCGCAGGCCTAGTTGGCGTTTTCGAGAGATAACGCCAACCGTCAAAAGTTCCGGCCTTTTCCGCTACGCCTCCCATCATCGCGAGGCCGCTTTGGCGGCCGTGGCGATCCAGAGGTAACAGGCCCCGCCTGATGTTGCCTCTGGATTGCTTCGCTTCGCTCGCAATGATGTGGTGGTCAAAAGTCTCGACCGCTCGTATACCCCCGCCCCCAGCCTTCAGTGCATGGCTTCGGTCAGCGGCAGGGCCTCCTGCTGCGGGTCCAGATACGGCAGAGCCGCCGGCGCCGGCGCCAACTCCAACGAGAAGAACTCGCTGTCGATCTGGCCGAGAAGCGCCTCGCAGGCCACACGCAGCTCATAAAGCGCTTGCTGGCCGCCAACGAGATAGGACGCGCCTACGGGTTGCCCCATCATCGCTCTAAGGGCGCTCGGCTCCGGCTTCCTCTTCGCGAGGAAGCGGACGAGCGACATGCCGCCGTTGAACATGCGCTGCGCATCCCGCAGGAACCCGGTCTGGATTCCCTCGCAAAGCGAGGTTGCGTCGAGGAAGCGGTCGATGTCGAGTGAAAACTCGGGCTCCAGCCTCCGCAGCTCGGCGGCCCAGTTCCGGGCACGCAGAAGCTTCGTCACCATCAGCGCCTCGCGTTCCTCGAAGCTCTTGCAGCTATCGCGGAAACGCCCAAGCTTAGCCGCGATCTCTGCATGGCCCGCGCCTTTGAGGTCGGTTTTCGGCAGCGCGGTGCGCTCGAAATACCAGGCATCGCTTAGCGCGGACCTTAATGCGTCTTTCAGAAGATAGACCACGGTGTAAACATCGTGGTCTTGGTCAGGATTTGTCGTCCAGAGCGTCATTTGAGCCCAAAGCCCCCTTAAACGTCTGAGGCGGCTAGCCTCCCGCGCCTACCGAGGCGCGGGGAGGAACATGCGGCGCAATGTCATGAGCACCCAGTCGTGCCGCCGCAGGTATCGCACTTCAGACAAGTTCCGTTGCGAACGAGAGTGAAGTTGCCGCAGGTGCCGCAGGCTTCTCCCTCGTACCCCTTCGCGCGCGCTTCAGCGAGACGCTCAGCCTTTCCCGGCCTTGCACCACTCGGAACTGACAGATGGGTTGCGGAAAACGCGGCACTCGCCCCATCGCGCGCGTTTACATCGGACGGCCCCAGCGGAAGGTTTTCCTCATCCGCACGCAGGGCATAAGCGAGGGCGCCGTGAGTCTCGTAAGTGTTGGCACTCCCGACTCGCTCACCTTGAGTTTGGTCTTGAACTATGACGACTTTGTGGTGAAGCCCGCGGGTGAGGCCCTTGCTCACCAGCCGGTCGGCCAGGACAACGGGGGCTGTCCCCTTCTGGCCGGGCCTGTCTTCCGCCACGCCACCGCCCATGATGGTCGAGCCGATGGCGGAGGGATCGACATGGGCAAGGTCGTTACGGTCGAGATAGGAGACGGCCAACTCGCGGAAGATATAGTCGAGGATCGAGGTTGCGTTCTTGATCGCCTCGTTGCCCTGGACGTAGCCCGCCGGCTCGAAGCGCGTGAAAGTGAACGCCTCCACATATTCGTCGAGCGGCACGCCATATTGCAGGCCGAGGCTGATGGCGATGGCGAAGTTGTTCATCAAGCTGCGGAAGGCGGCGCCTTCCTTGTGCATGTCGATGAAGATTTCGCCGAGACGCCCATCCTCGAACTCGCCGGTGCGCAGATAGACCTTGTGGCCGCCAACGACCGCCTTCTGAGTGTAGCCCTTGCGGCGGTTCGGCAGCTTCTCGCGCTCGGCGGTGAGCCGCACGCGTTCGATGATGCGCTCCACGATGCGCTCGGCGACGATGTTCGCGCGCCTGCCCTGGGGCGCGGCGGCGATGGCGTCCGCGTCCTCGCCGTCGTCGGAGAGAAGCTGCGCCGACAGCGGCTGCGAGAGCTTGGAGCCGTCGCGGTAAAGCGCGTTGGCCTTGAGGCCGAGCTTCCACGACAGCATGTAGGCTTCGCCGCACTCGGCTACCGTCGCCGAGTTCGGCATGTTGACGGTCTTCGAGATCGCGCCCGAAATGAAGGGCTGGGCTGCGGCCAGCATGTGGATGTGGCTCCGCCAGGACAGCGCCCGCTTGCCGCGCTTGCCGCAGGGGCTCGCGCAGTCGAAGATAGGCAGATGCTCAGGCTTGAGGCCCGGCGCGCCTTCGAGCGTCATGCTCCCGCAGACATACTCGTTCGCGGCCTCGATTTCAGCCTTCGGGAAGCCAATTGCGGCGAGCAGGTCGAAGCCCTGCGCGTTCATGGCTTCGGGCGTGAGCTTCAGGCTGGACTTGCAGAACTCCTCGCCAAGCGTCCACTTGTTGAACACGAACTTGATGTCGAACGCACTGGCAAGGCCCGCCTCGACGCTGGCGATCTTCTCGGGCGTGAAGCCCTTCGCGGCTAGCGTCTTGTGATTGATGTGCGGGGCGCCGGCGAGCGTGCCGCGGCCGACGGCGTAGGTGATGACGGCCGCAATCGTCTCCTCGCCATAGCCGAGGGTGCGAAGCGCCTCCGGCACGGCGCGGTTGATGATCTTGAAGTAGCCGCCGCCGGCCAGCTTCTTGAACTTCACCAGCGCGAAATCGGGCTCGATGCCGGTCGTGTCGCAGTCCATGACCAGGCCGATGGTGCCCGTGGGCGCTATCACCGAGACTTGCGCGTTGCGGAAGCCGTGGAGCTGGCCCAGCGAAATCACCTCGTCCCAGGTCTCGCGCGCGGTGGTGACGAGATCGTCCTGCGGGCAGACTCCGTCCTTCAACGGGACGGGCGCGGTTGATAGCTGCTCGTAGCCGTTGTCCCGGCCGTATGCCGCGCGGCGGTGGTTCCGCATGACGCGGAGCATATGCGTGGCGTTCGGGCCGTAGCCGGCGAAGGCGCCCAGCTCCATGGCCATCGTCGCGGAGGTGGCGTAGGAGACGCCGGTCATCAGCGCGGAGATCGCTGCCGTAAGCGCCCGGCCCTTATTGGAGTCGTAGCCCAGGCCCGAGACCATCAACAGGCCGCCCAGGTTGGCGAAGCCCAGGCCCAGCGTGCGGTACTCGTAGGAGAGCTGTGCGATTTCCTTGGACGGGAACTGCGCCATGGTCACGGAGATTTCGAGCACGACCGTCCAAAGCCGGCAGGCATGGGCGAACGCCTTCACGTCGATCAGCCCCTTGTCATGGCCGGGCTTGACCCGGCCATCCATAAGTTCCGCTGGCGTTGAGCCTAGGGCCTGGATGGCCGGGTCAAGCCCGGCCATGACAGCGGAAGAAGGGTGGAAAGCCAGCAGGTTGAGCGAAGCCAAGTTACAGGCGGTGTCGTCCAGGAACATGTACTCCGAGCAGGGGTTCGAGGCCCGGATCGGTCCGCTGGCGGGGCAGGTGTGCCAGTCGTTGATGGTGGTGTGGAACTGGATGCCCGGATCGGCGCTGGCCCAGGCCGCCTCGGAAATCTTCTCCATGAGGCCCCGCGCCTTTACGGTCTTCATCGCCTTGCCGCCCATGCGTGCCTTCAGCTCCCAGTCGCCATCTTCTTCAACGGCTTGCAGGAAGGCGTCGTTGACGCGGACGGTGTTGTTGGAGTTCTGGCCCGCGACCGTGCGGTAAGCCTCGCCCTCCCAATCGGTGTCGAAGCCCGGGAAGGCGATGGTCTTGAAGCCCTGCCGCGCGAACTGGATCACGCGCTGAATGTAATTGTCAGGCACGAAGGAGGCGCGGGCGGCCCTGATTTCGCGCTTGAGCGCCGGATTTTGCGCCGGGTCGAAGCAATGCTCGCCATGCCCCTCGCAGTTCACGCAGGCCTTCATGATGGCGGTCAGGTGCTTCTGGCAAGCCTTCGAGCCCGCGACCAGCGCCGCGACTTTCTGCTCCTCCAGCACCTTCCAGCTAATGAAATCCTCGATATCGGGGTGATCGGCGTCGACAATCACCATCTTGGCCGCGCGCCTCGTGGTGCCGCCGGACTTGATCGCGCCGGCCGCCCGGTCGCCGATCTTGAGGAAGCTCATCAGGCCCGACGATTTGCCGCCGCCCGAAAGCCGCTCGCCCTCGCCGCGCAGGCGCGAGAAGTTAGAGCCAGTGCCCGAGCCGTATTTGAAGAGGCGCGCCTCGCGAACCCACAAGTCCATGATTCCGTTCTCGTTTACGAGATCGTCCTGCACGGACTGGATGAAGCAGGCATGCGGCTGCGGATGCTCGTAGGCGCTGGCCGAGCGGACCAGCTCGCCCGTCTCGAAGTCAACGTAGTAATGGCCTTGGCCGGGGCCATCGATGCCGTAGGCCCAGTGCAGGCCGGTGTTGAACCATTGCGGGCTGTTGGGCGCGGCCATCTGCATGGCCAGCATGTAGCAAAGCTCGTCGTGGAAGGTCTGCGCGTCCTCCTCGGACGAGAAGTAGCCGCCCTTCCAGCCCCAGTAGGTCCAGGCGCCGGCCATGCGGTCGAAAACCTGCCGCGCGTCCTTCTCCGGGCCGAAGCGTTCGGTCTCGGGCAGGTCGGCCATTGCGCGGGCGTCGGGTACGGAACGCCACAGCCAGGACGGGACGCGATTCTCCTCGATGCGCTTGCTGCGGGCCGGCACGCCCGCCTTGCGGAAGTATTTCTGCGCCAGGATGTCGGCGGCAACCTGGCTCCATTGCTCAGGAACGAGGAAGCCGTCGAGCTGGAAGATCAGCTTCCCATCGGGATTCTTGAGTTCGCTCGTAGCCTCGCGGAACGCGATGTCCGCATAGGGAGACTGACCATTTTTGGTGAAGCGCCGTTCGATCCGCATCGAAAATTCTCCTGCCCCCGGCGCGCGCCGCCGCGCACGCCTGCACTAAAGCCTTGTGATGATTGCTGAAACGCAGAACTTAGGACGCAGAACTGACTGACGCAGAACACGAAGACACAGCATCGCCCGCAGCCCGGTCTGAACAGGGACACGGCAGCGCAAATAACTGCGCTTGCTACCAGCGATGTAGAGCGTTTGGTACTGAAGGGAGCCGCCTGGACGGCCTGCGAAGAAAAGATGCCGCCGCACCCTCCTCGAAGGGTGCTCCCCGCTAGCGGCAAGTTTGGAGATTAGGCGATTCGGGGGCTTGCTGGTGTCACGCGGATGCAACAACCCGCATCTATCTTTAGTGGTTAGCACCTCGAAACGGGACCACATCTTGTGGCAAAGGGGGTTGGGAAACAAGATAAGTTGTGAGAAGCGGGTGGGAAATTGGGGGAAAACCGGGCGTCTGTCACAGGTAGTTCACAGGGCATGCACAGGGGGGATGAGGGCTGCGCGGCGGCGGAATTGCGGTGCCCGTGCCGGGGCGGCTTGGGATGCGAAGGCATGCGGGAAGGCCGGGCCGGCTTGGGCATGGTGGCCATGGGGGAGATTTTCGCAAGGTGGCGCAATGGGACCAGCGAATCTCCCCTCATCCTGTCCTTCTCCCCATGGGAGAAGGGACCCTGAATGGGCCTCGGAGCGTCCAACATCGTCCCCTCTCCCAGAGGGGAGAGGCACAGGGTGAGGGGATGAAGGCTCTGAACCTGGCAGGACCGGGTAATTGGTAACGCTCGGCGTCCCGCGGATTATGCACAGCGGCAAACTTTTCCCCCGGTGCCGGTACGGCGGCTGCTGCACAGGCTTGGAAAACTTGGGCTAGGCGGGCGCTGGATGCGGCGGTCTAGCTTTTCTCGCAGGTGAAGGCACCCGGCTTGCGGCCATATTCGCGGGAGCCGGGATAGTGCTGGAAGCGGTGGTTATCCACCCAAACCACATCCCCCTTGCAATGGGCGCGCGCCTCGGCCTCGGTGGCGTAGCCCGCAGGCCCCGCGGGCTTGGCGGGTTTCTTGGCCCCGGACTTTTCCCCAGTTTTCGCGGCGGCCTCGGGCTTTGCGGGGGCTTGAGATTTTCCCTCCGTCTGGGCCATCGCGACGGACGCCGCCAACACCAGAATACTCGCAACTCCAAACAGCGTTAAGCGCGGCAAGGTGCTGGCACTCATGCGAACCTCCTCAAGAGTTGTCCCCGGCTCTAAGCAGAGTTCGCAAAAGTGGCCTTCCCGCCTTTGCGATAAAGCACGGAGCGAACGTTTATCGTGAGCGACCTCAAAAAACACGCGAACGTTTATCGTGAGCGACCTCAAAAACCACGCGAACATTTATCGTGACCGGCAAGCGCTCACTCTGCTTAGGCCGACGTTCCGGGCTCTCCGATTTGCCCATGGCTTCGCCTACTTAACGCATTCCGCAGCGCTTTTCCATGTTGAGCTAATTTAGCATAGGTGATTTGAGGAAGCGTTAAAGTATGGAGTGCCCCATAAGTCATTGATAAGTACAAGAGATTGCGTGGGGCTTGCAGCTAATGTGGGATCTGTAAATATATTTAACGGGATTCTTGAAGCGCGAAATCCGGGCAAAAACGGGAAAAGAATCGCAAAAAGGGGGTGCGGAGATTGCGCCGCGCGCCCGTTAACTATACGCGCATTCACTATAGTAGGCTGTTACGCGAAGAGAACGGTCTGTTAACCTGCGATGAGAAGTCAGTTCGGCTGTTCCTGCGTCATTACGAAGGCTTTTCCCCGAAGCAATCCAGCGGCAAACGCCAAGAGCGTGGTGTGAGCCGCTCTGGATCGCCACGGCGCCTTCGGCACCTCGCGATGACGCTGCGGAAGCCGAACCAAGCTTCCGCGAATCCGCACCGGTAGCCGCTGCGCTCGCGCAGGCGCTGCGGGAACCTGGTTCGGGTTCCGCGAAATCGGCACAAGTTCCCACAGCGCCGCGCAGGGATGAGGCGGCGGATCAGCCGATATCGAATTTCACGCCCTGGGCGAGGGGCAGCGCCGTGCCGTAATTGACGGTGTTGGTCGCGCGCCGCATATAGGCCTTCCAGCAATCCGAGCCCGATTCGCGCCCACCGCCGGTCTCCTTCTCGCCGCCGAACGCCCCGCCGATTTCCGCGCCTGAGGGGCCGATATTCACATTGGCGATGCCGCAATCGGAGCCGCGCTCCGACAGGAACAGGCCCAACTCCCTGAGATCGCTGGTGAAAATCGAGGAGGAAAGCCCCTGCTGCACGGCGTTGTGGAGCGCGATGGCTTCGGCTAGATCGCGGTGGCGCATCACATAGAGAATCGGCGCGAAAGTCTCTTTCTCCACAGGTCCGGTCTGGCGGGGCATTTCCACGAGCGCCGGGCGCACATAGATGCCGCCGGCCGGAACGCCAGCGTCGATTCGGTTGCCGCCCGAAACCGCGCCACCCTCCGCTTTGGCCTCTGCAAGCGCCGTCTGCATCGCCTCGAATGCCGCCTTGCCGATGAGCGGGCCAACGAGCGTGTCCGCTTCGAGGGGATTGCCAACCTTAACCGAGGCGTAGGCGGCCTTGAGCCGGGGGACGAAGCGCTCGTAAACGCTCTCGTGGACGAACAGCCGCCTGAGCGTCGTGCAGCGCTGGCCCGCGGTGCCCATCGCGGCGAAGGCGACCGCGCGCAAGGTCAGTTCGAGATCGGCCGAGGGGCAGACGATGGCGCCATTGTTGCCGCCAAGCTCCAGAATCGCGCGGGCGAACCGGCGCGCCAGCACGGGCGCGATGGCGCGGCCCATGGCGGTCGAACCGGTAGCCGAAACCAGCGGCACGCGCGGATTCGAAGCCAGGGCCTCGCCTGCCTCGCGGCCTCCGATGACGACGGACGATAGGCGATCCGGCACGCTGCCGCCCTCCGCCCGGAAGCGCAGGACGGCGCGCTCGAACAGCGCCTGCGCGGCGAGAGCCGTCAGCGGCGTTTGCTCCGACGGCTTCCACACGCAGGCATTGCCGCACACCAGCGCCAGCGCCGCGTTCCATGCCCAGACCGCGACGGGGAAATTGAACGCGGAGATAATGCCGGTCACGCCCAGCGGATGCCAGGTCTCCATCATGCGATGGTTGGGCCGCTCCGAGGCGATGGTCAGCCCATGAAGCTGGCGGGAAAGGCCAGCGGCGAAATCGCAAATGTCGATCATCTCCTGGACCTCGCCCAGGCCCTCGGACAGGATTTTGCCGGCCTCCAGCGTGACCAACTCGCCAAGCGCCGCCTTGTTCGCGCGCAGCTCCAGACCGAACAGGCGCACCAGCTCGCCGCGCGCGGGTGCCGGTACTTCGCGCCATTCGAGGAACGCGGCGCGGGCCGCCTCCACGGCGGCGTTGACTTCGCTGGGGCCGGCTGAATGCACGCGGCCGGTGACTTGCCTGGAAATGGGCGTCGTGACCTTGAGTGTGCCCCCGGTGTAATGCGCTTCGGGCACGCCAAGGCCTGTGAGAATTGCCTGCGCGCGGGCGGCGAAATCTTGGCGCTGGTCAGTTGGCGTCATTGGCTTTGCCCTCCTGGCGGCGGAGCCGGGGCCGTTGTCTTATGTTGCCAGACAGCGGCCTGGACGATGATAGAGATGGTCCGTCATTCATGTTTCGACGAGAGCGTGGATCACGCCGGCAAGCGGTCCTTCATCCTTGGAAAAGCTTTGAACCTAAAAAAGGCAGTTGAAGCGACAAAACCTCCGCCGCTGTCATGGCCGGACTTGATCCGGCCATCCACGCAACACATTGAAAACGCTAGCTGTTCCTTGCTGCTGGATGGCCGGGGCCAGGCCCGGCCATAACAACCTGTGCGTCACCTGCCGGGTGTGCCAGCAAAACGCCGGAACACGATATGCCAAATTGCATTTTCCCAGCCAGCGCGGGCTCAACGGCCGTTTTTGGGTTGAATCGTCGCAGTCAGCATCCGCGCGGGCTCCATGCGCTCAAAGTCCGCTTCATGTCCGGCCGCTTGTGAATGCGTTGTTCCCGGCGTTCCGGGGCGGCCGTAGAGAAGATTGTCGCTTCCCGTGTGCCGGTGGCTTAATCATCTTTCCCGGCCGATTCTCCGCCATGGCGAACAATTCCGCCGCTCCCCGATTACGCAAAGACCGGTCAGCTTCAGGAGCGCCAAGGCCATGGATAATCGCAAGCTAGCGGCTGTTATCGCCTGTTCCACGATGCTCGCCGTGCTGACATCCGCAGCGGCCTCCGCTCAGAGGACAAGGGGACATTACCGGCCGTATCCCCGCCACCACGTTGGAATACCTTCCGGCTGCCCCTTGCACAGAACGGCCGAAGGAGAGCTTGTGGATTGCCAAGGCTGGCGGCTTAGGCCAGGCGGCTGGGATAATAGCTGCTTCAACCTCGATTATCTCCCGTCGCAATTTGCGTGCAGTGGGGCGGGGGTGCGCTGATAGTCAGGTGTCGCGGCTGGCCCATTTGCGATCATTCTCAAGGCTTCCGCCAAACCGATGATGTTTAGCAAAAGTTAATGGCTCTTAAGTCAAGATACGAACGTAGTAACTGCGTCCTGGTGAGCCATCATGCAGATCACGCTTTACGAGATTGCCGTCTGGTTCATCGTCGGTCTCCTCGGCGGAACGCTCACCGGCCTTATGGTCAAAGGCGAGAAACGCGGCTTCGGTCTCAAAACGAACCTCATCCTTGGGTTGGCCGGTGCGGTCGTTGGCGGTTTCTTATTCCGCCTTTTCGGCTTGTTTCCCAACCTCGATAAAATCTCGATCTCGATGCGCGATGTTGTCGCCGCGATTGCCGGATCGTTCTTGGTCTTGGCCTTGTACTGGCTTTGGCAACGATACGCGGCACTCCGCTAAACAAAGGTGCATCGCCGGGGGAACCGGCGCAGTTCGCGCATCGTTAATCCCTATCAAAGCAAAGCTCCTACCTTCGTGAGCAGGTAGTGTGGGCGGCTGTAACAGGAAGCGCGATTGAGCGGAACACCGGGTGCTAGCTGTATCGCCGGCGGCTTTTCAGCCGAAGAGACCGCCCGTTGCCACGCGCTGCAAGAGCGCTTCAAGGCAAGCTTCTCCGCGATTTTCGAAAACCCGGCCGCACCGCGCACGGTCGTCATCGTGCCGAGCATCACCTTCGACCGCGAGGTAATGTCCCGTATCGCGGGCGTTGTGCATTACGAGGAGCGCATGCTGTGCCTGCTCCTGCTCCTTCGTTTTCCGCGCACGCGGGTCGTCTACGTCACCAGCACGCCCATCGCCGGCTCCATCGTCGATTATTACCTGCATCTCCTGCAGGGCATTCCAGGGCAGCACGCGCGCAAGCGGCTGGTGCTCCTTTCCTGCCACGACGCCTCCAATGCGCCGCTCACCTCAAAAATCCTGGCGAGGCCGCGCCTCATTCAGCGCATCAAGGAGGCGATCCCCGACCCCGCTTCCGCCCATCTGGCTTTCTTCACGGTGACGCCGCTTGAGAAACGGCTCGCCCTCGCGCTGGACCTGCCAATCTACGGATGCGATCCGGCGCTCGCCTGCTGGGGCTCGAAAAGCGGGTCACGCAAGATTTTCAAGGAGGCGGGTATCCCGCTGCCCTCGGGGTTCGAGGATTTGCGGGACGCAGCCGATATCGCGGGCGCGCTGGCGGGGTTGAAGCGGATGCAGCCGGGGTTGCGCCGCGCCGTCGTGAAACTCAACGAAGGCTTCTCCGGCGAGGGCAACGCGCTGTTCGATTTCGCGGGCGCGCCCGAAGGCGACGGGCTCGAAGCCTGGATCGCGGAACGGCTGCCGGACCTCGCCTTCGAGGCGCGAGGCATGACGCTCGATGCCTATCTCGAAAAGTTCGGGGCGATGGGCGGCATCGTGGAGGAATTCCTGGAAGGTGCTAACAAGCGCTCGCCATCGGCGCAATTCCGCGTGGACCCGCTCGGGCGCCTGCAGGCGATCTCGACTCACGACCAGGTGCTGGGCGGGCAGAGCAGCCAAGTGTTTCTCGGATGCCGCTTTCCGGCGGCGGCGGGCTACCGGCTGGCCATTCAGGAGCTTGGGCTTCGAGCCGGCGAGGCGCTGGCGGCCAAGGGCGTGCTCGGGCGCTTCGGCATCGACTTCATCGCGGTCGCGGAGGGGGAATGCTGGCGGCACTACGCCATCGAGATCAACCTGCGCAAAGGCGGTACCACCCATCCCTTCCTCATGCTTCAGTTCCTAACCGACGGCAGCTACGATCCAGCCACCGGCTTGTTCCGCGCGCCTTCAGGCCGCACCTGCTTCTACTACGCATCCGACAATCTGCAATCGGACCGGTATCGGGGCCTCTCGCCATCGGACCTGATCGACATCGCCGCCACGCACGGGCTCCACTTCAACGCCGCCACCCAGGAGGGCGTGGTGTTCCACTTGATCGGCGCGCTGCCGGAGTTCGGCAAGCTCGGCATCCTGTCGATCGGCAATACCGCGGAGAAGGCGCAGGCGTCCTACCTGCGCAGCGTCGAAATCCTCGACCGGGAATGCGCAGCCCCCGGCACGAGCGATTAAGCCGCTCTCACAAGCAAGCGCACCCAGGCAAGAAAAATCAGGGCGCAAGGGATGGAGTAGACGAGCCCAACGAAAGCGAACCCCCATGCCTCAAGCGACAGCATATGGGCGGCGAAATTATCGGCCGTGCGAGGCAGTAATGCGTATGTTAGGGCAGAGAACCCAAGGGAAACCGCGGCACTGGAGGCAATGCACCACGTAGCGGTGTGTCTTACGATGCTCCGGGGAAATGTAACTACGAGGACCGCGCAAGCCAGCAGCAAAGGAGATGTCATAAGAAATACAATACGACTACGGGTCAACACAGTGGCAATCGAGTTTGCGGATACTCCTCCAGGAAGCATTTTTATTAGCAGCAAGAGAGATATACCGCATACGTAGCTAACGATAAGTCCAAGAAACAATAGGGTTCTGGCTTTCCACATGGCAAACCCTCTCGCTTCAGGAGCCGGCACACTCTACGGTGCAAGGCGCCGCTTCCCGTCGCAGCAAGCGGCGTCGATGAGGCCCATCAGGCCCTTGAGTAGATCCATCGGCTGGGGCGGGCAGCCCGGAATGTGCAGGTCCACCGGGATCACCGCCGAGACCGGCCCGGCGCAGGCGTAGCTTCCGGCGAACACGCCGCAATTGCAGGCGCAGTCGCCCGCCGCCACCACCCATTTCGGGTCGGGTGTGGCGGCATAAGTGCGCTCCAGCGCCTCGCGCATGTTCCATGTCACGGGGCCGGTCACGAGCAGCACGTCGGCGTGGCGCGGCGAGGCCACGAATTTGAGCCCGAAGCGCTCGACGTCGTAGACGGGATTGTTAAGCGCTTGGATTTCAAGCTCGCAAGCATTGCACGAGCCGGCATCGACCTCGCGGATGGCGAGCGACCGGCCAAGCTTGCGCCGCGCCCGTTCGCCGAGCGCCTGCGCCAGCTCGTCCAGCGCCGCGGAGCAGGCGTCCGGAGGCGGCTTTACGGCGGGGCCTTTCAACAGCGCGGTGAGCAGAAGCATATGCATGGGGCGGCTCCTAGAGTGCGTCCGGAAAAGTGCGAAGCGGTTTTCCGATCGAGACGCACGATAAAACAAAAACTTAGAGCCTATCCGCTTTCGACGGAATCGAAAGCGGATAGGCTCTAGATGTCGTGCCCGGAATAGGAGCAGTTGAAGGATTTGTTGCAGAGCGGGAAGTCGGCGACGATGTTGTCCTTGATCGCCGTCTCCAGCAGCGGCCATTGGAACCAGGAGGCGTCGCGGGCGTGCAGATGCGCGACGTTGCCTTTCTCGTCCAGCCGCAGGCAGAGGAACACATCGCCGCGGAACGCTTCGACGACGGCGGCGCCATGGCCCTCCCGGAGCGCGGGCGGCGGAGCGGCCACGGGGCCTGGCTCCAGCATGTCGAGAAGCTTGCGGATCAGCCCCACGCTTTGCGTGACTTCCTCGATCCGGATCCAGATGCGCGCATCCACGTCGCCCGCGGTGCGCGACGGCACCTCGAATTCGAGGATGTCGTAAGGCGGATAGGCGAAGACCCGGCGCGCGTCGAAGGCGCGGCCCGAGGCGCGGCCGACATATCCGCCCGCGGCGAATTGCTGGACGTATTCCGGGCGCGTGAAGCCGGTCTTTTGAACGCGGTCCTGGAGCGAGGGCGACTGGTCGTAAGCGTTGACCACGCCCGCGAAGGACGCTTCGAGGCGTTCCAGCAGGGCGCGGATGGCGCCGGCCTTCTTATCGTCCAGATCACAGGCGGTGCCGCCGGGGACGATGCGGTCCATCATCATCCTGTGGCCGAAACAGTCCGCCGCGGTGGTGAGGATGTCCTCGCGGATGATCGCGCAGCGGGCGAGGATCGCCACGACGCTGGCGTCGTTGCAGATCGCGCCCACGTCGCTCACGTGGTGCGAGAGCCGCTCAAGCTCGGCCATGATGCCGCGCAGCAGCACCGCGCGCGGCGGCACGTCCCAGTAGAGCGCCGCTTCGGCGGCCAGCGCGAAGGCGAAACTATAGGCAACGGTGCTGTCGCCCGAAATGCGCGCGGCGATTTTTGCCGCCTTTGCGAGGGGTGCTCCCGCGCAGAGCGACTCGACGCCCTTGTGCACATAGCCCAGCCGTTCCTCCAGCCGCGCGATGGTCTCGCCGTTGGCCGTAAAGCGGAAGTGGCCCGGCTCGATGATGCCCGCATGCACGGGGCCGACCGGGATTTGGTGCAGGCCCTCGCCCTGCACGGCAAGGAACTCATAGCCCTTTTCCGTTCGCAGGGGCTTCCCGGGCCAGACGCCGTGATCGAGCCAGCCGCGCGTGTCGGGCAGGCCTAACGGATTGACGTCGTAGAGGTCGCGCATCGCGCGTTCGAGCCGCATGGCCGGCACATGATGGGCGCTTACCGAGGGGTATACGCCGTGGCGCGCTTCGATCGAGACGATGGCCTTCTGGGTTTGGCCCCCGGCGGCTTGCCACAGGGCCATATGCATGTAGCCGCCGTCGAACCAGAGGGCGCCCAGGTCGTGCCAGCCCGCCGCGCAGCCCTTCGAAAGGCCCGTCCAAAGCGCGTCGCTTGCACCGATGCGGACGAAGCCGTCCGCGGCCACGGCTTCCTCATCGGCCGCGGCTTCGATTGCGGCGGACAGAGTGACGCCGCGTTCCAATTCTCTCAGGTCGAAGGCGTTCATCCTAGAAGCTCCGCCGCACGTTGAAACCAGGCGATAAGTGCCGCGGGAAGATAAAGGCCCGCAATGAGCACCAGCGAAAGATGCACCATCCAGGGCAGCGAGGAGGCGCTTACCTCATGATGCGGCTCGGAAGGTGGCCCGAACAGGATATTCTGCAGCCGCAGCAAGAGCGCGCCAAGGGCTACGAGCAGCCCGAACGCGGCGGCGAGCGCCAGCAGCGGCTCGCGCGCAAACGTCGAACTCAGGATCAGGAACTCGCTCATGAAGGCGCCGAACGGGGGCAGGCCCGAGATTGCGATCACGCCGAACGCCAGGCCCACCGCAAGACCTGGATGCGACACGCTCAAGCCCCGGATGTCGGCGAGCCGCTGGGTGCCTTTCGCCTGCGCGACATGGCCAACCGCGAAGAAGATCGCCGATTTGGTGAGGCTGTGCATGACCATGTGCAGGAGCCCGGCGAAATTCGCCAGCGGCCCGCCCATGCCGAAGGCGAAGGTAATGAGCCCCATGTGTTCGATGGACGAGTAGGCGAACAGCCGCTTGATGTCCCGCCGCTGGTAAAGCATGAACGCCGCGAAAATGAGCGAGAGCAGCCCTATGGCGATCATGATGGGGCCTGGCTTCAGCGCACCCGGATGGGCCGCGAGCAGCATCTTGAAGCGCAGGAGCGCAAACAGCGCGACGTTCAGGAGCAGGCCGGACAGCACCGCCGATATGGGCGTCGGTCCTTCGGCATGGGCGTCGGGCAGCCACGCATGCAGCGGCGCGAGCCCCACCTTGGTCCCGTAGCCCACCAAGAGGAAGATGAAGGCGAGGTTCAAGAGTGCCGCGTCGAGTTGGGGCGCGGAGGCCAGGAGCTTGCTCCAGGTCATGGCGGCGAGCCCTTCGCCGAGCACGCTCTGGCCCGCGAGATAGACGAGTATCGTGCCGAAAAAGGCCAGCGAAATGCCGACAATGCCGAGGATGAAGTATTTCCAGGCGGCTTCAAGCGCGTTGGGCGTGCGGTAGATGCCGACCATGACCACGGTCATGAGCGTCGCCAGTTCCAGCGCCACCCACATGACGCCGATGTTGTTGGACAGAAGCGCCATGTTCATCGACGCCATCATGCCCTGGAACATCGCATGATAGAAGCGCACGAAGAGCGGCGTTAAATGCCCGGTGTCGATCTCGTGGCCGATATAGCTTGCGCTGAACGCCGAGGTCGTGAAGCCTACCAGCGTGTTGAGGATGATGAAGAAGATGTTGAGGCTGTCGAGGATGATGTAGTCCTCGACGACGGGCGGCATGGCGAGGAAGGACAGGCTCGCCAGGAAGGTCAGCCCCGCGGCAAACACGTTCACAGCCGCGCCGGTCTTGTAGCCCGGGATCAGCGCCAGGAGGAGCCCCGCCACGATGGGGATGCCTACAACGGCCCACACGGCTGCGTTCATCGCCGGTCTCCTCGTACACGGTCGAGATATTCGATTTCCACGCTGTCGAAGCGCTCGCGGATGCGGAATACGAACACCGCGAACACGAACAGCGCGATCAGCACCGAGAAGGCGACGCTGACCTCGACGACGAGCGGCATGCCGCGCGCGCCGGTCGCGGCCAGGATGAGCCCGTTCTCGATGGACATGAAGCCCACGATCTGCGTCACCGCGTTGCGCCGCGTAATCATCATCAGGAAGCCGAGCAGGATGATCGCCAGCGCCAGCGCCAGCCCTTCGCGTGTGAAGGATGCGGCGTTGGGCGTCACCTTTAGCACGAGCAGCAGCGCAAGGCTCGTGAGCCCGAGGCCCAGGAACATGGCCGGCGCCACGTTGACGGCCTGATCCACATCGCGGTGGATGCCGAGGCGCACGACCATGCGGTTCAAGGCCAGTGGGATGACGATGCCCTTGAGGCCGAACGCCATGGCCGCCGTAATGAACAGGTCGGGATGGTTGCGGACATATCCTTGCCACGCCACGGCGAGCGCCAGCAGCATCGCCTGCGCGGCGAAGGTATTCAGCACCGCAAAAATGCGGTCCTGGTAAAGCAGCATGAAGCTCGCAACCAGCATCATGCCCGCGAGGAAGTGGGCGACATCGTAGGCAACCATTACCGCAGGACCTCCTTCGATAGGAACGCCAGCAGGATAGCGAGGAAGGAGAAAATGAAGGCGCTGCCCAGGAACTCGCTGACCCGGAATATCCGCATTTTGGCGATACTCACCTCCCATATGCCAAGGCCAATGGCCGCGAGCGTGAGCTTGATGAGGTAGGCCGCAAGCCCGATCAGCCAGACGAAAGGCTCGCTGTGGAGCGGCGCCATGCCGAAGGGCACGAACAGGCAGATGATGAGCGAGATATAGAGGACGAGCTTCAGGTAGCTCGCGGCCTCGATCATCGCCAAGTGCCGGCCGGAATATTCGAGCACCATCGCCTCGTGCACCATGGTCAGCTCAAGATGCGTGGCGGGATTGTCGACGGGGAGGCGGGCGTTCTCGGCGATGGCCACCATGACCAGGGCCACGAAGGCGAGCGCGAAGGAGACGCGGATTTCGAGCGGCTGGCTGATGAGGAACTGCGCCACCTCGGGCAGCCGTGTCGTGCCGGCGGCAAGCGCAACAGTCAGCATCACGAGCATGGAGGCTGGCTCGGCGAGCGAGGCGATCATCATTTCGCGCGAGGAGCCGATGCCCCCGAAGCTCGTGCCCACGTCCATCGCCGCCAGCGCGAGCAGCGCGCGGGCCGCGCCGATCAGCGCGATCAGCGCCACGACATCCGCAGCCCAGTTGAACATCAGGCCGGACGCGAAGGTGGGGACGAGCGCCGCGGCAACCCAGGTGAACGCGAAAATGAGGTAGGGCGCGGTCCGGAAGAACCAGGAGGCGTTGCCGGCGAGGACCGAGTCCTTGCGGATGAGCTTCAGCAGGTCCCGGTAGCATTGGATCACCGGCGGTCCCTGACGCCGCGTCAGGCGGGCCTTCACCTTGCGGGTTAGCCCCGCGACGGCCGGCGCGACGAGGAGCACCAGGAACATCTGGCCGCCTTGGGCCAAGAAGGATTGGATCGGGGTGGCCATTACATCCACACTGCCATTATGACGAGAAGGGCGATCAGCGTGCTGAACATGAGAACCAAGTAGCGCCGGATGGTGAGGAACTGGAACGCATTGAAGCGCACGGACAAGGCCAGAAGCGCCGACGCCGGCTTTGCGTAGAGGTTCCGCCAGGCGTAGTCCCAATAGCGCACCGCAAAGCGCGCCGGCCTCAGGTCGCCAGGAGGCGGCATCTCCAGCACTTCCGACGATCCAAGCACGATGCCCTTATAGACCCGGCGCAGCGGCTGGCTGAAGCTCGAAGCGGTATATTGCGTGGCGGGCGACGCATCGGGAAAGCCGCAGTCCCAGGCGGGAGACCGGCGGGTGCCGCGGTTCGAGGTGAAGTGCACCACGAGCATGGTCGCAATCGAGGAGAACATCACGAACAGCGCGATGGTCGGCGCGTCGTAGATGCTGCGCTCCTGGTTGAACGCGATCAGCGATAGCCGGGTAGGCCCGTTGACGAGGCCGGCAAGCTCGGCTCCGGCGAGCGTTTTCAGCAAGGGGCCGATGGCCCAGGCGCTGAAGCCGCCGAACAGCCCGCCCAGGATGCACAAAACTGCGAGGATACCGAGTGCGGCTCTCTGCACGAACGGCACTTCGTGCGCCTCGGCCGCTTCCTTGCTTCGCGGGCGGCCCAGGAACACAATGCCGAATGCACGCACGAAACAGGCCGCGGCAAGCCCTGCCGCGAGCGCCAGCATGGCGCCCAGCACCGGCGAGAGGAACCTCAGGATGGGCTCGGGGAAAGCCGGCCCCGCCAGCACGGCCTGAAACAGGAGCCATTCCGACACGAAACCGTTGAGAGGCGGCAACGCCGAGATGGATAGCGCGCCCACGAGCCAGAAAAACGCCGTTTGGGGCATGTTGTGGATGAGGCCGCCCAGCCCGTCGAGATCCCTGCGGCCGGTAGCGTGCAGCACGGCGCCGGCGCCCAGGAACAGCAGCGACTTGAACCAGGAATGGTTCAGCGAATGCAGGAGCGCCGCGGCCATGGCGACAGCGCCGGCAGCCACGATGCCGGTCGCCTTGAAGGCAAGGGCGAGCCCGAGCCCCGCGAACACGATGCCGATATTCTCGATGGTGGAATAGGCGAGCACGCGCTTGAGATCGCGGTCCTGCACGGCGTAAAGCAGTCCGCCAACGGCGGTTGCGGCGCCCAGGACGATGAACGGCAGCGACCACCACCATTCGGGGGCGCCGAGCAGGTCGAAAACGATGCGGATTATGCCGTAGATGGCGACCTTGGTCATGACGCCGCTCATCAGCGCGGAGACATGGCTAGGCGCCGCGGGGTGGGCGAGCGGCAGCCACGCGTGCATCGGCATGAGCCCTGCCTTCGATCCGGTGCCGAACAGCGCGGCCACCAGAACGAGGCCCGACACCAGCGGCGTGAGCTTATGCTCGCGGATGGTATCGAAGCCATAGCCGCCGGCTGGCCCAGCCATGCCGCCAAAGGCGAACAGCAGCGCCGCCGTGCCCATTGCCGCCATGATGAGATAGACGTAGGCGGCCTTGCGGGCGTCCTCATCCTCATGGCGCGAGATCACCAGCGCCCAGGAGCTTAAGGACATGAGTTCCCAGAAGAACAGGAAACCGAAGGCGTCGTCCGCCAAAAGCACAAGGTTCATGGCCGCGCAAAAGGCCGGATAGAAGGGCTCGATCCGCTTCGACAGATCGGCCCGCCCGATGCCGGACCCGTAGAGGCTGGAGGCCGCAATGCCCAGATTGACGATGAGGCCAAAAAACGCCGAGAGCAAGTCGAGACGGAAGCGGAGCCCGACCGTGGGCAGCCCCACCGGGAGCGTACCCTTGAGGATATCGTGGCCGGCCAGCGCAAATACATCGCCGGCGCAGGCAGCGATGGCGGCTGCCAGGCATAGCGGATAGACGGCGGTTAGCGCCGGGCGCGGCAGGACAACGGCGAGTAGCGCCGCGCCCGCGTATACCGCAAGCGCCGAGGCCATCAGAACCAGCGGCCACTCCATACTCATTTCACCGCCCTTTCCGCGGCCTTCCTCAGCCGCACGCCACGGCCGCAGCCGTTGCTTTGCGCACCTTCACCGATCAGCTCGATGCCGGCGCGGTCGAGGGCAGCCACAATCTTCGTCAAGGTGTCGATGACGCCGCGGACAATCCCCGGACTCGACTCCATGCGCTGAACCGTCGGTAACGATACTCCGGCCTGATCGGCCAGCGTTTTCTGGTCAATTCCGAGTAGCGCGCGGGCGGCGCGAAGCTGTGCACCGGTTAACACGGTTGCAATCCCTCTGCGTATCCGGTCGCAGCCCATACTCCTTTAACTCTGACACTTCAAGCATCGCTTTCGATGTGTGCCGCGTTATTCCCCCCGGAATTCGCGGCGCTGCGTCAGGTCCGGAAACTGCGGCCCCTTACCACATAAGCGCGCGAATTAGCTAAAGCGCAACCTATAATGGCACGCAGTCGAGCCGCGGATTTTGCCCGGCAAAAGCCTATTCGAGGCCGCCGCCCGGCCTCGAAGGGCGTGAAGTAGCGCGCGCATCGCCGGATGGCGGAACAGCCTGAGGGAATCTCCCCCTCCCCGTCCCTCTCCAAATGGGAGAGGGGACGTCCTCTCAATGGCTGCGACGGGACTCCCTCTCCCCATCCGCATTCGCTAGCGAATGCGGACACCCCAAGTTGCAAGCTCGCCAGGGCGAGCTTGCTGAGAGGGCTGGGGTGAGGGGAGATTCCCTCGATTATTGGCCGGCCCCCCGTCCTACCTCTCCCCCTCGCCTCGAAATGCCCCGCCGTTGTGTTAACACCCCTGGTCAGAGGGCGCGAATTTTGTTAGGCGTCAGAGAGCTTCCTAAGTCTCTCCTCGAAATCGTTTCTGGCGGGAAATATCGCGATGAACTTCGAAACGGCTCGCATGGCCATGGTGGAATCGCAAATCAGGCCGAACGGGGTACGCGATCCGCGCATCCTCAACGCCTTTGCAAGCGTTCCGCGCGAGTGCTTCGTGCCGGAGAACCGCAAGGCGCTCGCCTATATGGATGAAGCGCCGCTGGCCGTGCCCGCCACGCCTCAATCGCCTGCCCGCTACCTGCTTGCGCCGATGGTCCTGGCCCGCTTGCTGCAATTCGCGGCCCCGCTCGCATCTAGCCGCGCACTCGATGTGGGCGGCGCAACCGGCTATTCGGCGGCGATCCTCTCCAAGATCTGTGGAAAGGTGGATGCACTGGAGTTGTCAGAATCGCTCGCAGGGGGAATGAAGGCTAGCTTGAGCAGTGCTGGTGTGCACACGGTAGGCGTGCATCAGGGTGCTCTTGAGGCCGGTTTGGCTGCGGAAAAGCCGTTCGATTTGATTTTGGTGAATGGTGGCGTTTCCAGGGAGCCCAAGGAGCTTCTCGATCAGTTGGCGGAGGGCGGGCGTCTTGTGACGATCCTCCGCAAGGGCTGGCACGGGCATGCATATTTGTTTACGAAGGCTTCGGGTGTTGTTTCAGGGCGTGCAGTTTTCGATGCCGGCGCTGAGTTTCTGCCGGGTTTCGAGGCTAAGCCTGAGTTTGTATTTTAGTGCGTCAGCGCGGTAAATTCGCCACGCCACTTTAGAAAAAGTCTCAGTTCGGTGCGAGTGGGCTTCCGGTAAAGCGTTCCGGCGGTTAGTTTTCGCGCGGTGCGTTGTTTGCGGGTGGGGACCTGCGTGCAGATCGAGCAGTCAGATTTTACAACGGAAACACCCCATGCAGTTTAGAATGTTCCTCGGCGTCCGCGTTTCACGAAGGATGAGCAGATGGGTGATGCCCGCTGCGCTTCTGTTAACGGGGAGTGCCCCCCTCCAGGCGGAGACGCTGAAGGAAGCACTGACGGCTGCCTATCTCTACAACCCCATATTGAAAGCCGCGCAAGCGCAACTGCGCGCCACGGATAACGGCGTCGCCCAGGCGAAGTCTGGATACCGGCCCACCATCACTGGGAGCTACCAGGAGGGGTGGGAGCAGATGCACACCAAGATGGCGGGCTTTGCGGTACCGCCGGGGAATATTCCGCTGTGCTCATCAGTCAGCGCCCCCCCTGCTGGCACCCCTACCGGCTGTACCGGTATGCTTTCGGTGGGTAGCCTCTTCGGAGCCCAGACCGCTAACGGTATCTCCAATCCGAGGATGGGGCAAATCGCCCTTCAGGAGACGATATTCGACGGCTTCCGCACCTACAATAACGTCAAGGGCGCCGAGGCCCTGGTCGAAGCCACCCGCGAGGATCTCCGCGGTGCCGAGATCAACGTGCTCTTGAACGCGGCGACGGCGTATATGAACGTCGTTCGCGACTCGGCGATTGTGAAGCTGCGCGAGAACGCCGTCAAAGTGCTCGCCGAACAGCTCCGCGCGACCGAGGATCGTTTCAAGGTTGGCGAGGTGACGCGCACCGACGTGGCGCAAGCTCAATCCGGCCTCGCTGCATCGCAGGCCGATCTCAGCATCGCGCAAGGCACGCTCTATGGCGATCAGGCCTTGTTCGCCCAATACATCGGCCATCCGCCTGGATCGCTGAGGGACCCCGGCCCCCCGAACAAGCACCTGCCAAAGACCTTGCAGGGCGCCATCGATGTCGCCCAGGCTGAGAACCCCGGAATTCTAGGCGCGGTTTTCCGTGAGCGCGCCGCAGCAGCATCAGGTCAAGGCCGTGAAAGGCCAGTTGCTGCCGAGCCTGTCCATGAGCGCGAGCTATAGCAGGGCCGCGCAGCCGTTCGGGGCGCCGAGCATCAATATCGAGGACGACACTCGGGTCTACGGCACGCTGTCCGTTCCGCTTTACGAGGCCGGCAGTGTATCGGCGCAGATCCGGCAGGCGATCGAGACGCTGTCCCAGGCTCGCCAGAATATCGATGTGCAGCGCGAGGTCGCGCGGTCGAATGTCAGTGCGCAATGGGGCTTGATCGTCGCGGCGAGGGGCAACGTAGCCGCCGGCAAGTCGGCGGTGGAAGCCACCAGGATCGCGCTGCAGGGCGTCCGCGAGGAGGAAAAGGTTGGGCAGCGCACCATCCTGGACGTGCTCAACGCAGAGCAGCAGAATTTGAACGCGGGCGTCAACCTCGTGTCGTTCCAGCGCGACCTCGTGGTTGCCTCCTATGGCGTGCTCGCCAATATGGGCCGCCTGACCGCTGCCGACATCGCCCTTCAAGCCGAGCTTTACGATCCAACCCGCTATTACGGCGAGGTCAAGGATTCGTGGTATGGCTGGGGAGCGGCGTTCGAGGACCGGCAGGACGCTCGCGTCGCTCCTGTCGAAGCCCCGGGCCGTAAAGCGGGCCAGCGATCCACAGATGGACCCGCCTATACCCAAAAATTGCCTCAGATTCCGTAGAATCGCTAGCGCTGAGCTTTACGGACCGTTAACCTGTCGCTGCACCCGGAGAGGGCGAAGTGAGTTCGCGTGGGATTGGATTGGCAAATCTTTGCCGGCGCGCGCATGGGGTCTAGGGAACGCGCCAGCGATCGAGGTGAAATAGAATGAACCGCGCAGATCAGGCTCCTGAGCCATCCATCGAGGAGCTCCTCGCGTCGATCAGGCTTATTATTTCCGACGCAGACAAACAGGGCTCCTTTCCAAGGGAGTCCCGCAGCCTAGGCGTGCCGCTTGCGGCCGCCCACGGCGAAGTTTCCGCCGACGAAGTCTTCGACCTGACCGACGAGCTGGTCTTCCCGGAGGATGGCGGACGGCCCCAGCAGGCCGGGATGCGCGGCCAGCCTGACGCCGGCGACTATGACGGCCAGCCAGCGCATTTTGGCCAGCGCAGAGGCCCCGCGCCGGACACCGCCCAAGTGCACCGTTCCGAGGCCAGGCAAGGTGCGCCGGCACAGGCAGCAGCGCCTTCCAAGCCCGTCTGGTCCCGCCGCGAGCTGCCTGCAGGAACAGCCCAGGCCCAGGCGGCGCCCCGGTCAAGGCAGGAGCCGCCCACGGCAAGGCCCATGGCCAGGAATTGGGCTGGCGACATTCAAATGCCGGTATCCGAGCACGGCCCGGTCCCGTTATTCCCCGCCGCGCATGGAAGGTCTCAGCCTGAAGCGCCGGCAGCGGACGCCGATATGCCGGCGGAAATCGAGGTCCAGGCCACCGAAGCGCAGGGCGAGAGCGAAGGCCCGGCTGCCGTGGCGGTGCTCGCGCAAAGGCTCGCGCGCTCGGCCATGGGCGTGCTTGAGGCAAGCGAGCTTGAAAATGCCACCCAGGTCGATTTCGAGCATCTCGATGCCGGGAGCAAGGATGAAGTCACCCAGAAATTCGCCGATGCAATCGAAAGCGCTACACAATCCGTGCAGGACACGCGCGAGGAGATGTTCGCCGAGGTAATCGACGCGCAATTTGCGGAGTCCGAGCCCCAGGAGCCGCCGCAGGCAGAAGTCGCCCGGCCGCGCGCGCCCGCAGCCGCGAAGGAAGCTGTTCGGGACGTGAAGACTGAGGCCGCTGCGCCCAAGCCGGAAGCGCCCGCGAAGGCTGAGGCTGCCGCGAGGCTCGATACTACTGCACCCAAGCCCGAAGCCCCTGCAATGGCCGAGGCCCGCGCAAAGCCGGAACCGGAAGTGCGGGCTCCCGCCCAGCCGGCGCCCGCGCCTGTATCCGCCGCTGTGGTCAAGCCGGAAAGCCCGGACGCCATGGCAACCGCCAAGCCGTCCGCGCCTGCGGCCCCGGCGCCGGTTGCGGTTCAGCCGCTTGCGCAGGCGCAGTTCATGGGGGCCGCGCAAGCGCCGGCCGCCGCCGCAAACGGCGGGCCTCTGGAGACTGCTGTCCGCGAGATGCTGCGTCCGCTGCTCGTGCAGTGGCTCAACGAGAACATGCCGCGAATCCTTGAGAATGCGATTCGCGATGAGATCGCGGTGCGCGGATTGCTGCCCAAATCGGACGGCTAAGCCTCACAGCGCAAAAACATATTCGATGTGGATGGCTTCGGCGGTTGCCGAAGCTGTTCAATTTTTTTAAAGCTAGGGGCAAACGTTCCCCCGGATAGCGCTGCAGCCAATGCTCGAAAAAACCTACAATTACTCCGATATCGAACCGCGAATCTTCAAAGCGTGGGAGAAGGCGAAAGCTTTCCGCGCCGGCGCCGCGCTCAAGAAGAACCCGAAGGCAAAGCCGTTTTCCATCGTGATCCCGCCGCCGAACGTGACGGGTTCGCTGCATATGGGCCACGCGCTCAACAACACGCTGCAGGATGTGCTCGCGCGCTTCGAGCGGATGCGCGGGCGCGACGTGCTTTGGCAGCCGGGAACGGACCACGCCGGCATCGCGACGCAAAGCCTCGTCGAGCGGCAGCTCATGGAGAAGCAGGAGCCCGGCCGGCGCGAGCTTGGCCGCGAGGAGTTCCTGAAGCGCGTCTGGGCCTGGAAGGAACATTCGGGCGGCACCATCGTCAACCAGCTCAAGCGCCTGGGCGCGTCCTGCGATTGGAGCCGCGAGCGCTTCACCATGGACGAGGGGTTGTCGCGCGCCGTCGTCAAGGTGTTCGTCGAGCTTTACCAAGCGGGTTTGATCTACAAGGACAAGCGCCTCGTCAACTGGGATCCGAAGCTGCAAACCGCGATCTCCGACCTTGAGGTGGTTCCGGTCGAGACCAGGGGGCATCTCTGGTATTTCAAATACCCCATCAAGAATCCCGGCAAGCTCAAGCATAAATTCATCACCGTCGCCACGACCCGGCCCGAGACCATGCTGGGCGACACGGCGGTTGCGGTGAACCCGAACGACAAGCGCTGGAAGCCCTATATCGGCAAGATGGTGGTGCTGCCGCTGGTCGGGCACGAGATTCCGATCGTCGCCGACGAGCACGCCGACCCCGAGCAGGGCTCCGGCGCGGTGAAGATCACGCCCGCGCACGACTTCAACGACTTCGAGGTGGGCCGCCGGCACAATCTGCCCCTCGTCAACATTTTTGACGAACAGGCCCGGCTTCGGATCCAGGGAAATCCGGCGTTCATCGAATGCAACCTCGACGCGGCGGACTGGGAATTCCTCCTGGACCTCGACGGCCGGGACCGCTTCGACGCGCGCAATCTGATCGTGGAGCGCCTCGAAGCCCTGGAACTCGTCGAAAAGATCGAGCCGCATACGCTGAAGATTCCTTACGGCGACCGCTCGCACGAGGTTATCGAGCCCTATCTCACGGATCAGTGGTACGTGGACGCGAAGACGCTGGCTCAGCCCGCGCTTGCGGCGGTCCGCGAAGGCAAAACGACGTTCATCCCCGGCAATTGGCAGAACGTCTATTTTCAGTGGCTGGAGAACATTCAGCCCTGGTGCATCTCGCGCCAGCTCTGGTGGGGGCACCGGATACCCGCGTGGTACGGCCGCAAGCGCGCGGACCTGGAGGAGGCCGGTATCGAGGAGATCGCCCGCGAGGAGGAGATGAACTCCCGCGTCGAGCGCATCCGCGAGCCCATCGAGGACGATCCGCTGTCGCCGCTGACGCATGCCGGCTTGCAGACCTTCGTCGCGGCCTCGGAGGAGGAGGCGATCAAGCTCGCGCACAAATATTACGGGCGCAAGATCAAGGTTCTGGACAAGGCGCCGCACGGCGATCACGACCCTGCGTTCGACGAAAACGGCAAACGGCTGGAGCCCATCTGGCGCGACGAGGACGTGCTCGACACCTGGTTCTCCTCGGCGCTCTGGCCGTTCTCGACGCTCGGCTGGCCGGACAAGACGCCCGAGCTGAAGCGCTATTACCCGACCTCGGTGCTCGTCACCGGCTTCGACATCATCTTCTTTTGGGTCGCCCGCATGATGATGATGGGCATGCACTTCATGAAGGATGTGCCGTTCGGCGACGTTTACATCCACGCGCTCGTCCGCGACGAGAAGGGCGCCAAGATGTCGAAGTCGAAGGGCAATGTCGTCGATCCGCTTTCGGTCATGGACGAGTACGGCGCCGACGCGCTGCGCTTCACCATGGCCGCGATGGCCGCGCAGGGCCGCGACGTCAAGCTGTCCATTCCGCGCATCGAGGGCTACCGCAACTTCGCGACCAAGCTCTGGAACGCCGCGCGCTTTTGCGAGATGAATGGCTGCGCCCGCGATCCCGGATTCGACCCGGCGAAGGCCAAGACCACGCTGAACAAATGGCTTTACGCCGAGACAAGCGCCACGGTGGCGGCGGTGACGGAGGCGATCGAGGCCTACCGCTTCAACGACGCCGCGGCCGAGGTTTACCGCTTCGTCTGGAACCGGTTCTGCGACTGGTATGTCGAGTTCGCCAAGCCCGTGTTCATGGGCTCCGACGAGGCCGCGAAAGCCGAAACGCAGGCGATGGCGGCCTGGGCGCTCGACGAGATCCTGAAGCTGCTGCATCCGTTCATGCCCTTCATCACCGAAGAACTATGGGCGGTGCTGGGCGAGGACGGCCCGAAGCGCGAAACGCTGCTGTGCAACGCGGAGTGGCCCAAGGCGGCGAAGAAGACCGACGCCAAGGCCGTGGACGAGGTTAACTGGGTGATTGGCGTCATCAGCGAAATCCGCTCGCTCAGGTCCGAGATGAACGTGCCGCCGGCTTCGACGCTGCCGCTCACGATCACGGGCGCGAACAAGGATACCAAGGCGCGCGCCAAGCGCTACGAGAGCTTTTTGAAGCGCATGGCCCGGCTGAGCGAAATTGCCACCGCCGAGACTCCGCCGCAAGGCTCCGCGCAGTTCGTGCTGGGCGAGGCGACGATGGCGCTGGCGCTGGCGAATGTGATCGACCTTGCCGCCGAGCGGGAGCGGCTGGCCAAGGAGATCGGCAAGCTGGAAACTGAGATTCAGAAAATCGACGCGCGCTTCGCCAACGAGCAGTTCATGGCGAAGGCCCCGGAAGAGGTGGTCGAGGAGAACCGCGAGCGCCGCGCCGACGCGGAGGCTACGGTGGGCGAAGCTGAAGGCGGCGCTGAAGCGGCTGGCGGCGGTCGCGGCTTAGGCCGCGGCGCCTTCTCCGTTTCTGGGCGAGGCGGTTCGTGCGGGAAAGTACGAATGGTTCGCGCGCTGTCGGCTAGTTTGAATATCTCATCCCAGCGCAATGTAAAACCTACTATCGGAGGCGGCACAATTGTGTGCTCTGCGCCGCGCTCGATATTCCATTTACGGAATTATTTGTTGACGTTATTCCATCAAGGGAATATCATTAATCGTAAGCTGGATCGTCGAATTCACCGATGAGTTTGGCGAATGGTGGGCGGAGCTGACGGAAGCTGCGCAGGATGAGGTTAGTGCCACCGTGGAACTCTTGACGGAGCATGGTCCGGATCTGCCGTTTCCGTACTCGTCCGGGGTTAGCGGGTCGCGGCATTCCCACATGCGGGACTTGCGCATACAGCACGGCGGCAAGCCCTAGCGGATATTCTATGCTTTCGATCCACGCCGGGCGGCCATCCTGCTCATCGGCGGCGAAAAGACCGCGGATAAACGGTTCTATAAGCGCATGCTCCCGGTCGCAGACCGGCTATACGAGCATTATATCGAAGAACTGCGAAAAGAAGGCTTGATCCCATGACCGGCCACCGTCGCTTCAGCGAGCTGACCGCCCAGTTTCCCGCCAAGCGCAAGGAGCGGATAGCGGCACGCGCGAGCGAGCTGAAAGCCGCCATGGCGCTCGCGGAACTGCGGCAGGCGCGTGCGTTGTCGCAGGAAGAACTTGCCCGCATTCTCGGGGTGAAGCAGCCCGCCGTCGCCAAGCTGGAGAAGCGCGCGGACATGTATGTCAGCAATTTGCGGCGCTATGTCGAGGCGATGGGCGGCACGTTGGAGATTTACCGCGAAGTTCCCCGGCGCGGCGGTTACGATCACCGATTTTTCCGGGATTGGAAATGCGGACGCGGCGGAGCAAACATGATTTTCATGCGTCCGTTACCTGCTGCATTGCGGGTTTCAAGCTGGCGCAAGACGCTGATCTGCAAGGAGCGCGGCATCACGCCGCTGTAATCGCCTCGGCGCGGCGGCGGGCATGCCTTAGCGCCGGCCTGAGCGGGCCGTGGTGCAATCGAGAGCCCGGCGGGCTGGTTCGAGCGCGGAGCTACCCGCGGCGTTCGGAGCGGCTGTAGTTGCTAAAATGCCCCGCGCGCGCCGCCTGTGCCCGCGCGGCCTTTACGATACCGCCCGTCTTTCCTTGCGGCGCCACGCGCGAAAATAAGCGCTCCATTTTCAGGCCTGCCGCAGGCCGGACAAACTGGCGTGGCGCCAGAGCCGATCAGCAATTCGGTATCCTTGTCGCATTCCGCACAATGGTAGCTATAGAGCGGCATACTGAATCCCCCTTTGTCAGGACCGGTTGGTAGCGGCCGTTCTTGGATTTTCCGGCCCGGAAGCCATCGTAACCGCCCTGCCAGTGCATCTATCGTCTTCGATAAATGCACGCCGTGCAGGAAATGGGCCAATTACGGCATAGCCCGCCGTCGTTGTGTTGCCGTGGCCGCCGCAGCGGCGCGTTTAAAAAGCAAGGGGGACTCTACGGACCGCTCAACCGGATTTCGCATTATCTGCTGGCGCCCAGCTCCTAACGAACAGTTCGTGCCGCGTAAGCGCCCGTCATGGTAAATGTGGGCTTGGTAAACGGCAGATCGTCATGTCTCGCGCACGCTATTTTCTGCGTTTTTTTCCCCGTTTGGGGTCGATTTCTGCGTTTTAAAAATCCCTTTAAATATACCCGCAACTCGCGGATTAACCATCCGCAGCCCAACGGCGGCGGAAGAGCGGCCAACTTTTAGCCAAATACGACAATGACTTATTCAAAAACGCCGCCACTTGACGCTTCCTTAATGCGCATGTGCTAAATTAGTTCAACATCGAAAAGCGGCATCCGCCACGCCAAAAGCCAGCAAACTGCGTTAACGGGCAATGAATTCGCCGCCCGGCCTCAGAGGATGCCGAGCTTCTTCTGCAGGTTCGAAGAGGAGGTTGTGTACTGAAAGATGACGCGCTTGTCCGGATATACGAAGTGGTGCGCCGCCTGCGCCATGAGCGCTCCTTCGTGGAAGCCCGATAGGATGAGCTTGAGCTTGCCGGGATACCAGTTGATGTCGCCGATGGCGAAAATCCCAGGCTCCGAGGTTTCGAACTTCGCCGTGTCCACGGGGATGAGGTTCTCGTGCAGGTTCAGGCCCCAATCCGCCACGGGGCCGAGTTTCATGGTCAGGCCGAAGAATGGCAGGAGCCGCTCGGCCTCGATCTCGAACTCCCGCTCCGGCCCGCCGTTCACGGGGCCGCGCACGGAGAGGCTGCGCAACTCGCCGCCTTCGCCATGGAGCTTCGTGACCTGCCCGGTGAGGAATTCGACCCGGCCTTCCGCCTCCAGCGCCCGCATCTTGTTGACGGAATCGGGGGGGCCGCGGAACTCCGGCCGGCGGTGGATCAGCGTCACCGACTTGGCCACGGGCTCAAGAATTCAGCGTCCAGTCGAGCGCCGAATCGCCGCCGCCAACGATGACGGCATGCTTGCCGCGGAACGCATCCATCTTGCGCACCGCGTAGAACACCGACTTGTCCTCGAACGCCTCGATGCCCGCCAGCGGGGGCCGCTTCGGGGTGAACGAGCCGCCGCCGGCCGCGACGACCACGACCTTGGCCAGGAAGGTTGTGCCGGCGTCCGTCGCGGCCTCGAAACCGCCCGCCACGCGCTTCAGCGTATCCAGCCGCTCGCCGAAGTGGAACACCGGCGCGAACGGCTTTATCTGTTCCATGAGCCGGTCCGTAAGCTCCTGGCCAGTCACGACAGGTAGACCGGGGATATCGTAGATCGGCTTCTCTGGATAAAGCTCGGCGCATTGTCCGCCCGGCCTGTCCAGAATGTCCACGACGTGCGCCTTGATATCGAGGAGGCCCAGCTCGAAGACGGCGAAAAGCCCCACGGGGCCTGCTCCAATGATGAGGGCGTCGGTTTGAATAGCGGAGGTCATGTGCTCGTTTCAGCCGGTGCGGACGCGGACGTGGGCGCCCTAGTTTTGATGTCAGGGGATGCGGACGACAAGGCCGTCATGCTCGGGTTTCAGCCGGATTGGCAGCTCAGCCGGCTGGTCGGACGCACGTCGAACGCGAAATCGAGCATGTCCTCTTCCATCGGCGACGGCGCGCCCGTCTTCTCTTTCCAGGCCTCGTCGACATAGACATGGCAGGTCGCGCAGCTACGCGCCCCCGCATTCGGCGACGATGCCCGGCACCGCATGCTTGATCGCCGTTTCCATAAGGGTCTGGCCGGCTTCGCCCTCGACCGTATGAACCGTACCGTTGTTCTCTATATATGTGACTTTCACCATGACACCGCCAAATTGCTCACTGACACAATTCTCTAAGAGAGATCGGGCTGGAATTCAAAGCTGCAATTCTCCCTTGTGCCCCGGATGCGCCCGTGAAGCGGGAATACGCGTCAAAACTGCAACCAAAACGCTAAAAAGTTGTGGTTTTTTTCTCCCGCGGGTAAAGGTTGCTGATGAAAATGCGGCAAATCGCAATATTCACTACATGAAACAGAGATTTACGAATGTGGCTTTGCGTGGGCAATTCATTTTCAGCGTCAGGCAATCTATTTTGGCCTCAAAAATCCAGTAGCGAAAGCGCAGGCTGGGTTTTTTCGGGGCGCTTTCAGAGCGCGCGTTTGAGGAGCAATGAAGAGCTGCCTTGAGTTTATGCGTAACGCCGCGGCGAGGGATCGCAGGCGATTGTTTTGCGGCGTTGGCGGTATCTCACACAAAATACATATGGTCAGGACGGCCTGATGAGCCAGAAACAAGCGATCTCCCAGACGCCCATCGATCTTACCCCGGAAGATGAGGCGCAGCCGCAAAATGTGAGCGGAAAAGCTCCTGCGGAATCGGGGGCAGGGCCGCGCGCCGATGGCGTGCAGCCAGATCCGGGGCAAGGTACACCCGCAGGGCGTGCGCCGTCACGGCGCGTTCAAGATGCGCCCGGCAATACGGTTCAGGTTTCTCCGGGAGCGGGCAGACAGGCCGGCGGCGCAGAAGCGCGGGGCAAGCTCGGCGCGCCCGCATATGGCGGCCAACGACGACATGCCGTCGATCGGCGGGCTGATCTACGCGCTGCAACAGCGGCGGCGCGGTCGCCATTCCTCATCGCGCTAATCACCTCGGCGGTTTGGTTCGTGCTAGGGATGGGCGTATCCTATGCGGTGTTCCTGAAGGCCTTCGACGGGGCAGGCAGCACCACGGAGTTACTCGCCAATCCCGCCATAATCGCGGTTATCGCGACCGTCGCCATTCCGATCGCGCTATTCTGGTTCCTGGCCATCCTGGTCTGGCGTGCACAAGAACTCCGGCTGATGTCGTCGGCCATGACCGAGGTCGCGGTACGGCTGGCCGAGCCCGACCGCATGGCCGAGCAATCGGTTGCTTCGCTCGGGCAAACGGTACGGCGCCAGGTCGCAGCGATGAACGATGCGATCTCCCGCGCTTGGCCGCGCTGGCGAGCTTGAGGCGCTGGTCCATAACGAAGTCGCGGCACTTGAGCGCTCCTACTCGGAAAACGAGAACCGGATCAGGAACCTCATCAACGAGCTTGCAAGCGAGCGCGAGGCGCTGGCCAACAATAGCGAGCGTGTGAGCGAGGCGCTGCGCGGCATTGGCAGCCAGGTTACAAGAGAGATTACGGCAGCGAGCGAAAAGGCGTCGCAGTCGCTGGGCCACGCCTCCGTCAGCATGACCGAAACCTTCGCGGCCCGCGGGCAGAAGATCACAGCTGCCGTTACGGCAGCCGGATCGGCCATCGACGAGAAGCTCGCAGAGCGTGGTGCGCGCATCACCGAGCAATTGGTCAAACACGGCGCGCAGGCGGCCAAATCGCTGCGCGTGTCGAGCCTTGAAGTTACGCGCCAAATTCAGGAGTCGTCCGACCGGGCGGCAGCCGCGATCTCGGCAAAGGGCAACAGCCTCGTTACGTCCGTCATAGGAATGAGCAAAGGGTTCGCCGGGAAATCCCCGTGCTTCTCGAAAAGCTCGGCACCGAGCAGACGCGCCTAAGCTCCATTATCGACGGCGCCACGCGCAACCTGACAGCCCTGGAAACCGCGCTTACCGAAAAGACCAAGGAGTTCGCTGGCCAAGCCCTCGGCGAGCGCACCTCGGTGCTGCACACGGTTCTGCACGACCATACGCAACGCATCGACACCACCATGGCTGAGCGTGTCCAGGCGCTGGAGAACATCCTGAGCCGCCGCACGCACAACTTCGAAGTGACGATGACGGAGCGGACCAAGCAGCTCAATTCTACACTCGCTCAACGCGCCCAGGCGCTGGAGACTTCGATCGCCCAGCAGACCGGTTCAATCCGGGACACGATCGACAAGCAGGGCTCCATGGAGCACACGCTGGCACGGCAAGCCGCTGCGATTGAGCGCGTGGTATCTCAGAACTCATCGAACCTCCAGCGTGCGGTGGAAGAGCTTGCCAGCCGGTCGAACACCGGTACGGATGCGCTGTCTGGCCAGGCTCGTGTCCTCAAGGAAGTCTCCGCAACCCTTGTGAACCAAC
>CAVXDM010000047.1:0-34477 GCA_963760455.1 uncultured Alphaproteobacteria bacterium
GCGCAGGCGAGCCCAACAATAGGCAAGCGTCACCGGCCCGCCGCCGCGATCGGGACGGGCGAGGATGTTGTAGCCGTCATAGCCATCCACTTGCAGGATGCCGCTGAAGCCCTCCAGCAGCGTCTGCACATATTTGCCGCCGCGGCCTGGCGCGTAGGAATAGGCCACGGCGGGCGGCGCCGTGCTGCCCCAGGGCCGGTCATCGCTGGCGATGGCCCAGAAGTAGCCGGGCTTGGTCTTGCCGCGGCCCGGATCGAGCACCGGGCAGCGCGTTTCGTCGGCGAACAGCTTGTCCCGGCTTTTCAGGATCGCAACGAGGCGGTCATAAAGCGGTTCGAGCTCTGCCGCTGCCAGTACCCACCCAGGCCGCCAGGGTCGAGCGGTCGAGCTGGACGCCCTGGCGGGCGAAGATTTGCGCCTGACGGTAGAGCGGCAGGTGATCGGCGTATTTCGACACGACGACATCGGCAACCAGCGCTTCGGTGGGAATGCCGCCTTCGACCAGCCGCGGCGGCGCGGGCGCCTGCACCACGGCCTCTTCGCATTCGCAGCCATATTTCGGGCGGCGCGTGACGATGACGCGCAATTGCGCCGGTACCTTGTCCAGGCGCTCGGACCTATCTTCGCCGATCACATGCATGGCCTTGCCGCAGCACGGGCAGACCGTGCTTTCCGGCTCGATGACCTGCTCGATGCGGGGCAGGTGCGCGGGAAGCGAACCCCGGTTGGCGCGGCGTTTCTTCGTGCGCTCGCTTTTAAGCTCCCCGTCCTTCTTTTCCTCTTCTGTTTCCGCCTTGGCGCTGGCGGTTTCAAGGTCTTCCAGCGCCAGATTGAGCTGGTCTTCGCTCAGCCGCTCGGATTTGCGTCCGAAGTGCGCGCGCCGCAGCTGGGCGATGATGTGATGAAGCTTCTCGTTGGCGGCGTTGAGTTCGTCGCGCTCCTTAACAAGGCGCTGCCTCTCGGCACGTTCCGCCAGGACCATGGCGCGCAGGGCGTCAGGATCGCTGGGGAGCATTTCGGGCAAAGCGGCAGTCATGACGGTATATCTATCTGATTTGCAGCATGCTTTCAGCCGGGATTTTCCAGTTTTATCCTTGGTGCCAGCATCTATTGTGTTGCCGTTGGCCGGGCAACCCGGCGCGTGTGGACACGAGTCCACTGCAGCCCCTCCAGGAGCGCGGACAGTTGCGCGGGTGACAGACGCATCACGCCGTCCTCGATCTTGGGCCAGCTGAATTTGCCGCCCTCCAGACGTTTGATCAGCAGGCAAATCCCGGTGCCATCCCAGAACAGAAGTTTTATTCTGTCAGCCCGTTTCGAGCGGAAGACATAGATCACGCCGGAGAATGGATCGGCCTTGAACTCAGCCTCCACAATCGCCGCCAGGCCCATGACGCCTTTTCTGAAGTCAACCGGCTTCGTGGCGATCAGCACCCGCACATTGGTTGGCGGCACGATCATGCGATGGACTTCACGGCACGCAGCACGGCCGCCAGCGTCTTGGCGTCTACACCGCCATGCAGGCGGACCGTGGCTCCGCCAAGCACGATTTCGATTGGGGCGGCGCCACCCGTTTTCGCAAAGCCAGTTTCCAGCTTTCGCAGCCGGAGCGGCTGCTTCGGCGGAGTAGGCTCAGCGGGCAAAGGAAGCGTAGCCGTCGCTGCCGCGGCGGGACGGTCATTGGCGATCATAACCGGTGCGAAGGCGGGCGTTCCGCCGCACAAACGCCGGGTTGCCTCGCGCTTGCGAAACCCGTTCCGCCACGTGAACAATTGCTGCGGCCGCAAACCGTGACGCCGCGCCACCTCGGAGATCACCGCGCCGTCCTGGCAACTCTCGGCGATGATCGCCAGCTTCTCCTCGTCCGTCCAATCCCGCCGCCGCTCGACGCCCGTGATCACTTCGACCCGCTGCACCGGCTGGGTCTTCGTTTTGACCTTACGGTCAACACTATGGTTGAAACGATCGCTGTTCATCGCCGCGCATCATGCCCTCGCGCACGAACGCCGGAAAGGTGTGGTCAGAGCACCGCTTACGGACATCCGCCCGGACACCTTCTGGAAGCCCTCTCGGACACTAGGCTCGACGCCTCCGGACAGTTCAAGGATAGCTGCTATCTGAAAACAGTTGAAGCATTCAGCAATAGCTGCTATCTGTACGATAATAGTAGCAGCTAGCTGGTATATCGTGTGGCCGCAGAAACGGGAAGCGATCATGAAGACGATCACGATTGCGTCCACCAAAGGAGGTTCCGGCAAGAGCACGATCATATCGGCGCTTGCCGTCCGGGCCGCTCAGGAGACGCCAAAGGTTGCGATGATGGATCTGAACTTCGACCAAGGGTCGCTCACGCAATGGTGGCAGGTGAGGGGCAAGCCGCAATCGCCGTTCCTTGTCCAGAACGTCGAAAACATCCCACGCGACATGCGCGTGATCGCCGCCATGGGCATACGAGTGGCTGTTCATCGATTCGCCGCCCACGGGTATGGATTTGATCGAGCAGGCGATTGTGGTTGCGGATGCTGTGATCGTCCCTGTCCGTCCCGGCGTCTTCGATGTGATCGCGGTTCAAACCGTAACCTGGATGTGCCGCCAGCACCGCAAGCCTTTCGCGTTCGTCCTCTCCGCGGTGGATAGCCGCTACAAGGTGCTCACCAGGCAAACGCTCGCGGCGCTTTCCGATCTCGGGCCGGTGCTCAAGACGCAAATCAGCTACCGGCGCCCATGGATTGCGGCGCTGGTCATCGGCAAGACCGGGCCGGAAATCGACAAGGACTTGCGGCCGGAAATCGACGCCCTCTGGGGCGAAGTTAAAAGCCTAGCAGAGAAAGGGAGCGTGCAATGACTGATATCACCCACGACGGCAACGCCGCTGCCGAAGAGTCCGATGCCATGCGCGAAGCCATGGCCCGGCTCATGGGCGACTTCTCGCTGGCCTCGCCGAAGAAAGCGGAGCGGAAGCGGCGGGAGAAGAAGGCTCGCTCGCTGGTGGATGGCCGCACACTCAAGGCCAAGGGCCGCACCGAACAGCTCAACGTGAAGGTAAGGCCAGACGTCAAGCAGGCGCTCACCGCGCTTGCCGAGGCCGACGGCATCAGCATCACGGATTGGCTGGAGCGGACCGTGGAAGAAAAGCGTGGAGCGAAGGGGGCTGAGCATGCGGACATTTGCACGTTTTTTCAGCCTTGGCTGCGGAGCCATCGTGATTGTCATCGTGGCCCGGTACGGATTCAAGACGAGCGATAACGATTTCGACGGGGGCATGTGGGCGTTTACCTATGGCGCCGTCACGCTGGCCGGGCTGTTCGGCCACGCCCTTGGCGTGCGCGCCTGGCCGAATTCCAAGCTTGTTGGCGCGCTGGTCTTCGCGGCGAGCGCGTTTGCCTTGCTGATCAGCCTATCGAACAGCATCGGAGCGATGGCGGGGCGCGGAAACGCGCAGCAAGCGGAGCGCATGCGGGTTGCCGATATCGTGCGGGACGCGAGGCGCAGCTTGAAGCGCGCCGAAGACGAGCGGGAATGGCTGAAATTTACGCCGGCTGACGGGGCAGCTGTGGCTGCCGCGAAAGCCAAGGTGGACGCCGCAACGCTGGACAAAGATGCTGCCCACCGGGACTACGATGCAGCAAAACAAGCTTCGGATACCGAGTGCCTCATCCGCGGAAAAATCTGCCTGGAAAAGGAAAAGCTAACCGCCGGAAACGCCCTGCTTTGGCATGAGAGGGAGCAGGCGGAAGCCTCAGCGCTCGCAGCCCTTGAGAACGCGACCCAAAATAAGGCGATGACCGATCACGCTGCCAAGCTCGATGTCGATATCGCCGCCCTCAGGGAGAAGATCGAGAAGGCAGGTCCTATCCTCGAAGCCAACAGCCAGGGCTCGGCCCTTGCCCGCTTGTTCGGCCTCCCCGACACGAAGGCAGCCACGCTTTCCACCTATCAGAACCTCGCCATGGCCGTGGTGATCGAGTTTCTGATTGCGATTTCGCTCGTGGCTTCCGAGGTGATCGGCCTGCCCGAAAAGGGGCCAGGGCCGGCGGCTGCGGGCTCGGTAGCGGCAGCCCGGAAAGAAGACGGGAATATAGAGAACGAAATGGTCAAACCTGCCCAGCAGATCGAAGCGGTGCCCGCCGCCAAGCTGCCCAAGCCCTTCCCGGTGGCGTCCAAGCCGCGGCTGATTACATCGCAGCCTAATCCTATCGGCAACGTGGCGCAGATCATGGCAGGCATCCTTGTGCCCGGCCGCGGCAAGGTAGAAATCGCGGCCCTGTACGCGGCCTATTCGAAAGCGTGCACGGCGGCAGGCAAGCGGTCCGTCGCGGCAAGCGACTTTCCAGCCGCCCTGGCCGCGTTGTGCAAAACGCTCAACATCAGGATCGAAGTAACGGATACCGGCGTGTATTTGCTGAAGGTCAAGCTTCTGGCTGCGGCGGCGAGTACCGGGGCCTGACTTTCGGCATCTCGGCGGCGCCCGATGGAGCGGATTTTCGTCCAGGTCCAAGGCCGCAGAGCTTTGCCACGGCGGGAATTTTGACTTTGGCGCAAGAGGCCGTTCGCTGATGCTGGAGGTTTCTGAACCATATAGCGCAATTGGAGGTATAGCGAACGTCGATTTTGTTGGCCCTGCCGCTACCAAGCGATGCGCCGCTCACTCTCGCAGTGGCCATAAGAGCATCGCAAACAGCGCTCAGAGAGGCGTCCACCGCCGTCACTCGAGGATTTCGAGCTAGGCCAAGCTGATCGCCCGCGACGAGGCGGCCATCGGAGAGCGCAGCGAGGCAACGGACTTCAGCGTCAACTTCAAGTCGCGTGAGTTCAGCGCCGATTTTCAGGTCCCAGAGCCGGATGGTCTTGTCATCGGAGCCCAAGGCGAGCTGTCCGTTCGGGGGTAGAACAAACGCACAAACCCAGCGGCTATGGCCTTCAAGCCTAGCCTGCTCAGCGTTGGTCTTGGTGTCCCAGGGCCGGAGGATGCGCAAGAGCTGGAGGGTAAACGGCGACATGCCGAAATCAAGCTCCATTGCCGCTTGCGACTCGAGGCGGGGGAATGGTCGCCATGACTTGATGGAGTGCACTTCTAAGGAAGTGCTCGCAGGTTCGCCGAACTCTAATCGTGTCTCTCAGGGTATCGGTGAGACCAGTTCAATCACTGAAAATGCCTGGAAAAACAACGACAGGACAGTCTGTGACCTATCTTGGTAAGGGAGAGGTCGAGAGTTCAATCCTCTCTTGCAGCACCATCCATCTCCCTTGATTCCACACAGAAAACCATCGCTTTTGGAAAGCTTGGCGGAGTCCGGCGGTATGAAGCGGGGCGGCGCGTCTTCAGGGCGTCCTGCGGATGAAAGCGCCAAACGCCCGCGGCCCGTTGCCCGTCTCGACCTTCCCCGCAGCCTTCAAGGAGACCGCGTCGATCTTCATCAGCACATTGTCAAACCAATTCGCGACGTAGACGAACCTGCCGTCCGCGCTTGCCTCGATGCCCTCGGGATATTCTCCGGTCTCGATTTCGGCTAGCGGCGCATAGGTTTGCGCGTCGAAGACGGACAAGGTGCCGGCATATTGGTTGGTGACGAATGCCTTGCCCGAGGCCAGCGCCACAGCATAGGGCCGCTCGCCGACCTTCACCTCGGCCAGCACCTTACCCGAGCCAAGATCGGCGACGGTTACGGAATTGCTGGCCACGTTCGCCGCAAACACGCGATGCGTGGCTTCGTCGATGGTTACGCCGAAGGGGCGCGAGCCGGTTTTCGCGGTGCCGCGCACGGTCAGGGTTTTCGCGTCGATGAAGCTGAGCCGGTCGCTGTCCCGGTCCGCGGTGACGATGGTTGAGCCATCGGCCGTGACTGCGATGCCGGAGGGCGAATTACCCACGCTCACCTCCGCCTCGATGGCGCCCTTCTCCGGGGAAACCACGAAAATGCGGTGCTCGAACCAATCGGTGACGTAAACCGGGCTGCCGGAAGGATGGACCGCCACGCCGAACGGGCCGCCCCTGAGCGCGATGGTTTTGACGATTTTCCGCTGCGCCGCATCGATGACCGAAAGGGTCTTGCCTTCCGAGCTTGTGACGAAGACTTTGCTGCCGTCTGGCGTTGCCGCGACGCCCACGGGATTGCCGGGGATGGCGAGCTTGGCTGTAACCGCCATCCGGACCAGGTCCACGATGGAAACGCTGTTGCCGTTCTGGCAGGTGACGAAGGCTTCCTCACCCGCAAGGCCCGGAGCAGCGAACAGGACGGCGGCGCAGATCGCGGCCGCCCTGAATGCTAAGCGAAGCTTGCCCTGCCTCATTCCAAAAGCGGTTGATCGCTTCCCAAGGGGAGAAGGGACGCCCGAATTGGCCGCAGAGTAAGTTCTAGGGTCCTCTCTCCCCTCGGGGAGAGAGACAGAGTGAGGGGGCACTTTGTGAAATGACGAACCGGGATTCGGTATCACGAGCCGCTTTCGATGGATTTCTTCAGCGCTTCGAGGCCCACCTTGTAAACGCCGGTCACGGCAGCGACCGCTGTGTCGTCGTTCAGGTCCGGCGGCGGATCGTTGTTTGGATATCCGCGGTAGAAGGCGCCCTTCCACTCCACGGTGCATTTGTCGCCCTCGCCTGGCTTCAGGCTCAGCCAGGACGAATAGTTGGTCACGGGCAGCACTTTCACATCCACGTGATTGATGCGATAAAAGTACATCATGGCCTGATCGTCGTGCTTTTCGAGGCTCTCCTCGATGACGCCGCCATTCTTCAAGGTGAGCGTGCGTGTAGCCCCCTTCTCGTTCCCGCCCTGGCCTTCGGTCTTGGCCACCAGCGGAAGCCAGGACATGTCCTGGAAGTTGCCAACCTTGCTCCAGACCTTGGCGCAAGGGGCGTTGATGTCCACCGTTTCGACGATTTTCTGGCGCGATGGGCCGTGCGCCAATGCCACCGCCGGCAAGACAGCAAGCGAGCCCGCAAGCGCCAGCCGTTTCCACCCAATTGTACTTATTTTTTTCATCTGCCACGCTTCATCTGTTGAGGATGAATGGCCGGAGTGGCCACACACCTTCAACTATATTGAAGCAGTTGCAGTTTTGTCCAGGTGAGGGCGGGCACGGAAATAGGCCGTGTGCGTCACGAAAAAGTAAGGGGCCAGAATGGCCCCTTTAATGTATGCTTAGGCGCTCCATGCTATGCGCGCTTCCGCGGCAGGTGACGCAATGGAAACGCGGTAGTTGGAGCAAGCAGCTACTTCTTGCTGCAGGTGTTGATGCCCAAGAGAGCGTAGGGCGGACACCAGCCGATCAAGCCGGTGAGCAGCGGAACCACGCCAATCCAGCCCCAGGGGGTCTGCGGACCGACGAAAACGATTGCGATTAA
This sequence comes from uncultured Alphaproteobacteria bacterium, assembly GCA_963760455.1. GTDB lineage: Bacteria > Pseudomonadota > Alphaproteobacteria > Rhizobiales > Rhodomicrobiaceae > Rhodomicrobium. Next base: position 7,346 of record CAVXDM010000047.1, read on the forward strand.
ACCCAAGCCTACGACGATCCGCAGGATGCGTTCGATTGTGCCAACGTTCGGGCTCATAATAATTCCTCCATTTGCAGTAATGAAGGGGTAGCATTATAGCCCGGCTTGTGTCTGTAACATTGTCACAGAACTGAGAAATCTTCAGCTTGCCCGGACGAGGCCATGAAGGGCGCCATCCTGCACGATGGAGATCACGCCGCGCCCGCTCTTGAGCCAGCCGCGCCGCTGGAACTCGTTCAACTGCCGGCTGACCACCTCGCGCGCTGTTCCAAGCTCGACGGCAAGCTGCTGATGCGTCGCCTCGATCTCGCCCTTGGCGTTCTTAAGCTGCAGGAGCTTTTGTGCGAGCCGCACGTCCATGCGCGCGAAGGCGATTTCGTCGATGACCCGGAACAGGTCGGTGATCCGCGCGCTGAAGGCGTTGAACACGAACTGGCGGAAGATTAGCGAGGTCGCGATCAGGTCGTCGAAGGTGTCGCGCGGAATCGCAACGGCCTCGATGGGCGTCTCCGCGATCCCCTCGCCCTGATATTGGTCGTGGCCCATGAGGCAGGCCGTGGTCAGCGCGCAGCTTTCCCCGGCCGAGACGCGGTAGAGCACGATTTCGCGCCCGCTTTCGGAAACCTGCTGCACGCGGATCGTGCCTTCGAGGAGCAGCAGGAAGTTCGCCGGCGACTGGCCCGCGCCAAAGATGCGCGTCCCCTCGGGCAGGTCCACGATGCGGCTCTCCGCCTCTAGGCGCTTACGCACCTGCTCAGGCAGCTTATTGAGCGAGGGAAAGCGGTCGATCCATGCACCGGTCATTGTTTTTCTCTTTCAACGAAGCATGCGCGATTGACACACCTCGCAACGACGCATAGGCGCGCCCCATATGAAACCGCTATGACCAAAACGCGCAAGCCTCTCCTTATCACGTTTCCGCTTTCGGCGAAGAAAGTACCACAGCTTTGCCCCGCCGCACGATGCTATGAACCGGCTGCCTTCCTTTCAGGATCGGCGAGTTGCACGATGCCGGCCATGATCTGGTTGAGCTGGAAGTTCTTGGGCGTGTAGATCGCCGCGACGCCGCATTCCTTTAAGATCGCTTCGTCCTCGGCCGGGATGATGCCGCCCACCACCACTGGCACGCCGCCGAGCCCCGCCGCGCGCATCCGCTCCATGATGTCGCGCACCAGCGGCACATGACTGCCAGAGAGGATCGACAAGCCCACGACATGCACGCTCTCTTCGAGCGCGGCGTTGACGATCTGGGCAGGCGTCAGCCGGATGCCCTCGTAGACCACCTCCATGCCGCAGTCGCGCGCGCGCACCGCGATCTGCTCGGCGCCGTTGGAGTGACCGTCGAGGCCGGGCTTGCCGACCAGGAATTTGAGCCGCCGCCCGAGCTTGACCGAGACGCGCTCCACCTCGCCGCGGACCTGCGCAAGCCCCTCGCCGCCGGTCCCAATCGCGGCGCGCGAGACACCTGTCGGCGCACGGTATTCGCCGAAAACTTCCCGCAAGGTGCCCGCCCATTCGCCCGTGGTCACGCCGGCCTTGGCGCAGGCAATGGAAGGCTCCATGATGTTGCGGCCTTCCTGGGCGGCGGCGCGCAGCGCGTCGAGGCTTGCCGCGGCGGCGCTGTTGTCGCGGGCGGCGCGCCATGCCTTGAGCGCCTCGACCTGCTCGCGCTCCACCCATTCGGGAACCGTCTGAATGCCGCCGTCCGAGCCCGCCGAAAGCGGCGATGGCTCGGTCTCAAGGAACCTGTTGACGCCCACGGCGATCTGCTCGCCCGTCTCGATCTTGCGCAGCCGCGCGGCGTTGCTCTCGACAAGGCGCTGCTTCATATAGCTCGCCTCGACCGCCGCAATGGCGCCGCCCATCTCCTCGATGCGCGCCAACTCTTCGCGGGCCAGGCACTTCAGCTCCTCGACCTTGGCGTCGATGGCGTGGCTGCCGTCGAAAATGTCGGCGTATTCGAGGAGGTCGGTCTCGTAGGCCACGATCTGCTGCATGCGGAGCGACCATTGCTGGTCCCAAGGCCGAGGCAGGCCCAGCGCCTCGTTCCAGGCCGGAAGCTGCACCGCTCGCGCCCGCGCCTTCTTCGAGAGCACAACGGCCAGCATCTCAAGCAGGATGCGGTAGACGTTGTTCTCCGGCTGCTGCTCGGTAAGCCCGAGCGAATTCACCTGGACGCCGTAGCGGAAGCGGCGGAGCTTCGGGTCGGTGACGCCGTAGCGCTTTTCGCAAATCTCGTCCCAGACGTCCACGAAGGCGCGCATCTTGCACATCTCGGTGATGAAGCGCACGCCGGCATTCACGAAGAAAGAGATGCGCGCGACCGCCTCCGGGAACGCCTCCACGGGGATTTCGCCACTGTCCCTCACTGTGTCGAGCACGGCTTGCGCGATGGCCAACGCATAGGCCAGCTCCTGGACGGGCGTGGCGCCGGCTTCCTGCAAATGGTAGGAGCAGACATTGGTGGGGTTCCACTTGGGAATTTCGCGGAAGGAGAAGACCACGATGTCCTTGATGAGCCGCATCGAGGGCTGCGGCGGGAAAACGTAGGTGCCGCGCGACAGGTACTCCTTGATGATATCGTTCTGCACCGTGCCAGTCAGCGCCTTGCGGTCCGCGCCCTGTTCGTCCGCCAGCGCCACATAGAGCGAAAGCAGCCAGGCGGCCGTCGCGTTGATCGTCATGGACGTGTTCATCTTGGCGAGCGGGATGCCGTCGAGCAGCGCGCGCATGTCGCCCAAATGGCCGACCGGAACGCCGACTTTGCCAACCTCGCCGCGCGCGAGAGGATGGTCCGCGTCGTAGCCCGTTTGCGTCGGCAGGTCGAAGGCAATCGAAAGGCCCGTCTGCCCCTTTGCGAGGTTCTTGAGATAAAGCTCGTTGGAGGCTTTCGGGGTCGAGTGCCCCGCATAGGTGCGGAAAATCCAGGGCTTATCGGGCATGGCGGGCGGGTTCTACCTTCTTGGTCGTGCTGCACTGCACCATAGCACGGCGATTGAGGCCGCCCAACCCGTCCCTAAGTGTAAAGCTGGCGGCCGGGCTTCCTTCGTTGGAGCCGCCACATCATCGCCGCACGAGGCGCAGAATGACCAGCAATATAATTGCGCCGGCAGTCGCGGTGATAATCGCGGCCACGGTCGGATTTGTGGAGACCTGTGCCCCAAACGCAGGGAACAAATAAGTGCCAATCGCGGCGCCAATAACCCCGACAACGACCGCGCCGATCAAATCGAGGCCGGTTGGAATGACGATGCTGGCGAGCAGGCCCGCCACGCAGCCTACGATCAGGATAAAGATAAGGGAATGTGCGTTCAGCATTTTAGGTTCTCCAAGCGGTGTCATGGCTTTCGCCGTTCATACGCCCCCCATAGGACAAGGAACTGCCGTGCTGGAGGTGATAAGTTACACTTCACAAATTGGTTCCAACTTATAGAAAATAACCGGAAAAGTAAGAGATAGAGCGTTAGCGGAGCTGGCGGCTTATCCATTTAACGAACGAAAGGCAGGCTATGAGGCTATTTTTTTCGCTTACGTCTTTCGCCTTCACGATGATCCTCGCGCTCATTGCCTTCACTTACACGGCCATACACTTTCCCAGCACGATGCGAGACCTCCTCGCCGGCGCGAAGCACGTGCAGGAAGAGATATCGTACCTGGGGCTGCCGGACAGCTACATGGTTTGGGTGGATATCTTCCTGCAGCCCAATCAGATTGTGCTGGTCGGCTTCAGCATCGCCATGCGCTTCGCGATCAGCCTCATCGGGTCCCTGTTCGGCGGAAGCCGGGGTGGCAGTGGAGGCGGCGAGCCTGCAGGCTCTTCCCGGCCCAGCTCAGGTGAGCGTTACCGGCGCTGGGGGAAGCCTTTGCGGCCCTAGTCATATGAAAATCAACCCGGTGGCGCCTGCCTCAGGGTTGATTTTCGAGGTGCCCGCCGGGGCAAGTTACGATCGAAGAGCAGCGCTCTTGCTGCCGGCTTGTCCGGGATCGTTGGGAGCGTCCCGCTCAATCAACTCGCCGTAAAAAGTAATCAGCGCGGTCAGGAAGTTCAGCGTGCCTTGCACAGCTCTTATTTGCTCGATGGTTGGATCGGATGACGCTGCACCCAGGCGGACTGGCTCCTCTGCCGTATCCTGGCAGTCTAATGAAGCCTTGTGAACGGAAAATGCGTTACGCCTAGCCGAAAATGACTCGCTCATAACTATATATCTCCCAATACTTAAGCGCCGCGGCACAAAAGCTCTAATCCCCGCATTTCAAAGGGTTATCCCTACCCCTTAGTTGAGCTTTGGGCCGCGACAACTGTTAGTATGTGGCTTTTTCTGGATACGTCAAACACTTTGTAAAATGTTTCACAAATCGTGAAGCGGGTTATGCACAAATGCAGCAGCCCGGCGCGGGCGTGCCCGTCTGGCCGCCTGGAACGTCAGCTTCGAAGGTGGGACGCCCGCATGCCTCAGCCCAGCCCCGGTTGCTTGGTTCGCTAGGGCGGTGTCATCCCGGACAAAGCGTGAGCGCTCTTCCGGGATGACGCGCGCCGATTGTGAGAAAGGCGGGCTCGCTGCCCGTGTCAGCGCAGCGCGTCCGCGATATCGGCGTGTCCGGAGGTGTTGGCCACGTCCGCGGCTCTTTCGCGCTTCTTGTTGCGAAGCGTCTTGTCGGCGCCGCCGGCCAGCAGCGTGCGAGCGGCATCCCCGCGGCCTTCGCTGGCTGCGATCATCAGGGCTGTATTGCCGAAACTATTGCGGGCGTCGATCTTGGCCCCCGCTTGAAGCAAAGCCTGGATCAGGGGAAGCGAGCCAGCCCGCGCGGAGAGCATCAAGGGCGTATTGCCCGAGGCGGTTGCTAAGTTGGCGTCGGCGCCGCGTGCAAAGAGGCGCATGCCGGCTTCGACGTGGCCCTGCTCCAGCGCGCGCAAGAACGGCGTCACACCGTTCTTGTCCGCCAAGACAAGCGAAGCGCTCCGCTTCAGGAGCGCGTCGATGGCTTCCAGATTCTCGCGGTCCGCGGCGAACCACAAGGGCGTCCTGCCGGAAGCATCGGGCCTGTTGATATCCGCCCCGCGCTCGATCAGCGCCTGAACCATGCGCCCGCTGCACTTGCGGCTCGCCATGGAAAGAGGGCCGCCTTCGGCCTCTCCGCCAAGGTTCGGGTTGGCGCCCTTCGCCAGCAGGACGGCTACGGGTTTCTCGTGGCAGCGGTGCAGTGCAAGCGTCAGCGCCGTCGCCTGATCCGGGCGGGCGGCGTTTAGTGCAGCGCGTTTCGCTGCCAGCAACTCGACCGCCTGATCGCGGCCATTAGCCGCAGCGATCATCAACGGAGTTTCCTGCGTGTTGTTGCGAGTTTCGATATTCGCGCCCGCGGCCAGCAAGGCATCGAGGACAGCGGCATTTCCCGAGGTCGCGGCCAGTGACAGAGCCGTGTTGCCATCCTCGTCGCGGGCTTCGAGGCTGGCGCGGTTGGAGGCCAGCTTGCGCACCGCCTCGACATTGGAGCGGCGGGCTGCCTCCAGGATCAGGCGCGGGTCGTTCGCAATATTTGCAGGGATAGCCACCGGAACGCCCGGCCCGGCAACGCTCGCCTTCCAGCCGGGCGCATCTTTTGCTTCCTTCGGCGCCGCCGCCTTGGCGGCGATACGGGCAAGCAGGGCTGAAGCTTCCGCGTGGCCCTTTTCACCCGCGCGCTTGGCCCACATCTCCGCTGCCGCAACGTCGACCGCCGTGCCGCGCCCGGTGAGATACATGGTCGCGAGGCTATATTGTGCGCGGACGTGGCCTTTAGCCGCAGCTTCCTTTATCCAATGGAAGGCGGCCTGGTCGTTCTGCTCCACGCCGCGCCCGATCCGGTAGAGCGCGCCAAGCTCGTATTGCGCATCGGCGCTTCCGCTCTTGGCTTGCTTCTCCAAGAGTGCGGCGGCTTGCGAGAACGCCCCGGTTCGCACAGAGGAATCGACCGCGGAATTGCCGGGCGCGAGTTGTGCGTGAGCCTCGAAGGCCGGCATGGCGAGAATTGCGAGGCCGGAAATGAGGATGCGAAGGCCGTCTCTGTTAAACCGTGCCATGCTTGGTTTCGACCTCGATGCCGATGGACTTCAGAAAGTTGGTAGGCAGAATGCCGCCTGCGCAGACGATTATGGCATCGTTCTTGATCTGCTGCCGCTTACCCTGCCATTCAAGTTCCACCGAATTTTGGCCGATCTCGATCACCTTCGACTTGAGCATTAGTTTGAGCTTGCCCTCTTTCACGGCTTTGTCGACGCGGTCGCGGTTTTTCGGCTTGGCGCGCGAGAAGGCTTCCGAGCGGTAGGACAGCGTCACGGTCGCGTCCGTTTCCGCGGCGATGGTGCCAGCGGCCTCCAGCGCACTGTCGCCGCCGCCCACCACGAGCACGTGCTGCCCTGCATATTGCTCGGGATCGATGAAGCGATAAACGACCTTGGGCTGTTCCTCGCCTGGCACCTCAAGCTTGCGTGGCGTGCCGCGCCGCCCGATTGCGAGCAGAACCGTGCGGGTGGCGTAGGTGCCGCGCGTGGTCTTCACCTCGAAGCCTTGGGCATTGCCCTTGATCTCGTCGACACGCTCGCCAAAGCGGATTCTGAGCTGGTGCTGCTTGACGATGCCCGCCCAGAAGGCGAGGAGATCCTCTTTCAGCACCTCCGTGAACTTGACCTTGCCCACCAGCGGCAGCTCGGCCGGCTGCGTCATCACGATCTTGCGGCGCGGAAAATGCGCGACCGTTCCGCCAAGACTGTCCTGCTCCACCGTCAGGTAGCGCATTTTATGCGCCTTGGCGGCCAGGCTGGCGGCGATGCCGGAGGGGCCGCTGCCCACAATGAGCACGTCGAGAACGTTCTGCTGGCCGGAGCCGCCGCGCTTGCGAATCGCTTCCATCGCCTGACGGCCTTGCTCCGTGGCATTGCGCACCAGACCCATGCCGCCAAGCTCGCCCGCGATGAAGATGCCCGGAACGTTGGTTTCGAAATTCTCGCTGACGTGGGGGATATCCACCCCGCGGGCTTCCGTGCCGAAGACCAGCGTGATGGCATCGTATGGGCAGGCCGCGCGGCAAGCGCCATGGCCGATGCACTCGGAGCCATCGATGAGTTCGGCCTTGCCTCTCACAAGCCCGATGATGTCGCCTTCGGGGCATGCCGCAACGCACGAGCCGCAGCCCATGCACTTGCCAAGATCGAAAGATGGATGAAGCGAAGCCGGCTCATGCAAGCCCAGCTCTATCGCGTGCTTTTTCGCCTCCAAGGTGCGCGCGTCGGAGCGGCGCCGCCAGCGCGCGTAGAGGAGCCAGATAACCAGGAAGGGAGCCGCGTAGGCGAATGCCAAGTAATCTATATCCATTATTAAGAAAATATCCTCTCCGCCTGCCGGACGAACCCCAGCATCTGCACGTTCGGCCTGCGTTGCTATCCAACAGGTGTATGAGCGCAAATGCTGGTCCGCGCGCTTTTACACCCTAACCCCAGACTATAACGAAGCTGCGAGGACTTTAATCCAGGCCGTTAACCCTTTTTTCTCGAATGGGCATCCGGATAGCTGTGGTTAACAAACCCTTGAGCAAGGGCGTCACAAAAGCGCCCGCTTTGTACCGCTTCGTCCGGCCCCGCCACGGCAGAGTTGCCTTTTGAGTCACGCCAATCGTGTTTTCTTAATGGCACCAATCTTGAACCGGAGGAACGATGTCAAATCAAGCCGGACTTGACCTTCGTGCGGGAGCAAGGCGCCCAGCCCGTGGGGCAAGCTCAAAAGCGAAGGGCAACCCGCGCCGGATCGCCGTGAACGCTGCCGCCTTCTCGCATTATTTCAGCAAGACGATGTCAGGGCTGGGCACCCTTCTATTCACCGCGGTTGTGATAGCCGCGCTTTATCTCGGTTGGATCAATCGCGACGAAGAATATATCAGCGCGGATACGGGGCTCGGCTACTGGCTGGGCATCGTTGGTTCACTGATGATGCTCGTCCTGTTGCTTTATCCGCTGCGCAAGCGCGCGCGGTTCCTGCGAGGCCTCGGCAAGGTGCCAACGTGGTTCCGCTCCCACATGTTTCTCGGCATTCTTGGCCCGATGCTGATTATCTTTCACGCGAACTTCCACTCCCATTCGCTTAACGCCTCGGTCGCGCTGTTCTTCATGCTGACCATCGTAGCGAGCGGGGTTATCGGGCGGTATCTGTTCGCGAAGATCCATAAGGGCCTCTACGGCACCAAGGCCGAGATCAAGGAGATGCTAGGCGACGCCGATTTCATGAAGCACGCGCTGGGCAGCGACTATGAGGATTCAGGCCGGCTTGTTGCCGAGCTTGGAAAATTCGAAGACCGCGTCCTGGTCAGGCATTCCAGTTTCTTTGCCAGTCTCTGGGCGTTTCTGGTCCTCGGCTCGCGCTGGCGGAGTCTCAGGCGGCGCTTATGCCAGGAAGTGAAGGCTGCGATCGACGTGGAGGGTCAGCGGCGCGGCTGGGGATGGAGGACGCGGCGCAAGAAGCTCAGTCTCGTCCGGCAGCACCTTTCCATCTATTTCGCCACCGTTAACAAGGCCGCGCGGTTCGGCATGTACGATCGTATGTTCTACCTTTGGCATGTGCTGCACATGCCCTTGTTCTTCCTGCTCGTACTGACGGCGATCCTGCATGTGATCGCGGTTCACCTCTACTAGGTGCTCCCCGTGAGAATCCGCTTCCTGCTATGCCTTTGGGCCGTGCCTCTCCTTGTCCTGGCCGCAACCTGGACCGCGAGCGCTCAGAACATCTTCGAGAAGCTCGTCATGCCGGGCGAGTTGGTGCAAGGGCATGCGAAGCTCGAAAAGGAATGCTCGAATTGCCACGAGTCGTTCACGAAGACCTCGCAGTCCCGGCTTTGCCTGGCCTGTCACAAGGACATCAACAAAGACCGCGAGATGGGGAAGGGGCTTCATGGCAAGAGGCCCGATGCCGTCAAGCCCAACTGCAACGTCTGCCACACGGAACACAAGGGCCGGACTGCCGACATCGTGCAGCTCGACAAGGAAACCTTCAATCACGCATTGACGAATTTCCCGCTCGTTGGCGGCCACAAGGAACCCTCGTGCGACGGCTGCCACAAGCCGAATGTGAAATTCAGGAACACGCCGAACCAGTGCATCGGCTGCCATAAGAGCAGCGACAAGCATAAGGGCCGCCTCGGGGAAAAATGCCAGACTTGCCACAGCGAGGAAAGCTGGTCCAAGGTCCGCACCTTCGACCATTCGAAGACCAAATTCCCGCTGATAGGCGGGCATGAGAAGGTGACTTGCGCCGCCTGCCACCCCAACGAGAAATACAAGGGCGTGCCGCTGGCCTGTTCCTCCTGCCATCAGCTTCAGGACGTCCATCAAGGCAAGTACGGCGCGAAGTGCGAATCTTGCCACGACAATACCAAGTGGAAGACCATCCACTTCAATCACTCGAAAACCAAATTCCCGCTGCACGGCGCACATGCACCCCTGAAGTGCGAGGCCTGCCACACTGGCGATCTTTACAAAGACAAGCTCGGGACAACCTGCATCTCCTGCCACAAGAAGGACGACCCGCATAAGGGCCAGCTCGGCCAGAACTGCCAGCAGTGCCACAACGAGAACGCATGGCGTAAAAAGGTTGCCTACGATCACGATCTCACGCATTTTCCGCTGCTCGGAAAGCACGCTATCGTTCCCTGCGAGCAATGCCACAAGTCGCCGTCCTTCAAGGACACACCCTCCGCATGCGTAAGCTGCCACAAGGACAATCACCATCAAGGCACGCTCGGCAACGTTTGCGCGTCGTGCCACTCGCCGAACGGTTGGACCCGGTGGCGCTTCGACCACGCCACGCAGACGGATTTCCCGCTGACCGGCGCGCATAACGGACTGACTTGCGCTAGCTGCCATCGCGAGAAAAGCGAGGGCAAGATTTCCGTGCCGAATAGCTGCTACGGCTGCCACGCGAACGACGACGCCCATGGAGGCAGTTTCGGCAGGGCCTGCGAGAAGTGCCACAACACCAAATCGTTCAGATAGCGGCGCCGCCCTGGCGCCGCTTCAAGTCCTTCCAAGCAAAGCAGTCCTGCAAGAAATAAACTACTTCTAAATATTGCTTACCCCCATAGAGGAGCCCGGCGGCCCTACCCCGCAGCCCAATAAAACCATTAAAATCTTTGCGGCTTATTCTGAATTGTCTGGGCACGAACCTCAGGCCTCGCCGTAATTGCGACATACTGACACACAAAGATACATCCCCAGTGGACAGGTTCCTGTTCTTCGGCCTTCGGCATCTAGCACCGCGCGCCAGCGAAGAAGGGCCGGCTGCCCTGTCAGGCCACACTTCCGACCTGTCGCGGCCGCTGGCTGGATGAATCTGGCCGCCCACTCGTTCTGTTTTGGATGTGGCAAAAACGGAGCTTCCGTCTGCCATTGAGTTGCGTACACCTGATAACGGCATCTCTGAACGCTTCGGAGAATACATTGAGGCCAGAATTACCCCCGAAGTTCTCGCTCTCAACCGGGAGCGCGCTCGCGCTGCTGCTGGCTGCGCTCATTGCCACGCGCGCCGGCTACATCGAATACGCCTGGGAAGCCGCTCCCATTTCACCCGCATTTGCGGACGGGCATCGCAGCAGCGGCAGCAGCAGGGAGAGCGAAGGCGGTGGCTCCACTTCTTCCAGCGCACGTAGCAGCGAGGGGGATAGCTCAGGCAGTTCCGGGGGCGGTCAGCGCGATAGCGGCGGCAGCGGAAGCAATTATACCGCCTCTGGCGGCGGAGACGGCGGCGGCCAGCGCGGAGGCGACGGATATACGTATTCGGGCTATGGCGTTGGCAACGGGACACCTGGCTACGGGAACGGCAGCGGATATTCTGGCTATGGCGGCAGCGGATACACGTATTCGGGCCACGGCGGCACCCCAGTGCATGGAGATGGCAGGCCCCCCTCTGTGGGGATACCGCAGCCCGAGCTGAAGGGGTTGCCCAAGGAACTCCGGCTGGACCTTGGCAAAGACAGCAAGAGCTGGGAAAACCTGCTGAAGGACAAGGTCGATAGCCACTTGGCCGTCAAGGAGGCGGGGCATGCGCCTGACGCAAAGGGAGCTGAGGAGCGCGCCAGCCACGACCAAACAAAGGGCTGGACACCCATACAGGCGCCCGCAAAAGGCGGCAATTCACGGCTGGCCGGCGGATCGCGGCAGTCTGGCGGCAACGGCATCCCGGTCGAGCGCGATCCGCGCTCCTATTCGCAAACCGAGGTGCTTGCCGCTAACTTGAGCCCCGCAGGAGCCGCCCGCGCCCGTGCTCTCGGGTTTCAGGTCAGCGGTCCTGGACAGGGGCCTGGGAGCGGTCAAGGTCCCGGAGGTGGACACGGACATGGGCCGGGCGGTGTCTCGGTCATGACGCTTCCCCCCGGAATGGACCCCGGTCAGGGAATGAGGCTCTTGCAGCAAAACCTGCCCGGGGAGCAATTCCAGCCCAACAACATTTACCGGCTCTATCAGCCGGCCATGAAACAAGACGGAGGGGGCCACTCCGCGAGCGTGGCCGTTCTGGGCGAAAAGAAATGCGGCGGCGACCGTTGTTACGCGCAGGAAGCGATCCAATGGCAGGATCGCTTTTCCTCCTGCGCGCGAAACGTGAAGATCGGCGTCATCGACACCGGCTTTGACCTGAAGCACCCCGCATTCAAGGGCCAGAAAATTGCACAGAAGGCATTCTTGCCCGCAGGCAAAAGCCCCGCCAGCGTCTGGCATGGAACTGGAGTGCTGGCATTGCTGGCCGGACGCCCCGACAGCGGCACTCCCGGCCTTGTTCCGGACGCCACCTATCACGCAGCAAGTATTTTCTACGCCGACGACGGCGGCGACCCGGTCACCGACACCGTCTCCTTCATGAAAGCGCTCGACTGGATGTCGGATTCCGGGGTCAGGCTCGTAAATATGAGCTTCTCAGGACCGCGGGACGAACTCGTACAGAGAAAAATCGAGATCCTGAGCGCTAGGGGATTGGTTTTTACGGCCGCCGCAGGGAACGAGGGACCGGCCGCCGAGCCGGCCTATCCGGCGGCTTATCCGCAAGTGATTGCGGTTACGGCGGTCACCAAGGATTTGAGGAACTACCCCTACGCTAATCGCGGCGCGCATATAGATGTCGCTGCTCCTGGGGTGGATATCTGGACGGCGTGGCCAGAGGCGCAGGAGGGCTACCGCTCAGGCACCTCGTTTGCCGCGCCCTTCGTTGCCGGCGTGCTGGCGGTCTATCCGCCAGACGTACTGCGGGGTTCCAAGGATAGCCTTCTTGAGCATGTAAACGTTACGGATTTAGGCCCGCCCGGGCGCGACCCGATATACGGCAGGGGACTTTTGCAGGCTCCGCCAGCCTGCCAGCGGAACGCAAGCGAGATCGCGGAACTGGGCGCGGGCACGCGGTAGGATGCCTCTCCACATTCGATGGGCCGGTTAAGCGGACGCAAATGCGGCTGGGCCTTGCTGCGATCTTGAATTGAATGTTTGCGGCGGAACACTCCACCACATCATCGCGAGGCGGCAAAGCTGCCGTGGCGATCCAGAGGCGATCCATGAGTTCGCTATGGATTGCTTCCGGCCGCGTTGTGCTCGCCGTCGCTATGACGTGAGGCTGTCAGAGCCTGCTACGGCTAGTATTACTTGCGGGCTCCGGGGCCGCGGCGAAGCCCTTGGAGAGACCGGCTGCCGGCCGGCCTCAGCGCTATTTCCAGCCCTTGAGGATCATCGCGTCCTCATCCTGCGGATCGAGGGCGTCGCCGTCGATCCAGGACATGACGGCGGCTTCGATGGCGGAACTCTTAGCGCCCGCCGGCATCGTCCTTCCGGCGGACGGATGCGCCGGGGCGAGTTGCGCCTGAAGCTTGATGTTCCACTGACCGTTCGAGTTGCAGGCTATGCCGCCAAAATTTTCTGAGCCTGCCAACCCAGCCTCGTACAACCGGCAATAATCTTGGGCATGGTTGCGGAACGACAGCTTGACCGCCATTCTCAGAACCCTGCCCGCAGCGAAAGGGAGGATTGTCTCCCTCCCGCTCTGCGAGCTGTCCAGCGCCTGGCGCAGAGGCCCGCGAGCGACGGTGCGGCCATCGCTCTCCACCTGCACAAGATCGCTCATGGGGGAACCGCTCTCGCCAACGCCGCCATGAAGGAGCCAGCCAACGCCGATCCCCGCGATCAGCATAGCGGCCGAGGCAGCGGCTAATCCAAAGGGATGTGCTGGCCGGACGAAGCCCCTGAGGGCTTCAGCGAACTGGCCTAGGCTGGAAGACTTTCTAACGGGTAGCGGCTGGGCGTATAGTGCAAGCCTGCTGAGTTTCTCGGGCAACGGCGAATTCATGTGCTCGTAGAACACGGAAGCCAAGTCCTGCCCCGTTGCTTGGAAGACCTCAAGGCGAGCGTTTGCCTCCGGGTCCTGCGCGATCAGTTGTTTCAAGCGTGCGCATTCGCCAGCGTCGAGCTGCCCGTCGGCATAAGCCATCAGCATTTCATCGGACAGCATCGTTTTCGCCCTCCACCTTTTGAACTCCTTCAACTGCAATCGCATGGAGAGCACGGCGAGCCCGCACAAGCCGGCTCGTAACGGTACCGATTGGAATCGCCAAAATGTCAGCGGCCTCCTGATAGGATACGCCTTCGATACTAATCAAAGCGATCAGCTCCTTGTGCTCTTGCGGCAGCTTGGCCATCGCATCGAGCACGCGGTTCAAAGTCAGACGGCGCTCAACGACATCCCTGCCATCCATCCCCATGATCTCGGGCGCATCGTCAATGTCCACCACCGGGCCGCGCACCTTGGAAGCCCGCTTCTGATCGATCCAGATATTATGAATGATTCGGAACATCCAGCTATCGAGTTCTGGTGCCAGGCTGCCACTGATCGAGGCGGGCAAATGCACGCAAGCATCCTTCCTGCACCAGATCGTCTCCTTTCTCGGGGTCGCCCGTTAAGGCATAGGAGAAGCGGCGTAGCCGGGGCAAAAGCTCGACTATCCCTTGCCGCGGATCGCTTGTCACTAATGAGCCCCCTTGGACTGTTGAGCATAACGGTGCAGGCGCTGCCTTAATCCCTGCAGCAGCCAAATAATGGAGAATTTTTGTCCGGCGCACATTGCTGACAAAATTTGCAAGCTTAAGCCACGCTGATTTTTTTTTGGTTTTACAGGATTATTTTCATTTTGCGCCCGTTTTGACCTGTGCTGCTACCCCACAGCGGCAAAGGCAGGCCGGCAACTCGAGGTGCCGCCTGCCGCTTTTTTTCGCCCGCCGCTTTCCGCGTGCCGGGCTGCCGCCTGCGACAAATCCGCACAAAAAAGTGGCCACTTCCAGGATGGAACGCGTTTCAGGCACGTTTTACGTGCGTGCCGCTACCCCGCTAGCGGCAGGAACGGGCGGGCGGCCTCCTACCGCCGCTCGCCCTCTATGCTGTTCGGGTGCCGCTGTCATGTATTCCCTTTTGTGTCCCTTTGCGTTTGCCAGGCCGCGAAGAGCCCCGGCCGGCGATTTGCGCTCTGCGGAAAACTGCAATCGAGCGGCCCGATCGATCTCTTTTGACTTAGCGGCAATGCGTATCCGCCTTTCCGGCGAGCAGCCCCGGACAGCGTTGCAACCGCCAATGGTCCGCCGGTGTATACCGCAACCTGTTGTGGTAAAACGCTAAAATTTCCTAAAGAAACATCGGGCGTGCGGATTATTACGCAGAGTAGCCCGTTATCCCCCCGAGGCGCGTTCGGCTCAAGATTGAGCCTGAGCTGCATTGCGCGAGGGGACATATGACTAGATTTGGCTGGATCGGCGGCATCTGCGCCGTAATTCTGATTGCCATTGCAGTTCCTGCACTGGCTCAGGGAACCGCGCATTTCGATCACTCCAAGACGGGCTTCCCGCTGACGGGCACTCATATGATCGTCGAATGCGTGACCTGCCACGTCAATGGCCGGCTGGCAGGGAACGCCCCGGCAGTGCGTTGCCTGCCATAACGGCACCGCCACGGGCGCGAGGCAAGCCCGCCAATCACGTTCCGGCCCAGATCAACGGCCTGCGACACATGTCACAGGAACGCTATAACCTTCGCCAACGCGCCGATGAACCACGCGGGCATTACCTCGAATTGCGCGGCCTGCCACACAGGGCAAACTTTCTACGGCGTCACTCCGGTTTCCAAATCGGCGACTCACATCTCGACCGGCAGCGACGGATTGCGTAAGCTGCCACCGGAGCTTCGTGAGCTTCGCCGGCGCGGCCTTCGCGCATTCCGCCTCACTCCTCGGGCCAATGCTATACTGCCACGGCACTGGAGTGAACGGCGCCATGAAGCAGGTTTCCAATCACGTCCCAACCGGCCCGGCGACCTGCGACGCTTGCCACAAGAGCACCGCTGTCGGCGGCTTCGCCGTCCTTCACGATGGGCACAGCTGGGCATACGGCGCTTAGCGTCAGCTCCACCTCGGACTGCACAAGCTGCCATATCGGGAAGCTATTTCGGCGTCGTGGTGAAGTCGTCGACCCATACGACCCCCAGCAACCACAACTGCTCGACCGGGTGCCACAGCGACTTCACGACCTTCGCAGGCGCAAGCTACACCCATTCCAGCAGCCTCGGCCGGACAATGCTACACCTGCCACGGCACCGGTGCGAACGGCGCGATGAAGGAAGTCTCCAACCACGTCCCCGACCGGCTCGACGTCCTGCGACATCTGCCACACGAGCACCGCCACGGGCGGCTTTGCGACCTTCACCATGGGGACTGCAGGCCATACCGCGCTCGGCGTCAGCATGACCTCGGATTGCACCGTCCTGCCATATGCGGCGAGCTATTTCGGCGTGACGGTGAAGCCGTCGACCCACATCGACGACCACGCCCGGCAAACTCAGAACTGCTCGGCTTCGGGTTGCCACAGCAGCTTCACCGAGCTTCACTGGCGCCACCTACTCCCATACCGAGCGCGCGTCTGGCCAATGCTACACCTGCCATGGCACCGGCTCGGGCGGCGCGATGAAGCAAGTCGCCAATCACGTGCCGACCGGCTCGACGTCCTGCGACACTTGCCACACGAGCACAGCACCGGCGGTTTTGCCACCTTCACGATGGGGTCCACGGGCCATAGCACGCTCGGCGTCACCATCACCTCGAATTGCACCTCCTGCCATACTGGAAGCTACTACGGCGTGATGGTGAAGCCCACGACCCACGTCGCGACCACCCCGGCGAATCAGAATTGCTCGGCTTCGGGCTGTCACAGTAGCTTCACCAGCTTCTCAGGCACCACCTACACCCACTCGGGCGTGCCCGTCCGGGACCGTGCTACACCTGCCACGGCACTGGCAAGAACGGCGCGATGAGGCAGGTTTCCAACCACGTTCCGACTGGTTCGACATCCTGCGACGCCTGCCACACGAGCATGAACGCAGGCGGGTTTGCCATCTTCAGCATGGGATCGACCGGCCACAGCGCGCTTGGCATCACCATGAACTCGGATTGCACGAAGTGCCACACGGGCAGCTACTTCGGTGTTCTCCAGAAGCCAACGGCCCACGTGACGACAGCGGCGAGCCAGAATTGCTCGTCCTCCGGCTGTCACAGCAGTTTCACGAGCTTCACCGGCGCCATCTACAACCACTCCGGCGCTGACCTCGGGCACCTGCTATAGCTGCCATGGCACCGGCCAGAATGGCGCGATGAAGGAGGTTTCCAGCCACGTCCCGACCGGCTCGACGTCCTGCGACGCTTGCCACACGAGCAAATCCGTAGGCGGGTTCGACATCTTCACGATGGGGACAGCCGGCCATACGGCGATCGGCGTCTCGACGGCCACCAATTGCACCACCTGCCATCAGACGGCGAGCTACTTCGGGCGTTGTGGTGAAGCCATCGACCCACATCCACGACCACTCCCAGCAACGAGAACTGCTACGACTGCCACAAGACCTTCACGAGCTTCGCTGGCGCGTCGTACAGCCATCCGGCCTCGGCCTCGGGCAACTGCTATAGCTGCCATGGCAGCGGGACCGACGGTGCGATGAAGGAGGTTTCCAACCACGTGCCGACGAACACGGTCTCCTGCGACCTGCCACAAGAGCACGCCGGGGCGGATTTGCCATCGCACACGATGGGTAACGCCGGACACGCCGTCCTGGTGTCATGCTCTCGACCTCGAACTGCATGACCTGCCACTCCGGCATCACGTACTTCGGCACGACGACGTTCAAGACAGCATAACGGCAAAGGCAACCACTGCGGCAAGTGCCACAAGAGCTTCACCAGCTGGAAGGACAAATGACCCAGAGGAAGGCTGGCGATGACTCTAAATCTATAACTCACGCAGCGAATGCCCAAACTGAAGAGGGACATGATGCAAAGGCGCACAGCACTCATATCCAGGCATGCTCGGGAGCGCTACGTTGACATCATGCCTATCGCTCGGCTGGTTTCGCGAGCTCGCACGCCCAACCTGTCACCAACCGCGTGCTGTCCGGCTACCAGATCGCATCCGGTGGCGGCTGCTCGATCTATAAGATCAACTTCAACTTCCGCATCCGGTACGACAGCCACTTTCCGGTGGTCTCCGGAAATCAGCTTCGCATCCTGTTCCGGCCGATCGACCCGCGCGAATTCGTCATAGAGGGCGGGTTCGAGAGGGAAGCGCTGCGGCCTCCGCAGGACCGGCATACCGCCATCAAGGCCATCGAATACGAAGCGCGCATCGCCGAAAGCCCGTCGCTTACCATCGTGTTCGACCGGAACGTGCATTTCAGCGCGGCTGGCGGAGCGGATTTCCAAAGCCTTGTCGTTTCGGTCGGCGACCCGAAGAACGGCAGGCCTTGCAAGCCCGTCTATCCCACCGTGGCCGGGGGAAGCTGGGGCGACACGACAACGTCAATGCCGGAGCCGCGTGCAGAAGGCGCGGTGACTAGGCGCGCGCCAGCCCCGGTAACGATTCCCGATGTGCCGGAAACCAAGAATGCGGCTGTCATCGGCCCCAGCGAGGTGACGGCTGCGCCGGCAAGCCAGCCCGCCGCCGCCGCTCCGGCGCCGGCTGCGGCTCCGGCAAGTGCCGGCAGCAGCGCAAGCCCAGCCGAGGCGGTTGCCGCGGCACTGATAACCCAGGCGCGCGCCGACCTGAAGGCGAACAAGTTCGAGGCCGCCATCGCGCAACTGAAAAAGGCCGCGCAGCAGCCCGAGAACCGGCTGATGCCGGAAGCCCGCGAGCTGTTGGGCGTCGCCTATCAAAAGGCCAGGCAAACCGCGGCGGCTAAAGAGGTCTACGAGGATTATCTGCGCCGCTATCCCAAGGGAGACGGAACCGACGGCGTGCGCCAGCGGCTGCTGGCCATCGAGACGGCTGAAGCCGCCCCGGCAGAGAGACTACGCGCGGCTGCACTGGCTCCCGTCAACCCGGATGGAACGCCGGTGCCTGCCGGGGAGCCCGCGCCAAAACCCTCTTTCGGCAGCGTTTCGGCAAGCGTCTCGTCGAGCTACATCCGCGACGACAGCTACTCGGTGAGCCGCGATCCCACCCAGGCGCTCAACCTGAACAAAACAAAAGACGATTATCAGTCTCACCAAAACGAAGTCATGTCGAGCTTCGACACGACAGCGCAATGGGGCGACGGCAACGTAAAGATGAAGTTCCGCTTCTCGGGAACGGATGAATACCGCATCGCGCCGACGTCCGAAAACCTGTTCGGGGTCAGCTCGGTCTATCTCGACACCTCCGTCAAGGATTGGGGGACGACCTTCCGGCTGGGCCGCCAAATCCGCAACAGCGACGGCATCCTCGGCCGGTTCGACGGCGCGGTCTTCACCTATCAGTACGACCCGATATTCGGCTTCACCACGTTCGGCGGCTCTCCGGTGGATTATCGCACTGACATGCCGCTCAAGGACGACCGCTACTTCTACGGTGGCGCTCTGAACTTCGGTCCCTGGAAGGGCGTCGACGCGGACGTCTATGCCATCGAGCAGATGGACCGCAGCATTGTGGACCGGCAGGCGGTGGGCGCCGAACTCCGGTACAACGACCTGACCAAGTCCGCGTTCCTGACCGTCGATTACGACATGCATTTCGACAAGCTCGACGCCGCGATCTTCACTGGCACCTGGACGCTGCCGGACAAATCGATCATTCGCGCTGGCGCCGATTACCGGATGGCCCCGTATCTGACGACTTGGAACGCTTTGCAGGGCCAGGCCTTCACCACGATTTACGATCTCCTCAAACAGAAGACCGTTGGCGGAATTCCGATCGACCTCAAGCAGATGGCCATAGACCGGACCTCCACCTATCAGTCGGCTAACCTCGGCTATACGCGGCAAATAACCGAAAAAGTGCAGATCAACCTCGACGTTACGCAGGCGCACATCAACGGAACGATCGATTCCTTCACGGTCGCCGGTACGCCCGACAGCGGCGACGAGTTCTACTACGGCGCGCAACTGGTCGGGTCTTCGCTGTTCACCGAAGGCGACATGTACTCAGCGGCCTTCCGTTACTCGGACCTGAAGGAGTCGGACAACTTCGCTGCGGACCTCTCCGTGCGCTATCCGGTTATACAGGACGTGCGCATTCAGCCGCACCTTATCGGTACGTACAGCATGGGCAAGACTGGGGGCTGGAACGAGTATACGGTCATCCCGTCGATGCTCATCAGCTACTACGTTCAGAAAGACCTGAATCTGGAGATCGAGGTCGGCGACCGCATGACGTGGCGCACGCAGGGCACGACCAAGACCACCGAGAACGAGCTGCTTGTAACCGCCGGCGTCAGGTACGACTTCTACGCCGATACCACCAACACCTGCCTCACGCCGTCGGCGGCCTGCAGGTAGCCGGCGCTCTGTGGGGAACGGGCTGTACACAGGCGCGCGTCGATCCGGTTGAGGCCGGGGCGGCGCGCGCTTTGGTGTTTCAAACGGCCCGAGTGCGGCCGCTAGTGTCCTGTCTCGCAAATCAGTTTATATAATTCCTGTTGCGGCGTGCAACCGGGAGCGAGGCGATGGCGAGGCCAATCAGGGTTATAATGGCGAGCCTGCCATTTTTGCTACCACCAGCGGCGAGCGGCGGCTGCCGGCCGGCAGAAGGGACGCTCGAATAAGCCGCAGCCCTCAAATCCTGGCGCCGCGCGCCTCCGCCTCGCGCCGGTTGCCTTTCCCCCGCGACCGGACCTCGAAGAACAGCGCCTGCCCGATTACCGCCTTGACGGTTTCGGCGCTGAACGGCTTGGCGATGAGGAAGGCCGGCTCGGGCTTCGCCCCCGTCAGCAGCATTTCCGGATGGCCGGTCACGAAAATCACCGGAACCTCAAGCCCGGCCAAAATCTCGTTCACCGCCTCCACGCCGGAGCTGCCGTCCGCGAGTTGGATGTCCGACAGGATCAGCGTGGGCCGCTTCCTATGCGCAAGCTTGAGCGCATCCCGATGAGTGCGCGCGATGCCCGTGACGCGGTGGCCGGAGGTCAGCACCAGGTCTTCAAGGTGCGCGGCGGTCATTGGCTCGTCCTCGATGATGAGGATGTCGGCCGGTCCGATCCGGCTCGCGATTTCTTGATCGGCCGCCGCCACCAGCGCTACGGCCTCGGCTTCGCTCGTGTCCAGGATCTGCGCGATGGCCGGGGCGTCGAAGCCTTCCACGGACAACAGCAAAAACGCCTGCCTCGGCTCCGGCGTCAGCGATTGCAGCCCCCGCATGGCCTCTGTCTGTTCCAGCCGGAAAGCCGGGAACGCGTTTGCGTCCACGGAATTCCATATCTTCAGGAACAGCCTGTAAAGCGCGATCTTGGAGTCCATATCCTGTGGGAACATGGAAGGGTCTTCGGCAAGCGCTTCGAGCAGCGCCACGACGTAAGCGTCCCCGCTCTCCTGCGACCCGGAAAGGGTCCGCGCGAACCGGCGCAGGTGTGGCAGGTGCGGAGCGATGGATTGAGATACTGTCATTGGAATTTACCCCTGAACTATAGCCCCGGCGAAGTTGCACGCCCGTTGCAACAAACAGGTGCGCAACGTGTTCCACTGGGGAAACTCGTTTTAAGGCATAACCATCGATGTCCGGGCCACCGGCGAGCCAAGGCAAAGGATTGATATTATGGTTGCATCCGGCGAGAGCGAGGAGAAAGTTCTCCTTCCTTCTCAGGAAACCAAGGAGAAGAAGCGCATCGGCAGGGAGCAGGCCCCGCAAGGTCTAGCAGCGCGCGCGCGTTCGCTGCCCGCGGAGGTGCTTGAGGGACGGGGCGGCGGCAAGCACCGGGCTATACCGCCAGCAGAGGGGGGGGAGTTGGACGAGGCGCGGTTTACGGCGGGCATTGTCCAGTTTTACGAAGCCGTTCTCAAGGAGCCGATCCCCCAAAAGATGCTGCGTTTGGTCGAGGAGATCGCAAAGCGGGAGCGGAAGACATGAACGATCACGCAGGCTTGCGTGACGAGCTGGTGAAATGGATTCCGAACCTGCGCGCGTTTGCGCTTTCGCTGACGCAAAGCGCGCAGCATTCCGACGATCTGGTTCAGGATACGCTCGTCAAGGCCCTATCCAATCTCGACAAATTCCAGATGGGCACGAATTTGCGGGCGTGGCTGTTTACGATCCTGCGCAACAGCTTCTACAACGGCATCCGGTACCGGAAATATCACCAGACCGCTCCGCTGGACGAGGTCGATCCGGGGTATCTGGAGCTTAGAGCGACGCAGGAGAAATATATCGAGTTCCAGGACGTGCTGAAGGGCTTGGGCAGGCTTGCGCCCGAGCAGCGGGAGGCGATTGTGCTGATTGCCGCCGAGGGGCTGTCCTATGAGGAGGCCGCGGCGGTTTGCAATTGCCCGGTAGGCACGGTCAAGAGCAGGCTGAGCCGTGCGCGCCAGCGTCTTGAAGAATATACCAATGGTGATAAAGCCAGAGCTGAGCCTGTGCCATGATTTAAGGCCTAGCCCGCGGCGTATATGTGACCGTTTTGTAATATATCTTCCCCGTGTACCGATTTTTATTATCTTGACTATTTGGAATAAATACACATTTTGAGTGCTACCCTCACGTTGTCGCAGCAACAATAGAGGAAAGTAGCTAGTGAACACTCTCATACCCTCAACCGCAAATTGTACATTGGATGCCGCCCTCCTTCCCGTTGTCGCGGTGGACCCGCGCCATGCCTAACCGGACGCGAAAAGCTCCAATCGAGCCCAAACAGGATGGCGATCCGGGACACGCCGGGCATCGCGCCGGCCCCGATCGATTCAAGGCGCTTGCGGAAGAACATGCCCTGCTGTTGCGCGAGGTCAACCACCGCGTCAGCAACAGCCTTCAATTGATCGCGTCCCTTCTACACATTCAAGGAGAGATGTCCGGTAACGAGGATGTGAAAGCCGCGCTCAAGGAGGCCAACAGCAGGGTTCTTGCCGTGGCCCGGGTTCATCGCTCGCTCTACACGTCTTTCGACGTGCGCTGGATTTCGCTAAGTGGTTATCTCTCAAACCTTATTCGCGATTTGAGGGACGTCTCCGCGGGGCGGGACGGCGAGGAAAGCGCCATCGCCTTCACCGCCGATCCGCTCCAGGCCGGCCCCGATACGGTGGTTTCGGTGGGAATTGTGGCGGCGGAGCTTATCTTGAACGCGCTCAGGCATGCCTACCCCGGCGGTCGTGGCCCGGTGCGCGTAAGCCTTTGCGCCGACGGCCCGAAGGTGAAGCTTATCGTAGAAGACGACGGCGTTGGCGGCATGACCGATGCCGCCCGCCAGCGCGGGGTTGGCCAGCGCATCATGGCTGGCATGGCGGATAAGCTATCCGGCGCGTTGCATTACGAGCCGCGGCAGCATGGAACCCGCGCCATACTGACCTTTCCGGCCGGCGAAGACGTCAGGCTACTTCCAGATAAGCCCAAAAACATGGCTCCGGCTGCATGAGCCTCTCGCGCGGCTTACCGTCTTCCCTCGCCCGCGAGCACGGCGGACACGCTTGGCGGCGGCGGCAGGCCGCTTGCAATGTCTGCTATTTTCGAAACGGCAGTTATCCCGGTTGCGGGGACTCCGGGTTCACTCGTTCTCAAGCCGGGCCAAGGCTTCCAGCAACGCTTCTGGGATCGGCTCGTCGAGGACGTCGGCACCCAGCCCGGTAAGCTGCTGGTCGATGCGCCGCATCGCGGCAATCTCGCGGGACAGCGCCTCGTCGTTCCGCAAAAGTGTCTCAAACTCTACGAGTTCGTCTCCCGTAAGCTCGCCATCCAGATACGCCGACACCGCCGACGCAAGCCCTTCGTCTCGCGCGACCTGTGCCCCGCCCAACTGTGTGCTCGGGGAGCAGCTAAGTTTGTTCTGGTCGGTCATCGGCATAAGTTATCTATCTAGCAAAAGCCTGAGAACGGCGGTGCAGAGTGCGCAACAACCGCTGCGCAAAACTGTTCCCTGGCAAAGAAGCGCAAGCGCCACAACAATTTCCCGCAGGAAAGGCAAGCCTAGCCCGCACGAGTAGTTTGCTTCAGGCGTGCGCTCGGCGCAAGACAGTTTCCTGTGGCTGCGCCCAGGATTTCCACTAAAGATTGAGTGCAGGTTGTGGGCGCTTGCGCCCACAACTGTTTATGGCCGGTTGTCGCGAAGCCTCTTATCTCTGGCAGGATCCTTGACCCTGCCTTGTCCCGTGGGACCCGGCCTGTTCTCGGACAGCCGGCGGTCATGCGTTGGGTCCTTAACCCTGCCCTGCCCGGTGGGTCCCTCGCGGTTAGCGGAAAGCCGCCGGTCTTCCTTTGGATTTTTCACGCGGCCCTGACCCGTTGGTCCCTGCCGGTTCTGGGCAAGCCGCTTATCGTTGCCCCTATCCTTCACGCGTCCTTGGCCAGTGGGTCCTACCCGGTTGCTGGCCAAACGTTTGTCGCGCGCAGGATCTTTTACGCGGCCTTGTCCCCCGGGCTTTATGTCGGGAGTGGCCGCAGCGGTCATTGGTGTGGCTTTGGTCCTCATGCGCTTGGCGTCCCTGCCGCCATCCTCTTCTCTTCCGGCTGACATAGTCGGTTCTACATCCTACTTGGCGAGGGAACTGAGCAACTACAATATGGAGCCCAGCGACTCTCGTTTATGTGATTTCCTAGATCTCAAAAAGACAGCATCGGCAATTCACCTTTCGCAAGGTGGGCTCACATGAATAGTTATAAGCCTTCTCAATCGAGTGTAAGTTTACAGATTTTTATGTCCTTGCAAACAAAAATATCGCGATTGCTGCATAATCTTTTTTAATTAATACGCCGGCATCGTTTCAACAAGTAAACATGCAACAGTTGCATTAGTGTGCCTTATGTTAACGAAGCATGTAAGCGCGACTACTGATGTTAATACCCCCAAAGTTAGACTCAACTAATACTTATTTCTTCCGGTAGAATGTCTCTTTCCGGAACGAAGGGGGTAACATTTGGATGCACTGAACGCAGACTGGGCGGTATTACGGGTGCTCTGTGCGCATGCCGCAGCACCGCAACATTCCTGCATTCCCCGCGCAGCAAACCATATAATAATTACGCCCGCCCAAAGCGGAATTCAACGCCCAATTTAGTAATCAATCTTCGCAGGCTCGATAATTCAAACGCATTCAAGTTGGGCTGCGCCTAATAAGGCACAACCTGCCAATTCGGTTGCGGCTGACGCGATGCGGCATGGCGGCGCTGGCACCTATGCGCCCAGCGCCGCAGCTTGGAGGCACAGCACACGGGATGGCGCTAGCGGGCCGGAACACGGCTCAATATTGGGAAGCATGGGCACGCGGGGTTCAAGAAGCGTCGAACTCGGGTTCAAGGAACCCACAGCACTGCGAAATCGGCATCTGAAGCAAGGAGGGCGCCTCAGCAAAAAGTTACATGAGACCAAGAAACCGGAGGGTGTGCCATGGCGCTGCACAACCAGTTTCGATCATGGGGCCGGCCGCCCCGACTGGTACCGAACTAATACGCCCCCGCCGAAAATTCTGAGCCGTTTGCCGTTGGCGCTGACAGGATGCCCGCGGATCGGGCGTACTGGTAAACTATTGATTCTAGTACAGCCTGAGGCAAGTTCGCTCTGCGGTGTGCGGCAAGCGAGTGCGCACTTGCCTTCGGCTGTACTAGGCGGAGCGACGCTTCGGGTTCGCTCCGCCTCGCCGAGCTGGCCCGGCCCCCCTACGCCAGCTCGTATTTGTCCCGCCAACCGGAGGTGACGTAATTGATGATGATATGCTTGCGGATCGCGCCGTTCAGCGGGCGCTTGCCCACCGCGTGCCATGTATTCGGCCCCGGAATGAAGATCACCCCGAGATTCTTGCCATAAGGCGCCGAGCAAATATACGGAAAGTCCGGCGGGCCGCCATGTACGTCGGTGCCTGCAGCCTTGAGCCGGGGATCGTCCGAAAGATAGACCAGCATCGTGAACTTCTTCACGAAGATGTCGGTGTGCGGCTCCAGCCAGAAGCCCTCGGTATCCTGGCAATACTCGATCCGCAGGTGCCCATCCGAAAGATCGGTTTTCGTCGCCTGCTCGATGGCACTGCGGACGCGAGGGTCCTGGAAGCCGGCCACAACGCGGCGGACTACCTCGAACTTGGCTTGGTTCTCGGCGTTGAAGTAGACGCGGGTGGAGTTGTTGGTCTCGCGCTTGCCGTTGAAAACCAGATCGGACGGGGGCGCGAAGGGCAGCTCCGCGATCGCGGCCGCATCCTCATCGGGAAGCGGCTTTTCCAAAAGCCAGTAATCGTAAGGCGAAGTGGCGTGCGTCGAACGCTCAAGGCACGCAAGGAAACTCTCCGCGACGGGATTGCCCCCTGCGGCCGTTACTGTACCGGTCATGTTACTTTCCACTATAGAAGAATGGGATGAGCCGTTTCACCTTCGCCGAAAACTTGTGACGGCCGTACTGGCGGCTGCGTGCCGCGTCCGACCGCATCCAGTTCATCATGATGTAGCGGCGCTCGCCAACGAAGGGCTTGTGCCCGTGCCAGGAGTTGTCCGCAACCTTGAATGCGACGAAGGTACCTCCGCTCGGCGGAACCTCGGCGATATAGTCTTCGAGGTCGTGACCGCCGCGCAACACGCGCAGCCGTCCGCCGCCCTCGTCCCAAGCGCCGTTGAGATACAGAAGGCAGGTCGCGACCTTGTCCTTCGTGTCCGTGTGGATGCGCCCGTCCTTGGCCTGAGCGTGGCCGCGCACAGTGACCATGGTCGGCAGCCCGGTAAGGTCGATATCGAGCTGTTTGCCGATCACCGCAGCAAACTCCGGCGACCGCATCTCCTTTATGACCGCCTCAAAGGCCGCGCCGTATTTCAGGTCTTCCAGCGGGAAGATGCCCGGCTTTTCGATGGATGGGAAATCGGCCCGGATCTTTTCCAGATCGCCCTGGTCCAGAACCTGCGTCACCAGGAAGCAAAACGGCTCCCGTGCCGCCTTAGCCGAGGCAATGGCATCGACTTTCAACATTCTTGCAGCTCCTGCTTCGTAAACCTTACGCCCCCGTGGGAGTTTGGGAGTGTTGCCTAAGCAGGTGCCACGGCTTTTTTGCGGCCTTCTTGATCGAAATCAAACACGAGCTGGGCTTATTGCCACAGTGACGCGCAAACAGCACATTGGCCCAGAAGCGATACCCAGCCGAACTGGGCTGCAGGCTCGCGCAGGCCAGCCCATGGCTAGGCGGGAGCGCTATTATGGCGGCCCGGATCGCATCGATCCCGTGGGGATTCTGATGCAATTCGGTATCGCCCAATCCACTTGATTGCTTGGCCTCCGCCACGGGCTTGGCGCATTGCAACCTCATATTAACTCTCCCTGCTACTTCCGGCCCCTGTTTTGGCGGCCCGGACGGCTGTCTTTTGAGTTTGAAATAATATAGCACAAATGTCTTGAGTAAGCGTTAAGTGGGGAGCCAGCTAACGTATTGATAAAGCACATGAATTTCGTGCAGTCATCCAGGCATCTGTCCGCTCCAAGAATCTTCGTGGTTAATTTCAAATATTCGAGTATATTTAACCGGTACTTTGAAAAGCAGAAATCGGCCAAAAGTGAGCAAAAAAACGCAAAAATGCGCGCGATTTGAACACGCGATGCGCGCGTTTACCTTGTTGGGATTAACCATGGTAGCGCCTTACCAGAAAGAAACGATTACTTAACCTGTGCTGCAATTGGCTAAGTGCTTCGA
>CAVXDM010000048.1:0-85069 GCA_963760455.1 uncultured Alphaproteobacteria bacterium
GATAAGCCCAAAAACATGGCTCCGGCTGCATGAGCCTCTCGCGCGGCTTACCGTCTTCCCTCGCCCGCGAGCACGGCGGACACGCTTGGCGGCGGCGGCAGGCCGCTTGCAATGTCTGCTATTTTCGAAACGGCGGTTATTCCGGTTGCGGGAACTGCGGGTTCACTCGTTCTCAAGCCGGGCCAAGGCCACCAGCAACGCTTCCGGGATCGGCTCGTCGAGGACGTCGGCACCCAGCCCGGTAAGCTGCTGGTCGATGCGCCGCATCGCGGCAATCTCGCGGGACAGCGCCTCGTCGTTCCGCAAAAGTGTCTCAAACTCTACGAGTTCGTCTCCCGTAAGCTCGCCATCCAGATACGCCGACACCGCCGACGCAGACCCTTCGTCTCGCGCGACCTGTGCCCCGCCCAACTGTGTGCTCGGGGAGCAGCCAGTTTGTTCTGGTCGGTCATCGGCATAAGTTATCTATCTAGCAAAAGCCTGAGAACAGCGGTGCAGAGTGCGCAACAACCGCTGCGCAAAACTGTTCCCTGGCAAAGAAGCGCAAGCGCCACAACAATTTCCGCAGGAAAGGCAAGCCTAGCCCGCACGAGTAGTTTGCTTCAGGCGTGCGCTCGGCGCAAGACAGTTTCCTGTGGCTGCGCCCAGGATTTCCACTAAAGATTGAGTGAAGGTTGTGGGCGCTTGCGCCCACAACTGTTTATGGCCGGTTGTCGCGAAGCCTCTTATCTCGGGCAGGATCCTTGACTCTGCCTTGTCCCGTGGGACCCGGCCTGTTCTCGGACAGCCGGCGGTCATGCGTTGGGTCCTTAACCCTGCCCTGCCCGGTGGGTCCCTCGCGGTTAGCGGAAAGCCGCCGGTCTTCCTTTGGATTTTTCACGCGGCCCTGACCAGTTGGTCCCTGCCGGTTCTGGGCAAGCCGCTTATCGTTGCCCCTATCCTTCACGCGTCCTTGGCCAGTGGGTCCTACCCGGTTGCTGGCCAAACGTTTGTCGCGCGCAGGATCTTTCACGCGGCCTTGTCCCCCGGGCTTTATGTCGGGAGTGGCTGCAGCGGTCATTGGTGTGGCTTTGGTCCTCATGCGCTTGGCGTCCCTGCCGCCATCCTCTTCTCTTCCGGCTGACATAGTCGGTTCTACATCCTACTTGGCGAGGGAACTGAGCAACTACAATATGGAGCCCAGCGACTCTCGTTTATGTGATTTCCTAGATCTCAAAAAGACAGCATCGGCAATTCACCTTTCGCAAGGTGGGCTCACATGAATAGTTATAAGCCTTCTCAATCGAGTGTAAGTTTACAGATTTTTATGTCCTTGCAAACAAAAATATCGCGATTGCTGCATAATCTTTTTTAATTAATACGCCGGCATCGTTTCAACAAGTAAACATGCAACAGTTGCATTAGTGTGCCTTATGTTAACGAAGCATGTAAGCGCGACTACTGATGTTAATACCCCCAAAGTTAGACTCAACTAATACTTATTTCTTCCGGTAGAATGTCTCTTTCCGGAATGAAGGGGGTAACATTTGGGTGCACTGAACGCAGACTGGGCGGTATTACGGGTGCTCTGTGCGCATGCCGCAGCACCGCAACATTCCTGCATTCCCCGCGCAGCAAACCATATAATAATTACGCCCGCCCAAAGCGGAATTCAACGCCCAATTTAGTAATCAATCTTCGCAGGCTTGATAATTCAAACGCATTCAAGTTGGGCTGCGCCTAATAAGGCACAACCTGCCAATTCGGTTGCGGCTGACGCGATGCGGCATGGCGGCGCTGGCACCTATGCGCCCAGCGCCGCAGCTTGGAGGCACAGCACACGGGATGGCGCTAGCGGGCCGGAACACGGCTCAATATTGGGAAGCATGGGCACGCGGGGTTCAAGAAGCGTCGAACTCGGGTTCAAGGAACCCACAGCACTGCGAAATCGGCATCTGGGGCAAGGAGGGCGCCCCAGCAAAAAGTTACATGAGACTAAGAAACCGGAGGGTGTGCCATGGCGCTGCACAACCAGTTTCGGTCATGGGGCCGACCGCCCCGACCGGTACGGAACTAATACGCCCCCGCCGAAAATTCTGAGCCGTTTGCCGTTGGCGCTGACAGGATGCCCGCGGATCGGGCGTACTGGTAAACTATTGATTCTAGTACAGCCTGAGGCAAGTTCGCTCTGCGGTGTGCGGCAAGCGAGTGCGCACTTGCCTTCGGCTGTACTAGGCGGAGCGACGCTTCGGGTTCGCTCCGCCTCGCCGAGCTGGCCCGGCCCCCCTACGCCAGCTCGTATTTGTCCCGCCAACCGGAGGTGACGTAATTGATGATGATATGCTTGCGGATCGCGCCGTTCAGCGGGCGCTTGCCCACCGCGTGCCATGTATTCGGCCCCGGAATGAAGATCACCCCGAAATTCTTGCCATAAGGCGCCGAGCAAATATACGGAAAGTCCGGCGGGCCGCCATGTACGTCGGTGCCTGCAGCCTTGAGCCGGGGATCGTCCGAAAGATAGACCAGCATCGTGAACTTCTTCACGAAGATGTCGGTGTGCGGCTCCAGCCAGAAGCCCTCGGTATCCTGGCAATACTCGATCCGCAGGTGCCCATCCGAAAGATCGGTTTTCGTCGCCTGCTCGATGGCACTACGGACGCGAGGGTCCTGGAAGCCGGCCACAACGCGGCGGACTACCTCGAACTTGGCTTGGTTCTCGGCGTTGAAGTAGACGCGGGTGGAGTTGTTGGTCTCGCGCTTGCCGTTGAAAACCAGATCGGACGGAGGCGCGAAGGGCAGCTCCGCGATCGCGGCCGCATCCTCATCGGGAAGCGGCTTTTCCAAAAGCCAGTAATCGTAAGGCGAAGTGGCGTGCGTCGAACGCTCAAGGCACGCAAGGAAACTCTCCGCGACGGGATTGCCCCCTGCGGCCGTTACTGTACCGGTCATGTTACTTTCCACTATAGAAGAATGGGATGAGCCGTTTCACCTTCGCCGAAAACTTGTGACGGCCGTACTGGCGGCTGCGTGCCGCGTCCGACCGCATCCAGTTCATCATGATGTAGCGGCGCTCGCCAACGAAGGGCTTGTGCCCGTGCCAGGAGTTGTCCGCAACCTTGAATGCGACGAAGGTACCTCCGCTCGGCGGAACCTCGGCGATATAGTCTTCGAGGTCGTGACCGCCGCGTAAGACGCGCAGCCGTCCGCCGCCCTCGTCCCAAGCGCCGTTGAGATACAGAAGGCAGGTCGCAACCTTGTCCTTCGTGTCGGTGTGGATGCGCCCGTCCTTGGCCTGAGCATGGCCGCGAACCGTGATCATGGTCGGCAGCCCGGTCAAGTCGATATCGAGCTGTTTGCCCACCGCAGCCGCAAACTCGGGAGACCGCATCTCCTTTACGACTGCCTCAAAGGCCGCGCCGTATTTCAGGTCTTCCAGCGGGAAGATGCCCGGCTTTTCGATGGATGGGAAATCGGCCCGGATCTTTTCCAGATCGCCCTGGTCCAGAACCTGCGTCACCAGGAAGCAAAACGGCTCCCGTGCCGCCTTAGCCGAGGCAATGGCATCGACTTTCAACATTCTTGCAGCTCCTGCTTCGTAAACCTTACGCCCCCGTGGGAGTTTGGGAGTGTTGCCTAAGCAGGTGCCACGGCTTTTTTGCGGCCTTCTTGATCGAAATCAAACACGAGCTGGGCTTATTGCCACAGTGACGCGCAAACAGCACATTGGCCCAGAAGCGATACCCAGCCGAACTGGGCTGCAGGCTCGCGCAGGCCAGCCCATGGCTAGGCGGGAGCGCTATTATGGCGGCCCGGATCGCATCGATCCCGTGGGGATTCTGATGCAATTCGGTATCGCCCAATCCACTTGATTGCTTGGCCTCCGCCGCGGGCTTGGCGCATTGCAACCTCATATTAACTCTCCCTGCTACTTCCGGCCCCTGTTTTGGCGGCCCGGAGGGCTGTCTTTTGAGTTTGAAATAATATAGCACAAATGTCTTGAGTAAGTGTTAAGTGGGGCGCCAGCTAACGTATTGATAAAGCATATGAATTTCGTGCAGTCATCCGGGTAACTGTCCACTCCAAGAATATTCGTGGTTAATTGCAAATATTCGAGTATATTTAACCGGTATTTTGAAAAGCAGAAATCGGCCCAAAGTGAGCAAAAAAACGCAAAAATGCGCGCGATTTGAACACGCGATGCGCGCGTTTACCTTGTTGGGATTAACCATGGTAGCGCCTCACCAGAAAGAAACGATTCCATAACCCGGTGCTGTAATTGGCTAAGTGCTTCGATTGCCACTTCCTCCGGCGGCGCCGGAGAAGGAACTTCCCCTTGGGGGTCGATTCCGGACTCCGTTGCCCGTTCTTTTGCGCAAATGGGTGATGGCAGCTTCCGAATACCGAAGCAGAAATTGAGAGACAGGCCGCCGCCGCTTGCGTGCAGCCATCGCGGAAACCGTTCGCTATATCTGCCAAGGGTTGAGGACAGGCACGCCGGAGGGAGCGAAATCCTTGGTATTTCTCGTCACGAGCGTCAAACCATGGGCAAGTGCCGTCGCGGCGATGGCTGCGTCGATGACAGGAAGGCTTTTGCCCGCGCACAACTCGCCCCAAATGCGGGCAACCGCCGCATCCATCGGAAGCACCTGATTGGCGAAAAGCGTTTCGATGCCCTGAACCCATCCAGCAAGCTGGTCCCCGGCCGGTCTATCCGTCCGCCGCTTCAACGCTACGCCTTTCCAGAGTTCGCCAACCGTCAGCGCGCTCACAAATAGCTCATTGGTCAGCGCCGACGTTATGAACGCCGTGACCTGGGGGTTCGCCTTGATCCGCCGCGTTTCGGAAATGACGTTTGTATCGAGCAGATAGCCCGCCATCGCCTATAGCTCGACGCCGCGGCCAAGGTCTGGATCGCGCGGGATCTCGAACTCGTCAACCTTCGGCCCGCCGAGCAGATGGGCTTTGAAATCGGGCTTTCCCCCAGTGAGCACGCGGTAATCCTCAATCGAGAGCACAATGGCGCGCTCGCTGCCCTCGCCCGCGATGGTCTGCGGCCCTTCCCGGCGCGCACGCTCGATCACTTCGCCAAGCCGCGCCTTCGCATCCTGAATTTGCCACGCCGCCATGGAACGCTCCTAATCCAATCCAGATATAGTATACGAATTGCAGGCAAGATTGAAGGCTGCCTGTGCGGCGGCGCGCGGCGCAACGGTTCGCCTGGAGAGACCAGCCCTTGCCGCTCATTCCGCCCCTTGGTTGCGCGAAAGGGGGGTAATCCTTGAAGCACTCCCCTCAGGGGAGTATATTTGCTCAACGGGCTGGAAGGCGGGACGGGTGCGGGTTTTCATGACGCGGGCTTTCGAGCGCTTTGCAAAGAAGGAGCGGCTGGAAGACCGGGCCTTATGCGAAGCCATCGTGCGCGCCGGACGCGGGACTGTGGATGCCGATCTTGGTGGCGGCATCGTCAAGCAGCGCGTGGCGCGGCAGGGCCAAGGCCGCTCGGGCGGCTATCGCACGCTGATTGCGTTCCGCTCGCAAACCCGCGCGGTGTTCCTATTCGGCTTCGCCAAGAAGGATTTGGACAATATCGGCGATGCAGACCTGAAGCGGTTGCGCCAAGCCGCAGCGGAGATGCTGAGCTGGACTGAGGAGCAGGCGGACGCAATGGTTGCTGCCGGCAAATGGATGGAGATCGCGTGCGATGGCCAAGACCTATAAGAGCAAGATCGCGGCGGCGGTGCATGAGGCGATGGCGGATGCCTACGAAATTGGCGTCATCGATAAGAAGACCATGCGCGAGTTCGACGAGTCCTGCCTGACCAAGGCCGGGGACATGCCGGCGGCGGAGGTGGCCGCGTTGCGCGAGCGCGAAGGCGTCAGCCAGGCGGTGTTCGCGCGCTACCTCAATGTGGCGGTGAAGCTGGTGGGCGAATGGGAGCGCGGCGAGAAGCGGCCCTCCGGCCCGTCGCTCAAGCTGCTCGCGCTGGTGAAGGCAAAGGGGCTCGATGCCATCGCCTGATGGGCGTGTGCCGCACTGTCAGCGGCTTGCGGAGGCGGGGAGGTACGGCGTCAGGTCCCAGAGATTCAGCGTGTGGTCATAGCTGCCGGAAAGCGCGCTGCGTCCGCAGGAACGAGTTCAACTCGTCCAACGCGCCGCCGGCATCATGAATGGCAATAGTAAATACCTTTGGTTGTATTTATAGGCTTGCACGCTTTCCGATAGAGCAATTCCAAAAATCCTCTCCCCTGCGGGGAGAGGAATGCCTTCTTTAAGGTTTCGCCCACACTCACCAACTCCCGCGCCGGACCTACGCAGCCGCGCGTCCCGCACGGCGGCGGAGGCCCGGCTACCTTTCCCCGCTTGGCCCACAACCGGACTCAAGCCCGGCAGCGGAACCCGATGAAGTAGATCCCGCCGAAGCGAACGTACTCGGTGCGGTTCGCCGCCCCCGCGTTCCCGGCGTCGTTGTTCCAGGAGCCGCCGCGCAGCGCGCGCGAGGCGCTATCCAGTGGGCCAGCAGGATCTGTGACTGACTTGGCAGTGTAGCTGCGTTTCCCATCGGCGCACCATTCCCAAACGTTTCCGAGCATGTCGTAAAGGCCCCAGTCATTGCATGGCTTCGTGGCCACCGGATGCATCTGGCCGCCGCTGTTTTCCGAAAACCAAGCGATATCCACCAATGTCTGGCCGCCACGCGCGTATTTGGCACCCTCGGTGCCAGCCCGGCACGCATATTCCCATTGCGCCTCCGTTGGCAGCCCCAGCCCGAGCCCCGGAATGCGCGCGTTCATCTTGTTCAGAAACTGTTGCGCTTCGTCCCAGCTCACCGTCTCCACCGGCCGCTTCGGATCCTTGAAGGCACTCGGGTTGTACCACATCGCCGCCGTCCAAAGCGCCTGCGTCACCGGCGTATCGCCAAGCCAGAAGCCCTTCGTGAGCCGGACCTTGTGCCGCGGGCCTTCATCGTCATCGCGGCCGTCTTCCTCTTCCGGCGAGCCCATCTGGAACGTCCCCGGCTTAATCCAGCGCATCCGCTGCCGCGCATCGCCCAGCGCGAATTCCGCCCATAGGCCGAACTTGTCCTGCCCCGCATCGCTCGCCCATGCAGGCCGCGCAACCGCTCGCGTCTCCCTGGCAATGGGCGCAATGGGCGCCGCCGCCTGACGGCCCCGTAACGAACGCCTTTGCCTTGTCAAGCCAGCCGCCACCGCCCTGAGAACCAGCTTGCGCAGCCGGAGCCGGCGGTACCGGAGACTGCCAGCGCTGTTGTTGCGGCGGTTGGTCCCAAACCTCCGGCGTCAGCGAAGCCCCCAACCCCGGCAGATCGCGCAATTCGCAATTGAATAAAACCGGCAAGGCCCCGCGCATCTGCCAGCCGATATAGCGCAAACCTTGATGCATGAAGAGTACCGGCACCTTGTCGGGATTGGTCTGGTGCACCGCCAAATGCTGCGGGCGGATGTCTTCCAGCACCGCCCAGGGGTTTTCGAGCATCGCCCGTTCCATCTTGTGCGGCGTCTCGATGAGCCCCGAAGAGACGATCTCTCCGCCCAGCGCCACTTGCACCGGCTCCAAAAGCGCGCGGGCTTCACGCAGATCGCCGAGCCGCTGGGCCGCGCCCGCCATAGGGCTCAAGCCCTCGATGCCCGGCGCGTAGAGGATGTTGTCATTGAGCCGCTCGACCTGAGCATGGATGCGATCCAGCGCGCCGAGCACACGTTCGGCATCGCTGCCCTTGGCTAGGGTGCTGCCGAATTTATAGATGTTGATCGCTTCAGAAACACCGCCGACGACAGACAAAATAGTGCCGATCATAAGGCCGCCCCGTATGCCAAATGAAGTCCCACTTTTGTTTTAATTCATCGCGCGCCCTCCAGCAATGGAACAGGCGTAGGCGGCGCACTTCTTCCGCCGTCCTCAAATCGATGACCGGCAGGGGCTGGCCATGGATGGCTTCGAGCGCGAACTCGCTGCCATGTATGGGGCTATCCGCTGAAAGCTTTGAAAGCAGTCACCTCGATGGGCGCTTAGCGGTGGCGGAGGCACATTTGAATAGCGTAGCCGCCATAAAGCGCTTCGGACGTCGCGCTAAGCCCCGCCTCCTCCGCCAGCGCGGCAATCTTTCCCTGCATGCCGGGAATGGGCACCACCGAGAAACGGCGCAGCCAGGCGAGTTGCGCGGCTCTGAAGAGCGTAGGGTAGCCCGCGAACTCGCCGAAATCGACGATGTGCAGCTCTCCTCGCGGCGCAAGTTGCGCCATGGCGTGCCTAAGGGCGTCCTGCCACGGCGGGATCATCGACAGCGAATAGGAAATATAGATACGGTCGAAGGCGGCCCGCCCGAATAGCGAGGCCGGTTTGAAAGGCCGTGGCGTCACCCTGGCCCAGAGTAACGCGCGACCGCAAACCGCGCCGCGCAACCGAAGCCCGCGCCGACTTGAGCATCGCCTCGGAGATGTCGATGCCGTAGAAGCGGGCGTCCGGATAGCGCTTCGCGGCGCGGATGAGATTGCGCGCCGTGCCGCAGCCGACCTCAAGCACCACACCGCCAAGCGGAGGCTTGAGGCTTCCAATCAGCCGGTC
Organism: uncultured Alphaproteobacteria bacterium; assembly: GCA_963760455.1. Classification (GTDB taxonomy): domain Bacteria; phylum Pseudomonadota; class Alphaproteobacteria; order Rhizobiales; family Rhodomicrobiaceae; genus Rhodomicrobium. The sequence continues at coordinate 8,564 of CAVXDM010000048.1, forward strand.
GCGGCCAAGCAGGTAGTAGCGCCGCGTGGCGTCGTAGATGTAGCGCTGGCGGCCGTAGATGGCGTCCATCTTCTCCGCGGCTGTGGCGGCAACCTGCATCGTGCTCATCCCTGCAGCATGTAAAGGTGGAAACCGCCGTAAATGGCGGAACGGTCCTTAAGGGTCAACTCTCGGGAGAGTTCCTCCGCATATTGCCAGCGGGAGAGAATGCGCTCCGGAATACGGCCCGGAAGGATCGTCGCCTCGCCGGCGGTGCGGAAGATCACGCGCGCGCCGGGACGCGCCGTCCGGGTGATTTCCTCCCATAGGCCTGTAAGCACGGCGTCGTTCATCCAATCCTGGGCGTCGAGGAGGATGTACCGGTCGAGGCTGGCGTCGGGCGAACTGGCAAGATAGTCCGTGAAAGAGGCGTGGTGAACCGAGACCCGCGGCGCGTTCTGCCGCACCAGCTCGAAATTCGCCGGATCGAGGTAGGGAGGCACCGGCCCGCCCGCGGGCGCATAGCGGCGGCCGAAAGCCTGCCAGGCGAAGTAGTTCTCGGACAGGGGGAAGCCGCAAGCCAGGCGTTCCAGGCGCTTCTTGAGCACTTCCGCAATGCCGCCTTCGCTCTCCCCGGATAGCGCCTTATATTGCGCGGGCGGAATGCCGAGCCCGTAAAGCGAGGCGGGGCGGTTGACGAGCCAGCGCAGCGCCCGCCGGTCGAACAGCGGCGCGAATTTTTGGTCGAAGATGCGGCGCTGCTCTTCAAGCGTCCGTGCCTTCAGAATCATCCGCGGATTGACGCCGTTCAGCCGCGCCACGAAATGGCTTGCCCCGATGAAGCTGCCGAGCAGCCCCGCGCGGTAGAAGTTGCTGGTGAACCGCTTGATCCGGCGGCGGCGGCGCAGGCCATAGCGCGACTGCCAATAGGCTGCCGTTTGCGGGTCGAGGTGGGGCAGAATGTGATTTCTGAATGCCGCCACGTTTTCGGAGGCGTTTGCCGCACCGAAGAAGCGGTAGAAGGACTGGTAATCGGGCAAGTGCCGGGCTGCGGCGAGCTTGAGCCGGTTCAGCGCGACATGCGCGCCGTTGATGTCGACCGCGGCGATATGCTCCGGGCTCGCGGTGAGATAGCTCAGCACGTTGCAGCCGCCCGAGGCGATGGTGACGATGCGGCTCTCGTTATCGAGCGCCAGCGCCTCCAGATCGACCGCCGGATCTTCCCAGATCTGCGCATAGACGAGATTTGAGAATGCCAGAGTAAAGAGCCGCTCACGCAGACCTTCCGCCGAAAGCGGCCTGTTCTGACACACGGCGGCGCCGATCATGGCGGTGCTCGTCGACCTTTTCGCTTCCGCAACGTTAGCCAAATCGATCCTCCTTGAGTTATTCCAGAAACGCCAGTTGGGTGAAAATGCGTGCCAAAACGGGCCGCAGCGTGGTCCCCGCGCAGGCGGAGACCAATCTAAGGTCTTGCGTTGGCGCCACAAATGGCTTCCCGCCTTCGAGGGAACGACACCTGGAGCGCGCATGCCGGTTTGAGTTCATTCTGCGATAGCCATGTCTTTGCGCAGCGGCGGGGGGGCATTTGAGAGCGGCGCGGGGGCAGAGGCTGCCCAGTTGGCCGCCATTCCGCCCAAAGCCGGCGTGGCCGCGCGACAGCGCCTCGATGGCGGCAAGCGGAACCGGCGCGGGAAGAGCCAGCGCCGGCTTTGCCGGTACTGCATGCCAGCGGATTTGGTGAAGCGTGCCGTCGTGGTCCTCGGCGATCGCGGTGCAGCTTTCGACCCAGTCGCCGCAGTTGATGTAGCGAACCCCGCCGATCATCCGGTCGGTCATATGGTGGATGTGGCCGCAAATCACGCCGTCGGCCGCGCGCCGCTTCGCCTCCGCCGCGACGGCCTGCTCGAATTCGCCGATGAAATTCACAGCGGTTTTCACGCGCAACTTGAGATAGTTCGAGAGCGACCAGAAACCCAAGCCAAGCCTGCGCCGGACGAAGTTCAGCGGCCGGTTGCACCAAACCGCGAATTCGTAGGAGCGGTCCCCAATCAGCGCAAGCCAGCGGGCGTAACGCACAACCATGTCGAACTCGTCGCCGTGCATGACGAGGTAGCGGCGCCCATCCGCAGCCGCATGCACCGCGTCGCGATGGATCTCGATGGCGCCGAAGCTCATCCCGCAATAGCCGCGCACCGCTTCGTCATGATTGCCGGGAATGAAGACGACACGTGTCCCCTTGCGGGCTTTCCGCAACAGCTTTTGCAACACATCGTTGTGCGACTGCAGCCACAGCGGCGTGCGCTTCAGGCTCCAGAAATCGATAATGTCGCCCGCTAGATAGATGGTGTCCGCTTCGTTGTAGCGGAGGAAATCGAGGAAGGCGTCCGCCTGGCAGGCCCGCGCGCCCAGATGAATATCGGAAACGAAAAGCGTCCGGTATCGGCGAGGCTCTAGCGGCTGGCTTCCGTCCTGATTGCTGTCCTTGGGCATCGCTTCGATTCCTAAATGCCGTTGACCTGAAACCGGGGCATTTTTTCTCGTGACTGGCCGCAAGGGATCTCCGGGCCGGACGCGGGCGCTAAGACCGTTCAGAGACCGGCTCCTCGGCGGCCTGCCTTGCCGGCAGGACCTCCTGCTTGAGCAGCGCCAGCGCGTAGCGCCAATTGTAGAAGCGGGCGACCTCACGCCTGTACCGCAGGTACTCCGTGCCGTAGGCGGCTTCGAGCCAGCGTTCCTCGGCAAACGCCATCAGCGCGAAGCAAAGTGCCGCCAGAGAGGCAACGGCAAAGAACGCGGCGGAGAAAGATGCGAGTGCCAAGCCCAGATACGCCGGGATGGCGGTTGCATACTGCGGATTGCGCGTCCAGGCGTAGATGCCGCCGGTAACGAGCCCGTCGCGGCCGCAGTAGACGTTGGTGCGGCCAAGAGCATGGAGCGCCAAGCCGTAGAGGACGCCGCAAACGATCGCGATGCCGGCGCCCGCAAGCCGCGCCGGCGAGAACTCCTGCCAGGGCTGCCAGCAGACAAAAGCCATGACGAGCGTTATGGTATTGACGCTGCGAAACAGGCCCCAGAACAGGAAGCTCTGCCAGGTTCCCTTGCCCGGCGTCGGCCAGAACTTGAACTCGCTGAAAGCAATCGTGCAAACCAGCAAACCGGACAGCGTCAACCCGAGGATGCTCCCCAATACCAGTAGCGTCTCTGACATGCCCGCCCTTGAGCTTCGCGTTTGAAGTTCTGGGACGCTTAGCCCTGTTTGATGACAGGCATGTGAAACCTCGCACGGCGGCTCAGGTGAAGGCAGCGCCGGCGATTTGTTTGGGGAATTTGGTATTTCTTTGAGGGGAGCGAAGCAGAAGCCCCCCTCACCCTGTCCCTTGCATGTTGAGGCGAGGGGACGCCTGAATACCCCGTAGCAGTAGTTCTGGGGTACTCTCTCCCCTTGGAGAGAGAGACAGAGTGAGGGGGACTTCCTCAATCCATCAGCCTGTCCGGGGATTACCCCCGTACGCCGCCGCCGCCAATACTGGCGCTCTTCTTTGTGTCCACAAGTACAGGCTTCCACGAGCCGGGCTGCACCGCCGGCTTGCCGCCCGGCACGTTCAGCGCGGACGGCAGCGTGCGCCGGAGCCGTTCTGCCTGCACCTGCGCTTCCTTGACGCCTGCCTTCGCGGCCTCGACGTACCACTGGTAGGCGCGCAGAAGGTCCTGCTCGACGCCAAGCCCGTGCTCGTAGAGCAGCGCCAGATTATACTGGCTATCCGGGAAACCCTTTTTCGCCGCCTGCTCGAACCAGGCCGCGGCCTCGCGGTAGGATAGCGCCGAGGCGTTCTTCAACAGCATGGCGCCGAGATTGTGCATCGCCTGGACGTGCCCCCCGCTCGCCGCCTGCCGGTAGCGCTCGATGGCCTTCCCCTCATTCTTCTCCACGCCCACTCCGCGCTCCAGCATCGACGCCAGCATGAACTGCGCTTCGTTGTGACCTTCATCCGCCGCCTTGGTAAACCAGCGCGCGGCCGACACGGGGCCGCCTTCTAGGCCGCCGTCGTTCAAGAAGTGTACGCCGATGCGGTACTGCGCATCGCGCCGCGCATCCGGGTCTTTGTTGCGCGCGGCGGCGAGCAGCGCCTCCACGTCCTCGGCGGCGGCTTGCGAGCCGCTATTGCCATCCGTGGCGGCGAGCAGCGCGGGGCCTTTCTGCTTGACGCCGGAAGCGGATGCCACTGCTGCAGGCGACGGCCCCGTGGGCGCGTGGACAAGCTGGTGGATCGCCGCGGGCACGGCCGAGATGCGCACATCGATGCGGCCCTTGGTATGGAGGTAGAACAGCGCGGCGCTCACCAGAAGCAGGATGAATGCGACGGCCGCGATGCCGCCCAGCGGCGCGGTTTTGTCGTCGTCGAGGAAGGCCGATGCGCCCGCGAATGCAGGCTGCATGCCGCCCCGGCCGGTACTTGCTTCCGGCTTAGGCTGCGGCTTTTTACGGCCATACTTGCTATCCGCCTCCCGCAATGCCTCGAAGAGGGCTGGATCGGAGGGCGGCGGGTTGCGCAGGAGAAGCGTGTCAAGCCGCGCCTCGCTTGCGGGCGCCGCGCCGAAGCCAGTGTCGCCGCGCTTGTAGACCGCGGAATTGCCGGAAATGGGCACGTGCAGGCCTGTCCTTTTCTTGGGCGGTTGCGTGCTGGCGTCGCCGCGAGGCGAAGGGCCGCGGTCGAGAAAATCCTTGAGCGTATGATGAACGCGATCGAGCGCGGCTTCCGTGCGCTCGCCGGTCTGGCGCGATTGCTGGTTCAGCGCGCGCAGCTCCGCCTCCAGGCGTTCGGCCACGCCGGCGTCAACGGCCGGTTGCCGATGCTCGCTGACCTGGTGCGCCGCCATGACGGCTGCGCGCGACGCCGTCGCGGCCACGGTATGGCCCAGGCCATCGACGGTGCGGCGCGCGGCCTTCTCGAAGCTTACGGGCACTTCCCGTATGCGGGCGCTGGCGGCGAGGATCTCTTCCGCTGCGCGCGAAATACGGTTCGCATCCGTAGCGGTTTGCTCCGCCGCCGCGTCCAGCGATCCGGAAAGCGCGCCGAGCTTGGTATCGATCGATTCCAGGCTCCTGCCGCTGGGCAGGTCCGCTGCAATCTGCTCAAGGCGCGTAAGGATTTCGCCGAGGCTCGACTTGATATGCTCGATCTCGCGCTTGCCTTCGTCCTTCCTGACAAGAAGTTGCTTCAGCTCGGTGAAGCGATGGTCGAAGTAGGACAGGCCGCCGGAAACATCGTCATCCGGCTCAGACCAATCGTCGTCGTCATCCGAAGGGGAATAGAGTTGGCCGCCGTCCTCCGCGCGCGGAAAAAGCAGGCTGTCGCGGTAAGGCTCCTCGTTCAGGCGGGCGTTCAACTCGTCAAGCGGCGGGAAACCGCTCTGAGGCTTCGAATTCGTCATCAAATCGAGATAGGCGTAAAGCTGCGCCTCCGCCTCGCTCAGGCCGTCGCCGGATGCGGCGGCTGCGCTGTCCTCAGCCGGAGGGCTGATCCCGGCAACGCTTTCGCGCGCGGACCCGGCAGCCAGATCCTCACTGGCTATCCCGCCGCCTGAGCCGGCGCTGTGCCCGGCTTTCGCTGTGCCTTGCTGAGACATAGTTCCTGGAACGCGATCTCTTCCGCGACCCCCCTCTGAGGTGCTTTTCCGCCACTAAGCCGTTACTATGCTTACGAAATGCAAACACGACGTAAACGCCGCTTAAAGCTTGACATTTTTTTTGGAGAAATCGTAAGCATGAGCACAGACCCCTGTTACCGAAGTGGCACAGTGAGCATCGCCACGCGTGGGACCGGCTTCTATCCTATCGGCTCTGAGTTGCAGCGCTTTCTGAAGTACAATGGCGCTGGCTCCGGGCTTCTCTCGGTGTTCTGCACCCACACCTCGGCCTCGCTCACCGTGCAGGAGAATGCCGACCCCGATGTGCTAGCCGACCTCGCCGTCGCGCTGCAAAGGCTCGCCCCCGAAGGTGCGCCCTACAGACACCGAAGCGAAGGACCCGACGATATGCCGGCGCATATTAAAACGATGCTAACCGCGGTGCAGCTTTCGCTGCCGGTGCGCGGCGGCCGGCTGGCGCTGGGGACCTGGCAGGAGGTTTACTTGATCGAGCATCGCGCGGCACCGCACCAGCGCAGGCTTGAACTCGATTTTGCCGGCACCGCTTGAGGTTAGGGCGTGAAACGTAGGCCCCGGAGGTCCTGCCGGCCAATTGCATTGCGGGTATGCGGGAGCGCCGGGTTTGAATCCAAGCTGGTGAATATATCCCATATGTGATATACAGATATCAGGTGGAGATATGCAAATGGCGCTTTTCATTCGAGATGCCGAGGTGGATGCTCTTGCGGAGGAGGTTCGCAAGCTAACCAAGGCAAAAACCAAGACCGAGGCCGTTCGTAGTGCCCTACGTGCGCAACTTAGAGAAGCGCGCCGCGCTTTGCCGCTCAGGGAACGTCTGGCGCGGTCGAAAGCGCTCGCCGACGCAATGGGGCGGGGCGATCCCGGCTTCGACATGAAGACCTATACCGACGAACTATGGGGCGATGCCTGATGTTCGTCGATGCCTCCGTGATCGTCGCAATTCTCGGACGCGAACCGGGTTACGAGGAACTCGAAAAGCGGCTGGCGGACTGCGGCGCCCAGTTTTTCGTTTCGCCGTTGGTGAAATTCGAGGCTTCGGCCGCTCTTGCCCGGCAAAAGGCGGTGAGCAGAAAGCCGTCGCCTGAGCTTCTGCGGCAAGCTCAAAAGGCCGTCGACGCATTCGTCGAAGATATTGCGGCGGAAGAGGTGGCTATCTCGCCGGAAGTTGGGCGATTTGCTCTCGATGCGAGTGCTGCCTATGGCAAAGCCGTGGGCCACGCCGCCGATCTCAACTTTGGCGATTGCTTCGCCTATGCCTGCGCCAAGGTTCTCAAAGTATCGCTTATCTACAAGGGCAACGACTTCGCCCAAACCGATCTTGCCTGAGAGGTAGGGGCAGACGTGGTGAAGCTGAACAGACGCTGACGCAGGCCACTAAGTTATTGCGGCCTTCTTCTTCAATTTCACAATCAATTGCACGATCTCCCGGGAGGCGATGCCGAATTCGCTGTCCCAGCCCAGCACCTCTTCCTCTTGCAGCACCTCGCCAGCGTCCGCCCGCTCGACCGCTTTGCCGAAAGCCTGGTGAAATCGCGTATGCTCCGCAACCAGAGCCTGGTATTCGGGCATGCCGGATAGGTTCCTTTTAGCCTCGCCGTTCAGCCATTGCCCAAGGGGGCATGCATCGTCCCAGCCTGCTTCGACGGGATTGATCGAGCGGTCGGGGTGGCGAAGATAGGACGAGAGCTTGGTTTTCCATGCCGCGTGCGCTCTGACCGCTTCGTCCAAATTCATTTTCTTCCGCTCCAGCGGCAACTGGGCCGCAGGCGCAAGATAAGCGCTCAATCTTGCGCCGGCCTATGGCGCGAATTGAATGGGAACAGCGGGATTCCCATGTCGCGCCTAGCCGCGAGCCGAACGGCCTTTGCCGCCTGGGGTTGCAATTTTGGAACAGGAGATAAACGCCGATCTTGGATGACCGCCGCGAACTATTCAACTAAAATTGGCTTCGCTTGGAACGCCCGGTCTTGAGATTGCGCTTTTCGATGCCGGGCAGATACTGGCCCTCGTCGCGCGGAGCCCCGGGCAGCACTTCGCCGGGCTCGCCGCTCTCGCTGGCAGTGCCCCGCACCATCTCCATGGTCTCGATGACCTGCATCGCCTCTCTTTGCAGCGTGGCCAGGACAAAACCGGAGAGCGACTGCCCCTGCAAGTCCGCGGCTTGCTGGATAAGGGCATGCTCGGCGTCCGTGACGCGCGCGGCGATGCGGCGGTACTTGAGCGGCTGGTTGCGCTTGCGGAGTTCGGAAAGTTTTAGCATCGGTTTCCCCCGTGACCCGTTTAGGCCAAAGAAGCAACGAGCACAACAACCCATCTACTTTTTCAGCATGGTCTACGTATATCTTAGTAATTCAACATATAGGTTGATATATGGATGGCAATTACGCGGACACGTCTGTTCTACACCCTAAATATGGCGATTCTCTCCGGCTTTTTGTCTAAAAAGCGCACACCAGAGAGCCGGCTAATCATAGATTGTTGTGCATCAAGCTGGGCTTTGCCCTCGCCCGTCGCCACCGGGCACATCTGCCGGAATCGCGCAGATCGCCTTTTACATTCTTCTCGTGCCGCGGGGCGTTTCGCTCATCGTTCCGGCTATGCGGGGAAGCAGCGTTCGACCCTGGCACAGGCCATGAGTCCGCGCGCGGCGGCGTCCAGCAATGCCGGCGCTGGCGTGCGCGAACCGGGCCGCCCGGAGGCGGCTATACGGCGCTTAGTAGCAATACTCCCAGGCGTAAGCCTGGCAATAGCCCGGCCCATGGCCTTCCGACCGGCAGTTCCAATAGCAGCTTCCGCCGCCGCCGTACCAATCGGGGTAGCCGTAATCCAGGCCGAAGCCGAAGAACCGCCCGTTCCGGAAATGGTGGTGGTTGAAATGGTGTGCGTGCATGCCGCCATGGCTCATCATAGGCCCGTGGCCAACGGGACCGTGGCCCGCTCCCATTCCACCGAAGCCATGGCCCATGCCCATTCCACCGAAGCCATGGCTCATTCCCATTCCACCGCCGCCATGGCTCATTCCCATTCCACCGCCGCCATGACCCATTCCCATTCCGCCGCCGCCATGGCCCATGCCACCGCCGCCATGACCGCCAAACCCCACCGGTACGATCTGGCTGCTTTCCGGCACCAACTGGCTGCCGGGGCTGGGCGCAAGAGTGCTGGCGAACGTAACCTGGCTTGCCGCCAAAAGGCCTGCGGCGGCCATAGCTGCCGTTAGAGATTTCCACATGTGAAGCCCTCCTCGTTGATGGGTAGGCCTCCGCCCCGCATGCCCTCTCCCATAAACCGCCAGGAAGGCTTAAGGTCCATCACATGTTCTGCTCAATTAGTATCCAATTGTATGAGCCAAAGCCAGCAAACAATACAAGTGGACATATATTTTGCATGGCGAAGTTCATGCTTGTATGGCTGAACTACTTTAATCGAAAAAAGCGGCCATTTGGCCGCTTTTCTTGTGTATATACTCTTATGCGACTGAGAGCTTTCGTATTTACTTCAGAGGCTCAAGTTCCTGGCGGCCATTCCAATGGTAGACGATCCCGGCCATAGCCTCGACTTCGTACATACGAACTTCGATCGGCTGGGCGCCATAGCTCGTAGGTGTTGTTCCCTTAAGCGTGTTCTCCGGCGCGTACATTGCGGACAACTCGACGTCCATGTTGCTGGACCACCGGTACTTCAAGCCGCCGGTGATGTGATGCTGAACCACTGCAGGCGCGAGGATGCTCATCATGATATCGCGCGTGTTGAGCGGACTGTCGTTATAGGAATAACCGGCCCGGAAGGTCCACAAGGGGCTATATCGCCAATCCACGCCGAACTTGTACACGTTGATATCGTGCCAGCCAAAACCAGGACCGTTGTCCGCACCGAAAGGAGGTGGGTTCGTGGACGGATTTGCGATTGATTTAACATCGCTGTAGAAGATGTGCTTATAGTCGAACATCGCTGTGACGTTCGGCCGTACATCGTAAGATATGCCCGCCGTAATCGATGCCGGAATGTCGAAGTTTCCGCCCCCGGCAAATAGCCCCTTATAAATATCGAAGTTGGTCATGTACATGCGGCTGGTGCCGGCCGCGGCCACGCGCAACGCTGGGGTAACGTCGTACTCGATGCCCGCCCGGACGCCACCGCCATAAGAGAAGGCGTAGCCGTTGTTGGAAACGTTCGATGGCGAAGTGTTGAACGCCGGATTGGCGAACGCGCCAAGTCCTATGCCGTTAAAGATTTGCATCGCTAAAACCGGCGCGACACCAACGGAGAGCTGGCCGAACCGTTGGGACAGCGATACCGACATGAAAGCTTGGTTCACGTCCACGCCAGTCGGACCATATGATCCCATCGACTTGAAGATCGTGTTTGGATAACGCGTATCCATGCCGCCGTTGCCGTAAACGCCAACGCCGAGCACAGTGTCCTGCCCCAAATGCTTGGTCCAGGCAAAATCGGGGACGGGAAACCAGTTGTTTCCGGAGTTGTGGGTACCCGTCTCTACCGCGTTTCCGTAGGGGAATGGCTGGGTAGGATCTCCAGCAGTGTAGGAACGGGACGGCATGAAAATCGCAATGCCGGCCACCGTTTGATCGTCCACATTCACAAGGCCCGCCGGGTTCAGCGAGATGGCCATCGCATCCTGGCTGTAGGCAACGCCCGCGCCTGCAAGTGCCGTTTGGCTTGCGCCGTACCCGTTCATGAAATAGCCGTCGGTCGCATGCGCGGCAGTACTGCCCACGCCTGCCAGCAACACAGCCGCAGCCGTAGAAAACCTGAGATCGAACTTCACTCTACCCCCCTTACTCCCATACTTTACGCACCCCGCACTTTGTTCCGCGCAGGTATTTTATTATTCGTATATGTCTATCGTAGTGCTTGAGGGAGGTATCTGGCTGTAGCGCCAAAGGCACAGCTTAACTTAAATTGACAAATCGCAATGCCCTGACACGCGTACTTTTTCCGAAAGTGCTCCAAGGTCGCAGAGAAGATGGGCCGAAATGAATAGGGCGCCTCGCGGCGCCCCCGTCTTAGCTATTGGTGGGCTCGCCTGGAGGTACATCCCGGCGCCCGGCCATGAACTGGTCGAACTCGGCTTTGTCCTTGGCCCGGCGCAGGCGGTCGAGGAAGCCAGAGAACTCCTTCTGCTCATCCTCAAGCCGCTTCAGCGTTTCGTTGCGGTATTCGTCGAACGCGGCGTTGCCGCTGCTTGGCACCGCGCCATAGCCGCCCCATCTCGTTGCTCGCCACTCATCGCGCATCTCGCGCCACCGCTCGCGGCGCTCGCCCCAACCTGTATGCCCGTGACATCCGCATCCCATGCGTCCACTCCCTATCAGAAAAGCCAAGGCGGCCAAGCCGATCGGCCACCAAATCATGAACGAGGCGATCGTCAGCAAGATCCAAGCGGGCTTGCCGATATCGTCCAGTTTCGCAACCAAGTGCATCGCGTAACCTCTATGTAAATGTAAGTTACATTAACATAGGTGGGCCAAAGGCGGCGCCCTGTCAAGCCCGGTCAGGGCCTATTTACTGCGCGATCATTCTGAAGGTGGAAGGATCGTTATCCGTTTCAAGCACGGTCTCCGCCGGGCAATCGAGATGCCACCGGAGTCCTTCCGGCGCGTAGAGCAGTTCCGCGTCCGCATCCAATTCCATGCGGGGCATGGTCTCGACGACGATTGAGCCGAAGCCCCGCTGCTTCGGCACTGAAACGGCCGGCCCGCCGGTCTCCGTCCAGCGCAGGCAGAAGCGGAGCTTGCCCGAGCGCTCCGTGTTGAGGCTCCAGGAGATCGCGATCCGCCCCGCGCCCGTGGAGAGCGCACCGTATTTCCCGGCGTTGGTGGCTAGTTCGTGCAGCGCCATGCCGATCGACTGCGCCGCCGGTGCGGCGATGCGCAATAGCGCCCCCTTGAGTTCGATCCTGTCGCCAAGCAGATCGCGGAAGTGCGCAAGCTGCGATTTCACCAGTTCCTCGACGCTGATGCCCTGCCATTGGCTCTTGACCAGCAAATCCTGGCTCGCGGCGAGCGCCCGTATGCGCTCGGAGAAGTGGCGGACGAACTCGACCGGGTCTCTGGCCGCGGTCTGCGATGCGATTGCCTGCACCAAGCTCAGCATATTCTTGGAGCGGTGATTGACCTCGCGCAATAGCACGTTGATCTTCTCTTCCCGCCGTTTGCGCTGGGTTACGTCGCGGATGATCCCTGTAAAGTAGCGCTTTCCGTCCGCTTCCCAGGGCGCCACCGAAAGCTCGGCGGGGAATGCCGTGCCGTCGCGGCGAAGCCCCTCGACCTCAACCTGTTGAAACCGCGCCGGCGCGCCGTTCAGCGAGGCGGCGACGCGGAGGCGGTGCCTCATGCGGTAAGGCTCCGGCATCAGCATGGTAATGCCATTCCCGGCCGCTTCAGCCGAGTTGTACCCAAACATCTGCTCCGCCGCGGGATTGATGGACTGAATATCTCCCTGGGCATCGATCACGATGATGGCGTCCAGCGCCGTCCCCACGATGGCGCGGAGCCGCTCCTCGCTCACACGCAGGGCATCCTGCATGTTCTTCCGCGAAGTAATATCGGTCTGCACCCCATCCCAGATCACGCGCCCATCCGGCATCCGTTGCGGCCGGGACTTCAATCGCATCCAGCGGACTTCGCCATCCGGCCTTTTCATCGGGACTTCCATCTCGAAGTCGGAAAGCTCGCGTGCGCTTCGCTGCTCCCCTTCCATGAGGCGGGGCAAATATTCGGGCAGGATTTGCCGGTGAAGCGTACCCGCATCGCGTAGCACGTCATCGATCCGCACGCCGTTCAGTTGCTCGATGCCCGCGCTCAGATAATAAAACCGGGGCGTGCCATCCGCCTCGCGACCGTAACGGTAGATCGCGCTGTCGGGCAGGCTGTTCCCGAGTTGCCGGAGCTGTCTTTCGCTATCGCGGAGCGCCTTCTCGGTTTGAATGCGATTCATGGCCATCGCCACAAGGTCTGTCACCGCGGCCATGACCTGGATCTCGCGGCTGGCGAATCGTTGCCGGGTGCGGGTGCCGAACGATAATGTACCGATAACCCGGTCTTGAGCCATAAGCGGGTGGCAGCAATAGGCTTCGACACCATAAAATTTGAGTGTCGCAGTCAGGGGCGAATCGCTGCTCGAAATGTATTCGGCGATAATCCGGTAGCGGTCGCGGGCAACGGTGCCGCAGACGGTCGCTCCATAATCGACCGTTTCAGCGGAGCGGGCCTGATCTTCGGGAATGCCAGCGCACGCATTGAGCCGCAGCCGGCCCTCTTTTTCGTCGACGAGAAAATTGAAAAAGACATCGCAATTGAGAAACGCCGTTACCTTCCGGCAAAGCTCCTCGACCTCGGCCTTGGCATCGCGCGTCCTGAGCAGGCGTGCAGCAACGCTTGAGAGCAATTCGTTGCGCTGGGCGTTCCATCTGGCTGCATCCTCGGCAAGCTTGCGCTCGTTGATGTTCCGGCTGACGGTTGCAAGCCCGATGGGCTCGCCCTTGTCTCCCTTGAGGATGAAAATGTTGCAGATCATCCATAAGGGCGCCCCCGTTTTGAAGTGGCGGAAGCGGATGACCGTTTCCGCCCGCCCTTCGGCGAAGACGCGCGGCAGGAAGTCGTCGTGGATAAGCCTTTGGTCCTCGGGAAAAAAGAGAGCCCTGATAGAGACCTCCCTGAGTTGGGCAAGATCGTCGAGCCCAACCATGCGGAGCCCAGCCTCGTTGATGTAGGACGGCACGAAATCCATGCCGCAGATGCCGATGAATTCCGAGCTGTTGCCGGCCAGCGATGCGAACTTCTTGAACTCCCCCTCAATTCTGCGGCGGGCTGTATTCTCCAGGACCTGCCAGCCCTTGGCGCCGCGTATCAGCGCGAATTCGTGATTGGCGGCAGCATCGACGATCTCCCGGGGGCCGCACTGCTCGAGCGGATAGGGGCAAAGCACCAGCATCCGCAGTGAGTACTCACGGCCCTGTCCACATCGCTTTCGTAGCTGATGTACTCTTCCAAGGTCCTCTGCTCCAGCCAGGCAAGGGCGCCGGAACCCGCCGCACGCAGGCCGTCGAAGCCGCTCTTGAGCGCCGCATCGGCCATTTCAAGCAGGCTCTTTGAACGCTTTGTTCGAATCGAAATGAGCCACCTTCCCGATACCATTGGCCGCTCTCGGACGAATTCGATCCGATGCTCCGCAAGATAGCGGTCCAGCTCAGGGACTTCGCGCCGGAGCGCGGCCTCGGCCTCCTGTGCATCGAGCACTGCCGGCGAGGTCAGCCACAAGCAAAACTCATTCGCTTCGAGGCCCGCTTTCATATAGGGGACAAGCGTTTCGAGGAGGTCCTCCTTGCTGGCGTAGAACTGGCAGAAATGCGTTCCCCATGGGATGGCGCCGGCAGCTTCGAGCCCTGAGTCGCGAGTTGCCGCATGCAAGGCGCCGTCCTCAGGTACGCTCAAAGAATACATCGCCCCTCCCACCTTAGACCTGTCCGATGCTAAGCGTGCGCCAAAACCCATTCGGCATTATGCCAGCCATAAACGGCACCAACGTGTTATTCCACTTCTGACCAGCTTACATATGTGTGTGGAAAATATAAAGTACGCCGCTGGAATAAAGTTGCAAATGTTGCCTTTGCCATCTGCATCGCCCGCGCCGCCTATATGCTATGTAGCGTTAACTATTCGTTGCCGTGCGGCTGCAAAGGCGGTTGTATATGGAGTGGCGCCTCTATGAATGCGAGCAAGAATGACCTGGACCGGCGCACCGTGCGGGTGCTCATTACTGGCCGCGTGCAGGGCGTGGCGTACCGGGCCTGGACCGAACGCACCGCCACGGCCCTGGGGCTTAACGGCTGGGTTAGGAACCGGCGCGACGGCGCTGTCGAGGCGCTGTTCTCTGGCGCCCAGGCAACCGTGGACAGCATGCTCCAGCGCTGCCGCGTGGGTCCGCCGTCCGCTAGAGTGAGCGAGGTATCGGTTCTCGAAGAAGGCGGAACGGCGCCCGCCGGATTCGCGATCTTGTCCACTGCTTGATAGTGCTTGCCGTACAGCCCTAGATTGTGCCGGTATGCCCTCGGGTGTAAGCTGCTAGCACTTGACGATGCGGGGAATGCCAAAGTGGGCGCGATCGCTGAGGAAATAGCGCGCTCAGGAGGACCATGCCATGCAAGAAAGCGACATTCACGTCTACGCCCGTGAGCTATGGAAGGCACGGGGCCAAAAGGCCATCGCAGAGGCCGCTCACAAAGCCACCGAGTTCGAAAAGAAGAGCGACCGCGAGCAAGCGGACCGCTGGCGGCGCATTGAAGCGATCCTGATGCAGATGCGCGGGCCGCATCAAGCCTAGCGTAGCGGGACGCTGAACCGGAAGATTGCCGCGGCAGCGTGGCGCGGCAATTTTTATGCGCGGATTTTTAGGCCTGATTTCAAGCGGGTGCGAGCGCCCCCGGTGAAAGATTAGCACTCACCCCTTGACAGTGCTAACAGGCCTAAATATTTCTGGCCCACAAGGGCGGTCCGGCAAACGCCGCGCCCGATCATCCGATCGCATATTCGTTTGAGGAGGATACCCATGAAATTTAGGCCGCTGCATGACCGCGTGGTAGTGCGCCGTCTTGAGGAAGAAGAGCGCACTAAGGGCGGAATCATTATTCCAGATACGGCCAAAGAGAAGCCTCAGCAGGGTGAAGTTGTTGCAGTTGGCCCCGGCGCCCGCAACGAAGAAGGCAAGATCGTCGCGCTCGACGTAAAAGACGGCGACCGCGTCCTGTTCGGCAAATGGTCCGGCACCGAGGTCAAGATCGACGGCGAAGACCTTCTCATCATGAAGGAAAGCGACATTCTCGGCGTTATCGAGACGGGCGCTGCCGAAGGCGGCAAGGGCAAGAAGAAAGCCGCGTAAGCGACCGCAGTACACCCCACAACTTGCGCTCAAGTAGCCCGGAGGGCGATAGCGCGCAAATAGGTTCAACATAATTCAAGGAGTCATGAAATATGGCTGCTAAAGACGTACGTTTTGGTCAAGAAGCCCGCGACCGCATGCTGCGCGGCGTCGATATCCTTGCAGACGCGGTGAAGGTTACACTTGGCCCCAAAGGCCGCAACGTCGTTCTCGACAAGTCCTTCGGCGCGCCGCGCATTACCAAGGACGGCGTGACCGTTGCGAAAGAGATCGAGCTTGAGGACAAGTTCGAGAACATGGGCGCACAGATGGTGCGCGAAGTCGCTTCCAAGACCAACGACATCGCTGGCGACGGCACGACCACCGCGACCGTTCTTGCCCAAGCCATCGTCCGCGAGGGCGCGAAGTCGGTTGCGGCCGGCGCCAACCCGATGGACCTGAAGCGCGGCATCGACCTCGCCGTGGCCGCCGTCGTGAAGGACATGCAAGGCAAGGCCAAGAAGGTCACGTCGTCCGCCGAGGTTGCCCAAGTCGGCACCATTTCGGCGAATGGCGACACCGAGGTTGGCCGCTTGATCGCCGAGGCGATGGAGAAGGTCGGCAACGAAGGCGTCATCACGGTTGAAGAAGCCAAGTCGCTTGAGACCGAGCTTGAGACCGTCGAAGGCATGCAGTTCGACCGCGGCTACATCTCGCCCTACTTCATCACCGACGCCGAGAAAATGCGCGTCGATCTCGACGACCCCTACATCCTCATCTACGAGAAGAAGCTCTCGAACCTGCAGGCGCTGCTGCCCGTGCTTGAGGCGGTCGTGCAGGCCGGCCGTCCGTTGCTCGTCATCGCCGAGGACGTAGAGGGCGAGGCTCTGGCCACGCTCGTCGTCAACAAGCTGCGCGGTGGCCTGAAGGTTGCCGCCGTGAAGGCTCCGGGCTTCGGCGACCGCCGCAAGGCCATGCTGCAGGATATCGCTATCCTGACCGGCGGCCAGATGATCTCGGAAGACCTTGGCATCAAGCTTGAGAACGTCACCATTGCCATGCTTGGCCGGGCCAAGAAGGTCACGATCACGAAGGACGACACCACCATCGTCGACGGTGCTGGCGACTCTAAGGAGATCGAGGGCCGCGTCAGCCAGATCAAAGCGCAGATCGAGGAGACCACCTCGGACTACGACAAGGAGAAGCTGCAGGAGCGTCTGGCCAAGCTCGCTGGCGGCGTCGCGGTCATCCGCGTCGGCGGCGCGACCGAGGTCGAGGTGAAGGAGAAGAAGGACCGCGTTGACGATGCGCTGAACGCGACCCGCGCAGCCGTCGAGGAAGGCTTCCTTCCCGGTGGCGGCGTGCCGCTGCTCCGCGCTGTTCACGCGCTCGCCAACCTGAAGTCTGAGAACGAGGATCAGAAGGCCGGCATCAACATCGTCCGCCGCGCGATCCAGGCTCCCTGCCGCATCATTGCGACGAACGCTGGCGAAGACGGCGCCGTGGTTGCCGGCAAGATCCTCGAGAAGAAGGACTACAACTGGGGCTACAACGCGCAGAGCGGCGAATACGTCGATCTCGTTGCTGCTGGCGTTATCGATCCGGTGAAGGTGGTTCGCATCGCTCTTCAGGATGCGGCTTCCGTGGCTGGCCTGCTCATCACGACCGAGGCCATGATCGCCGAGAAGCCCAAGAAGGACTCGCCGATGCCCCAGATGCCCGGCGGCGGCATGGACTACTAAGTCCAGCGCTTCACATATGCATAGAGAGAAGCCCGCCAAGCGCGGGCTTCTTTTTTTGGGGCCGCTTAGGCCAATTCAAAACGTTCCACCCCTCACCCTGCCCCTGTCCCCATGGGAGAGGGGATGCCTTCTCAACGGGCACGACGAAACTCCCTCTCCCATGGGGAGAGGGCTGGGGTGAGGGGCGTTGCGCGTCGTATTGCTCACTACCCCCGCTACTGGGGCGGCTGCCATTTCTCGCGCATGGTGACAAGCTCCTCGGCGGCAGTCGGGTGGAGCGCGATGGTCGCGTCGAAGTCTGCCTTGCGCGCGCCAAGCTTCAGCGAAATCGCGAGCAACTGCGCCATCTCCGCGGCATCCGGCCCCAATATATGCGCGCCCACGACCTTATCGGTTTCCGCGTCGACCACGAGTTTCATCAGCGTCCGCTCCGGCCGGCCGGTGAGCGTAGCCTTAAGCGGACGGAAGCTCGACTTATAGATGTCCACGGCGCGGAACATCTCGCGGGCGTGCTCCTCGGTATAGCCCACCGTCCCGATCTCGGGCTGCGAGAAAACCGCAGTCGGCAAATAGGCGAGATCGACAGGCTTCGGATTGTTCTTATAGTTCGCCTCGATGAAGGCGACGCCATCGCGGATCGCAACTGGCGTCAGGTTCACGCGGTCCGTCACGTCGCCCACGGCATAGATGCTCGGCACAGAGCTGCGATACCAGTCGTCGACCATTACGCGCCCGTTCCAGCCGCATTTCACGCCGAGCTTCTGCAGCCCGAGCCCCAACGTATTGGGGTGCCTACCCGTCGCGAACATGACCGCCCCGCAGCCGATGCGGGTATCGCTGGTGGTTATGACGGTGAGGCTATCGCCGGCCTTCTCGATAGCGGCAGGCTCGGTGTTGCAGGTGATCTTGATGCCCTGTGCCCTCATGATCTCCGCCAGGGCCTGCCGCAGGTCGTGATCGAACCCGCGCAGGATTTCGCCGCCCCGGTACAGAAGCTCGACCTCGACGCCGAGCCCATGAAAAATGCCGGCAAACTCGACGGCGATGTAGCCAGCGCCCACGATCACAATTTTCCCCGGCAGCGCCTCCAAGTGAAACGCCTCGTTCGAGGTGATCGCGTGCTCGCGGCCGGGTATTTCGGGAATGAAAGGGTGGCCGCCGGTGGCGATCAGGATGCGCTCAGCGCTGAAGATGCGGCCTTCGCGGACCAGCCGGACCTCGTGCGGGCCAACCAACTCGGCGCGGTCCTCGAATACCGTGCCGCCGGCCTTCTCGACGCCGCCAGAATAGAGGCTGCTCAGCCTCGCGATTTCGGCGTCCTTGCTGGCGACGAGCGTCTTCCAATCGAAGCGCTTTTCGCCCGTTGTCCACCCATAGGCGCGCGCGTCGTCAATCGCGTGGCCGAACTCGCTCGCGTAGACAAAGAGCTTTTTCGGAATGCAGCCGCGGATGACGCAAGTGCCGCCGAAGCGATACTCCTCGGCAATTGCCGTGCGCACGCCAAGGCTCGCGGCCAGCCGAGCGGATCGCACGCCGCCGGAGCCCCCGCCAATGACAAACAAATCGTAGTCGAATTTCACCATGACCTACCGGGATGGATGCGAGTGAGAAGACCCCCTCACCCCAGCCCTCTCCCCGAGGGGAGAGGGAGAAGGAGGTACGGCCCTTTCCTCTTGAGGAGAGGGAGGAGGGACGCCTCAATTCTCCTCAGCGGGAGTTCGAGGGGCCTCTCTCCCCTTAGGGAGAGAGACAGAGTGAGGGGGGGACTTGAAACAGGCCGGCGCTTAAATCGGCGCGCCTTCATCCTTGAGATCGCCCACCGCCTTGTCGAGCCCGTCGCGCACTTCCGGGGAAATACGCTGCTTGAGGATCTCCGTCCACTTCTCGGCCAGCGCGTCCCACTCGGCCTCGACCTTTTTCTCCTCGGCGGTGCCGCGCTCCTGGACATTGGCTTTCTTTTCGAGGTCCTCGAACGACTTTTGGGCTTCGAGTATGTCCGCCTTTGTGAAAGCCGTCCCGGCCTTCACCGCGCCGCGCAGCAGGTTGGACAATTTCGCAAAAGCCGGCGAACGCACAAAGCCATGCATGATCGCAAGCTGCTCGTCGGTCATGCTCGCGGCGATCACGGACGGCGCCATGGCCAGCACCACCGCCTTTTGCATGTTATAGAGAAACGCGAACTGATCCACCTGCTCGCGCAGCGCCTCCCGGTCGTTCCCGGACATGGGCGCCGTCTCCGCGTAAACGTCGCGCATGAAGCGTTGCGCGTCCTCCACCATCTCGTCGATATGGGAGACCTGGAGCAGATCGTTCACGAGCGCTTGCGCCTTGGCGAGCTTATGCTTGGACGGCACCGCGTCCCCGCCTTGCTGCGGGCCGGGTATAAACTGCTGCAGGCCGGGGAAGGACTTCGGCATGTCGAGGTCCTGGCGGCTCGCCCAGGCCGAAAAGGAAGAGAAGGTGCGGCTATCCTCGTAGGAAAACCCGGTCAGAAGCTTGCTGATCGCATAAAGCGCATCGAGCCCCTTGGTGATAGCGGGCAGCTTGAGCGCCTCCCGCACACCGTCGATATCGCCGGCTTTGGCTGTCTTGGCCATCTGCTCCGCCACGTCGGAGATCATGGCCTCGCGGTTCTCGGAAAGGGCCAAGTCCAACTCGTCGCCCGCCTTGCGCATCAGGTCCATGAGGGTGAGCACCTTCGCCGCCGCGGCAGCGGTCTTTGGATCGGGCGCGGCGATGCCAGGCGTGTTGCCCATGACAAAGTCGCGAACCGCCGGAATATAGACCTCGCGGAGCGTCCGGCGAAGATCGGCGAAAATATCCGCCGCGTGCGTGATTTCCAGCACTTCCACGATCAGGCCGCGCGCCGCCTGCTTGACCTGCGGGTCCGCCTGTTGCACTTGCGCGGCGGACTTATCTTGTGCCGCCGGCTTATCCTGTACAATGGGCTTATCTTGTACCGCGGGCGCGTCCTGTGCGGCCGGCTTGTCCTGGGCGATGCTCGCGGGAGCAAAAGCGCCTGCGAAGGCCATCAAAAGCGCGGGCAGTAACGATCTGAAGCGCATGCCTTTTCTCCTGCTTATCCGTCATCGCGGGCGCCGCCCCGGCGGACGTGGCAGCCCTGGGCAAACGACTCCGCCGCCCGTCCTTGGGGTCCGCCCAACTTGCTTCGCTTGCCGCGAAATGGAGGCGGGTCCGCTTTCCTGGCAGCCGGCGTCAGGCTGAATGGCAGCCTGAGCCGCGATTCCGTCAAAGGTCTTCCTCGTGCGCCCGGAACACGGTAACGCCCGAAGGCCCGGCAAGAACGGCCTCATCCGCGATATCGATGAAAAGCCCATGCTCCATCACGCCCGGAATGATATCGAGTAGATCGGCAAGCAATTCCACGTTCGGAATGGAGCCAAACGCGCAATCCACAATAAGATGGCCGCCATCGGTGCGGAACAGTTCGCCACCGCCCCCGCGCCGGAGCGCAATCGTGCCCCGGCATTCGGCCTCGGCCGCGGAAGCCTCGATCATGGCAAGTGTGGCGGCGAGGCCGAAATCGACGATCTCCACCGGCAGCGGGAAGGCGCCCAAGCGCTCGACCCGCTTGGAAGCGTCAGCGATGATGCAAACGCGGTTCGAGGCCATGGCCACGATCTTTTCGCGCAAGAGTGCGCCACCGCCGCCTTTGATGAGGTTCAACTCCGGATCGATCTCGTCGGCGCCGTCGACAGTGAGGTCGACGTCCGCGATGGTGCTGAAATCCACGACCGGGAGCCCGCATTGCTCAGCCAAGGCTTGGGTCTGCCCAGAGGTCGCCACGCAGCGCAGGTCGAGCTTTTCCTGCTTCGCCCGCTCGCCAAGCAGCTTTACAAACTCTGCCGCTGTCGAGCCCGTCCCGAGCCCTAAAACCATGCCCGGTTCCACCAGCGTGAGCGCATGCTCAGCCGCCAGCCTCTTATAGTTCTGCGAATTCAATCCGAAAGTCCTCCAAGGAACATGTATTTCATCTCAAGGAACTCATCGAGTCCGTGCCGGGAGCCCTCGCGTCCAAGCCCAGACTCCTTCACTCCGCCAAACGGTGCAACCTCGGTGGCAACGATTTCCTCGTTCACCCCGACGATGCCGAACTCCAATTTCTCCGTAACGCGCCAGACGCGGGCTACGTCGCGGGAATAGAAATACGCCGCAAGCCCATAGGGCGTGCCGTTTGCAAAGCGGATCGCTTCTTCCTCTTCCTTAAACCGGAAAAGCGGCGCGACTGGGCCGAAGGTTTCCTCGGCGGCCAAGCGCATGCCGGCGCTCGCGTTGATGAGGACAGTGGGCTCGAAGAATGTGTGTCCGAGCGCGTGCCGCTTGCCGCCGGTGATGGCCTGTGCGCCCTTGGCCAGCGCGTCGGAAACATGCGCCTCCACCTTGGCAAGGCCCGCCTGGTTGATGAGCGGCCCCTGCACCACGCCTTCCTCGTCGCCCGGCCCCACCTTCATCTTGGACACGCGGTCTGCAAGCTTGGCGGCGAACGCATCGTAGACGCCGTCCTGCACCAGGATGCGGTTCGCGCAGACGCAGGTTTGGCCCATATTGCGAAACTTGGAGGCGATTGCGCCTTCCACCGCTTTGTCGAGATCGGCATCGTCGAAAACGATGAACGGTGCGTTGCCGCCCAGTTCCAGCGAAACCTTCTTTACCGTGGACGCGCACTGCTCCATCAGGATCTTGCCTACGCGGGTCGAGCCCGTGAAGGTGATCGCGCGGACGAGCGGGTTTGAGGTCAGCTCCTTGCCGATGGCCTCCGCATCGCCCGTGACGACGTTCAAGACGCCATCCGGGAAGCCCGCCTCTTGCGCGAGCGCGGCCAGGGCCAGGGCCGTGAGCGGTGTATCGGGCGCGGGCTTCACGACCACGGTGCAGCCAACCGCCAGTGCTGGGGCCACTTTGCGCGTAATCATCGCGAGGGGGAAGTTCCAGGGCGTGATCGCGCCAACGACGCCGATGGGCTGCCTGTGGACGATGAGGCGCCCGCCCTTCTTGAAGTGGGGAATGGTTTCGCCGTAGACGCGCTTGGCCTCCTCGGCGAACCACTCGACAAAGGAGGCGCCATAGGCAACCTCGCCGCGCGCCTCGGCCAGCGGCTTGCCCTGCTCGGCGGTCATGAGCCGCGCCAGCTCTTCTGCATGCTTGAGTTGCAAATCGAACCAGCGCCGGAGGATCGCGGAGCGCTCCTTGGCCAGGCGCGCGCTCCAGCCAGGGAATGCGCGATGCGCCGCCTCGATGGCAGCCTTCGTCTCCGCAGCCCCAAAATCCGGCACGCGCGCGATGCACGCGCCGGTCGCTGGGTTCGTGACGGCTGTTGCGGGCTCGCCGGTCCAGCGCCCGTCAACCATGCACTGCTGCCGGATCAGCAGCGGGGAAACCTGATTCATGCGGGGTTTTCCTCAGCTTTCAACATGCCGGATATGATGCCGTGCACCGTTCCAAACCACAAGCGGGCCTAAATTGCACTTGGCTATTGCAAATACGTCACAAAAGGTTTCTAAACCATTTACAATCTAAAGATGTCTTTGCCTAAAAGGACAACCCTACGTTACCCTTGAGGCTGAGCAGTTCATAGTGCGTGACAAGACGCAAGAGAACGATGGAGCCCGCAACGATGAGCCTTTTTATACCGGCCCAGCCGGAGAACGCACCTTACAACCAATCCGCCGGCACCGGCGCGGTGGAAAACCTTGCGCTGCAAAAGCAGGACACAAGGGAGTACCTCGCAGATATGCTGAAGGAGTTGAGCGCAATTGCTGCCTGGGCCGAACTCGATCGTGCCCGGCAATATATCGACGCTGCTCTTCAAGAGGTCGAGGCACAACAGGAGGCAGCTTAACACCGCAGCCTGACTAACGGTTCCGCGGCGTCATCGCGAGGGGCTGGACGTGCCGTGGCGATCCAGAGCGGCCTGCACCGTGCCTGCGGGCTTTGCTGCTGGGTTGCTTTGGGGCTGAAGCTCTTCGCGATAACGGACAAGCCACAGGCTTCTTGCCACAGTCGATTCTGAGGGAATACCGGCTCGCGTTACGATTGCAGGGATTGTGCGGAGCCTCTGGTGCTCTTTCGCGCGCGTGGGATGACTTGGCCCATGCGCGCTGACAGGCTTGTCCACGCTACGATGCCAATGGGGCCACTATCCGTTGCTCCTTTGAGGGCGGCACCTGGATCGGCACCAAGTGCCAGACCCGGCCATTAGGTGCCATCAGAGCCAGGATAAGGGCCGCGCCTGAGGTTCTTGATGATCCCCCTGAGCGTGCGCACCTCCTGCTCGGTCGGTTCCATCCGCGCGAACATGGTCCTGATATTATTGACCATCGTTTCGCGCTTCTCCGGCGGAAACAGGAAACCGCAATGGTCGAGTTCCTTTTCGAGATGTTCGAATAGGCCTAGAAGTTCGTGGCGCTCGGCGGGGCGGCTCGCCTTGAAGCGCGGGCCAGCCCCCTGCGGCGCATCGGGAAGCTGGCGGCCGAGCGAATGCGGATCGGTCAGCTTGCGCCACTCATAGGCGAAAAGCAGCACCGATTGCGCGAGGTTCAGCGAGGCGAAGGCTGGATCGACGGGTGCGGTTACGATGACATCGGCGACGGCGACATCGGAATTCTCAAGCCCCGTCCGCTCCTTGCCGAACAGGATGCCGCAACGCCAGCCCTCGCCGCCGCGCGCGAAAATCGCGCTGGCCGCGCTGTCCGGCGCCATCACCGGCTTCGCCAGGAAGCGGCTTCTGGCCGTAGTCGCGGCCACGAAATGCAAATCGGAGATGGCGGCGGCGAGCGTGTCAAAGACCGTGGCATCGTCCACAACCTTCACCGCAAGTGCTGCCGAGGCGCGCGCCGCCTCGTTCGGCCAGCCGTCGCGGGGGGCCACAAGCCGCAGGTCGCGAAGCCCGAAATTCGCCATCGCCCGCGCGGCAGCGCCGATGTTCTCTCCAAGCTGCGGCTCGACGAGGATGATTGCGGGGCCTTCCGCCGCCGGCGTTTCGTTTTTATTCATGTCGCCTTCGGATTCTTTTAATGTTTCCGCTTGGCGCGGACCTTGCACGGCGTTATGGTCGCGGAACTGCGGCCGATGCGCGCACCCCTCTCCATCCACGAAGGCTTCCATGGGCAAGATCAAGGTACAAAACCCCGTCGTCGAGCTGGACGGCGACGAAATGACCCGTATCATTTGGGCGCTCATCAAAGACAAGCTTATCAGGCCCTATCTCGATATCGACCTGCATTACTACGATCTTAGCATCGAGCACCGCGACGTAACCGATGACCAGGTCACTATCGACGCCGCGAAAGCCATCTCGAAGCATGGCGTTGGCGTGAAGTGCGCCACCATCACCCCGGATGAGGCGCGCGTCCAGGAATTCCACCTCAAGCAGATGTGGAAGTCGCCCAACGGCACCATCCGCAACATCCTGGGCGGCGTGATTTTCCGCGAGCCCATCGTCTGCCGCAACATCCCGCGCCTGGTGCCGGGCTGGACGAAGCCCATCGTCATCGGCCGCCACGCCTACGGCGATCAGTACCGCGCCACCGATTTCCTGGTTCCCGGCAAGGGCAAGCTCAAGATGGTGTTCGAGCCGGCCGATGGCGGCGCACCCATCGAGCATGAGGTGTTCGACTTCCCCAGCGCCGGCGTGGCCATGTCGATGTACAATCTGGAGGACAGCATCCGCGATTTCGCCCGCGCCAGCATGAACTATTCGCTGCAGCGCAATTATCCGCTCTACCTGTCGACCAAGAACACCATTCTCAAGGCCTATGACGGCCGCTTCAAGGACATCTTTCAGGAGGTGTTCGACCGTGAGTTCGAAGAGCAGTTCGCCGCAAAGGGGCTCACCTACGAGCACCGGCTCATCGACGACATGGTGGCGTCGAGCCTCAAATGGTCGGGCGGCTATGTCTGGGCTTGCAAGAACTACGACGGCGACGTGCAGTCGGACACGGTGGCGCAAGGCTATGGCAGCCTGGGGCTGATGACGAGCGTGCTGATGACGCCGGACGGCAAGACGGTAGAGGCCGAAGCCGCGCACGGCACGGTGACGCGCCATTATCGCGAGTACCAGAAGGGCCGGCCGACTTCGACCAACTCGACCGCGTCGATCTACGCCTGGAGCCGCGCGCTCAAGCATCGCGCCAAGCTCGATGAGAACGCGGCGCTCGGCCGCTTCGCCGATACGCTGGAACGCGTCGTGGTGGAGACCATCGAGGCCGGGTTCATGACCAAGGATTTGGCGCTGCTTGTGGGCGACCAGCAGGCGTGGCTTTCGACCGAGGGCTTCCTCGATAAGGTGGACGGGAACCTGCAGAAGGCGCTGGCTTAGGCCAGCGTCTCTCTAACTGCCGAGGAAGGGGTTCTGGATGAGCAGGCCCTCGACGGTGCGCCCGTGCTGCATGTCTTCGGTCACAAGCTGAGTGCAGTTCAAGCTGAGCGCGGCTGCAACGATGAGGGCGTCGTATATGGAGAAGTTGTGATCGCGCGCGAGTTCAACTGCTTTCTCATGAATCTCAACACTGAGCGGCGCCACCTCATTTGCCAGTTCCTTGACCGCCGCCAGCCGCTCTTCTATTTCGGGCCAATTCAGATTCAGCTTGCGGCGGCAAACATGGACGAATTCGTTCAAGACCTGCACGCTCAGGCATCCTCCCGCAGCAAGGATCGCTTCGGCGGCGCCTGCCTTGGCTTCGTCTTCCGAAAAGGCGTAAATTAGAATATTCGTGTCGAGAAGGCGCTTAGCGTTCATTGGCCTGGTCGCGATCGAAGCGGAACCCCTCAGGAAGAGGCCGCCGGAGTGCCCTAAGCCGGGCAAGGGCACGCGCCCGCTTTTCGTCGCGCGCCAGTTCGAACCGGTGCGTCCCGGCGATGACGATCTCGATATCGTCGCCCTCTTGAAGGCCGAGCATATCGACGACAGAAGCGGGAAGCCGCACAGCGAGGCTATTGCCCCATTTTGACACGCGCATTGTCATCTCCATGGATATACGCGCGCTATTGTAGATCATTGCCAGCCGGATGCAAATCCGCTCTTAAGAGTTCACAGGCCGGCCGGTACGAACCTGCCCCGATGCTGCATTCGCAATGCCAGTCTTGCGCCAAGCTGGGGCTCGCCTGCCCGCGCCGTTCCGGTCACGCCCGGCCTTCACGCTTTTTCCGCCCCGCGTCCCCGGCAGGCTGCGGCGCTGGCGCTTCCTGCTCCTTCTTCCTGGCGGCATAGGCGGCCAGCGCCAGCAGCGCCGCGGCAATCGCTTGATTGGTCATGTCTTCTGCCTCTTTTCCCGGTGCGGAGATGGCCCCGCGCCTTCGCTCCCAAGCTCCAAGCAAGAGCCGGGCCATCCCGCGCACAAAAGCTGTTGAACTCGCCCCTTCGGATTTGCCAAGCGGGCGCGGTTGCGCTTTTGTACGCGCCATGCACGTTAGGCTCGCGGGTGGAGGAAGACATATGAAAAACGGCGAGATCGACTTGAAGGCGCTGGTGCGCTCGATCCCGGACTATCCCAAGGCCGGTATCATGTTCCGCGACATCACCACGCTGATCGGCGACGCGGCCGGCTTCTCCCTGGCGGTCCGCAAGCTCGCCGCGCCTTACCACAACGAGCGGATCGACGCGGTGGCCGGCATCGAGGCACGCGGCTTCATCCTGGGCGGCGCCGTGGCAGACCGTCTCGGCACGGGCTTCATTCCGATCCGCAAGAAGGGCAAGCTGCCGTGGCGCGCTATCGGCCAGGATTACCAGCTCGAATACGGCACCGATATTATCGAGATGCACGAGGATGCGGTGCGGCCGGGCGAGCGCGTGCTGATCGTGGACGACCTGATCGCGACGGGCGGCACGGTGGAGGCCGCGGTGAAGCTGATCCGGCGCGTGGGCGGCCATGTGGCGGGGGCTGCCTTCGTGATCGACCTGCCGGAGCTTGGCGGCTCGGAGCGGCTTGAGCGCGACTGCGGCATCCGCTCGCATGTGGTGCTGTCTTTCGAGGGGCATTAGAATTCCGGGGCGCATGCCGCCGCGTTAGAAACGGCTTGCCGCCGTGCCGCGGCGCCATTCCCGCGAAGGAGCCCCGGATAAACGCTGAAGCGTTTTCCGGGATGACGGTCTGTGAAGCACTCAAGCGGACTCGGAATGACGCTGCGGAACAGCGGCAACCGGATGCAAACGTCACAGCGGAATTCGCAGCACGTGCTCGTCTGGGGTGAGCAAGGCGCGGGCGAGGCCCTTGCGGGCCTCATCGAGCCGGTGGTCGCGAAGCTGAAACCCCTTGCCGAAAACCCGCCCGCCAGCTTTTCCGGCGACGCACGCGCGCGGCTTTGGCATGCCTATGCCCTGGGTGAAGATCGCCTGGGCGAGGAACGCGGCGACAATGCGCGCCTCGTGACCGCAATCGCCTACGACCGCAAGGTGCTGGATGATTGGCGAAATAGGGTTAGCCATTGATTAGCTCCACGGCGGTTTAACAAAAGAGCTATATGCAGATAGCTTGTGCCACAAACCCTGGTAGCTCTATAATAACATTGAAGAATAATTTAAGCTCTATTTAGCTTTACGCAAGATAAGCCATACAATTGACGCAAACGCTAGCGGAACATTGATGAGCGCCAACGCGCGCAAAAATACAGACGGGTGCTGCCCCCAAAACGCCATTGATAGCAAAACCCCTATGGGTATCAACGCTAGCCGATCGACGACGCGCTTGGCTCTTTCCTCTCTGAGAAGGGGACTGAGAAAGCGCCCCCAAAGCCAAATAACTGCCGCGACCGCGAGAGGAATATCCAGCATCAACAACACGATCCAAATGTTGGATGGATGGGTATTATCGGTATAGTCGAACCAGAGAAACGCGGCGGGTAGGCTCAGAACTATCAGCGCAAGCCAATCGATAATTCGTTTGCTGCTTTCCTTCATTGGCGATCTCCAGAGCGCACCATTGCAAGAGGCCAACGGAATGCAAGCCATCGTCACCGCACCGGTTCCTATCATCGAATGACGTCCTCTTGGTAGCATTGCAAAGTAACCCGTCTGCCGCTCCCTAAGCCAGCCTCTCCTGCTGTGCCGGAACGGCGGCTTCGGTCCGGAGCTTCAACATCTTAAACTGCTTCCCGCAGAACGCAGTCTTGGCAAGTTCGCCGATAATGTCCTGGACCATGTTGGGATGCCCCACCGCATCGACCATCCAAAGAACATCTCCGCTTCCGCCAGTCATCGGGCTGCAGCCGCATGGGATAACGCCGGGTTTGAGAGAGGCGCACATCGACATCGGGCGCGTGACGCTCGACTGGGCCACCAATCTCGGCGACGCGCTGACGCGCCTTGGCGAGCGGGAGAGCGGCACGGCGCGGCTTGAGGAGGCCGTGGCAGCCTATCGGGAGGCGCTCAAGGAATGGACCCGCGAGCGTGTGCCGCTCGACTGGGCCATGACTCAGAACAATCTCGGCAACGCGCTGAAGAGCATTGGCGAGCGGGAGAGCGGCACGGCGCGGCTTGAGGGGGCCGTGGCAGCCTATCGCGAGGCGCTCAAGGAGCGGACCCGCGAGCGCGTGCCGCTGGCTGGGCCATGACGCAGAACCTCGGCAACGCGCTTCAAAACCTTGGCGAGCGGGAGAGCGGCACGGCACGGCTTGAGGAGGCCGTGGCAGCCTTTCGCGAGGCACTCAAGGAGTACACCCGCGAGCGCGTGCCGCTCGATTGGGCCATGACGCAGAACAGTCTCGGCATAGCGCTGGCGTGCCTTGGCCAGCGGCAGGCAACAGCAGATAAAGTAAAGGGCTGCGCGGCGCTGGAAGCGGCGCGTGAGCATTTCGCGGCGGCGCTGGAGGAATTCCGGAAGGCTGGCGCGGCCTATTACGTGGGCGGGGTGGAAGGGAACATCGCGCGGCTTGAAGCTGACGTTGAACGGCTCCGCGGATGACACAGGCAGCCGCCGCCGCGATGTCTATTCCGCCGCCGTTCTGGCGTTATCTTGCGCGAGCGCGTCGCGCACCATCCCGGGCTCGCGCGCGATGACCCGCAGATAGGCACGGCCCGGCGCGTCCGGCTCGCTTCGGCCCTGTTCCCAATCGCGCAGCGTGCCGAGCGGGATACGGTAGAGGCCTGCGAATTCCTCCTGGCTCAGGCCCAGCGCGCGGCGGATGATTTTCACCTGCGGCGTGCGCTTCATGCGGGCGGCGCGCTCCGGCGTTTGCGGCTGGGCGTCCGGATCGGAAAGCGCCGCCGCGTGCTTCTCCTCCGGGGACATGGCATCGAGCCGCGCCCAGAGGCCGGCCTCGCCGTCCGCGTTTTCAGCGTTCTTCTTCGTAATACCGGCGCTTTTCATAGGGTTCCGCTTCCCGCGCTGAAATGATGCGTATCCGTGCGCCTCGCATGGTGTAGGCCACGAACAAAAGCCGCTCCCGCGCCATGCCGATGATTTCGTAGCGGGGTTCGCAGGCTTCCAGGTCCCAGTCCTCGTCTTCGATTGCGAAAGGATCGCGAAACACGAGTTTCGCGATCTCGAAGGTTACGCAATGCTTCCTGAATTCTTCAGCTGCGCTATCGCGCTGCGCGCTACTTGAGCGCGATGGCTGGCGGCCTTGGCATCGTCCCACTCGAAATCCTCGCCTTCCATTACTACTGGTTTCCCGTATTCTTGTCAATTGCGCTTTGTTCAAATATCCTTTTCTATCCGGTTTCTACTGCAGCATGGAAATGGGAAGCCGCCAAGCGCATATTTTTATAAAAGCCGAAGCCTGAAGGAAGGATAATTGGGTAACATGGACGAGCCGGAAGAAGCCCTTCGCCTTGTCCGAACTCGACCGTATCGAGGATGGCGAGCAGCGCTGGCAAACCACCGGCATGGTGGAGGGCTTCCTTCTCTTGCTGGCCGGCCACACGGTTCGCGAGGAAGACGAGGACGGCCAAACCATGGAAGCGATACGGATTATATCGGCCCGTCCCGCGAGCCGGAAAGAAAGACGACGCTATGAGCAAGAACCTCGTTAGACGCAACATCGATCTCGCCAATCTGCCCCCGCTCACCAAAGAGCAGGAGGCTGAACTCGCGGCCCTGCGTGCCCAGACAGACGAAGAAATCGACTATGGCGATATTCCGCCCCTGTCCGAAGAGTTCTGGAAAAATGCGGTGCGCGGCCGGTTCTATAAGCCCATCAAGACCTCGACCACAGTCCGCATCGATTCCGATGTGCTGGCTTGGCTGAAGGCGGGGGGCAAAGGCTACCAGTCCCGCATCAACGCCATTCTCCGGCGCGAAATGCTGACATCGCTTAAGCGTTAGCGTGCATAGCGGGCACGGCGCCGCGCTTGCCTGCCTTGGCGAGCGCGAAGCAGCGGCGGATAAGGCGAAGGGCTGCGCGGCGGTGGAGGAATTCTGGAAGGCTGGCGCCTATTACGTGGGCGTGGTGGGAGGGAACATCGCGGGGATTGAAGCTGATATTGCACGGCTCTGCGGATGAGCCCGCGGGAGGGGCGCCGTCATTGCGGGACTGCCAGCGCCATGCAAAAAAATGCCCCCAGCGAGGGGGTGCTGGGGGCAGGAAGGGTGGGAACCAAGGGGGTATTCCCGACCGTACATGTAGGATTTAGGGCGCCGTGGTCAAGGCTTCGACGGTCACCTGTTGTTGATGCTGCGTCCGAGGCGGCTGCGTGCGGCGTGCGCTCGCGGTCTATAAAGCCTGGATACAGCCCTGTATGGTAAATGCGCGCATGGTAAACGGCCGCGTGTCATATTTTTTACGCGCCACTTTTTGCGAATCTTTTCCCGTTTTTGGCCGATTTCCGCGTTTCTAGAATCCCTTTAAATATAGTTGCAACTTCTGCGTTAACCATCCCGCCGGCCTCTTGACACGATGGTGCATCGAAAATAGTCACGCAATATCAATACCCTGTGTCTTAGCGCCATCATAAGGCGCTTTGGTGTATTGTATTCTCATCGGGGAAAGCGCCCCCGGCGGTTGCACGATGGCGGAAAACCTAAGATTTCCGGTTAACGGCGGATTAAGGGGACGGCGGCGTGGCGCTGACATTATTGCTTGCCGCGCGGCCCGCACAAAGGTTTAGCTAGGCGCGGTTTTGTCATGGCCCCGCGAGGGGGCGGCAGGCAGGGCCTACACCCAACACGGAGCGAACGGGATGGCATCCCTCGACAAGAAAATCGAAAGCACCGGCCGCCAGCGCTTCGTGAACAGCGTGTTCGACCGGGTTGCCTCACGCTACGACCTGATGAACGACCTGATGTCGGGGGGCGTGCACCGGCTGTGGAAAGATGCCGCCATCGGCTGGCTGGCGCCGTCGCCCTCCGTTGCCGCGGACTTGCTCGACGTGGCCGGCGGCACGGGCGACATTACCAAGCGCTACTTGCGCGCGGCGGGGCCGGGCTCGCGGGCCGTGATCTGCGACATCAGCGGCTCGATGCTGGAGGAGGGACGGCGGCGGCTGGAAGCGTTGGAGGCGGGCGGCCAGGTGCAATTCGTGCAGGGCAATGCCGAGGCGCTGCCGTTCCAGGCGGGTGCGTTCGACTATTACACCATCGCGTTCGGCATCCGGAACGTGCCCGATATCCAGGCCGCGCTCTTCGAGGCGCACCGGGTGCTGAAGCCGGGCGGGCGGTTCTTGTGCCTGGAGTTTTCGCGCGTCGACGTGCCTGTGCTGGACGCGCTCTACCGGCAATGGTCGGACCGGGTTGTGCAGGCGCTGGGCCAGGTGGTGGCGGGCGATGCCGAGCCATATCGCTATCTCGTTGAGAGTATTACGAAATTCCCGAAATCAGCGGCGGCTGGCGCAGATGATGGAGGCTGCGGGCTTCTTGCGCGTGCAATACCGCAACCTTTCGGGCGGCATCGCCGCGCTGCATTCGGGCATCAAGGTCTAAGCGGGCGATAACGATTCCAGAAAGACTTAGACGTATCAGGGCAATACTGCAGGTTACAGGGAAGCGCCAAATATTTCCAGGTGTTTCTAGGTTATTTATCGAATACAATTTTGAGTCGGATTTGATTGTTGCCTGCGCGGCTATTGCCTGGCTGGAGGTGTGGCAGGCCTCTTCTGGATAATGCTTATGTTTTCTATGGATACAGCCCGGCTTGCCACTCTGACTAGCCACTCTTCCTCCCTAACTGGTGATTTCGCCCTCTTTCTCGCAGGCTCGGCAGCCGTTTTTCTGCCGCTTGGCATAGCAGCCGCCATCGCGCGCCCCGGCCCGCCCGGCGATGTATGACAACCCGCGCCGCGCCCCAAAAAAAGCAAAGCCGGCAGCGAAGTTTGCGGAAATGGCTTGTGCGCCGCCCTCACTGTGGTATTAAGACTTCCGCGGACGCTGCTTCGCAGCATCCCGTGTTCCCCGGTAGCTCAGTCGGTAGAGCAAGCGGCTGTTAACCGCTGGGTCGCTGGTTCGAGTCCGGCCCGGGGAGCCATCCTTCTTCGAAGGCGCTCTGTCTCTCTCCATCGCGCCCCCTCTCATTTATCTGAAAATTCAAGCACTTGGCGCAATATCAGCGCCTCGAATTTTCCTGCGCCGCCTTCTTGGGCCATCACACCCCATCGCTTGCCTTCGCACGCTCATGGCGGTATTTCCGGCGGTATTCTATGTGCTGGCGGTATCGGGAAGATTACATGCGGCTCAACGACAAAGCCATTCGCAACCTTAAGCCTCGCGGCGCCCTATAAGGTGACCGGCGGGCAGGGACTTTATCTCTACGTCACCCCCCAAGGGGTCGCGCATGTGGCGCTTCAATTACGGCGCAGACAAAATGGCAAGAGACTAACCCTGAGTTTCGGTCACTATCCCGATCTTGGTCTCGCCGCAGCCCGTGAAAAGCTAGCAGAAGCGCGCGCGGCCTTGGCCGAGGGCAGGGAGCCGGATTCTGCTAAAGCTAAAACGCGACGCAGGGTGGCCACAAACGATAATTTCGCCCATCTCGCCGACGAGTGGCTGGCCAAACGCAAGAAGGAGGGGCTTGCCTCCGCCACAGTCGCAAAACTCGATTGGTTCGTCGATATGATCCGCGGCGAACTCGGCGGCCTGACCACCTCGCTCGCGCGCCAAACTTCAAGTCTGCAGGGCCGGACATAACTGCCCACAATGAAGTGGCTAAACTAAAGACGTGGATCGAGCAGTTCGCTTTCAAGCGCGAGACGGCGAAGACGGCCTCATGCACGCGGGCCAAGGGTTCGCGTGCCAGAAAGCGGCGAAGCAACTCGTGGCCCAACGCAAACTCCCTAAGCGCAAGCGAACGCTTCCTGCCAAGTCCGCGTGCCCGCAGCCGCTCCAGATTTTCTGGCGCGTCGTATTCCGGGCCGTAGATGATGCGCAGATATTCCGGTCCCCGGCATTTGACGGCGGGCTGCACGAGGCCCCTCCGGCCACGGACGATGAAGTCCCTGGGCTTCACCACCATGCCTTCGCCGCCCTTTCCAGTAAGCCCAGTCCACCATTCCACCGCCGCCTCGATGGCCTCTGCATCGCCGAGGTCTAAGAGGCGATGGCCGGTGGCGGCGATCAACGGATCTCCGGCCGCTGCGATGCGGGCAAGTTCGGACATGTGCCACGAATGGTCCTTGTCCATGTGCTGCGCGCCCTCGGCCGCGAGGAGGTGGAACGGCGCAATGCGGTAATCGTCGATGGAGGCGACCGGCCAGCAATAGCGGCGGTAAGCTTCGGCATAGCGGCCCGCGCGCGCGGCGCGGTCTTCGTAACGCGCGAGCAGCGGCGCAACGCTTCCATCCCTTGCCGCCGCCTGCCCAAGCAGTTCGACGGCATGTGAAAGGCCGGTCTTTGCCGCTGCGGCGGTGGCGGCATATTGCGCGCGGATAAGCGATTGCGCCTTGGCGGACCAGGGCATGATCTCCGCATCGATCAGCGCCCAGCCCGTATTGTGCCGCTCCCAAAAGCCGGTTTCCGTCATCGCCGCGCGCAGCCGGTGAAGTACAGCTTCGAGCGTCGCTGTATCGCCGAAGAAGGCGCGGCCCGTCCGGCTATAAATCATCCCTGTTTCGCCCGTGGCGACGCCGAAACGCTCGCGGGCAGCGGCTTCGTCGCGGCAGATGGCGATAAGCGCACGGGAGCCCATGTGCTTTTCCTGGATGACCACCTCGGAGACGCCTTCGTCCCGGTAATAGGCGAAAGCCTCGTCCGGGTGTTCCAATATGCCCTCCCGCTTGGATGTAGCGGCGGGCGACATGGTGGGCGGCAAGTGGATCAGCCATTTCGGGTTCACCGCGTAGCGGGTCATCACCTCAAGTGCCGCGG
Organism: uncultured Alphaproteobacteria bacterium; assembly: GCA_963760455.1. Lineage (GTDB taxonomy): Bacteria > Pseudomonadota > Alphaproteobacteria > Rhizobiales > Rhodomicrobiaceae > Rhodomicrobium. The sequence goes on from CAVXDM010000048.1 coordinate 43,086, forward strand.
CGGCATTGCCTTCCTCTACGGTGATTGCGCGCGTGAGCGCCGTTTCCACGATGCGCTTACCGCTTACGAGCGAAATATCGAGCAGATCGTCGTGCTGCTGCTGGAGACTGAGACCGGCGGACCGCATGCCCGAACCGATGGGCCTGACCGGCTCGCGATATACGCGCTTCGCCGGCACGCTCACGAGTTCCTTCTCCGGCCAGCGCAGCGCGGTGAGCGAGCCGCCGAAAACGCAGCCAGTATCGATGCAGATCGTGTTGTTGAGCCACTCCGCGTGCGTAACCGGCGTGTGCCCGTAAACCACTGCCGTGGCGCCCCGGTACTCCGCCGCCCAGTTGTGCCGGACTGGCAGGCCGTATTCGTCCGTCTCGCCTGTGGTTTCGCCAAAGAGGCTGAATTCGCGGACCGCGCCCGATGAGCGGCCGATCATGGTCTCTCTCAGGCCCGCGTGCGAAACGGCGAGCTTGCCGCCGTCAAGCCAGAGGTGGCTCACGAGGCCGTCGATGAATTTCTTGGCGCGGGCCTTGAAGAGGTCCGGTGTCTCCGCCATCTGCTCCGCCGACTGCTGAAGGCCGTGGGTCATCTTGACATTGCGGCCATTGAGCCAGCGCAGGAATTTCGCGTCGTGATTACCCGGCACACACAGCGCTTCGCCGGCGTCAACCATCGCCATGACGAGGCGAAGTACATCCGGCGTCCGGGGGCCGCGATCAACGAGGTCGCCTAGGAAGATCGCGCGCCAGGCCGCTCTTGGCGAACACGCGGTAGCCGCGCTCGCCATCTTCGTCGAACGCCGCGACGCTGTAGCCGAGCTTCGCCAGCAGTTCTTCAAGTTCGTCAGCGCAGCCATGCACGTCACCGATGATATCGAACGGCCCGGCTTCCCCCCGCCGGTCGGTCCATAGCGGCTCGCGAACGATTTCCACCGCGTCAATATCTTCAGGCTTCCGCAACTCGTGCACATAGCGGAAACCTTCCTTGTCGAGTTTGTTGATGTTTCGCTTGAGGCTGGCCGTCTGATTGCAGATGACATGCGGGCCGAATTGCCGGTCGGGCCGCGCCTTGTTCCGTTCGCGGCAGACGTCTTCGCCGGGGTTCAACACGATGGCGATGGCAAGCGCATGGTAGCGCTTGGCGATGCCAACGAGATGCGCGCGGTCTTCCGGCCGCAAATTCGTGGCGTCGATCACAGTAAGCTTGCGCCGCTTGAGCCGCGTCTCCGCAATGAAATGCACGAGCGAGAAGGCGTCAGCCGTGGCGTCGAGGCTGTTTTCGTCGTCGTCCACCACGCCCCGGCAGCGATCCGATGAAATTACCTCAGTGGATTTGAAATGCCGCGCGGCAAAGCTCGATTTGCCGGAGCCCGAGGTTCCGATCAGGACAACGAGGCAATAATCGGGGATCTTGATGAGCATCAGGCGTGGCCAGCTTCGGTTTTGGGGAAATAGAGCAGCGGTTGGCTCCACGCCACCAATTCGTTGGCGCCATCTTCCCAGGGGTAAAGGCCATCGAGCTTGCCGGGCCAGAAGATTTGAAAAACCCGGAACTCCGCAAGCTTGTTCCGGTAATGGTAGCACCATAGGCCATAGCCGAAATACTCGCGGTGCCAAGAGGGATGCACTGGCTTGAGGATGCAATCGAAATCACCGATTAGGCCAGAAAACCGCGCCTCCGCCTCGATCTTGCGCCCTTCCCTTATCTGGTGAAAAGCCTGCCAGATCAGGGTGTGCATGAGCTTGTGCTTAAGCCCGAACACGACCAAGTCGGGAGCGCCGAGAGTGTCGTGCAGGCCTATCGAATAGGCGAAACCCGGCCCCTCTTCGTCTTCCGGCACGATGGTGCAGTGCCACCCGTGGGCTGCAATATCTTCAACAACTCGCTGCTCGCTGGGCTCAAGCATCCTTATGCCCCCTTCTCGAAGACGGCCATTTGCGTGGGAGCGCCGAGTTCCGCGTCAAGCTCGCCAATGGGGGCGAACTGCACTGTGTAGCCGAAGCGGGTTGCGGCGGCATTCGCCCAGGCCTCGAATTCGGCGCGCGTCCATTCGAAGCGGTGATCCGCGTGGCGCATCGCGCCTGGAGCCATGCCTTCGAACCTGGCGTTGTATTCGCGGTTGGGCGTGGTGATGACCGCGAGCCTAGGTTTGGCGAACTCGAACAGCACGCGCTCCACGGAAGGCAGGCGCTCGGGATCGATGTGTTCGATCACCTCCACCAGCGCCACGGCGTCGAAGCCTTTTATGCGGGAATCGCGATAGGTAAGCGCGCCTTGCAATAGCTTGATGCGCGCGCGCTGCCTTTCGGGAAGCGTATAGAGGCGCAGGCGGCGCGCGGCGATTTCGAGGCTGCGGATGCCAATATCGAGGCCAAGAATTTCCTGGAACTGCTTTTCGGCCATGAGCCGCTTCAAGAGTTTGCCACCGCCGCAGCCAAGGTCCGCCACGCGGTGCGCGCCTGAAGCCGTTAGTGCCTCAACGACCGCTTGAAGGCGTGCTTCGTTCAGGCGGATCGGTTTTTCGAGGCGCTCTTCCTCGGCATCCTTGGGAAGTTCAGGCGCCTCGCCCGTGGCAGCTTCCGCGCCGGTCACTTCCTCGTCCCCGGATGGATCGCTTTCGGCAAGCCTTGCAATGGCCTCCGCCGCGAGCGAACGCTTGCGCCGCAGGTAGCGCCGCGCGATTTGTTCGCGGTCCGGATGCGCGGCAAGCCAGCCTTCCCCGCGCGCGAGCAGTTTTTCAATCTCGTCCTGACCGATGAAATAGTGCTTCTGCAGGTCGAGGACCGGGATCAGCACATAGAGGTGATTGAGGAGGTCCGCGAGCCGGCAGCAGGCCTTGAGCTTGAGGGTCACGTAAGGGCTTGGCCCCCATTCAGGCCACGCCTCGTCAAGCGGGATTGGCGTTGTTTCGATCTCGTAGCCGAGCGGGGCGAACAAGCGATCCACGAGGCCCAATTCGCCGCGCACGGGCAGCGGCGTCACCGTCACTTCAAGCGGGATTGCCTGCTTTGCAAGTTCGGGCCGCTGATCGCAGCGGCCGTTAAGCGCGGTGCGCAGCGCGGACGCCATCGCTACCGAAAGGAAGGAAGAGGCGGCATAAGGCCGGTCGTTGACATATTGATCGAGGAGGCCGCTGTGCTGTCCGCCGCTGCCGCGCACGAGCGCTACAGGGTCGAGGTCCAGGAGCATCGCGAAAGTGCAGCGGTCTTCCGCGGCTTCGGGGTAGAAGAGATGCGCGCGGCCGAAGGCAAGTTCCGCTTCCTGGCAGCGGGCAGGGTTCTTGTGCAGGAGAAAGCCAAGGTCCGTGGCCGGCCGGTGCTCCGTGGTAATCGTCAGCAGCATCTGCGCGTCCCCCCTTGCCGGAGCGGCCAAGCCGGAGAACGGCTTGGCCAAACTCTCATTCCCCAAAAGTACTCATCTTTTTGCGCGCCATCGCAGCGCTTGGACTTCATGCAGCACTTCTTGAAATCTGCGCCCAGAGCCGCATGGGCCGAGGTCATCGCGGCCAAGCTTTTCGAGAAGTTCTACATCTCAGTGCACGAAGCGAAGCCCGCGCTTCACTCTCGTTTCCGACGGGAAGGACTTGCGGCGTTTGCTCATCGCCTCAAAAGGAGGGGAGCGTGTCTTGGGCGAGTTTCCTGGTCATGGGAGCCTCCTTCTTCGAAAAATGAAGAGGCAGCCTTATCGCATGATAGCTGGAACGGGAGCAATCGGAATGCACGGCTTATCTGTCGCGCAGGAGGCGTCACAATGAGCTGGCCTTTTTAAGCGCCGGGTGGGGCTCCGCATTGGGCTGCCCTTTCCGCAAAACCAGCCGTCTTGCCGGCGCCGATCAGCTCCAGGCCGCTTACGCCGGGATATTGAAGGACGCGATGCTCCGCACCTCATGGCTTCGATGATCGATGCGGGCATCGTGCCCAGCCCGCGCCAGGTGCAGATTGGCGTAATCGGCCCATTGCTCCCTGAGCGCCAAAAGATCGGCCTTGCCGCCCCAGGGATTGCAAGGCATAGAGAATGCGCCCGCGCTTATCCCTGAGCACCTCCCCGGTCGCGGGATCCTGCAGTGCCTCCCGCTTGGCGCCGAAGCCGTGTCGCGCGGTTGGAGGAAAAGGCCGCAATGCGCTTTGGAAAGCTCGCCATTCGCGCTGGACTTGTTGAGTTAAACCTGAGTGAGGCTCATCTGCTGCGGGAGTTATTAGCTATCGCGGCCCGATTTCGAAACGCACCAGAAATCGCAGCTAGCGATGGCGTTGGCGGCCCATGATTTTGTCTAATTGAATCAGGGACTTATTTGGATCGGTCTGAGCTTAACGTTTCTTCAAGGCGCTTCTGCTAAATTAGTTCAATAGGCGAAAACGGCGCGGGCCGCGGCAAAAAACCGGGCGAATAGCATTAACAACAGGTGAACCCAAGTAAGTGGCGCACCGCCGGGAACTTCGATTGGAGCGGCGCCGGGGCCTTATGCGGCTAAGTCAGGGCTTGCACGCTCCGCTCAATGAGGTACGTTCGGCTGGGCAAACGAGGCGAGTTGACATGGCAAAGATCGGCGTGCCGCATTTTCACAACGACATTGGTGTCGAAAAGATCCACATCGGCGTGAGGGAGTTCCAATGTATGGGGGCCAGGCCCCCCATGGATCATCCGCATGTTTACCTGGACATGGGCGCCGACGACCAGATCGTCTGCCCCTATTGCTCAACGCTGTACATTCACGATAGCAATTTGCGCAGCGACCAGAGCGACCCGCCCTACTGCCTTTATGAAGCTCAGGGCGCTGGTGCGCGATGAGACTAGGGCACTGCAACGGACAGATCGCGATAGCCGGCGCCGGGATTGCCGGTTTGAGCGCCGCCATTGCCCTCAAGCTCGCGGGCTATGCGGTCATAATTTTCGAGCGGGAGCAAGAGCTTCGCGAAGTTGGCGCGGGCATCCAGATGGGGCCTCACGCAACTCGCGTGATGGAGAACTGGGATCTCGACCTCTTGGGGAGCGCGGTCGAGCCCGAAGTCCTCGAACTCAGAAATGCCCGCAGCGGCGCGCTCTTGAATACGCTTCCGCTCAAGCAGGGAGCCCGAGTCCGCTACGGCGCGCCGTATCTCACGCTGATGCGCTCCGACCTGCAAAGGGCGCTGCTCGCGCGGGCTATGGAGCTTGACATTCCAATCGAGTACGGCACGCCCGTTTCCAGTGTTCACGACAAGGGCGGCGGCGTTACCGTCAAATCGGGCAGCGACTCCATGGATGCCGCCGCGCTCATTGGCGCCGACGGTATCAAGTCGTCCGTGCGGGGCCTTGCCGGATATAATCCGCGCCGTTTTTCAGCTCAAGCGGTGGCTTGGCGCGGGCTGCTGCCCTTGAACGCGGTGCCAGCCTCGATGAGAAACGCCATCGTGCTATGGATGGCGCCCGGCGCGCATCTCGTGCACTACCCCGTTTCCGCCGGCACCCGCATTAATGCGGTGCTCGTGATCGACGATATTTACCAGTCGGATCGCGCGGAGCAGGACGATGCGGCGGACTACCTCCTTCACCGGCTGAGCGGTTGGGCGGAAACGCCGCTCTCGGCAATCGCTTCGACGCCGGAATGGCTGAAATGGCGGATGTTCGGCATCGGGAAGTGGCACGGCGGCGAGGGCCGCGTCCAGTTCATCGGCGATGCCTGGCATGCGATGCGTCCATATCTGGCCTCCGGCGGCGTGATGGCTATCGAGGACGGCGCTGCGCTTGCCGTATCATTGACAGAATCGCAAGGCGATGTTGCTGAAGGCTTTAAGCGTTTCCGGCAAACTCGCGGACCGCGCGTCTGGCAGGTAGCGCATGCGTCCGCCCAGATGGGCCGGGTCTACCATTGCCCTCCGCCTTTCGATATGGTCCGGGATCTTGCCATCCGGCTGTCCTCGGGTTCGAGGCTGCTTGAGCGGAGGGACTGGCTCTACGGTGCGGGGCGCGAGGTGCCCGGCCTTAAAAGCTGACCCCAGCGCCGCGCAAAGCCGCGCCGCTGGACGAGAGTAAATTGGAGAACAGGGGGGTTCTCGATGGAACCGTATGCCGGGACAGAGGCAAGCGGGGCAGTGTTGTCTGTTGAGTGGGAGCCCTCCGGTGTGGAGGCGCGCTCCCATGTCCAGTTGCAGGTCCAGGTCAAGTCACGGGCTGAGATCCAGGGAAGTGCGGCATGGATGCGCGCGTTCGCCGGCCAGCGGAAGGACCGCCGCTATTACGAGCTGGTAGAGAACACGCTCCGGCAAGGGTTCGAATACCGCTATTTCGTGCTCACCGGGGAAGGCGGCGAGGTTCGCGCTATTCAGCCGTTCTTCCTGCTCGACCAAGACCTCCTGGCCGGCACCAGCCCGCGGATTGCAAGGATTGCCGAGACGATCCGCCGTGTGTGGCCGCGTTTCCTGCTGATGCGGACGTTGATGGTGGGCTGCGCCGCGGGCGAAGGCCATCTCGATGCGCAAGATGAGGGAACGCAATTCGCCATTGCGCGCGGCCTGGGTGCGGCCATTCATGAGCAGGCGCGGCAGATGAAGGCCGCGCTGGTTGTGTTCAAGGAATTCACGGCCGGGGACCGCGACGCGCTGGCGTGCCTGAAGCAGCGCGGCTTCACGCGGATACCGAGCATGCCGATGACCCGGCGGCGGCTCAATTTTGCGAGCTTCGAGGAATATATGCGCCTGGCGCTCAGCCAGAAATTCCGCGCGCAGTTGCGCAGGAATTGCCGTCGCTCCGCAGAACGCGCCCAGCTTGAAATGCGCGTCGTCACCGACATTACTCCTTACATCGAGGAGATCTATCCGCTTTATCTCGCGGTATACGAGCGCTCAGACTTGAAATTTGAGAAGCTTACTCAGGAATATTTTTGCAATATTGGGCAGGAGATGCCAGATAAGGCGCTATTCTTTTTGATGATGAAGGATGGCAAGGTTACATCATTCAACATGTGCATGAAGAACGGAAAGGAGCTATGCTCAGAATACGTTGGGTTCGACTACGACGTTGCGTTCGATCTTCATTTATACAATGTTATGACCAAGGGCATTATGGAGTGGGCGATAGATAGCGGCTATCAGTGGTACTGCTCGACAAGCTTGAACTATGAGCCGAAGTATCATTTCAGGCACCAGCTCGACCCTCTCGATCTTTATGTCCGGCATATATCTCCTGCCATAAACTTTGTCATGAAGCGCGCACTTCTATACCTGGAGCCAACCCGCCGGGACGAGATGCTCAGGAAGTTTCCGAACTTCGAAGACCTTCGCGGCGAATAATCTGCGGCAGGACAGCCACCTCCCGCATGCCGCACGATCCCGCAGCGCAAGTTTCGTTTGACGTGCGCCAGCGGCGATGGCAGCCTCGCCGTCATGAAGCGGATGGCTAAGCCCAGGAAAACTGTCGCCGGAAGCGGCCTGACCGTCGCGGACCTGATGTTTTACGTCGGGCTTGGCATGGTTGCGGCCGGCGCTGGCTTTCTCGCCGCGCTTATGGTCCCGCACAACAGTCCCAAGGTGCGCAGCTTCGACCCCACGGCCGTGGAGCGTCAAGCCGCCGCGCCTGCGCCTGTCCTTGGCACATTCGTCAGCCCGGCGGGGCCGCAAGCCGTACCGGAGCTGGCCTTCACCAGCACCGATGGCAAGCCGCATCGCCTTTCCGAATGGCGCGGCAAAGTGGTGCTCCTCAATCTGTGGGCGACCTGGTGTGCGCCGTGCAAGGTGGAAATGCCTTCGCTAGACCGGCTCCAGGCTAAGTTTGGCGGCGATGCCTTCGCGGTGCTTGCGCTTAGCGTCGACCGCACCGGGACCGGCAAGCCCGCCGAGTTCTTCAGCGAAAACAACATCACGCATCTCGCTGTCTATAACGACAGCGAGTCCGCGGCAACGGCCGCCTTGCGGGCCTCTGGCCTGCCGGTTTCTTTGATGTTGGACGCCCAGGGCCGTGAGGTGGCCCGGCTGACCGGCCCCGCAGATTGGGACAGCCCCGCCGCCATTGCCAAGGTCGAGGAATTCATCAAGGCCAACGGCGGCAAGGGCTAACCGGTATTGAACCAGCCGCCATCAGTTTTGACCGCTTCCATCATTGCGAGGGGCGGAGCCCCGAAGCAATCCAGAGGCTGGAATTGCAACGCTAATTCTGGACGGCCGAGGCGGCCGGTGGCCGCCTCGCGATGATGGACGAGGCTACGGAACCGTCAAAACTTATAGCCGCTGGTATTAGCTGGCCTTGATCGCGATTTTCTTTTCTGCCTTCACCATCTCCGGGCGCTTCGGCAGCGTGACCGTCAGCACGCCCTTATCGAAACGCGCATCGATCTTGTCCTCGTTGATGGTGTCGGGCAGCCGGATCGAGCGCTGGAACGAGCCGTAGCTGCGCTCCACCAGGTGGTAGTTGTCGCGCTCGTCCTTGCGTTCGCTTTTCTTCTCGCCCCGCATGGTGAGAACGCCGTCCTGCAGCGTCAATTGAACGTCCTTTTCATCGATGCCGGGCAGGTCGGCCTTCACAACCAGCTCCTTTTCGGTTTCCTTCACGTCCAATGCCGGTGTAAGAACTTGCGCCGCGGGAAAGCTTTGGCGCAAATTGGAGAACGTGGGCAGTTCGCCGCCGAGAAAATCGTCGAACAGGCGATCCATCTCGCCACGAAATGCCTGGAATGGGTCCATATACCGGGATGGGAGGCGTCCGCCTTGACCTTTGCCAGTTACAACGTCAGTCATTGGTCTCTCCTTTGATGTGCTCAGATTGAAACCTTGGTCCCCCGAGGCGGGGAGGTGGCAAGGATATACCTAGTCTCGTAACAAGCTCTTTCAACGTACAGTAGAAAGTTATTCACATGACCTTGGCGCTCCCCCGGCTCCTTCCGGCAGACAAAGCTGCTGCCGCCGAAGACCGTCACATCGTCCTGTCCGACGGCCGGAAGCTCGGTTACTCGGAATATGGCGCGCAGTGCGGGCTCCCGGTCCTTGGGTTTCATGGAACGCCCGGATCGCGCTTTATGTTCCGGCTTGTGCATGAGCCTGCGCGGCGCTTGGGGCTGCGGATCATCGCGCCGGAGCGGCCGGGCTTCGGGCTTTCCACCTTCCAGCACAACCGCACGCTGGCCGATTGGGCGAGCGACATCGCGGAGTTCGCCAACCACCTTGGGCTCAAGCACTTCGGCGTGGCAGGCATTTCGGGCGGCGGTCCATATGCCGCGGCCTGCGCGGCACTCCTGCCCTCGCGCGTCACCGCCACCGCCCTCATAAACCCGGTCGGGCCGCTATGCGCCCCGGAAGGTCCCGACAAAATCGGCATGACGAGGTTTGTGATCTTCCGTGTATTGCCGCGCGTAAACATCGCCATGAAGGGGTTTTTCGCGCTCTGGCGGCTTTTGTTCCTGAATGCGCCGGATTCCATGTACGACGTCCTCAAGAAACGGGCCTGCGATGCGGACAAACGTATTTTGCACCAGCCGGAAATTCGCAGGAATTTCGTCGATAGCGTGTCGGAAGGCCTGCGGCCGGGCACCCTTGGCATCATTCAGGAGATGCGGATTTTCTGCCGGCCCTGGAATTTGCCGTTCGATGCGGTGAAGGCGCCCGTTCTGCTTTGGCAGGGTACGCTTGACCGGAATGTGCCGGTGGCCGCATCGCTGCATTTGGCAAGCCTTATCCCGGGCTGCGAGCTGCACCCGGTCGAGGGAGAGGGCCATTACTGGATTTTCGAGCAAATAGAAGAAGTGCTGAGTGCGATTTTGCAAAAGATGACCGAGCATTTAGGTATCGCAATTCCAGTCGAAGACCATGTTTCCTCTTAAAGACTCGATAAGAATACCGTTTGCGCCACTCACCACCTATTTTATCATTTTAATAAACGCGATCGTATTTCTCTATCAAGAAGCGCTCAGCTCTCGCGCCGCCTATGAGCTATCGCTCCATTACGCCCTGGTGCCCCGGCGCTATTTCGATCCCGTCTGGGCGCACATCCACGGGCTCAACCCGCACGATTACCTGCCCTTTATCGCGGGCACATTCATGCATGGCGGCTGGTGGCACATCGTCCTCAATATGTGGACGCTGTTCATCTTCGGAGCCTCGCTCGAAGGCCGCATCGGCCGGCTCGGCTTCTTGAGCTTCTACCTGGCCTGCGGGTTTATCGCGAGCTTTGCCCACGCCTATTTCAACATGGACTCGACCGTGCCAGCGCTCGGAGCTTCCGGCGCGATTGCCGGCGTGCTTGGGGCCTACGCAGCCACATTTCCCAGGGCCAAGGTCACGATCCTTATTTTGATCGTCATCATCCCATTCTTCTTCAAGATTCCGGCACTTGGTTATGCATTGATTTGGTTCGGTTTTCAGTTCATCGCGGGCTTCGTGCACCTCGCCTCGGAGGGGATGGGCAGCGGCATCGCCTGGTGGGCGCATATCGGCGGCTTCCTGGCCGGCTTCACTCTCATCCCGCTTTGGCGCTGGGGACCAGACCGCACTTACGACGAAGGGCAAGCGCGCTATTGGGGCAGCGGGCCGGATAGTGGCTCCGGTCCAGCAGGAGATGGGGCGCGCAGCGGTTGGACGCGGGGGCCGTGGGGCTAGCTATTAGCGCGTATGGGCTTCGGCCTTTGCAGCCGTTCAGCAGGTCGCCCAGGACGGCCTGCAGTGGCTGCGGGTCCAGCGCTGCTCGAGCGCCAACTCGATCACGGGGCATTGCCCCTTGATCTTGCAGCACAGCAGTCCTTGCCATCATAAGCTTACGGATGAACACTTGCATTCCATCCCTACTTCATTTTATGCCAATTGTTCAGATGCGGTTGAATTTGGAAGGGGATTGCGAATGAATGATCGTTGGTGGGATAAGGTAACGGACCGCTAAGCCTCCAGCTATGCTGGAGCGACTAACGGCAGTTCAACATTTGCCTGAGTAGCCGAGAAGGATCTCCGAGGGGAACCGCTATTCCCACAAGGAGATCCTAATGACGCAGCAGCATCACCTGAACCATGCCGCATGGGATTGCAAATATCATGTGGTTTTCATCCCGAAGTACCGGAAGAAAGCGATCTTCGGGGAGCATCAAGAAGAACCTCGGTGCCGTGTTCCACGACTCGGCGCGGCGCCGCGAGAGCCGGATCGAGGAGGGCCACCTGATGCCAGATCACGTTCACATGCTGGTCTCGATCCCGCCGAAATACTCGGTGGCGGAGGTGATCGGGTTCATCAAGGGCAAAAGCTCGATATGGATTGCGCAGAATGTCGAGCGAAAGGCGAAGAACTTCACCGGGCACAAATTCTGGGCACGCGGGTATTTCGTCTCAACGGTGGGAAGGGACGAGGAGACGGTGCGAGCCTACATCAGGCACCAGGAACTACAGGACCGCCAAATGGATCAACTGACGCTGATCCCATAGTCCCATCACAAAAGTAGCAGAGTCCTTTAAAACCGCTTTTAGCGGTTCCCCACCATACCACCAGCTTAGCTGGTGGTTACTGACTTATAGGTTGGCAACTGTCACCGCATTAATCACAACCGCAATGTCGATACTATGGTATTTTGTTGCACTCGAGGGAAGGTTAAGCCGACTTGAGTTCCAATTGCAGGTTTTGGCTGTAGCACCAGCAATCGTTACATCTTCCGGTCAAAAAATTAGTAACCCAATCGCCGACGGCTGCAATTCTTTGGCGACGAAAGCAGCCGATGAGTTTGCTAAAGCCCATTTCACCCAGGCTGGAGAAATTGAATCGCTGATGGAAAAAATGGGCTGCACGAAGAAGTAGTTGTCTGGCAAATCGCAACTAACGAGAGCCGCCGGATATGAGTCTAATGATGCCACTCGGGAGATGGAGTGCTGCATTTTATGTTTTCCCAAATGTGGCCTGGAAACCGAGGATGGGCCTGATCACGCCCGCCTCCCGGCCGGCATTTGTCGTTATTATCGGGGTGAGGAACGGCGCGAGCCTGGCTTCCTGCCTGGTGTCGAAGCAGCCAAGCTCGCGAAGAATGTGGGCGATGGCGCATTCGGCCGCGCGCATCGCGCCGTCGTCGATCTTGAGCGCCACGCCAAGGCCCATCGCTGGCAGGGCCGCGGCAAAGACCCCTTCGGCGCCGTTCTTAACGCGGACGGTGCGCGGCGCGGCCAGCATGACTTCGGTCGTGAGCCCGCCCGTGCCGTTCACGTAGAATGGCTCCGCCGCCATCGCGTCCGACAACCGGCGCACGGCCGCAGCCCGGGCTTCTGACAGGCCGGACGGATCGGCAAAGCGCGCCATGCCGAGCGCCAGGGCTTGCAGCGGCATGGCGTAAACCGGAATGCCGCAGCCGTCGCGGCCCAGCGGCACGCGCGAAAGATCGCAGCCGGTCATTTCCGCGAGCGACTGCGTCACCCGCTTTTGCGCTGGATGATCGGGCTCGATATAGCCCTGGACGGGGTCGCCGCAGGCCACGCAGGTGGTGAGAAAGCCGGTGTGCTTGCCCGAGCAATTATGGTGGGCGGGGCTCGCCGGGCGCGGCGGTTGGGGGCCGCATTCGAGCGCGGAGGCATCGAGGCCGATGCGCGCTAGCCAAGCCTCCACCGCTGCGATATGGGCGGGCTCGCCCTTGTGCGAGGCGCAGGCGAGGGCGAGTTCCTTATCCGTGAGGCTGAAGCGGTCCGCTGCGCCGGTTTCGATCAGCGGCAGCGCCTGCAGGGGCTTGGCAGCAGAGCGCGGGTAAACCGGCATTCGCGCGTCGCCCGAGGCCCAAACGGTCTTGCCGGAAGCGTCCACCACGGCGAAAGCGCCGCGATGGCGGCTTTCCACCGCGGGGCCGCGCGTTACCTCGATCAGGACGGGGTTCGCGCTCATGGCCTGCCGTCCATCGGTGGCAGCCGGCATGCGGGCGAGCCGTTGCCGGGCGTCATCCCGTGCGCTCGGCGGCATGCCATGTTGCCGCGCGGACACGGAATCGCAATCGGCGCCGGCGCTTGCAACGGTGCCGGATCATGCCTCCGGCATTTCCGGTATGACAAAGGGCGGCGGGGTTGTTTACGTTGGCCTGACATGGAACGGTCCCGGATTAAGCGGGCCTTAACCTCGTTTTTGAGGGAAATCCGCTTAGGATGTGCGGATGGCCATGCTTTCCTTTAAGGCGCAATTGTACGGGAGGCTCCTTTCAGGACTGTTAAGCTCAAGCGAAGGCACTGATTCTACGGCACAATATTCGGCGATTGTGCGCCTCGCGCCAGGGGGAAATGCATCGTTTTGCGGTTAACTCCAAACATGCAAATATATTTAAAGGGATTTTTGAAACGCAGAAATCGACCCAAAACGTGGAAAAATACGCAAAAATCCGCGCGTGTAAGACATGAGGATACGCCGTTTACCATCTCCGCATTAATATGATGGGCGCTTGGGCGAAATCAACGATTTTTAAAGTATCTGCTTCGGCCTAGCGAAGCAAAAACGCTCCAATCGCGGTGGAATTGGTGCCCGATGAATACGGCATTAACCCTTTCCTATTATCAATGTGCAGGTTGCACAGCGACGCAGTTCGATTAACGATGCGGTAAGGAAGTCAAATGAACCGTAAATCCAACCTAATCTATGCCTTGGCCGCGGTAACATCTTTGACGCTTGGCCTGAGTATATCGTTTTGGCGCGCGGCTACCGAAGCGAACGGGCTCAGGAGGACCAATCACGCTGCGGAGATGGCGCTTGGGGCGGCGCAGGATGAAATGAAAGTGCTTCGCGAGAGGCTGGTGCGCGAAACCAAGGCCCGCGAATATGCTGAGGCTGCCGAGGCGGTGGCGGCGCACTCCGAGCACGCGGCTCGCGAGAAGCTGGCGCAGGAAGCCAAGGCGCATCGGGCGACGGAAGCGGCGCGGGCACAAGCGTCAGCCGAATTGCAAGCCGCGGCCCTCAAGCTTGCCAAGGCCGAAGACGCGCTTCGCACGGCGGAAGATGCCAGCGCGAAAGCGGAGTCCGCCTTGCAGACGGCTAATGTTCAGCTCACGCAGACGGAGGAGGCGCGGCAAAGCATCGAATCCGCCTGGCAGCAGGCCGAATACATGGCGATTACGGTCACGGGGCAGTTGAGCGGCGAAATTTCAGCGCGGAAGGCAGCGGAACTGGCGCTGGCTAGCGCCGAGGAACGGGTTCGCCTCCTCGATGCCAAGCTGGCTCCCGCCGAGGCGGGCAAAGAAGGGGCCGTCGCGGCTGGCGCGATCGGTGCAAGTGAGGCTCCGGCTGTTGGTGCGGTGCGAAAGAACAGGGAGAGTGCGGCCGGAACGCGCAACCTGCCGCGTACTGCCCGCAAGGTCCGCGCAAGTCGCACGCGCAAGGCAGCCGCCCAGCATTCAGCAGCGCCGCGGACGGGCGTTGCCTGGCTGCTCGGGCGATAGGCGTTATGCTGGAACGGCGCCTGCGCGGTTTTCCGGGATCTTGATGGGTCTGACGCGCATCGCGGGCCGTCATACCGGGGGAATCTCCCCTCACCCTACCCTCTCCCACGCAAGCTCGCCTTGGCGAGCTTGCCACTTAAAAGCGTCCATATCCGCAAGCGGATATGGACGGGAGAGGGGACGATATCGCAGCCGTTGTGCAGGACATCCCTTCTCCCATGGGGAGAAGGGCAGGATGAGGGGAGATTCCCCCGAGTTCATACACGCCATCCGGCGCGCCTGCCAGCAATATGAAAGCTTTATAGTTGGCAGCCGGGCGATGCCCGGCCTTCGCGCTTCCGCGTTCCGCTTCCCAGCCTATTTGGCGATCCGGGGCTGCAGGGACTGCAAGCGCTCCAAGCGGTCGCCCGCCGCATAGCGGCTAGCGTCGTCGCGCGCTTCCTCCAGCGCCGCCTGCGCGAGCGCGATCTCCTCGGTGAGCATCGCGGAGGAGAAATCCTCAAGCGGCACTGCATATTCCGCGATCACCGCGGTTTCGCTCGGGCCGACATCCGCAAAGCCGCCGCGCAGGAAATATTGCTTCTGCTCGCCGCCTTCGGCTCTGGTGGTCAAAATGCCAGGCCGGATCTGCGCGACCAGCCGCGCGTGGTTGGCGAGCGCGGCGAAGTCGCCTTCCTGTCCCGGGATGACGACCTCGGCAAGATTGGCGGAGACGAGCTGACGCTCCGGAGAAACGAGTTCGAAGTGAAAGGTTTCGGCCATCTGACCCGCCCGTTGGCGCTAAATTTGAATGGAAGAAAAGGCCGGGCGGGAGCCCGGCCGCAGCTTGGAGCCGCTTATGCCGCGGCGGCGAGTTCTTCCGCCTTCTTGATGGCCTCGTCGATGGTGCCGACCATGTAGAAGGCTTGCTCGGGCAGGTGATCGTAGTCGCCGTTGCAAAGGCCCTTGAAGCCCTTCACCGTGTCCTTCACGTCGACGAGCACGCCGGACTTGCCGGTGAACACCTCGGCCACGTGGAAGGGCTGCGACAGGAAGCGCTCGATCTTGCGGGCGCGCGCCACGATGCGCTTGTCCTCTTCGGAAAGCTCGTCCATGCCCAGGATGGCGATGATGTCTTGCAGCGCCTTGTAGCGCTGCAGGATCGATTGCACTTGGCGGGCCACCTGGTAGTGCTCCTCGCCCACGATGCGCGGCTCAAGCGCGCGGCTTGTGGAGTCCAGCGGGTCCACGGCGGGGTAGATGCCCTTCTCGGCGATGGAGCGCGAGAGCACGGTGGTTGCGTCCAAGTGAGCGAACGAGGTGGCCGGCGCCGGGTCGGTCAAGTCGTCGGCAGGCACGTAGATGGCTTGCACCGAGGTGATCGAGCCTTTTGCCGTCGAGGTGATGCGCTCTTGAAGGGCGCCCATGTCGGTGGCGAGCGTCGGCTGATAACCCACGGCGGAAGGAATGCGGCCCAGAAGTGCCGACACCTCGGAGCCTGCCTGCGTGAAGCGGAAGATGTTGTCCACGAAGAACAGCACGTCCTGGCCCTGGTCGCGGAAATATTCGGCGACCGTCAGACCGGCCAGGCCGACGCGCATGCGCGCTCCTGGCGGCTCGTTCATCTGGCCGAAGACCAGCGCGCATTTCGAACCCTCGGTCGAGCCCTTTTGGGGTCCTTGTTCACGCCGGATTCGATCATCTCGTGATAGAGGTCGTTGCCTTCGCGGGTACGCTCGCCCACGCCGGCGAACACCGAGTAGCCGCCGTGCGCCTTGGCGATGTTATTGATGAGTTCTTGAATGAGCACGGTCTTGCCCACGCCAGCACCCCCGAACAGGCCGACCTTGCCGCCCTTCGAATAGGGGGCCAGCAGGTCCACGACCTTGATGCCGGTGACAAGCACCTCGACTTCGGTCGATTGCTCGACGAAGGTCGGGGCTGCAGCGTGAATCGGGCGGCGCTGATTGGTCTTCACCGGGCCGGCCTCGTCGATGGGCTCGCCGATGACGTTGATGATGCGCCCGAGCGTCTCGTCGCCCACCGGCACGGCGATTGCCAAGCCAGTGTCCAGGACTTCCTGACCGCGCACAAGACCGTCGGTCGTGTCCATCGCGATGGTGCGGACCGTGCTTTCGCCAAGATGCTGAGCCACTTCCAGCACAAGGCGGCTGCCCTGGTTCTGCGTCTCAAGCGCGTTCAAGATCGCGGGGAGCGGGCCGTCGAACTGCACGTCGACGACGGCTCCGGTTACCTGCCTCACACGGCCAACTCGTCTATCGCTCATCTCTCTTTATTCCCCAAAACCTGTCCAAATTCCCGAACTCGCGGGCGCGCGGCGGCTAGACCGCCTCCGCACCCGAAATGATCTCGATCAGCTCTTTCGTGATCTGCGCCTGACGCGAGCGGTTGTACTTCAGCGTCAGCTTATCGATCATGTCGCCGGCATTGCGCGTCGCATTGTCCATCGCGGTCATCTGCGAGGCGTAGAAGCCCGCGTTGTTTTCGAGGAGCGCGCGGAAGATCTGCGTGGCGAGATTTCTCGGCAGAAGCTCGTGCAGGATCTCCTTCTCGTCAGGTTCGAAGTCGTAGAACCCAGCCCCGCCCGGCGTTTCCGGCTCCTCGGGAACCGGCACAGGAATGATCTGCTGGGTGCGCGGCTTCTGAGTAATGATATTCACAAACTGCGAGAAGAAAAGCGTCGCGACGTCGAACTCGCCATTGTCGAAGCGCTTCGTGATGCGCTGGGCAATGTCGAGCGCGTGAGTATAGCCAAGCTGGCGCACGCCCCTAAGGTCGACGTGATCGATCATAGCCTTGCCGAAGTCGCGCCGGAGTTGCTCGGCGCCCTTGCGGCCAATGGTCAAGATCTTGACCGTCTTGCCTTCCGCCTGCAGCCTGCGAGTGTAATCGCGGGCGAGGCGGACGATGTTCGAATTGAAGCCGCCGGCGAGACCGCGCTCGCCGGTTGCTACGATCAAGAGCTGCGTCTGGTCGCTGCCGGTTCCCCTAAGCAGCGGCGTGGCCGCGGCCGAGGAAGCGACGCGCCCCGCATGGCTCAAAATCTTTTCGAGCCGCTCCGCATAGGGGCGTGCGGCTACTGCTTGTTCTTGCGCGCGGCGAAGCTTCGCGGCGGCCACCATCTGCATGGCCTTTGTAATTTTCCGCGTCGCTTTCACCGACGAGATGCGCGCTCGAAGGTCCTTCAGGCTGGCCATCTGTTTCTCCGCGAGCCCAAGGATTACGCCGCAAAACGCTTGGCGAACGTTTCCAGGATGGCTTTGAGCTTCTGCTCGGTCTCGGGCGAGAGCGCCTTGGAGGCGCGGATCGCTTCCAGCACGTCCTTGTGATCGGTGCGCATGATGGTGAGGAATTCGCGCTCGAAATCGTTCACCTTGGCAACGGGGATACCGTCGAGGTAGCCGCGCGTGCCCGCATAGATCACAACCACCTGCTCCTCGACCTTGAGCGGCGAGAACTGGGGCTGCTTCAACAGCTCGGTCAGGCGCGAGCCGCGTGCCAGCAGCTTTTGCGTGGCCGCGTCGAGGTCGGAACCGAACTGCGCGAAGGCCGCCATTTCACGGTATTGCGCAAGCTCGCCCTTGATGGCGCCCGCAACCTGCTTCATGGCCTTCACCTGGGCCGAGGAGCCCACGCGAGACACCGAGATACCGACGTTCACCGCGGGCCGGATGCCCTGATAGAACAGGTCGGTCTCAAGGAAGATCTGGCCGTCGGTGATCGAGATCACGTTGGTCGGGATGTACGCCGACACGTCGTTCGCCTGCGTTTCCACCACGGGGAGCGCGGTCAGCGAGCCCGAGCCATGGTTCTTGTTGAGCTTCGCCGCACGCTCCAGAAGGCGGGAATGCAGGTAGAACACGTCGCCGGGATAGGCTTCGCGTCCCGGCGGGCGGCGGAGCAGCAGCGACATCTGGCGATAGGACACGGCCTGCTTCGACAGATCGTCGTAAATGATGAGCGCGTGCATGCCGTTGTCGCGGAAATATTCGCCCATCGTGCAGCCCGTGTAAGGCGCGATGAACTGCGTCGGTGCCGGGTCCGAGGCGGTCGCGGCGACGACGATGGAATATTCGAGCGCGCCGTTCTCTTCGAGTACCTTCACGAACTGCGCAACCGTCGAGCGCTTCTGCCCGATAGCCACGTAGATGCAGTAAAGCTTTTGGCTCTCGTCGCCCGTCGCGTTGACGGACTTCTGGTTCAGGATCGTGTCGAGCGCCACGGCGGTCTTGCCGGTCTGGCGGTCGCCGATGATAAGCTCGCGCTGTCCGCGGCCGATCGGGATCAGGGCGTCGATCGCCTTGAGGCCGGTCTGCATCGGCTCCTTCACGCTTTCGCGCGGCAGGATGCCCGGCGCCTTCACGTCGACGCGCTTCATCGCCTCGAACTGGATCGGACCCTTGCCGTCGATGGGGTTGCCGAGGCCGTCGACCACACGGCCGAGCAAGCCCTTGCCCACCGGGGTTTCCACGATGGCGCCCGTCCGCTTGACGGTGTCGCCCTCTTTAATGGTCTTGTCCTCGCCGAAGATAACGACACCGACGTTATCTGCTTCGAGGTTAAGCGCCATGCCGCGGATGCCGCCGGGAAATTCGACCATTTCGCCGGCTTGCACATTGTCGAGACCGTACACGCGGGCGATACCGTCACCCACTGAGAGCACTTGCCCGATTTCCGATACTTCTGCTTCCTGGCCGAAATTCTTGATCTGCTCTTTGAGGATCGAGGAAATTTCGGACGGGCGGATTTCCGTGAGCTCCATCAGCTGGCCTCTTTCATCGCCTTTTCTAAGTTCTTAAGTTTTGTACGCAGTGAGGTGTCGATCATCTGGCTCCCGACCTTAAGGATAAGGCCGCCGAGGAGGTTCCGATCGACGGAAACGGTGAGCTTGGGGCTCTTCCCGAGTTTCTGCCGCAGCGTTTCGGTCAATTCGTTCGTCTGGGCATCCGTCAAGGGATGGGCGGATATGACTTCGGCTTCGACCTCGCCGCGGTCTTTCGCCGCGAGCCGCTTGAAGGACAGGATGATGGGTTCCACCGCGAACAGGCGGCGGTTCCTGGCGAGAACGAGCAGAAAATCCCGCGCCAGCCCGTCGATGCCGGCCGCCTTCAGGACGGCGGTGAGGCCGTGAAGTTGGTCGCCGCCCGAGAATACGGGGCTTCTGACGAAGCGCTCCAGGTCGGGACTGCCGTGCAATGCGGCAAGAAAGCGGCCGAGGGCTGCCTCAACCTTTTCGACCTCGTTGTTACCCTTGGCGAGCTCGAAAAGCGCGCCAGCGTAACGCTCTGCTACCGTTGATAATTCGCCACCGCGCGCCAAGCTGGTCTCTCCAACAGTCCAATAGCCGCATGAAAACGCCGCAGCGTTTCCGCGTGCCCTGAATAAGCCAAAAATGTCCGGATTGCAGTCCGGCTTATGCCTGCCGGGGCTTCCTAGCATAGGCTCGTGTTGCATTGCAACCCGAGCGCATCAGTTTTTGTTGAATTAACGCGGTGTTAGGATTTTATTAACGCCGAGTGAAGTGTCCCAGTTCGGCAAGCACGGCTTCGTAGGCGGAGCGCTTAAACGTGACGACGTTTTCCAGCACCTCGCTGGCGCTCGCCCAGCGCCAGGCATCGAACTCCTGCTCATGGCCTGGCGGCTGCAGATCGATCTCTTGGTCGGTGCCGGTGAAGCTCATCGCGAACCACTTCTGGCGCTGTCCGCGAAACTTTCCCTTGAGCGCGGTGCCGACGAACTCGGGCGGAAGATCGTAAGGAATCCAGTTCCTTGTTTCGGCTAGAACCTCGACGCTGCGGATGCCCGTCTCCTCGTAAAGCTCGCGGAGCGCCGCGGCCCTCGGCTCCTCATCCGGGTCGATGCCGCCCTGTGGCATTTGCCAGCGGTATTCGGTATTCCTGCCGGACGAGGTCGCCAATGCGCCGCCCAAGCCAGATGAGGCCTTCCGCGTTCAGGACCATGATGCCAACGCAAGGGCGGTAAGGGAGCGTACTGGGATCGATCAAGGCCATTGTGCGTCTTTCTTTGTAATCGTACCGGGGACGTCAAAGCAGAAGATGGCGCCGCTGCGGGCGTCCTATGTTTTGCGGTTCCGCGCGGGAGCCTAAGCGGACATTCCTTGGCAGGCCTGCGAATGCCCGCCTAGAGTTCTTTGCTTCTGCGGAGTCTTATCGCAAAACCGGGAAGGCCACTTTTGCGAACTCTGCTTAGGCCAAGCGCTATTGCCGCGATGGAGCCTCGGAGGCCACGCCGTCGCGGTCGGGGAAGTGCACTGGGGCGCCCAAGGGCCTCGGCGGGGTTCCAGCCGCCGCGCGTCCGTCGACGATGGGGTTGGCCGACTTCGTCCGGGATCTGCGAGACGATTTCAGGTAGCGGGCCGGGCTTGGGCATCTTTCGCGTATCGATGGGCAGGACGAACTTCAGGTCGTATTCATGACCAGTGGCGGTGAGCGCGAAGTAGGCTAGCCCGCTTGCGAAAATCGAGAAGAACAGCCCAGCGGCAATCAAAAGCGCTTTCATGGTCTAATTCCCTTCGCGAGGACGAAACCAAAAAAGGTCCATGCCGGCCGCATGAACCTTTCCGTTCTCAAAGTGTGACGCCAGCGGGTGTTACTTAATATCTAAATCTGGCGAATCATACAACGGGCATTACCCCTCACCCCAGCCCTCTCCCAATGGGAGAGGGAGTTCCGTCGCAGCGGCCGTTAGGGCGTCCCCTCTCCCCATCCGCATTCGCTTGCGAATGCGGATACTCCACGTTGCAAGCTCGCCAAGGCGAGCTTGCTGAGAGGGACAGGGTGAGGGGGTAATGGCCGATGGACAGGCCTCATCCCTCACCAGCAACGCACATCAGTTCGGCACGGGCACGGGCGCCGAGGGAGCGGCCGCGTTCTCAACCTTCTTCACGGTTTCGATCTTCTTGCCGTGCAGAAGGTCGATGGCGGCTTTCAACTGCACGTCCTTCTCCTTCTCCTTCGGCACGTAGGAGACGCTTCCGGTCGCCTCGGGCGCGCTGTCGTTCTTCAAATGACCGCGCAAGCTCGCCTCGCCCTTGGGGGCGAAGGCCGTCATCTGCGCCTTCATCTCCGGGGGAAGCTCCGGCTCGACGATGAAATCCGGGCCGATGCCGGTTGCCTGGATCGAACGGTTGGCTGGCGTGTAGTAGCGCGCCGTGGTCAGGCGCAGGCCGCCATTCGCGCCGAGCGGGATCATCGTCTGCACCGATCCCTTGCCGAAGGACCGCGTTCCGATGACATTCGCACGCTTGTGATCCTGAAGCGCGCCGGCGACGATCTCGGAGGCCGATGCGGAACCGCCGTTGATCAGCACGACGAGCGGCTTGCCCTCCGTGATATCGCCCGGTTTCGCATTCGCCCGGCTGCTTTCGTTGGCGTTGCGGCCCTTGGTGATGACAATGGCCCCTTTGTCGAGGAAAGCGTCGGAGACCGCGATGGCCTGGTCGAGCAAGCCGCCTGGGTTGTTCCGGAGGTCGATGACGTAGCCCTTGAGCTTCGGACCGATGGTCTTCTTAAGGTCTTCCACCGCCTGCTTCATGTATTCGTAGGTGTGCTCGCTCTGGAACGTCTTGATCTTGATCCAGCCGACATCGTCCTCGGCGCTGTACTTCACCGGGTTGATACGAATGATGTCGCGCACGACTTTCGTTTGGAGCGGAGTGGGAACGCCCTTGCGGATAATGGTGAGCATGATCGGCGAATCTACCGGCCCGCGCATCTTTTCGACGGCCTCGTTGAGCGACAGCCCTTGGATCGAATCCCCGTCGAGATGGGTGATGTAGTCGCCAGCCATGACGCCCGCCCTGTCCGCGGGTGTGTTGTCGATGGGGGCGATCACTTTGACAATGCCGTCTTCCATCGTCACTTCGATGCCTAGCCCGCCGAATTCGCCGCGGGTTTGCACCTGCATGTCCTGGAATTCTTTCGCCGTCAGGTAGCTCGAATGCGGATCGAGGCCCTGGAGCATGCCGTTGATCGCATTTTCGATGAGCTTCGTATCGTCGGGCCTTTCGACATACTCAGAGCGGACCCGCTCCAATACCTCGCCGAAAAGGTCGAGCTGCTTGTAGATGTCGGCGTTGGCTGCGATAGCCTGATCCCGGCGCGTGGAGTGCAATATGAAAACGCTGGCACCACAGACCAGCATGACTAACAGGGCACCAAGCGCTAGTTCCGATTTGCGCATATATCTCAACCTTTTCCTCCCGCGGACCACCATGGTGCGGGATCGATGGACTGCTGATCTCTACGAAATTCCACGTAGAGAGTGGGGCGGGATGCCGATTTCTCTCCAGATCTAGGTTCCGCGCCCATTGTTGCAACAGGCTCGCCCGAAAGAACTGATTGACCCTGCGAGACTTGAATGCGGTCCATGCCTGCAATCACGACATGATATCCCCCACCAGGGTCGATAATCAAGAGTTGACCGTAGGAGCGGAAAGGACCTGCATACAAGATCGTGCCGTCGCAAGGCGATACGACCTGAGCGCTGGGGCGCGTTTCTATGTGAACTCCCTTCGAAGCTGCGCCATCCGTGCCCGCTTGCCCGAACCCAATAAGCAGCTTACCTTGCACGGGCATTGGCAGAAGCCCCTGCGAACTCCCGAAGGCGATATTCGCCGCCATGCCGGCAGGCTGCAGCGACGCAATCTGGGTGCCGGGGGCGCCTTTCGCCTGAGTCGCGGCCTGGCCCTTCTTCGCCGCGGCATCGAGCACGGGAAGAATCTCTTCCAGGTTCTTGAGGCCGGCCAAGTTGATTTCGCTGGCGGTCTTAAGGTTTTCCAAGGTTTCCTGGGCGATTTCAATTTGCTCGCCATTCTCGATCAGCAGCAGATCGATCTGCGATTTCAGCTTGGCGTTCTGGGACTGCTCGGTCTTGCGCCGGAGCTCTTGCTGCTGGGCGTCTCTTTCGGCGGCGTCGAGGCGGTCAACCTCGCTTGATATTTGCTTGGCGAGCTTTTCGACATCCGCATAAAAGGCCGCAAGAATCATGCCGCTGCGGATCATCCGGAGCGCATCCTTGCTGTGCGTGAACATGACCGGGGGAGGCCGCTTGCTCATGCCCTGCAGGAGCATGAACAGCGCGGACATCTGCGTGGCCTTGTCCTCGAATTTCTCGCGCTCATCCTTGATCCTGGCGCGCATCTGCGCGAGGCGCTCCTCGATTTCGGTCAGGCGCTTCTCGGACAGGGTGAGCGCCTTCGCGGTTTCCACGAGCCTCGCATGCATCCTGGCGCGGTTGGTGGTCAGCGTGCGCTGGTCCCTCGCCACCTCGTCCTGTTGCGAGCGGATTTGTTCAAGCCGCTGTTTGCGCAGGTAATAGAGCTGGCGCGCTTGCGCCGGGTCGAGCTTGGCTTCCGGACGGGCGGGCTTGGGGGCGGGGTGAGCGGGTTTCGGCGCGGGGCGGGCAATGGGGGCCGAAGCCGAGGTGGCTTGGGCGTCCTCGTCTTCGGCAGCCGCCGGGAATGCCGCCAGCAGCATGCCTGCCGCTACGCCAAAACAAACCGAACATGCGAGCTTCAAGGCCATGTTGCTTCGCGTCATCGTTCCCAACCGGCAAACCCAGTCCGCATGGTGCCTTATAAAAGCAAGCTTCTCCCACGGCAAGGCTTGCTTCTCCCCGTGCCGGCAGGGTTCATCTAATTCTCACGAATTGGTGAGATACCGGCGTTCAATGGATTTCGTGCCGGCGGATGGTTATATAGCGCCAAACCCGGCTTTTTTCAGAAGAAGGAGAACTGCATGACCATTGCCCCAGGAAGCGAGCTGCCGCAGGCAAAATTCAAGACGATGACAGCAACCGGGCCGGCGGAGGTTACGGTAGAAGAGCTTTTCAAGGGCAAGAAGGTGGCGCTGTTTGCCGTGCCTGGCGCGTTCACGCCAACCTGTCACGCGCAGCATTTGCCGGGGTTCCTGCAATCCGCGGACGCCTTCAAGGCCAAGGGCGTGGACCTCATCGCCTGCACCGCGGTGAACGACATTTTCGTGCTCGACGCCTGGGGCAAGGCTAGCGGCGTGGATGGCAAAGTGACCTTCCTAGCGGACGGCAACGGCGATTTCGCCAAGGCCATCGGACTTGACATGGACGGCGGGCCGATTGGCTTCGGCATCCGCTCGAAGCGCTATTCCATGCTCGTCGACGACGGCGTGGTGAAGGTGCTGCACGTCGAGACCCAGCCGGGCGTTGCGCAGGAAAGCAGCGCCGAACGCCTCCTCGCAGACCTTTAAGCCGCGCCAGCCGCCGGACCCGGCGTTTCCCACAACGCAGAACCCCTCAGCCAGCCCTCCTCCTGGAGCCTTTTGCGATGGGCTCCCGGGGGGAAGAACTACCCGCAGCGAGAATTATAGGGTCCTCTCTCCTCTTGGGGAGAGAGACTAGAGTGAGGGGGCTTCGGGAACCAATAAGCCGGATTTCGTATCAACCGGAATCCGGCTGAGGCTTTCACAGCCCTCATCCCGGAAATGCCGGGGTCAACCAGTCAAGGACAGCCGGGAGGCGCCCGTCAGCTTTTTGCTGCGGGGTCGTGGGCCTCGGCGTGGCCGGCGTCCGCGGAACGCCCCGGATGCGACGTGCCGGCATTGCCCGAGACGCGGAACATCTTTTGGAAGAATAGGTTATTGGGAATCTGAAGCGTCGCGCCGCTTTCCTCGCGCAGCGCGGTGAACATCATGTCGCGGCTGACGGCCTGGCCCTTCACCCCCTCGGGCAGGATCTCGACGGTTTGGCCCAGATGGAACGGGCGCCAGATGGTGAGGAACAGGCTGGCCGTGATGTTGCTAATCATCGCCCAGACGGCAAGGAAGCCCACGCCGATCACGGCAGCGGCGCTGACCAGCAAGGTCCACAGGCCGCTCATGCTGATGCCCCACAGGTTCAGGATGAGCATGACCGCGACGATCCACACGGCGGCGGCGGCCGAGCGGGTAATCATCAACGAGGTTTCGTAGGAAATAGGTAGATGCCGCTCGACGCTGGCGAGCAATTTCCAGATATAGCGATTCAGCAGCCAAATAACCGCTACAGCAACCCCAAGAATAACTGCAGTAGTTATCACAGATCCGAAACTGATATTGCTTTGGCTGAGCCAGTGCGGAATGTCAATCATCGTTCAACCCGAGCCACTCCAAACCGCGCCCTCACGCGAAATCGGCATTGATCGTGCGGTCGCGGAGCATGCCAAGATTAGGCTCCAGCTCGTTCCAAAGCTCCCGGGCCAATTCAATCTTCTTGGCCTTATCGTCCACGCCGAAAGGACGCTCGAACCGCCGGTATTTCTGCTTTTTGGCGTAGAAGCGGATGTCGCTCGTGTGCCTCACATCGAGGAACTTGCCCGCGTGCCGCTTCGCCAATCCTTCCATCGGGAAGAAATATACCTCGGTATAGCCGCGCATGTCGGGCGCCAGCAGCGATTGCCCCTGCTCGTACCAGTAATGCAGGGTGTGGTTGCGGTACAGCGACTGCATCGAGCGGAAGGACTGGGCGTGGGTGCCGTCCGGCGCCCAATCGTCGCCCAGGACATAGAGCTGGCCGTCGCGGAAGCCGATGTTCAGGAATCCCAGGTAAAGCAGCTTCTGCGCGTGCATGTCGACGACAACCAGGGGCCAGTCGCCCTCTATGAAGTCGCTGCCCATGATCGTGCGCCGGAGCAGGCGGGAAAAGACCGGGATTTTCTCGACGAGAACGGTTGAAAGCGGGTAGCTCAGCCGGAATAGAAAGCCCAGCGCGGCAAGCACAACCGGCGCGGCCCAATTCTTGTACTCGGCACTCGCCGCCTGCAGTTGCTCCCAATGCTGGAGCACCCACCAGGTCAGTGCCGCCACACCCGCGTGAACCGCCGAATTTACACCCCGGAACAAGTGTCTGCCCCCCTCGATCACGACCGTTGCGCACTTTTGCACATCGGGCCTGAGCCTTGCAATCCCCGCGGATTAACCGCCTGTTAGCCAGCAGGGCCGCGTGCTAAGAGGTTTTTGCGCCCTGGCAGCGGTGCCAGCCGATTTTGAAGTAATTTAGCAGGTGTGCTTTGAGGAAGCGTTAATAGCGCTATCCGATTGACCTAGCTAACGAATACGGACATCTTCTTTTGACGTATGCGGATCGTTTCGGCCCCAAAAATAGGTTAGCTCGTGGAAATTGGGGGGAAGTTCACCGCAGCGCCCCCCTCCGAATTGAACATCCCCCGCTTAAACCCGGCTTAACTCCGGCCGTGCAACTTATGGTGGTGTTTGCGTGCTGCGATGGCGCGGTTTCTTAGCAGGGCAATATGTCAGGAGGCACGAAATGGCGCTGGAAACCGAGCCGGGCGGCTGTCTGGCGCGCGAGACTGCCAGCCGGCGCCGAACGTTGCCTCGCTACCGGTGCACAAGTCTGCCTTCCCGCTAGCGCAGGCCCGCGCAGTTTTGCGTGTATTTGCATCCCATCCGTTGAGTTATCGGGATCTCCCGCTGACGCCGGTCCACAATGGTATGGGACATGAACGCCGCCCCGCGATTCCGGCCTCCATCGAGGCGGCCCCGCGCAAGCCGTATAGACTGTTGGGCTTCACAATCTCCGAGGGGGTGCTATTTCTATTGGTGCTTTTTGGGGTGCACCTCACAACATATCATTACAGCTACTTACTGTTTCATACAGTCGTCGAGTTATTCAGCATATTTATCGCAACAACAATAACAGTTATTACTATTAACTGTTGGTCTTCCATTGAAAACCGTTATATCAGTTTTACCGGCATCTCATATTTGTTCGTTGGATTGCTCGATCTCATGCATACCCTTTCGTTCAAGGGGATACCGATTTTCACGGATTACGACTATTACGCTCCCCAGTTCTGGATCGCCGCGCGGTACGTGGAGTCCTTCAGTTTGCTGGCCGGCTTTGGCCTTCTGACAACGAAAAGGCGCATCGACCCAGCTCTTGTCACCGTCATCTACCTTGCCATTACGGCGTGGCTCATCGCCTCGATCCTGTACTTCAAGACATTTCCGGTCTGTTTTATCGCCGGCAAAGGGCTGACGCCCTTCAAGATCGACAGCGAATACGTCATCTGTGCGCTGCTCACAGGGAGCGCCATCCTTCTATATATCCGGCGGACGTATTTCGATGCGCGGGTCTTTCACCAGATCCTGACGGCGCTGGTGCTGATGGTCTTTCAGGAGTTGTGCTTCACGCTGTTCGTGTCGGACGCGATGAGCGATACCTTCAATCAGATCGGGCATTTATTGAAGATTTGCGCCTTTTACCTGATTTACAAAGCCATCGTCGTCACCGCCCTGCGCGACCCGATCCATATCTTGTTTCGTGAACTGGCTGTGAGCGAGGCGCGCCTTCGCGAAGCGCAAGCCTTGGCCCACCTTGGCCGCTGGGAGTTGGATCTGAACACCGGCGCGTGGACATGGACGGAGGATATGTACCGCTTTTTTTCCGTTGCCGAGTCATCGACGCCAACACTCGGCGCCATGCTGGCACCGCTGCAACAGGAGGACCAGCAGACGCTACGCGCTTTGCTGGCCCGGCCGGCTTCTCTTTGCGCTCCATTTGAATTCATGCTCCGCATCGAGGCCGCGGCAGGACAGCCGCGGTTCGCGCAGTTGCGGGGCGAGATCGAGCGCGACGAACGCGGCAGATCGAACTCGTCTCCTCGGAACGCTCCAGGATGTGACCGGGCAGCAATTGTTGATCGAAGGACTGAAGGAGAGCACGGCTCAACTCCAGGAGCGCACCGCCGCGCTGGAACTGGCCAACCAGGAGCTGGAATCCTTTTCCTATTCCGTCTCGCACGACTTGCGCGCGCCCTTGCGGGCCATTGCCGGCTTCTCGCACATCTTGCGGGAGGAATACGAAAGCGTCCTCGGCGAGGCGGGACGGCGCTATACAGAGACGATCTGCGGCAACGCAGTGCGCATGGGCCAGCTCATCAGCGACATTCTCGACTTTTCGCGTCTATCGAGGCGGGAAGTAGCGCTCACTCCGGTGGATATGAACGGGCTTGCGCGGGAGGTTTGCGAAGAGGTGCGCGGCGCCGCGCCGGCGGAGCGCAATATCGTTCTGCATATCGGCGATCTGCCGCCAGTGCGGGGCGACGAGGCCATGCTGCGCCAGGTTTGGGTCAACCTCATTTCCAACGCGATCAAATATTCCGGCCCGCGCGCGGAGGCGGTTATCGAGGTGGGCAGCAGCACGGACAACGGGGAAAACACCTATTGGGTGAAGGACAACGGCGTGGGGTTCGACATGCGCTACGTGGACAAGCTCTTCGGCGTGTTCCAGCGCCTGCATAGCAATCAGGAGTTCGAGGGGACCGGCATCGGGCTTGCCATCGTCAAGCGCATCGTCACGCGCCACGGCGGCAAGGCGTGGGCGGAAAGCGAGCTGGGCAAAGGCGCCACGCTCTATTTCACCTTGCAGGCTATGAACGAAGAGGAGGCCACGCCAGAACCGCCTGGCGCTCCACACCTCTCGCCCGAATGCCGTTAATACCGGCGGACATAAGTTTTGACCGCACAGCGGCCTCGTCCGTCATCGCGAGGCGGCCTCCGGCTGCCGTGGCGATCCATAGCAATATCCGCAGCTTAACTGGATTGCTTCGCTCCGCTCGCGTTGACGGAAATGGGTCAAGACTTATGTCCATTGGTATAACGTGACGGAGCGCGCTCACCTCGCGGCGATACCGTTCAGAATGCGCTCGGCCTCGCGGAACAGCTCCGGGGCGACCTCCGCCTTAGACGCGCGCACGTTCTCCTCGACCTGCGCAGGGCTGGTCGCGCCGATGATCGCGGCGGCCACATTGTCGAGGCGCAGCACCCAGGCGAGCGCGAACTGCGCCATGGTGAGCCCAGCCGCAGCGGCTAGCGGCCCCAGGCCCTGCACCGCTTCGAGCGCATGTTGTTCCAACCAAGCTTCGCGGAAGAAGGCGCCCATGGCCGAGCTTGCCGCGCGCGCCCCCTCGGGCACCGGCTCGCCCGGCTTGTACTTGCCCGTCAGCACGCCTTGCGCCAGCGGCGACCACACGATCTGCGAGATGCCCTCGGCCATGCAAAGCGGGATGATTTCCGCCTCGGGCTTGCGCCAGAGCAACGAATATTGCGGCTGGCTCGAAACGAACCGGACCACGCCCGCCATCTCCAGCGCGGCGCGCACCCCCTCGGCCGGCCATTCCGAGAAGCCCACGAAATGCGCCTTGCCCGCCTCGACGACCTCGGTCAAGGCACGCATGGTTTCCTCAAGCGGCGTCTCGGGGTCGAAGCGGTGGCATTGATAGAGATCGACGTAATCGGTCTTGAGCCGGGCCAGCGAGGCATCGATCTGCTTATGAATCTGCGCGCGGGACAGGCCACGGTCGCTATCCGTCATCGGGAAATAGAGCTTGGTCGCGAGGATGTATTTGTCGCGTGGCACACCCGCCAGCGCCTCGCCGAGCAGGGTTTCGGCCGCGCCCCGGCCATAGACATTAGCGGTGTCGATGAAATTGATGCCGAGGTCGAGCGCCTTGTGGATGCAGGCTCGCGACGTGGCGGCATCGACGCCGCCCGAATAGGTGAGCCACGATCCAAGCGCGATCTCCGAAACGAGGAGATTGCTCTCGCCAAGCCTCCGGTATTTCATAAATGTCTCCGTATTTTTGCCCGGCCTGTTATGCCTCAAGAAGTTCGCTATTCCGCTACAAAGGACACACAATCCCCAGCCTTTGTGCAGTTATTCGACATCCAGTCGATCGCTCCGCCAAGACGCGCGTCATCCCGGAAATGCCGAAGGCATTATCCGGGATCGCTACAAACGCCGGCGCCTGTTACGATCCCGGATACCGGCAAGCCGGTGACGGGATGACGCCGGGGAAGCATTCAACCGGATTCGATTTCCATTCGCGCCCTGCCTGCCCATCTGTGCAAACCACTGGCGGCCTTCAAAGATGCATACGATGTTCAAGAGACACACTTTCCTGTTTCTGGCCCTGGCCACGCTGCTCGCGGCCACGGCCGAGCCTGTACCCGCCCTTGCGCAGCGGGCGAACGGCACCGCGGCCGCCGTGTTCGGAAACGACGCGCGGTTTCACCCCGTCATCGCCGGGCACGGAATGGTGGCGGCACAAGAGAAGATCGCCGCGCAGGTGGGCGCGGACATTTTGAAGGCCGGCGGCAATGCGGTGGATGCCGCTGTCGCGACCGGCTTCGCGCTTGCCGTGACG
This sequence comes from uncultured Alphaproteobacteria bacterium, assembly GCA_963760455.1. Taxonomy (GTDB): domain Bacteria; phylum Pseudomonadota; class Alphaproteobacteria; order Rhizobiales; family Rhodomicrobiaceae; genus Rhodomicrobium. The sequence goes on from CAVXDM010000048.1 coordinate 73,617, forward strand.
CATCCGCAGGCGGGCAATATCGGCGGCGGCGGCTTCATGCTAATCTCGCTTGCCGCCGCGAAGAAGCTCACGGCCATCGACTACCGCGAGACGGCGCCGGCCGCTGCGTCGAAGGACATGTTCCTCGACGACAGCGGCAATGTGGACCGCGACCGCGCCCGCTATAGCCGCGCCTCGGCGGGCGTGCCCGGCACGGTGGCAGGCCTGCTCTACGCGCTTGAGCATTATGGCAGCCTGCCGCGCGAAAAGGTGATGGCGCCGGCCATCGGCCTCGCGGAAGAGGGCTTTCCGGTCTCCTACGCGTTGGCCTATGCGCTGGAGAAAAGCCACGAGCGCTTCGAGGCCGACAAGTCGAGCCAGGCCTATTTCGAGCATCCGGACGGCAAGCCCTACAAGGCGGGCGAAATCCTCCGCCAGCCCGACCTCGCCAAGACGCTCCGAGCCATCTCCGCCGAGGGTGCGCGCGGGTTCTACGAAGGGGCGGTTGCCAAGCTGATCGAAGAGGAGATGAAGCGGGAGCGCGGGCTCATCGCCGCGGAGGACCTCAAGGCCTATCAGCCCATCGAGCGCGAGCCGGTGCGCGGCACCTATCGCGGCTACGATATCGTCTCGATGCCGCCGCCTTCCTCCGGCGGGGTTCACGTCATCCAAATCCTGAACATCCTCGAAGGCTACGATCTCGCCGCGCTCGGGCACAACACGGCCAGCAGCCTGCACAGGCTCATCGAGGCGATGCGGCGGGCTTACGCTGACCGCGCCAAATATCTGGGCGATCCGGGCTTCGTGAAAGTGCCCGTCGCGGGGCTCGTCAGCAAGCAATATGCGGCGCAACTCCGCGCGAGCATAGACCTCGCCCACGCGAGCAAATCGGAGGAGGTTGCCGCGGGCAAGCCGCCGGGTGCCGAAAGCGAGCAGACCACCCATTTTTCCATTGTCGATAAGGACGGCAACGCGGTTTCCAACACCTACACGCTCAACCTGGCTTTCGGCAGCGGTTACTCGGTGGACGGCGCGGGCTTCCTGCTCAACAACGAGATGGACGATTTCTCCGCCAAGCCCGGCGCGCCGAACGCCTTCGGCCTGCTTGGCGGCGAGGCCAACGCGATCGCACCGGGAAAGCGTCCGCTATCGTCGATGGCTCCAACCATCGTGCTCAAGGGCGGCGTGCCCTATCTCGTGACCGGCAGCCCTGGCGGCAGCACCATCATTACCGTGGTCGTGCAGGAGATCCTGAACGTGCTCGCCTACGATATGAACGTGGCGGAGGCCACCGCCGTGGCGCGCATCCACCATCAGTGGCAGCCGGATACCGTCGTTTCCGAGCGCGGCGTTTCGGACGACACGCTGCGCATCCTGGAGTCCAGGGGGTTCATCATCCCTAAGAACAGCGATGGCAGCTTTCAGCACCGCGTGCTGGGCCGGGCGAATTCCATCATGAAGGCGAACGGCTATCTCTTGGGCGCCGCCGATACCCGCGACGCCGACGCCGCCGCGGTGGGGTATTAGCTTGCGGGGAGAGACAGGATGATACCAGCCGTCGAAAGTCCTGATCTGTCCGCAGCACTCTGCGTCCTGAAAACGCAAGCTATTCCTTGCTGCATGGATAGCCGGGTCCAGGCCCGGCCCATGACAGCCTGTGCCTCACCTGCCGGGTGTGCCAGCAAAACGCCGGAACACGTTAGCCCAACTTGCATTTTCCCAGCCGGCGCGGGGTCAACTGCCGTTTTTGGGCTTAACGCTGCCCGGTCTGGACGATAACGGCGCGGCCTGGTTAGCGCGGGCATGGCGAACGGCGCGGTGCGCCCTTTTCCGCCTTCACGATTCCGCGAACTTTTCCCGGTTTGGGGCCGGATTCCATGTTTCCGGTGCCGCGCCGATCATACTTGCAGTTAACGGATTAACCGGAAACCGCGCAGGCCAGCGTCTCCAGGCATGCTCCGCCATCGGAACTTTAGGCGGGAAATCAACAGGATAATGCATTCGACGAATAAAGGGGGTGCATTCGCCCGCGATGCGCTGATAAGGGAATGCGGGGACAGCATGCACAGTGGCGATGCGGGGTGGCCAACTCCGGTTAACGGCCGCATAATCCGAGCAAGGCTCGGGCTGTGCCAGGGCCTGCGGAAAAATCGGCCGGGCGGCGACAATTAAGGCAATTGCCTCATCCGTGCCCTTATGGCAGCTCAAGCATGGGCTGGGCGTTTGTTGAGTAGATAGTTGAAGGGCGGCAGTGACCTCAATTGCCATTATGAATGCGAAGGGTGGCGTCGGCAAATCGACGCTGACCATGGCCATAGCCGAGACGCTCGCCGTGTGGCACGAGAAGAGCGTCCTGCTGATCGATGCCGATGCCCAGATGAACCTGAGCCTGATGGTGATGCCGCCGGAAAAGCTCAACGCGGCGCGGCATGGCGGCCAGTCCATCGCCGCGTGGCTGGCTAGCCACGTCGTGACTTACAACCGGTCCGACTGGCGCTCCTGCGTGATTTCCGACATTTCCGACGTCGACGACGCCGCCAAGCTGTTCATCATCCCCGGCGACATGGACATGACGCTGGTCGAGCGCGATATCGCGGCCAGGAACGCGCTCGGCAGGGCGCGGCAGGCCTGCCGCTGGCTCCTGGACGAGGCGTCGCAGGCGGTCGATTTCGTGCTGGTGGATTGCGCGCCCGGCATCTCGACCGTGACGGAGTGCTGGCTGCGCGAATGCGACTGGCACCTGATCCCGATCAAGCCCGACATCCTGGCCGTCAGCGGCATGGAATATTTGCGGCTGTTCCGGCAGCGGAACCCTGGGCTGGGCTTTGCCTCCCATTTAGGCGTTCTGGTCAACATGAAGGACATGCGCTCGCCCACCGACCAGATGACGCACGAATTTCTGTCGAAAGATGAGAGCTTGCGCTGTTTCGCGTCCGCGATCCCGCTGATCCAGCACATCCAGAAAGCCGCGCTTTTCATGAAGGAAAAGCGCTCCTACCAGAACAAGTATCCCGGCGATGCGGGCCGCGCGCTTCGCGACGTCACGAAGGAGATGATCCGGCGAGTCTCGGAACAGCCCGCGCCGTAGCGTCGCGGCCGGCCGCTATCGTTGCGGAAGAGTGCGAAGCGGCCTATCCAGGATCGCGGCGGGTGCCGGCATTGGTAACGTACCGGATACAGGCGAAGCCAGTTCAGGGCGCCGCCGCCGGTGAGCCATCATGGGTCTCCGCAGGAGGACCGTTGCGAAACATGAAACCCGCCATGCTTGCCGCAGCACTGGCTATCGCCTGCGCGCCATTCGCATCCGCGGCCGGCGCCGGTCTGGACTATCTTGGGACATGGAAGCTGTCCGCCGCCGTGGTTGCGCCCTGGGCCGATCCCGCAACGCGCAAGCCCGATAAGGCAGAGCCGGAGCGGCTGCTCGGGAAGGTTGTCGTTTTCAAGCCGGGCGAGATCGCCGGGCCGCAGCCCTTCGCGTGCAAGGGTGCACGCTACAAGGTCAAGGACTACACCGCGGACATGGTTTTCCAGGGCGCCTTCGGGGAGATGCAGTCGAAGGACAAATCCGCCGATCCAACGAAGATCGCGGCCGGGCTCGGCTTTCCCGCGGCGGGCATCAAGACGCTCGAAACAGGCTGTGAAATCGATTTCCATTTCGTTGACGGCACCACGGCGAGAGCAGGCCTCAACGACTACGTCTACACGTTGAAAAAGCAGTAGAGCTTAAAGGGAGGCTGTCCCTGGCTAGAAGAAAACCAAGTAACGGCAACGACTTAAGCGGCGCGGGTCGTCAGCGCCCGGAAGCCGCGCTATGCTCTGCCCCTAGTTCGAATCGAATCAGGGGGAAATTGATGGCTTGGCGCGATAAGATCGATAGTTGGCGTAGGCGTTTGGCGCCTTATCTAGGGGCGGCTCTTCTTGTGGCGCTGGCCGTGGCGCTCATTCTATTTGCTCCGGCCAGGGGCGCGGCTGCCGCGCTTGGGATCATGGCAGGCGGGCTTCTGGGCTATAGCCTCCTGTCGCGAACCCGGGACGAGGTTCAGATCGCCGTGTTGTGGGCCTCGGCCGCGGTGACGGCGGATGCCGCCTATGCCCGCCTCAACGATATCGCTCCGGTGACGCTGGCCAGCGCCCTCACCAAGATCATCGACGCATTTGTGAAGCTTGCGGACCCGGTAATCAGGGGGCTGGGCCTGACCGCGGCCGATCCTCGCGTCAAGGTGAGTGCTGTCGCGCCAGACTTCGTCTGGGCTCTCATTCTGGCACTCATCGTAACGCTCGCCGTTCCCGGGATCGTTAACAAGTCTCGCTAGATTGTACCGGCGAATATTTTGTAGCGCCGTCAATAAATGGAGAGGGTTTCCGCCTATTGAGCTTGCCAATTGCGGCATCCTCTCCAATAGTTTTAGCAGGCGCTTCGCCAATGCAGCCATATGCGCGCGGAGCTTATTTTTCTGCTTTCGATGAGAGCCCACAAGGGAGATCTTTATGCAACAAGACGCACCGAATTTCGCGGAACTTCCCGATTCCATCCGCGGCATCATGAAATCGAGCATCGAACAGGCGCGGAAGGCGTTCGACAGCTTCGTCTCGACCAGCGAGAACATGCTGCACGGCCTCGATACGTCGTCGAACCCCGTCGCGGACAGCCTCAAAACCCTGAATGAAAAGGTCACGTCGTTCACCAGGCAGAATGCCGAGGCGAACTTCAATCTCGCCATACGGCTTGCCGACGCGCGCCAGCTCAGCGACATTGTCGAACTGCAAAACGCGTATATGCGCGAGCAGATGGAGAGCTACAGCCGTCAGCTTGAGGAACTGCGCGATCTCACGGTGAAGGCGCTCAAGGAAGGCTCGCGCCTACCGGGCACGCCCGGCCAAGCGGGCTAGAAACCGCATTGCAACTGGCCAGGCTCAGGGGGTGCACTTGCTTGCCCCCCTGCGTCAATCCGCGGATTTTTTGATTTGCCGGATAGCCGGTTTGGATGCTACCGGAAGGGTGCTTCCGCGCCATCCGGGGCGGCGGTTCCTGGGGCAGGCCCGCTTGGGGAGGTGTGTGACGGCATAAATCCGGCACAATCCTTGCGTAAAAGTTAAGCCGTTGGAGCCGGGCGTAAGCTGGGCACCCGAGTGTGTATAGAGTAAGGGGAAGCCGGACCATGAAAAAGGATCAGACTGCGCGGGGATCTACGGTCATCAGAGCGTGGGCCGACGAGGACGATAAGAAGATCACGATTCAAATAGAGGACCGTGACGGCGAGACGCTCGCCTACATCCAGCTCAGCCCAGAGAAGGCATCGGACCTGTCCGACAATCTCGCCATTTACGCCGCCAAATTGAAGATCGCTTCCCGTGAAAAGGGCGCACCCAAGGTTACGGCGATGGGCCGTCCGGCTCTTCTCAGCTAAATCGCATCGTCCCGGCCCGCACCCATCCGGGGTGCGGAAGCGCCGGGATTGTTTCTCCGCCCCGGAACGGCAGCTCACCTCACGGTTTTTTTCAAAAAACCTCGCGGATCGCTTGCGGGGCAGAAGCGCGGCTTGTATAAGGGGCCATTCGGAGTGTAGCGCAGCCTGGTAGCGCACCTCGTTCGGGACGAGGGGGTCGGAGGTTCGAATCCTCTCACTCCGACCATTTATATCCCGCCATCGCCTAAAACGGAAAGAAACCGAAGCGCGGCTGTGCATAACCACGCCAATAGGGGTTGTGGCGCGCCTCACGGCGCCGGTGAACGACCCTCGCGTGCCTTACATTGGTGGCCCGCGCCGAATTCGCAGCGGGCGCCGTTCCCGGTGCCGCTATGAGCGATGCCGGCGGCAAGTAGGATTTGTCGTCTTGCTGCTCATCGGCAGCGAATGCCGCAGCGGCAGGAATTAATACCAGCAATAGCCCGATTTTGAAGCTGAGCGGACGCATAACAACCTCGGTTCTTACTGCCTTATGCCTGATCGAACCACCTGCCGGAGGCCCCGCTGGCAAGGCTTATGTTGGCGGAACCCGTCGATGCCATTACGGCCGGCGGGTGTGACATGCCTAATACACTTGCCGCATTAGTTTTGTTCGAAACCGTTCGTTAAATTTGCAGCAGAGGCCAAGCTTGGTCTATCTTTTCGGGCCTGCGGGCGGGATGCCGGCCCTTCGCTCGATGGCGTTGTCAAGCTCCGCGCCGAGAAGCCCGCTGAAGCCTGCGAGCCACAACCAAAACAAAAGAATGACCACCGCTCCGATCGAGCCGTAGACCTTGTCGTAGGAGTTGAAGGCGGAGACGTACCAGGAGAAGCCGAAAGAGGCGACGATCCAAAGCACTGTCGCGGTCGCCGACCCCCAGGTCAGCCACTTCCAACAGGCGTTTTCCCGGTTTGGACCGAACCTGTAGGTCACAGCCAGCGCCAGCGCCATCAGCACTGCAAGTGCAGGCCAGCGCGCATAGCGGATTACCTCGCCAAAGACAGAGCTTAAGCCCACATAGTTGAAGATGATTGGAAGGACGATCATTACGGCCACGGCTATGAGCAGGACGGCGATGCCCATAAGCGTACATAGAATTGCGATGCCGTTCGTGACAACGAAGCCTCGCTTTTCCTGAACGCCGTAAACCGTGTTCAGCGCTTCCATCATGGCTGACGCCGCTGTCCTGGCAGAATAGAGAGCTACGAGCAGGCTGAAAATCCCCGCGACAGACAGGCTGGTGGATTGTGCCGTAAGTGCCGCGAGTTGGCGGTCGATGATTTGCCAGGCCTCGGCGGGCAAAGCTTCTTTCAGGCTATCCAGGTTGCTGTGGATGGTGGCCGGGTCCGCGAGTAGCCCAAAAATCCAGGTTGCGGCGCCGAGCGCCGGAAAAATTGCAAACAGGGCATAAAATGCGACACCTGCCGCGAGCAGGCTGGTGCGGTGCTCCCCAACGCCCCGATAAGCGCAAAGCAGGGTTTCCCGGATGTTCTTCCAGCTCAGCCCGCCGGAATGGTGCACGGCGTCAAGCTCGCGGCTGCCGCCCGGCGGCCCTGCGGTAATCACTTTCGATACCAGAGGGACCGCGGCCAAGAGGGCCGCGGCAAGAACAAGGAAACGCATCGCTCACTCTTCAGATGGCCGGGCCGCGCATAGGCCGGACCTTCAAAGCGGAATTAAAGAGGGATACGAAAGGTTCCTCGCTGGTGGCCGCGATTGCGCCTGCCCTAGTCCTGAAGCATCAGGGAGGAGAGCGCTTTCCTGACCTTATCGGGGATCGGCACGGGCTTGCCCGACGCGCGGCCGGTATAGACATGAACGAAATGCCCCTCCGCGGCGGCGTTTTCATCGCCCCTCAGGAAGATGCCGATCTCGTAGCGGACGCTGCTATTGCCGAGCTTCGCGACCCGCAAGCCGGCCGACAAGACATTCGGAAAGGCGATGGGCTTGAAGAACTGGCAGCCCGTTTCGACGACAAGCCCTATAATGGCGCTGTTCTGAATGTCGAGGCAGCCCGCCGAAATGAGATGCGCGTTCACCGCGGTATCGAAAAAGGAATAGTAGGTTACGTTGTTGATATGGCCGTAAGCGTCGTTGTCCATCCAGCGCGTGGTAAGCTCCGTGAAGTGAGCATAGGAAGCGCGAGGCCTGGCCGCTCTCATTGAATTGTGCTCCGTCGTTGCGATCGTGATTAACGGAATACCCTTAACCGTGGTCAAGCGCGTTTAAAACTGCGTGAGGTATGATAACATCTTATCGCTCAAGGCATTTTTGGCAAAGCCTGCGCTAGATGCGGCAGACGCCTTGCCGGGAAGGTTCAATGACAACGGCGGCAAAAGCGCGGGCCTATAGCGGCCCCGCCATTTTCAGCTACGGCTTCCGGCCGTTCTTCCTGGGCGGCGCGGTGTGGGCCGGGGCGGCGATGGCGCTCTTTTTCCTGATCCTGCAGGGCAACGTGGTGCTGCCTGCCACCTTCGACGTGGTGGATTGGCATATCCATGAGCTGCTTTATGGCTACGTTCCCGCCGTCGTCGCGGGCTTCCTGCTGACGGCCGTGCCAAACTGGACGGGCCGGCAGGCATCTTCAGACGGATCGTGTAGTCCCCGCTGGTAGCCATAGGATTACCCTCTAGCACCGCAAGTTGCGCCCCCGGCGCTACAAAAGACGGTGCCGGACCGTATTCAACTGTATCGGGCGTATACGCGTGTTTCTCCGCAGCAGCCGCCATCGCGCCAGTGAGTCTGGACTGGCTGGCCCACCACATCGCTGCGGAAATAGTTAGAATCAGACACAAGCTTCGTTTCATTCGGTTTCTCCTGAGATTCGTCATCGCCACCTGACCTAAGACAATATCGCGTGTTTCGATCTCTGCTTCAATAAGACCATGATCACTTTTAGATATTTTTGGTGTATCGTCATAGCCAACTGAAGACAATGGGCTTACCTATGAAACAGCTGGCCAGGAGCCATCCGAAGCAGGGCGAGATCGAACTCGACCTGGGTCGCTACGAACTACGCCGCGGTGGCCGCAGAATCAAGCTTGAGAAGAAGCCCATGGAACTTCTCATTTTCCTGGTCCAGCGCAGGGAACAATTGGTTTCCCGCGAGGAAATCCAAGCCAGGCTGTGGCACACGGATCTCTTCATTGACACGGAACGCAACATCAATAATATCGTCCGCAAGATCCGCCGAGCGGTGGGTGACGATTCCGCTAAACAACGATTTCTGGAAACGGTCGTAGGCAAAGGCTATCGTTTCGTCGGATCGATTCGGGTCATTAGTCCTCTCTATGGCAATTCTGATCCTGCCGCAAACGCGGACGGCAAAATGCCCATTCGAGGCGACGTGGCGTGGGGACTGGACCGTTCCTCACTCGCCGTGCTGCCGCTCTTTTTTTCGGAGACCGCGAGCTCGGGAATGTCGAGGATGATAACGGCCTCAGCTTGGGCTTTGCCGACTCCCTCGTTTCACAGCTGGCAAATCTTGAAGGAGTTGATGTCCTGCCAACATCTGCGATTCTGAATATACCTTCCAATGCGAAGGCATCGGAAATCGCTTCCCGACTGGGTGTCCGATTTGTGCTGCATGGTGCGATACAGAGTTCCAAGGCGGAATCGCGTTTGTCGATGGAACTGTTCGACTCGCATTTGCAGAGTCGTCGTTTCTTAACGAAGTTCGTTCTCGACGTCCATCGCCCGTTCGAGCACGTTCATGACATCGCAAGACATACCGCGAGAGCATTGAAACGTCCGCTTCGCAACCCAACCGCGCAGAGTCGCACCCGCTTCAGCCGGGATGCCATGGCTTATGGAGAGTTCATTCAGGGTTACCGCGACAGTTACACCGGCGACCACAAGCTATTGGAGGAAGCTGCGCGACACCTGATGAATGCGGTGGCTCGCGACCCGCTGTTTGCGCTCGCCCATGCCATCCTTTCTTTTGTCTGTACCAAGCTTCACTTCGAGATTGATCCCAGCCGGAGTTGGCTGGAGAAGGCCGAATTTCACTGCCAACGCGCTTTGGAATTGGATTCGGCTCTGCCCGAAGGACACGTGGCCAAGGCGTTTCTCCTTTGGGGCCCCTCGAAGAACTTCCAACATATCGAAGCAATTTCAGAATTGAAGCGTGCGCTCTCTCTTCAGAAGAATCTCCCTCACGCCTACAGCCGTCTCGGGACGATCCTGGCGCATATCGGTCTGCTCGATCACTCGCGCGCGATGTTTGAGAGGGTTAGGCCTTTCGATCCAGGAAAAATGAGCAGCCACAGTATTGCCCAAGTCTATCTCTGGAGCGGAGAATACGAACTTGCGCTCGCTGAGGTAGAGAGGTGGCGCGCCGAAGATCCCAAGAATAAATACGCCACCCATTTTGCGCTGAACCTCGCGATCTTGACCGGCGAATGGGAAGAGGCTAAGCGCTTGCTCGCCGAAGCCGGAAGCCTGCCGCAGGAAGAGCCCATGATCATCGCCCTTCAAGGAGTGATGCATGCTTCGTTGGGCGAATCCGAGGAGGCGCTGCAGTGCATTAGCCGGGCATGCACGAACCCGAAATCTTTCGGACACGCCCATCACTCGTACTATCAGATCGCCTGTATTCTTTCCTTGCTCAATCAGCCTGAGCCAGCGTTTGCGTGGCTGGAACGCAGCGTTGATACCGGTTTCGCCTGCTGGCCGTTTTTTTTGAACGACCCATGCCTGAAAAACCTGCGCCGCCACGCTCAGTTCGAACTCCTGGTGAGTTCTTTACAGGCCAAATATCCCGACCACCTGGGGTTGTTGTAGGTCGGGCCGTCAGCACTCCCAAACTGCGACGACCGTTTGCGGTCGCATGCTTGGCCGCTTGGAAGTTAGTCCGACACGTAAGAGTCTTCAGTCGGCCTGCGCCAGCGAATCCGAAATCTCCGGAGTCGTCGCACCTGGTTCAGTCTCGCGTGCATCGACTACCGCGATAGCTACCGCGTTCACGATCTCCTCCACCTCGGCGCCGCGGGCCAGCAAATGCACTGGCCGGTTCATTCCCATCAGGATCGGGCCCAGAGTCTCCATCCCGCCAATCGTCATCAGCAGCTTGTAGGCAATGTTGGCTGACGCCAGGTCAGGGAAGATCAGAACATTCGCGCCACCCTTCAATGTGCTGAAGGGATACGTTTCTTCCAGCACTTCGGGAGAGACGGCAACGTCGGCCATAATCTCGCCATCGACAATCAGGGTCGGATCGGCTTTGTGGAGCAGTGCGACCGCCTTCCGCACCTTTTCGCACAGTGGATGCTTGGTACTGCCAAAGCTCGAGAAAGAAAGCATGGCTACGCGCGGCACGAGGTCAAAGCGGCGAGCCTCCTGCGCTGTACAGAGCGCAATTTCTACCAGATCTTCAGCGGTGGGTTCGACGTTGACGCTGGTATCCGCCAGGAAAAAGACATCTCCCTTTTTCGTAATCATCGGATAACATCCCGCAACTTTGTGCAGGCCTTCGCGCATGCGGACAATCTGCAATGCCGGGCGAATCGTGTCCGGAAAATACTGGCTGACCCCGGCTACCAGCGCGTCTGCGTCTCCCATGTGCACCATCATGGAAGCGAAGATGTTCCGCCCGTCCATCAGCTTGCGCGCTTCTACCAGCGTGACGCCGCGACGCTGGCGCAGGCGGAAGAATTCCCGGACGTAGCGTTCGCGCAGCGGCGATTGCTTTGGATCCACGATTTGCGCCTGTTTTAGATCCAATCCAAGGTCGGCGATTTTCTGCTTGGATGGTTTCGGTGTTGCCCACCAGAATCGGCTACGAATTTTTTCTTCGATGATGGTGTGGCAGGCCCGCAGAATTTTGTCGTTGTCTCCTTCGGGAAACACGACGTGCTTCGGTTTCGCCTGCGCCTTCAGAATCATCAGCCGCGAAATTTCATGCGCTTTTCCAAGATGACGTTGCAGCTGCTCGCGATACTCTGCGATGTCGATCGCCTCCTGCGCTACGCCGCTTTCCATGGCGGCTTGCGCTACGGCGGCTGATTCCCAAACGAGGACGCGGGGAT
>CAVXDM010000049.1:0-60614 GCA_963760455.1 uncultured Alphaproteobacteria bacterium
GCGTATCCAGACGCTGGCCTCAATGATGACTGGCGCGATAAGGCGCCCGCCATCGCCCCACACGCGCGAGAAAAGGAAGCCATGTCCGCTCCCAAGCCTCCGGCCTTCGAGACGCTGAGCCTGCACGCCGGGCAGCACCCCGACCCTGCGACCGGCTCGCGGGCGGCGCCGGTCTATCAGACCACCTCCTACGTGTTCCAGGACACGGCCCACGCGGCGGCGCTGTTCAATCTTGAGCGCGCGGGGCACATCTACACACGGATTTCCAATCCGACGGTGGCGGTTCTGGAGGAGCGGCTCGCGGCGCTGGAACATGGCGTTGGCGCGGTTGCCACGGCGAGCGGCATGGCGGCGCTGCATCTTGCCATCGCGACGCTTCTGGGCGCCGGCGATCACATCGTGGCTTCGGCCTCGCTCTATGGCGGCACGATCAATCTCCTGGCGCACACGCTGCCGCGCTTCGGCATCACCACAACCTTCGTCAAGCCGCGCGACCTCGACGGCTTCCGCGCCGCCATCCAGCCCAACACGCGGCTCCTGATCGCGGAGACCATCGGCAATCCGGGGCTGGAGGTGCTCGACATCCCGCTCGTCGCGGAGATCGCCCATGAAGCGGCCGTGCCCCTGCTGATCGACAATACCTTCGCCACGCCTTATCTGTGCCGGCCTATCGAGCTTGGCGCGGATATCGTGATGAACTCGCTCACCAAGTGGATCGGCGGGCACGGCATCGCGATTGGCGGCGGGGTCGTCGATGGCGGCCATTTCGACTGGGAGGCGTCCGGCAAGTTCCCCACCCTGACCGAGCCTTACGGCGGCTACCACGGCCTCAACTTCTTCGAGCAGTTCGGCCCGGCGGCGTTCATCATGCGCGCCCGCACCGAGGGCCTGCGCGATTTCGGCGCCTGCCTGTCGCCCGCCAACGCCTTCCACTTGCTGCAGGGGATCGAAACGCTCTCGCTGCGCATGGAGCGCCATGTCGAGAACACCGCCCAGGCGCTGGACTTCCTCACCAAGCACGAAGCGGTGAGCTGGGTGCTTCATCCCTCGCTCGAAAGCCATCCCGATTACAAGCTGGCGCAGAGGCTGCTGCCAAAGGGCGCGGGCTCCATCGTGAGCTTCGGCATTAAGGGCGGGCGTGCGGCGGGCCGCAAGTTCATCGAGGCGCTGAAGCTCGCGAGCCACCTCGCCAATGTTGGCGACGCCAAAACGCTGGTCATCCATCCCGCCAGCACCACGCATCAGCAGATGAATGCGGAGCAACTCGCCGCCGCCGGCATCGGCGAGGACATGGTGCGCCTTTCCGTTGGCCTCGAAGCGGCCGGCGACATCACCGCGGACTTGGCGCAGGCGCTGCGCGTTTCTCAAAAGGCGTGACCCATGCTGCTTCGCACCGGCGATTTCCAGACGTTTGCCGCAAATGGCGGCCAGCCTTTCGACCCCTCCTTGCCGCCCGTTGTGTTCCTGCACGGCGCGGGCCTCGACCATTCGGTCTGGGCGCTGCACAGCCGCTGGTTCGCGCATAATGGCTGGAGCGTGCTGGCGCTGGACCTGCCGGGACATGGCCGCTCGGGCGGCCAGCCGCTGACCTCCATCCAGGAGATGGCGGACTGGCTCGCCCGGCTGATCGAGGCGGCGGGCGCTGGGCCGGCGAAGCTCATCGGCCATTCGCTGGGCTCGCTCATCGCGCTCGAAACGGCGGCGCGCCATCCCAGCAAAGTTGCCTCCCTCGGCTTGATTGGCGCGGCGGCGGCAATTCCGGTGTTGCCGGCTCTGCTCGGCGCGGCCCAGGCCGGGGATCATGCCGCTATCGATATGATGTCGATCTGGGGCACAGGCTTCAGCGCCGGTTTGGGCGGCTCGCAGGCGCCGGGCCTGTGGATGCTGGGCGCGGCCGAGCGGCTGCTGGAGCGCGCGCGCCCCGGCGTTCTGTTCGCCGATCTTTCGGCCTGCAACGGCTACGAGGGCGGGCTTGAGGCCGCGGCGCGCATATCCGTGCCGGCGACGCTCGTGCTTGGCGAGCGGGACCTCATGACCCCGCTCAAGGCAGGCCGTGCCTTGGGCGCGGCTCTCTCTAATGCACGGGTTGTGGTTATTCCTGGCGCGGGGCACATGCTCATGGCGGAGCGTCCCGGCGAGGTGCTGGAAGCGCTTTCCAGCGTGTGAGCGCAATCCGGTTGCTTGCTCCCCCCGGCCTGCAGGGAAGACCCCCTCACTCTGTCTCTCTCCCCCATGGGGAGAGAGAACCCTAGAATTCTCGCCGCGGATAATTCAGGCGTCCATTCTCCGCTCGGGGAGAAGGACAGGATGAGCGGGGACTTGCCCGGATCGAGTTTCATCTAAAAGGGCCGGCCGCGCGGCGGCCGGAGAACTCGCAATGCTCACTGTCTCGCTCCCAGCAAACACGCTTGCCGCCGATTGCCGATCGCAACCCGTGTGCAAGCGCAAAAAAAAGGCCACTCAAAATGATTGAGCGGCCCAAGTCTAGGGAGGAAACGCCCAAGGAGGGCAGGCGATACGCGTAAGGAACGCATACCGCACTGCACCAATATATATTGCGCTGCACAAAAGTCAAGCGGCCGTTCGCGCTGGGCGTGGCGATTTGTTAACCGCTTCCGGCGGCGCTGGGGTTCAGCGCGTATCGCCGGGCCGCGGGCGTTATCCGGAATCGTTACGAAGCCGGTGCTTGGCCGCGATCTTGGATAGCCGCAAAGCGGGATGACGGGCGATGGAGCAATCGAGCTGATTCGTGGCCTTATGCTGGCGTCCGCACGGGGAGAGAGCGCCGGTCCACCTACCTATTTAGTATAAGGAGCGGCCTGTGCCGCTACCTCCAGCCGGGGCCTCGCGGAGCTGGGGCAGTGTGCCATTTGTCCCAGTTGTCAATCCCCTATTGCGCGGCGCTCCCAAGTTTCCTAAAGTCCCGCCGCCATTGCCGGGGGGGAAAGCATTGTCCTTTTCAGTCCATCCGGTGTTCCCGGGGGCAAATCAATCAAGCCGGCACATCCGCCTAACTCTCAAGTCCAGGATCCTCAATCCATGAACCAAGTTCTTTGGTACATTATCGCTGGGGGCGCCCTTTCCATTGTGTATGGAGCGCTGACCACCCGCTCGCTGCTCGCGGCGAGCCCGGGAAACGCGCGCATGCAGGAAATCGCCGCCGCCATTCAGGAAGGCGCGCAAGCCTATCTCACGCGCCAGTACACGACCATCGCCATGGCGGGCGCGGTCTATCTTCGTGCTTCTCGCCTTCCTTCTCTCGTTCACGGTTGCCATCGGGTTCCTGATCGGCGCGGTGCTTTCGGGCGCCGCCGGCTTCATCGGCATGCTCGTTTCGGTCCGCGCCAATGTGCGCACGACACAGGCCGCGAGCCAGGGCCTGGCCCAGGGGCTTTCCATGGCCTTCAAGGCGGGCGCGGTCACGGGCCTGCTCGTGGCTGGCTTGGCGCTGCTTGGCGTTACTTGCTATTACGGCTTCCTGACCGGCGTCCTGCACTATGCGCCGAGCGACCGCAAAGTGGTTGACGCCCTGGTGGCGCTCGGCTTCGGCGCCTCGCTGATCTCGATCTTCGCACGTCTTGGCGGCGGCATCTTCACCAAGGGCGCTGACGTCGGCGGCGACCTCGTCGGCAAGGTGGAGAAGGGTATCCCGGAGGACGATCCACGCAACCCGGCCACGATTGCGGATAACGTGGGCGACAACGTTGGCGACTGCGCCGGCATGGCTGCCGACCTGTTCGAGACCTATGCGGTATCTGTCGTCGCGACCATGGTGCTGTCCTCGATCTACTTCCACGACGATCCGGACCTGCTCCAGCGCATGATGCTCTATCCGCTGGCGATCGGCGCCGCGTGCGTCGTGACCTCGATCATCGGCACGTTCTTCGTCAAGCTTGGGTCGAACAATTCGATCATGGGCGCGCTCTATAAGGGCTTCATCGCTACTGGCATTCTCTCGCTGGTGGCGCTCTATCCCCTGACCGAATACCTGATCGGCATGAACACCACGCTCAAGGCAGGCGGCGCCACCTTCACGGGCTTGCAGCTTTTCTATTGCGGCATCGCGGGCCTTGTGGTGACGACGCTGATCGTGGTGATCACCGAGTACTACACTGGCGTAGGCTACAAACCGGTGCGGTCCATCGCGCAGGCCTCTGTGACCGGCCACGGCACCAACGTGATCCAGGGCCTCGCCGTATCGCTCGAAGCGACCGCGCTTCCGGCTCTCGTCATCATCGCCGGCATTCTCGTCACCTACAATCTGGCCGGCCTTTTTGGCATCGCCATTGCCGTGACGACCATGCTGGCGCTGGCCGGCTTCGTCGTGGCGCTCGACGCCTTCGGCCCGGTGACGGACAACGCGGGCGGCATCGCCGAGATGGCGAACCTGCCCTCGTCGGTGCGCAAGACCACTGACGCGCTCGACGCGGTCGGAAACACCACCAAGGCCGTGACCAAGGGCTATGCCATCGGCTCGGCCGGCCTGGGCGCTCTGGTTCTGTTCGCTGCCTACACCGAGGACCTGAAGTACTTCACCGCAAACGCGGCGCAGTTCCACTACTTCGAAGGCGTGCACGTAGACTTCTCCCTGTCGAACCCGTATGTCGTGGTCGGCCTGCTGTTCGGCGGCCTCTTGCCGTACCTGTTCGCGGCGATGGGCATGACAGCCGTGGGACGTGCTGCCGGCTCCATCGTTGAGGAAGTCCGCCGCCAGTTCCGCGCCAAGCCCGGCATCATGGCGGGCACGGAGAAGCCGGACTACGGCGCGGCCGTCGATATGCTCACCAAGGCTGCCATTAAGGAAATGATCGTTCCGTCGCTGCTTCCGGTTCTCTCTCCGGTGGTGGTCTTCGTGGTCATCAACTGGGTTGCCGGCAAGTCCGCGGCGTTCGCGGCTGTTGGCGCCATGCTGCTCGGCGTGATCGTGACGGGGCTGTTCGTCGCCATCTCGATGACCTCCGGCGGCGGCGCTTGGGACAACGCCAAGAAGTCGTTCGAGGACGGCTTCGTCGACAAGGACGGCCAGCGCCACCTGAAGGGCTCCGAGGCGCACAAGGCGTCGGTGACGGGCGACACGGTTGGCGATCCCTACAAGGATACGGCCGGCCCGGCAGTGAACCCGATGATCAAGATCTCGAACATCGTGGCGCTCCTGCTCCTCGCGGTTCTCGCGCACCACTAAGCCGCACCGCTTATCGCGAAATGGAAATGGCCGGGCTCACCCCCGGCCATTTTTGTTATCGGTCTATAAGCTAGAACGTCGCGTGCCGCGCGCTCTAATGGGGCGAGCCGAATATGTGGCGCGAGTGCATCGCATTACCCTCTGCATGCGCCTGAGTTCGCTTTTGGCCTAAAGGCATTTCGCCTCCGTCCTAGACCGGCACAGCCGGAGCGGCTATCCAGAATGTAGAAGGCCGAACGTTGGGCGCGCTTAGGCACTAAAGGGACAGAAGGCTGCTATCGCGCAGATGCGAACAGCCATGCAGGGGTTCGGCTATGAACGTGATTAATTCCTTGTCGCGGAAGGTAAACAACTTCCTCTGTGTCACAATCGAAGGGAACCCAGTTCCAACTGACGCCGATCTTTGGGGAATGTCACTCGGGGCAATGTACGATGCAGTGAATGGAGTAAGGATCGTCGGCTTCTCGCCAACGAGCTTTCTTATAGGGCGAAGCAAGTTAATCCTAAAAGACTTTTGGGGTATTGACGGCAATACTAGGGAAGGGAAACACGGCGGCGCCGAAGCAACGTCGATGGCGTATTTCTTATTGAAGCTGTGGTTGTTTATTCCGAGTATCGAATTCAACAAAGCCGCAAAGCATGATCAGGTTATCGGCGTCCTTGATTGGCTCATCCATGAAGGGCACCGCGCTGCGCCACAATATGTGGCCGGAAATCCGGAGGCGGCGCAGGATATGCTTGCCTGGGATCTTGCGCGCACGGTAATGGTGGCGCGTCTCGCACTGCGCGCTGGATACGTAAGCGATTTCGAGTCGCTCTCCTATGTCCGCGCGGCGGCAGTCAAAGCGCAGCAGGGCTTTTCCTCGTGGGAGGACTACGGCCAGCACTATCTGAAAGGACTTACGCGGTGGGCGGGGAGACCTATTGGGGCATACGGGAAAGCAGTCGATTTCTTGCTGAAAAACCCCCGCTCGCCGTGGCGTCATCTCGATTGGCGTGCGCCGCTTACTCATCCTGAGTTTAAAAATGTCGAAAAAGGCCCCCTTGGCACACTCGTATATTTGAGACGTTCGCAGGCTGGGAGGTTGTTTGCCGGGGTAGTGGGCACGGCTATGATTATCACGATTTTGGGCGGCATAATCCTAAAAGATAACCTTTCCGGTCCGCCAAGTATTCACAAAGCCGCCGTCGCGAAAACCGCGCAGCAGGAATTTGACGAGGTAAAGATCAATTTCGTTGCTTCAGATAGCAAAATTATCGCTGTACTCGCTACCGCATCGGAGACCCATCCCATTACCGATTTCCGGTATGGCGTCGATTCCATCCTCCCCAATAAGACCATGGGTGCTGGGCAGCGCGAGAACGGACGCTTTCCAACGGCCATCTATCTGCCGAAAGAGACGCGCTTTGTCACCGTGGGGGTACGCTACGACGATGGCTCTCCATCTTGGACACGCCGGTTTGAGGTTCCAAGTCACCTGAGGCGCGCGAATTAGGGAACGTAACCGTGGTGCGGAGCGGTCCAGGGCTTGTTTCTGCTGCGTTAGATTTCCATCACTCGCGCTCCAGCATCCTGGCCACCCGGAAACCGTAATAGCTGGCCCGCGCGTCCGGAGCGGCCCCGATGCGCGAGGCCGCGCGAAGGGCCGCCGGATCGCTGTTCCAGGCGCCGCCCTTAAGAACGCGCCGGCCGCAATCGCCGGTTTCCGCCGCCGAGCCATCGCTGGGCGCTCCATCGTGATTACCGGACCAGCAATCCCCGGTCCATTCCCAGACGTTGCCGTGCACCTGGTAGAGGCCGAAGGGATTGGGCGCGAACGATTTTACCGGCACGGTCTTCTGCCGGTTCTGGCCCTTTCCGGCATCGCCGTAGGCTGCGGCCGCCATCGTAGTTTGCCTGTTCCGGCGAGATCCGCGAGCCCCACCAGAACGGGGTGGCTTCGCCGGTCCGCGTCGCATATTCGCGTTCAGCCTCCGAAAGCAGCCGGTAGGTCTTGCCGGTCTTCTTCGATAGCCATGCGGCGTAGGCATTGGCGTCGTGCCAGCTCACATTGATGACCGGCCTGTCATCCCGGCCCCAGCCTTCATCGCTGGGCGTGTAGAGGCCGCAGCCGCCATCCGCCACGCAGGCAGCCCATTCCGAAAACGTCACCGCGAACCTGCCCGCCGCGAACGATCTCGGGATCAGCCCGTTACGCTGCGTTTCGTGCCCCTGGCGGCCCGGCTCGCTTTCCGGGGAGCCCATTCTGAAGCGGTCCTTGGGCAGCAGCACCATCTCGGGGCAATCGGGGCAATCCCTGAAGGTTGGGACGCGGGCAAAGCGCTCGCCGGCTTCCACGAACAGGAAATAGGAGGCGGTGAGCGCGGTCAGGCCGGCGGCGGCCAGGAGGAAGCGGCTTTTCCTGATGCGCTCATGAAACAGGAAGCCCAGTAGCCCACGCCGACAGCAGCGCGATCAATATCAGCGGCAGCGTCATGATACGTCCCCCTCGTGCGCCGGGATATATCCGTTTGCCTGGCCGGTGTCATGTGCAATTCAGTGCGCGCACCTTTTGCGGTGCGGCGCTTATCCCCCGCCCCTATTCCCTGGTCCCGGCTTTGCCAAATCCCGGCCCGAACTTATCGGCGTGCAATTCGCCGCCGGTTGCCCAATTCTCGCGCTCGTATTCTTCGATCAGCACCGTCACCCATTCCGGGCGGACGCCGAGTATACCGGCGGCGGCCTTGGTGAAGGCCTTCGCCAGCGCCCGCTTCGTCTCAACCGGCCGACCCTTGGCTAGCTGGATCGTTATCACTGGCATGGCATACTCCCCCCTACGATCGAACGCGCGCAAACCTCGGCACTTGCGGCTGACCTGCCCGGCCGCCGCCCGGCTTTCACACGGCCGCCCGGCGCATCATGGCTTTGACAACGAGCGGGTGGATGCGTCCAACCGGCAGCATGTAGGCGCGGCCGAGCCAGTTGTGCACCTTCACCACGGTGGAAATGACATAGCTTGGCCGGGCGCCGCCCTGCTTCAGGACCGAGACGCGAACGTCGAGATGGCTGTCGTCGATGCCCAGCAAAAGCTCGTCCGGAGTGCTGCCGAGGATGGTGAAGATGCCGAGCCGGTCTCCCACGCGGTAGTCCGCGGCGGGCTTGTCGGTCAGGGTCATCATCGGCCCAACGTCCTTGAGGCCGATCTGGCGCACGATTGCGTTGCGCAGCGCCATCGCCCTCGTCACCCAGGCGGGGGTTGTCTTGAGGGAGCGCAGGAAGATTTCCACCGGCGTGAGGCTGGCGCCGTTGAGGGGCGCGCGATAGGCGTCGGAAAAATGGGCGCCCGCGAGCATGCCCCGCAAGGCACATTCTTCCGGCACTTCCGCCGCGGTTACGGTTTCCACGCCAACTCAGCTCGCATTCGTCTTCATCGCATGCCCGGCGAGCGTCTTCCCCAGCGACCACACCGAGCCCGGCACCTTATGCGCCTCGGCGATGGCGGCTTCGAACGAGTTCTCGATCCAGGCGCAATCCTCGCTGGTGATGGTAAGCGCCGGCAGCAGCTTGATGGTATGGCTCGCATGCCCCGCGACCTGCACGAGGATCTTGTGATCCTTGAACAGCGGGATGATAATCATCTGACAGAACAGCCCCTTATTGGCAGCCTCGACCGCGGCCCAGGCCATCCTGAGCCCGACGGATTTGGGCGCGCCGAACTCGACGCCGATCATCAGCCCCTTGCCGCGCACGTCCTTGACCAGCTCGTAGCGGTCCTTCATGGCGCTGAACGCGGCAAGCAGCCGCTCGCCCTGCACGGCGGCGTTCTCGATGACATGCTCGTCGTCCAGCACGTCGAGTGTCGCCAGCCCCGCCGCCATCGCCATGTCGTTCTTGGCGAAGGTCGAGCCGTGCACCACGGCGCGGTCCATGCGATTGAAAAGCTTGTCGAAAATCCATTTGCGGGTGAGCACCACGCCAACCGGGATATGCCCGCCCGAGAGCGCCTTGGCCAGCAGCACCACGTCGGGCTCCACGCCCCAATGCTCGCAGGCGAGGAACTTGCCGGTGCGGCCCACGCCGGTCTGGATCTCGTCGGCGATGAACAAGGTGCCGTATTTGTTGCAAAGCTCCGCCACGCCCTTGAGGTAGCCGTCATCGGGCATGTTGACGCCCTTGCCCTGGATCGGCTCGACAAAAAAGCCGCCGATCTTCTTGGTCTTAAGCGCGTCTTCGAGTGCATTCAGGTCGTTGAACGGCACCTCCACCACATCGGTCAGGAAGCCGCCGAAACCTTTCTTGAAGATCGTGTCGCCGTTCATCGACAGCGAGCCGAAGGTCAGACCGTGGAACGAATGGCTGCAATGGGCGATGCCGGGCCGGCCGGTCGCGGCGCGCGCGAATTTGATCGCGGCTTCAACGCTTTCGGTGCCGGAATTGGCGAAGAACGCCTTTTCGAGATGCGGCACGCGCGCGAGCAAGCGCTCGGCCAGGATGCCCGCCAGCGGCGAGACATCCATTTGAATGAGATTGGGGAATTCGCCGTCTAGTACCTGCCGCAGCGCATCGTGCACGCGCGGATTGCTGCGCCCGATGGCGAACACGCCGAATCCGCTCAACAAATCGAGATATTTGGCGCCCGCCCGGTCCCACAAATATTGGCCGCTGCCCCGGACGAAGCCTGTGTCGAAGCCGATGGTCTTGAGCATCCGCACCATCTGCTCGTTCAAGTGGCTCGTGTGCAGCCCATAGCGCTCCGCTTCGCGCTCAGCGAACAATGCCTTGATGTCAATGCTCATTTTCAGTCTCCCTCGGCCGGGGCACGGAACGGTTGCGCCCGTCAAGCCCTTTTAACTGCAGTTGCCCTGCCTGTCACCCCATCGGGAAAGGAGGGCGGGAATGCGGCTCGCTACCTAACAAATTCCACATTTCCAGGGAAAAGAGGTTGGCAAGATAGCGCAATACAAGCTGGAGTTAGCAATGAAACGCTTAATAGCCGCTGGGATAGCATGCCTGATACCGGCGGGTGCCGCGCTTGCGCAGTCGCCCACAGGCGAATGGCGGGTCAAGGATGGCACCGCCGACATCCGCGTCGTGGATTGCGGCGGCGCGATGTGGGGCGTTATCGCCTGGACCGCGGGGCCTGCCAACAACACCGATACGGATAAGAACAACCCCGATCCAGCGCTTCGCAACCGTCCGGTCGTGGGCCTGCCGATCCTCATCAACATGCATCCTTCGCAAGGACGCTGGGAAGGTTCAGTATATAATGCGGAGAATGGCAAGACCTACGACGCCAATATCAGCCTCGTGAGCCCGGACGTGCTTCAGATCGAAGGCTGCGTGCTGGGCTTCCTCTGCGGCGGCGAGAACTGGACGCGCCAGCCCTTGCCGAAGGGCGCCCCCACCGATAAGGCCGTGTGCGCGAAGCTGCCGAAGTAAGCTGGCAATTTATCTGCTGCGAAGACCCCTTCAGCCCAGTCCTCTCCCCAAAGTGAGAGGGGGATGGCTGCGGCCCTTTCGACAGGGCAGAGGGCAGTTCAAGCGTCCTCTTGCCCCAACGGGGAGGACAGGGTGAGGGGGCCTTCTCAATAGGCAGGCGCTCAGTTGCTTCCCGTCAACGCTGGCTCCTTTTGCGCCTCGCCCGGCTTCGGCTTGCCGCGGGGCGGTCCCATGAGCAGCGGTTGGAACAGCACGGCCGCGGCCATCGTGCTGCAGAGCGACAGCGCGAGGAGCTGTCCCATGCTGGCGGTGCCGGGGTGGTTCGAGAGCATCAGGCTGCCGAAGGCCACGGCGGTGGTCATGCCGCTGAAGAAGACCGCGCGGGTGAGCGGCGAAGCCAACAGCCCGCTCCGCCCCTCGCGCCATGCCATGATGTAGTAGATCTTGAACGCGACGCCAACGCCCAAGAGAAGCGGCAGCGCGATGATGTTCGCGTAATTGAGCGGCATGCCGATTATTACCGTGCTTTCCAGTGTGACGATGCCCGCGAGGATGAGCGGGAACAGCGTCAGCACGACGTCGATCGCGCGCCTGAGCGCCACGTAGAGCAGAATGGCGATCGAGATCAGCGCCCAGATGGCAGCCTCGATGAAAGCGCTCACGATGGTCTTGCCAGCCTCGACGATGCCGACAGCCTGCCCGGTCGCGTTCGGGGCGACCTCGGTGACGGCTTTCACAAACTCTTCAAGCACGAGGTTGTCGTTCACGTCGCCCCGCGGCAAAACCGACACGCGGGCGCTGCCATTGGAGGACACCCAGCCGGCGGCAAGGCTGGGAGGCAGGCTGGCCAGCGTAATCTTCGCGGGGTGCATGCTCTCGCGGATATCGGAAAGCGTGATCTTGAGAGGCTGGACGAGCGTGGCGGCGGCCTTCGCGCGTACCTCGGGGCTGGCCTTTGCCAGGGCGGCAAGCGCTTTCGACAGCCTTTCCGCCGCCTTGCCGCCCGCTGAATTGGGTGCCTTGGACGCAACCGCATTCAGGGAGGCCGACGTTGTTTCAAGCGCTTCCACAGTCTCGGCGTCCGTGGGGGCGGGGCTCACCTCCTTCGGATTGAGAGCGGGATCGAGCGTTGCGGCCGCCTCGGCGATGAGCGCCAGCTTGGCGTCCTGGCCTTCCGGCACGAAGCTTCTCAAGGTGACGGCCCGCGCCACTTCCGGCACGGTGCTGAGCTTCTTGGCCATCGCTTCGGCTTCCGCCTGCGACGGTTCGAGAATCTCGATGGTCTGCCCCGACATCTCCGGGTCCTTCTTCAGATCGAGGTAAGTCGAAACCGACTCGACGTTCGGATTCCGTAGGTCCATCGGGTTGAAATTGAAGCGCAGCCAATAGAGCAGCGGCGAGGCCGCGAGCACAACGCAAAGCGTGCCAACGAGCACGCCCATGCGGTTGCGCTCAAGGAAGCGGTCCACCGGCGACAGGAAGGCATAGCCCAGCGGATGCGGCTCGGCGGGCGGATTGAGCAGGCGGAGCATCGCAGGCAGCACGGTGACGCTCATGATGAACGCCACGATCATGCCGAGCCCCGCGATTTCGCCAAGCTCCGACAGCCCCTGATAGGCCGTGGGTGTAAACGCGAGAAAGCCTGCGGCCGTCGCTGCGGCGGCCAGTGCCAAGCGCCCGCCCGTGTTCGCCGCGGTTGCCACCAACGAGCCAAACAGGTCTTCCCGCTCGAAACGCTCGGCGCGGTAGCTCACGCTGAATTGCAGCCCGAAATCGACGCCGATACCTACGAACAGCACAAAGAAGGCGATTGAGATCGGGTTGAAGGCGCCAACCAGGGCGAGGCCCGCCGCCGCGGTGACGAACAGCCCAACGAACAGGCTCACGAACACCGCCAGGATGATGCGCGCCGAATGCAAGGCGAGCCAAAGGATGATGAGGACCGCAAGCACGGTCAGCGCGCCGTTCATCGCCGCTCCCTCTTTCAAGGTCGCGAACTCGTCGTCGGCAATCGGTATGGAGCCGGTGAGCCTCACGGTCACACCTTGCTCCTTGAGCTTGAGGCTGTCCGCCGCCGCATGGATCGCATTTGTCGCGTCCTCGCCCGGCTCCAGCGCGTTGAAATCGAGCACAGGGTCGATCTCGACGAATGC
Source organism: uncultured Alphaproteobacteria bacterium (assembly GCA_963760455.1). GTDB lineage: Bacteria > Pseudomonadota > Alphaproteobacteria > Rhizobiales > Rhodomicrobiaceae > Rhodomicrobium. Next base: position 12,755 of record CAVXDM010000049.1, read on the forward strand.
CCGTCTCTCGCGCTCCGCAGGGGGCTGGCCGCTCAAAAGCTCGCGCCAGCTAAAATAGGCGGGGCGGCCTGCCAGCGTGGTCTCGATTGGCGCGGCGAGTGCGTTGAATTGGGGGGCGAGGCTGTCGAGCGAAACCCGGCGCAACTGCACGCCGCGAAGGGGCAGGGCGAAGGCGCCCATCACGCCCCGGAGGCTCGGATCGGCGGCCAGTGGCTCCAGGAACGAGCTTGACCTCGAAAGCTGCGACAAGGCCTCCTTGAGGTTGTCCTCGGCAAGAAACAGCATGCCGTTGCGCCGGAAGAACGGGCCGCCCATCATCTCCTGCACACTGCGGATGTCGTTTGGCTGCTGGCTGAGCTTCTCTGTGAGCTTTTGGGCGGCTTCCTCGGCGGCCTCGGGCGTCGGGCCGTCGATGACCGCAAGGATCGTCGTCGCCTGGCCAGGGAAGGCCTTCAGGTAGTCGATCTCGCGCTGCCGCCACTCAAGCTTGGGCGAGATCAGCGTGGTAATGTCGGTGTTGAGCGCGAAATTACCTCCGATGTAATACCCGGAGGCAACGGACAGCACGAGTGCGGCCAGCAAAACGGGCCAGGGATGACCGGCGCAGAACCGGACAGTCGCAATTATCAGTTTATTGAACATCGCCTACCGTTGGAGAGGGGTCGTTGCCGGCCGGATTGCAAATCGCCAGGAAGGTATCTAATCCCGGCCTCGATGCAAGAGAAACAACTGTCAGTGCGTAGCGGCATCAGGGTGCACGCGGATGCTGGCGCTGACGCCATGACGCATGCGGAGCTTGCCCGTCATCCCGGCAGCGCGAACTCCTGGTTCAGCGTAAGCGGCCCGGGTTTCAGCATGATGACGGCTCCTTTCTCGGCCATGAACTCAAGCTGCGCGAGCACCGCCATGGCGGCCGCGCCCACGAGGCCGGGCTCGATCCCGGCATACATGCGCTGCACCATGCCGGCAATGGAGGCGATCCCGGCGCGAATGCACTCCGCGATCTCGCCCTCGCGCCAGCGCCTGTGGAAGATCAACGCCTTAACGTAGCGCCGCGGCTCGTGAACCGGCCCGCCATGCGCGGGGAAATAGACGGCGTCGGTCCGCTCCATAAGAAGCTCAAGCGAGCGCATGTAGCTGCCCATATGCCCTTCGGGCGGTGCGATGACGCTCGTGTTCCAGCCCATCGCGTGATCGCCCGAAAGCAGGATGTTGGCCCCCGGTATGTGGTAGCAGAGGTGGTCCGGCGCATGGCCCGGCGTATGCACAGCCTCAACTTCGAAGCCCGGCCCGGAAAGCCTGCTGCTGTGCTGCAAGGGAACATCGTAATCCACAGGAATGATGAAATTGTGCCCGTGCGGACCCTTCGCATCGGCGCCTGGCTGCCCGGCCTGGCGCGGCATGCCGCAAACGAGGGCGCCGGTCTGCTGCCTGAGCGACTCGACGGCGCCGCTGTGGTCGGCATGGGTATGCGTGAGGAGAATATGCGTTATGCGCTCGCCCTTCAGCGCCTGCATTAGCACATCGAGCTGATCGCCTTCCGCTGGCCCCGGATCGACGGCAGCAACCTCGCCTTCGCCGATTACATAGAGGTTGGTGCCCTTGAAGGTGAACGGCCCCGGATTGCGGCACACGATGCGGCGCAGGCCCGGCGCTACCTGCTCAAGCGCGCCGTATTGGAATACCATCTCGCGGGAAAATGGCGGGGTCTTTTGGTTTTCGCTGCTCAATGCGGCCTCTCCGAGTCGCTGATCTGCCGCTCAAAGCTTTGGCCGGCCGGCCGTTTGTCAACGTGGAAACCTTCTTTCCGCTCGCGGCGAACCGCAGGCTTGACCATAATGCAGGCTGGGAATTTTTAAGCACGTAATAGTTGGGAGGGGCGGATGACACGGGATGAAACGATAGCGCTTTGGCAGCGGTGCGAAGTTGCGCGCGGTGCTGCGTTTGCGGAGGGCAAATCCGAAGATCAGGCCCATGAGGCAGCCAAAAGCATCTGGAATGCCTGGGCGAACGAGATGCTTGAAGCGCGCCGGACACTGGAGACATCCGGTCAATTTCGTACGAAGAGGTACGATGGATATGAAGGATTTGTCGCGCCCGAGACCTTCGGCGAATGCGCCGCGACTGTTGGGTGGATGCAAGTCGCGCAAACGAATTTCAACAGGTTCGTTTTCGAGGACAGGCCGAATTTCGGTGGCTTCACATTTCCTGGGCCGGCGCTGTTTGGCGGCTCGCGTTACACACGCGAAAAAACGGTACGCCAGCCAACGGTATTCATGGCCGGTTGCCGCTTCAACGAAGCGGTTTTTCACATGGATGCAGTTTTCGGCTGGTCTGAATTCATCCAGGGCGCGGCGTTTAGGGACGTGGAATTCCGTGGTATCGCCCGCTTTAACGAATGCAACTTCGACGGCGCGGCTTGGTTTTTCCGCGCGAGGTTTTTCGACGACGTCTGGTTTGGCCAGTGCAAATTTGGCGGCTACACCAATTTTTCGAAGGCGAGGTTCGATGGCGTTACCTCCTTCGCCGCCGCCCGGTCGGATGGGGCCTTTACGCTGGGCGAAGCCGTGTTCGCGAAATTGCCGGACCTCGTTCAGACGAGCTTCCGGGAGACGCCAAGGCTGGACAACGTGTCGCTGCCCGTAGCCGCGTTTTTTCCGGGGCTAAGCGCGAAGGCAGCCATCGAGGAGCAGGCGAAGTTCCGGGCAATCCGCCGTTTGGCTATTGCGGGACAGGATCAGGAAAACGAGTCCATGGCGTTCAAGGGCGAGGTCCGCTCCAGGCGCGGGACGCTCGACAAGCCGTGGCATTCGGCGTTCTGGCTTGGCGTGATATATGACGTGCTGTCCGATTTCGGGCGCTCATTGATGCGGCCACTTTACTCCTGGCTCATCTCCATCGCGGCTTTTACAGCGACCTATCTTGCAGACGCCGGCAAGCTTGCCGAATATGCCGCCCGGTGTGGGAAAACGACCGCCGATGCGGCGCCGCAGTGGCTGAACGCGCTGGCGCTCGCGGCCAAGAATGCGCTGGTCTTCGCCGGATCGGATCGCAGGATGGAGCAGCAATATGCCTGCCTCTACGGCGATGCCGTGCCGGTCACGAGCACGTTCATTCAAATGGGCCAGACGGTTTGGAGCGCAATCCTGCTCTTTTTGTTTCTGCTTGCAGTGCGCAACAGGTTCAAAATCAAATAGGGATCGGCTGAGACAGCGATGGACATGGACATCTTCAGCGCGGTGGACGGTTATATCGGCGGCCTGTTCGCCAAAGAGGACGAGGCACTGGCGTCGGCGCTCAAGGACATGCGCGAGGCCGGGCTGCCGGACATCAGCGTCTCGCCCGTGCTTGGCAAGTTCCTGCACCTGCTGGCAAAGCTGAAGGGCGCGCGCCGCATCCTTGAAATAGGCACGCTTGGCGGCTACAGCACGATCTGGCTTGCCCGCGCGTTGCCCGAAGGCGGGCGGTTGCTCACGCTCGAAATCGATCCCAAGCATGCCAAAATCGCCCGCCGCAACCTCGCCAGGGCCATGCTGCTTGGGGTGGCCGAGGTGCGCGAAGGTCCGGCTGCGGATCTGCTACGGCGGCTCATCGACGCGGGCGAGCAGCCATTCGATATGATTTTTATCGATGCGGATAAGGAATCCTATACGGAATACTTCGAGCTTTCGCTAAAATTGTCGCGTCCGGGCACGCTCATCGCCGCGGATAACGTCATCCGGGCAGGCCGCGTGCTCGATCCGCAGGCCTGGGCGTCCGATCCAATGGTGGCGGGCGTGGCGCGGTTTGCGGATGCGCTGGCGAATTGTCCTGCCGCCGAGGGCACAATCCTGCAGTGGGTTGGAACGAATGGCCATGACGGCGTGGCTCTCGCCATTGTGAAGGAGCAGGGCTGAGGCTCTGCGGCGCCACACGCAAAAAACAAAATGGCCGCCGCGCGCTAGGCTTGACTTTGCTTTGTACGCTGTCCTAGAAACAACCCCGTAATTCAACCGCGCCTACATTTTCGCGAACGGATAATCATGGCCTCTTCCGGGGATGACGAGTTGAGGGATGACGAGTCAGACGCCCGCAAAAAAAGCGAACGGCTGAAGGAGAGGCTTAAGGAACTTGAGCATAAGCTCGACGCGCGGGAAGGCGGGGGCGCTGACCTATCGGATGAAGAGAGTGCCCGGCGAAGCTCGGCGCTCGGCAAGGCCTTCCAGCTCTCGGTGGAACTGGTGGTGGGGGTGTTTGTTGGGGGGCTAATCGGCTGGCTTTTGGATGGCTGGCTCGGGACGTCTCCCCTGTTCTTACTGGTTTTTCTTCTGCTCGGCATCGCTGCCGGGTTTCTTAACGTGATCCGCGCCGCGCGCACGATGAGTGAGAAATAGAGAAGGCCGGGCGGCCAGCCTGGCAGGGATAGCAATGATCGACTGGTTGTTCATCACCGCGGCCCATGCCGCGACGGCGGAAGAAGGCGGACATCATGGGGGCGGTTTCAACCCCATGGAGCAGTTCGACATCGTCAGGTACGTGCCGATCCATCTGGGCGGCTACGATGCCTCCTTCACCAACTCCGCGCTCTGGATGGTGATGGGAACCCTGTTGGTGCTGGGCTTCTTCATGCACAGCATGAAGGGCGGCAACCTCGTTCCCACCCGGATGCAGTCGGTCACGGAGCTTTCCTACGAGTTCGTCGCCAACATGGTCCGGCAGAACGCGGGCAATGCCGGGATGGCGTATTTCCCGGTCATCTTCACGATTTTCCTCTACGTGCTGGCAATGAACCTGCTCGGCATGATCCCGCTGCCGAAGCTCGGCAACTTCACTGTGACGAGCCACATCATCGTCACCTTCGCGCTCGCCATGTTCGTGTGGGTCGGCGTCACGCTGATCGGCATCCACAAGCACGGCTTGAAGTTCTTCAAGCTGTTCGTGCCGTCGGGCGTCCCTGCCCTGCTGCTGCCGCTCATCACCGTGATCGAGATCATTTCCTACTTCACCCGCCCCATCAGCCTCTCCGTCCGTCTGTTCGCCAACATGATGGCCGGGCACACGATGCTCGCCGTGTTCGGCAGCTTCGTCGTCGGGCTTGGCATCCTGGGCGGCTGGCTCCCCTTCAGCTTCATGGTGGCGCTCATGGGGCTCGAAATCCTGATCGCCTTCCTTCAGGCCTACGTCTTCGCCGTTCTCACCTGCATCTACCTGAACGACGCGCTGCACGCAGGCTCGCACTAACCCTTTCGCAACCTCTGAACCTACAGATCAAACAGGAGAACTAGTCATGGATCCAGCAGCAGCAAAGCTCATCGGCGCTGGCCTCGCCTGCTCGGCCCTCATCGGCGCCGGCGTTGGCATTGGCCTCATTTTCGGCAACTTCCTGCAGGGCGCGCTCCGCAATCCGTCCGCGGCACCCGCTCAGTTCCCGAACCTTCTGCTTGGGTTCGCGCTGGCTGAAGCCACAGGTCTGTTCGGCCTCGTTATCGCGCTGATCCTCCTGTTCGTGAAGCTCTAATCCACCCGTTGGTACTTTAGCGGCAGGATTGGCGCCCGTGGCGGGCGCCATCCTACAGCCTAGGCGGCCCTTCCCATGCCTCAGCTAGTTATAGAGGACTTCGCACCCCAGTTGATCTGGCTTGCGATCATCTTCGCGGCTTTCTATTACGCGCTCGCTTACCGTGCTCTTCCGCGCATCCAGGAAGTCCTGGCCAACCGGAACGCCAAGATCGAGGGCGACCTTGAAAGCGCCCGCGCGGCGCAGCAACGCGCGGACCGTGAGGCCGAGCGCTACGAGGCGGGGATCGCCGGGGCGAAAACGAAAGGCCAGGCGAGCATCCGCACCCATCGCGAGAAGCTTGAGGCCGAGCTTGCTGGGAAGCGCGAGGCATTCGATCGCGACCTCGCGGGAAAGGCAGCCGAAACGGACCAGAAGGTCCGCAAGTTGCTTGAGCAAGCCTCCGGCCAGATGGAAGCCATGACCGCCGGGGCCGTGAGCGACATCGTCAAAGAGTTCGCAGGGCTTGAGGTTAGCGACAGCGAAGTGCGTGCAGCCCTCCGCCAAGGCTCGAAGGAGTAGCGCGCATGTTCATGGAACCGGAGATCTGGGTCGCTATCGCCTTCATCACGTTTGTGGGGTTGGTCGTTTACCTCGAAGTGCCAGGCAAGGTTATGGGGCTCTTGGATTCGCGTGCGGATGCGATCGCACGCGAGCTTGGTGAGGCGCGCAAACTGCGGGCCGAGGCCGAAGCGATTCTGGCCGATTACAAGCGCCGTGCCGAGAACACCGAAGCCGAGGCGGCGGCCATTCTGGCCCAGGCCGAGCGTGAGGCCGCGGCTTACGGGGAAGAGGCCCGCACGGCTTTCGACGAAACAATTGCCCGCCGGCTGAGCGTCGCCGAGCAGAAGATCAAGCTTGAGGAGGAGAAGGCGCGCAAGCAGATCCGTGCGCAGGCCGCCGAGCTTGCCATCGCCGCCGCCGAACAGTTGATCGGCGAGAAAGTTACCGGGCCGGTCGCCGAGAATATGATCGGCGCCAGCCTCGACCGGATCAAGAAGCGCCTGCATTAGACCTTTCGCCCATGCCGCACTCGTTTTGACACGAAGCGGTGCATACCTCTTTCGTTATCCCGGGTACGCCCAAGGCGTTGTCCGGGACCGTTACGAACGTTGCTGCCCTTGACGATACCGGATACGGCAGCGAACTGCTTTCCGGGGTGACGAAACGGGCCAGGAAGGAGGGAGCATGAACGCGTTGCTGGCGGCCTCCGCCACGTTTTTTCTGCTTCATTTGCTGCCCGCGACACCGCTCCGGCCGCGGCTTATAGCTCTGGCCGGCGAGCCGGTTTATTCCGCGATCTTCGCATTGGCATCGGCCGCCGCGATTTGGTGGATGGTATCCTCCTTCAACGCCGCGCCCTACGGAGAAAAGCTCTGGGTTGTGCCGGGGGCGTGGCTGTGGTTCAAAGCAGCGCTGGTGCTCTTTGCATACATCCTCGTGGTTGGCGGCGTTGCGACGCCCAATCCGTCCGCGCCGGGGGGCGATAAAGTCCTTGAAAAGGGGAACGCCGCGGCGGGCATCTACGCCATCACCCGGCATCCGCTGATGTGGGGGATCGCGATCTGGGCCATCGCGCATACGATCAGCCAGCCCAACCTGCGCGGCTTCGTGTTTTTCGGCGGTTTCGCCGCGACCGCGCTCATCGGCAGCTACCTGCAACAAAGGCGCAAGCGGGCGCAGCTTGCCGGATGGCCGGAATTCGAGGCCAAGACCTCGTTCGTGCCTTTCGCGGCAATCCTCGATGGCCGGGCGTCGCTAAGCCTGAAGGCAATCGGCTGGTGGCAGATCGCCATCGCGGTCGTTCTGTGGGCGGCGATCCTACACTTCCACGCGCGCTTGTTCGGCGCGCAACCATTGCCGATCTTTAGCTAGCCGGTACGGCGGCGGCAAGAAGTCCCCCCTCATCCTGTCCTTCTCCCCGAGGGGAGAAGGGACGCTGGAATTGTCCTCTTGCGTCAACGAGAGGCCGCAACCTTTTCCCTCTCGCCAAGGGGAGAGGGCTAGGCAGCCTCCTCCCCTCTCCCCTTGGCGAGAGGGCCAAAGTGAGGGGGTCTTGGCAGCGCTCTTTACGCCCGGCTGGCTAATGCCGGAAGTGGCGCACGCCGGTGAGTACCATGGCGAGGCCGCGCTCGTCGGCCGCCGCGATGACCTTGTCGTCGCGCATCGAGCCGCCCGGATGGATGACTGCGGTGGCACCCGCATCGGCTGCCACGAGCATGGCGTCTGCGAAGGGGAAAAACGCATCGGAGGCAACGGCAGTGCCCGCCAGCAACTCGCGCGGGTCCTTGTTCGCGGCCTTGGCCATTTCCTCCGCCTTCCAAACCGCAAGGCGCGCGCTATCGACCCGGCTCATCTGGCCAGCGCCGACGCCCACCGTTTGGCCGTCCTTCGCGAAAACGATGGCGTTCGATTTGACGTGCTTGGCCACGCGCCAGGCGAACAGCATGTTGGCAAGCTCCTCGGGCGTGGGCTCGCGCTTGGTTACAGTGCGCAGCGTCTGCGGGTCGAGCCCTGCGGCGTCCGCGTCCTGTACGAGGAAGCCGCCTGACAGGGAGCGGATGTACGGTGCGCGGCTGTCGCGCGGCAGCAGGCCGCCCGTGAGCAGGAGCCGGACATTCGGCTTCGCCTGGAATGCCTTCTTCGCCTCTTCGCTGGCGGAGGGTGCGATCACGACCTCGGTGAAAATCTTGAGGATTTCCCGGGCGGCCTCCTCATCCAGAGGCTGGTTCAATGCCACGATGCCGCCAAAGGCGCTGACCGTGTCGCAGGCAAACGCCTTCCGGTAGGCCTCGATCACCGACGCGCCGGTCGCGGTGCCGCAAGGGTTGGCGTGCTTGATAATCGCGATGGCGGGCTGGCTCGCCGGAAACTCCGAGATCAACTCGAAGGCCGCGTCGGCGTCGGTGAGATTGTTGTAGCTGAGTTCCTTGCCCTGGACCAGCTCCGCGCGAACGACGCTCGGCCCGCCCCTGGACGGGGATTCGTATACGGCGGCGTTCTGGTGCGGGTTCTCGCCGTAGCGAAGCGATTGCCGCAGCTTGCCCGTGAGGAAGAAGGTTGAGGCTGGAGTTTCGTCCGTGACTGTCGAGAACCAGCTCGCGATGGCCGAATCGTAGGCGGCAGTCCGCGCGAAGGCCTTGGCCGCTAGCCGCCGGCGCGTGGCAAGCGTAGTCGTGCGCGCCTCGCCCGCCAGTTCCTCAAGCACCACGTCATAATCGGCCGGGTCTGTCACCACGGTGACGAAGGCATGGTTCTTCGCCGACGCGCGTAGGAGCGCCGAGCCCCCGATATCGATTTCCTCGATCATGGCCTCGACATCGGCGGCGTTCTTCTTAACCGCTTCCTCGAAGGGATAGAGATTGACCACCACGAGCCCGATGGGCGCGATTTTGTGCGCCTCCAGCGTCTCGCGCGTGCTGCTGAGGCCGAGATTGGCGAGAATGCCGCCATGGACCGCTGGATGCAGTGTTTTCACGCGCCCTTCCAGGATTTCCGGAAAGCCCGTCACCTCGGACACCGGCAGCACCGGAATGCCCTGGTCGCGCAAATGGGTGGCCGTCCCGCCCGTCGAAACGATCTCTATACCCAGAAGCTCAAGCTTCTTCGCGAACTCAGCCAGCTTCGATTTATCGGAAACCGAGATGAGTGCCCGGCGAACCGGGAAATCCTTATGTGCGGTCATGCCTAGTTAAGTGCGCGAAATGCGCTCCGAGGTCAAGATGTGCGCCTCATATTGCCATCCATAAGCACGGGCTTCTGCTGCGCGAGCTTCTCGAATTTCCAGTGGACCGAGGTGGCTTTGTTGCACTGGCCCTTGAGCACGATCTGGAACGAGCGCCGCAGGCAGATGGGGTCGGCGAAGAAAATGCTTTCCTCAAGGTCGACCTCGGCGCCATCGGCCATAAAGCGCCAGACTTGGCCGCTGGGCGTGGTCAGCGCAATGGCGTTGGTATTGCGCGCGAAGTTCGCGGCGATGCGCGGATGCAGATGGAAGCGGATCGCAAAGCGCCCGATAGCCTCAAGCTCGCTGCCGTTGCTCGCCGGGAGCAGGTGATCGTGGCCTTCCAGGGCGAGCCCTGTCTTTAGAAGCGTCAGGCGGCGGCGGTGGACATAGCCGAAGCGGTCGCGATAGCCATCGTGGGCAATCCGGACGCTGACATAGTTTTCGTCCTCGGCAACCTCGTGCTGGACGTGGTTCGGCCCGGAAAGCCAGAACAGCTCGCGGCCCGCGACATTCACTTGCGCCTTGAGGAGCCGGGCCGAGGACAGGTCCTCGATGGTGAGCGTTGAATGTGCGGCCGTGGAGCGCGAGACGACATACCAGTCGCCCGTCTCGTCGGTTGGCGCGCCGCAATTGGTGATGATCGGCTCGTAGCCGGAACTCATCTCGAAGGAGCCGCAGCCGGCATGGGCGCGGTCGCTCAAGTGGATGGGCGGGGCGCCGCCGGCATCGGCCAGCACGACGGTTTCGCCGGCCGCCAGACGCGCATAGCCCGATTGCTCCGCGAGCACGCCAGTAAAGATTCCGCCCACATCGTCGTAGGCGAGGACGGTTGCCACCTGGTCGAGCAGCGTCGGCCCCATGCCGTTGAAATGCGCGAGGCTGCCGTCGCCCAGGCGCAGGAAGCGCAGCAACGGGTTCATGCGGTTGATCGCGGTGTAAAGCTCGTCCGGCGGCTCAAGCTGGCGCGCCACGAAGCATTGCTTGAGCGGTAAAAGCTCCAGGAGCAAGTCGATCAAGTCGCCCGGATCGCGCGAGATGTGCCCGCCATCCTCAAGGATCTGCCGCTCCAGCTCGGTGCAGAACACGGACTGGTAGGAGGTAAGGTAGGTTTCCTGCTCGGCCACGCAGAGGCCCGCCAGCAGGATCGCGGTCAGCGCGCGCAGCTTGGGCACGCCGGAGGCGTCGCCGTAAATCACGGTCAGGTCGTGGACGTCGCGGCTCAACAGCCGCATCGCGGCGTCGTAAAACTCGGGTTCGGCGCCATCGAGCAGGAAGGCCGCGTGCGACAGCAGCGAGATGACCCGCGTTGCGACCGTGTCGGGATCGTGGGCAATGGGCGGCGCGCTGCGGGCAGACGCGATCCATTCGAGCGTCAGCTTGCGCGCCTTCTCGCGCGCGATCTGGTCCTCGGCCGCGTGCAAATGCCGCAGCCAGGCGAACCCGTACAGCTCCTTCTGCCAGGGCAGGGAGGGCGGCATGATTTTGAAGGGCGATTCGGAACCAACAGCCGCCGCGGCGCCCGCCAAGCCGAAATAGCCATCGTAAAGCTCAACCGCAAAGCTCGGATCGCCGGTGCGGAGATCCTGCGGCAGGATGAGCAAGTGATAGGCGGCGGGCACACCCGACATCCAGCGCGAGAATGGCGCTTTTAGCGCCAGCTTCAAGGCAGCCCGGCCAACCCGGTTCACGGAAAGCGCGGCTAGGCGCGCCTGATCTGCAATCTGAGCGGACATTGTCTCGTTTGGTTGAAGACGGCTAAGCCCAAAGCAAGGGGCTATTGCAAGCATCGCGATTAACGCTGTCAACTTTGAGGCAGCGTGGCCCGCAACCGCAATTCGCGCAAGGGTTGTATCCGGGCATGTGGAAAGCTTCCTTGCGTTTTAACTACCTCTGAGGCCCCTTTTTTGGCATAAGCCTCTGCAAAGTCTGAGTTTGGGGGTTGGGGGCGCTCATGACGCAGAATCTAGGCACAGGGAAAGGCGAGGCCGGCACGCCGCAATGGCTTATCGATTTGAAGGCTAGAGGCCATCGCCCTGCGAATGCGGCGGGAGCGGCCGGCTGGGCTTTGCTTCGGCCGCTGGCTCGGCGATTTCCTCGACCAGGAGACGCCAAGCGGCCTGCTGCCCGCGGAGGAGGAAGCTGCTGTTTGCCGCGGCGAATGGCGAGCCTTGCGCGCTCCAAAGCCGCGCGGGCAGGCTCTGGGCCGAGTTCGACGGCTGGCGCAAGCGGCATAGCACGAGGGAGGCGCCGGAGCTTCACTCGGACACGGGCTTCGCGGAGGCTTTAACCAAATACATTGGAGGCGCGCCGGAGGCGGTGCAGGAGGTCGTGCACGAGGCGACCATGCGAGCCGTCGTGGGGATTGGGCTGCCGGCGGACTGGGAGCCCGAGGACGCGGCCGGGACCGCGAAGCTAGCCGCCCTCCAGCATGAGTATTTCAAGCAGCTTGAAGCCGAGGCCTATCCCGCCCGCACCCTTGCCGCGGCGCGCACCGGCGACAGCTTCTACAAGCTCGCCGCCGAGGCTGTATGCCACGCCTTCGCTCCCCCGCCGCTCCACGCCGTCAAGCTGCAGGACGATTGGTTCGCGCCGCTGCTGCGCAATGATCCGCTCAACTTGCCCAAGGAAATCCGGGAGGAGATCGAGAACCAGCCGCGCGTGCTGCGGGGCGTCTTCGCCGAGCTTATACGGGGTTTGAAGCCAGGCGCCGGCGCGGACGGGGATTGGCCCGCCAAGCTCAAGGAGCAGCCCAGGGCGCTGCGGCCGCATCTCGACGCGGTCTTCGAACGCTACGAGCGCGAGGCCTGGCGCTGGATCGATCCGGACGATGCGGAGGTCCGCGTTCGCGCGGGCTTTTTGCGGTTCCTGGCGCAAGGCGGCGACGATGCGGCACCAGTTCACGAGCGCGCGCTGGAACTGCACGGCGCCTACGTGGCAGAGAATCTCGACCTGTCCGGCTGCACCGTGCCCCAGCCGCTCCTGCTTCGTGGCTGCTATTTCGAGGGGCAAATCCTGCTGACGGAGGCAGCCGCCAAATCGCTCGATTTCAGCAAGAGCCGCGCGCAGTGGATCGCCGGCGGAAGCGCGCGCATCTCCGGCGGCGTTTCCTTCGATAACGGCTTCCGCTCGTGCGGCGGCGTGGCGTTTCCCAGCGCCGCCATCGAGGGGCGATTGTCCTGCGAAGGCGGCACATTCCTTTCGGAGAACGCCGCCCCGGCAATCGATTGCACCGGCGCCCGCATCGGTGGTGACGTCAGCCTGAGCGAGGGCTTCCTCGCGGAGGGCAGGGTGTGCTTTGCCGCTGCGGGGCTAGGCGGCAGCCTTACTTGCGCCGGCGGCACATTCCGCAACCGCACCGAAAACGGCGCTGGCGTTGCCCTCGATTGCAGCGATGCGAAGATCTCAGGAAACGCCGTGCTCGCAAACGGCTTCCGCGCGGAGGGCATGGTTTCGTTCCCAGGCGCCAAGATCGGCGGCGCGCTCAACTGCCGGATGGGCACGTTCGTCAATCACACAAGGGATGGCAAGGGCAAAGCCTTGAGCTTCGAGCTTGCGCAGATCGAGGACGGCGTTTATCTCCGCCACGGCTTCCTGGCCCAGGGCGAGGTGCGGTTTCATGGCGCCCGCATCAAGGCCAATTTCGAATGCGACGGCGGGCGTTTCGAGAACCCGGTGTTGCTTGAGGCCGGCTCCAGCGTGGCCTGGAATAACGCGCTGAACCTTGTCAGGGCAACCATAGACGGCACGCTTTGGATGGGACCGCGCGCGGGCGATGCGCTGTCGAAGGCCGAGTTTGTTGGCTCGCTGAACCTTGCCGGAGCCCACGCGCACGAGATTTCCGATCACCCGAGCGTCTGGCCGAATAAAGGCGCCGGCAAGGCGACGCATACCTATATTCATCTCGACGGCTTCACCTACGACCGGCTTGCCGGCGGCGATCATAGCGCGGCGACGCGCAAGCGTTGGCTCGACCGCCAGCCGCCCCGGCATCTGGGCCTTGAGTTCCGGCCGCAGCCCTTCGCGCAGCTCATCAAAGTCTTCCGCGAGATGGGGCACGAGGGGCGCGCTCGCGACATCGCGAAATACAAGGAGCGGCGGCGGCGGCGTGCGCGGTTCGTCAAGCTCTGGCATGGCTGGAGGGCCATGCCGCGGTTTTGGCAAGGCCTTTTCGGCGGCAATGTCTTCTCGTCCGCGCTGGACGGGCTCTCATGGCCGTTCGCCCTTCTGGGGCGGGCCTTCATGCGCACGGTCATCTCGGCGCTTTTGGCGCTCGAATGGGCCGTCGTGGGCTTCGGCGCGGCATACGGCTACGGCTATTTCCGGCTGGGCGCCTTCCTGTTCGCGCTCTGGCTCCTGGGCGGCTTCTTCTACGCCGGCGCCGCCGGGCAGGGCGGCTTCGCGCCATCGAGCCCCGCGATCTACCTCAACAAGGAGCTGCAGGCGAAGTGCGGCGAGAACTGGACGCAGTGCGCGGGCGCCCCGGCCGAGCTGCCAGGCTTCAGCCCATTCACCTACTCGCTCGACATAATGCTGCCCGGGCTCGACCTTGGCCAGAAGCACGACTGGCAGCCGATCTACCGCCCGGACCGGCGCGTGCAAATGGGCTTGCCCAGGGTTATGTCCAAGCCCGAGAGCGATCCGGATCACACCCTGGTCCCGCAGCTCTCGTTCGACACCGAGCCGCTGGGCGAAGGCACGCTCGACACCATCGTGCGCACGCAGACGCTGTTGAGCTGGCTGGCGCTGGGGCTTCTGTTCTCGATCCTGTCGGGGGTTATTAAGAGGGATTGAGACAGTATCGTCAGCCGGCCCTGAGGCTCCCGCGGCGTCATGTCATTCCCGCGCTTCGGCGGTTTAGACGCATCACGGCCGGTGAAGCCGGCGGGAAGTCCCCGCTCTTCACCGCTCCATTCATCCTAAAAACGGCAGTTGACCTCCACGCAGCGTAATTTCGCCGCGTCCGCTCAACCTATTGATGCAGGGTTTGCCGGTCAGGCCGGTGCCATAAGGCGCGGCGGAGAGCGCAAATGGCGCCCGCCGAGCCAGGAACGGAAAGCATGAGCCAGAATCCGCGCCCACCGCTGGCTGTCAGTCAACTGCTCCGCAGCCTTGGCCAGCCCGCGCAGAAAGCGTGCAACGCCGGTCAGTACGTGCTCGGCCCATTGCGCCCGGCTGTGAGCCGAAGCGATACGGAGCGTGGTTTGGCGGCCGTGGCGGGTGCGTTCGGCGATGCCGGCCAGCAGCAGCGGACGGCTGGTGATCGCCTCCAGATGCTTGTCAGGCTCGGCCAGCCGCACGAAGATGTGCCACCAGTTGTAGACCAGCGCCACCATCCTGGCTGTAAGCTGGCAGCGGGCCAGGTCTTTGGTGGTGAAGCCGCCCCAACCCCACTGGTTCTTGAGTTCGTCGAAGGCATTCTCGCAATCGGCGCGGTCCCGGTAGAGCTGGGCGATGCTGAGCACCTCTTCATCGAGCGAGGTCACAAGCACCGCATACTCCCAGAGCGCGGTATCCTCGCCGATCTCTGCGAAGCTGAGCCGCAACTGGTTGCCATCGCCGGGCATGCTGGCCGCTATGCTGCCCTTCAGGCGCCGGCGCAGGACGATCACGCGCCGGGAGCGGCTCCAGCCCATAAGCCGCAAGCTCTCGGGCTTGCCTTGCCAGCCTTGGCCCGCATTGTGCCAGCCGCCTTTCTGAAAGGCACGCTCGATCAAGGCCTTGACGTTCTTGGTCTGCCGCAGCTTGAACAGATAATCGATGCTGCGCTTTTCCGCTTCCCACATCGTCTTTTCGGAGGTCATGCCGCTATCGCCGCGCAGCAGCGCGGGCCAGCAATCGCGCGGAAGACCATCGATCAGCCGCCACAACCCTGGCGTACAATGGGCGCCAGTGTGCTCGTTACCGGGTGCCGTCTCCACGCCCATCACCAGCCGGAGGCCCGCCAGCATATAAGTGTGATGCACATGCGAGGGGCGCCCTGGCTTTTTTGGATTGTAGCTGACCACAGCGCCTTCCTGGTGCCCGTAGAGCAGCTTCACCGTCGTATCGATATCGATGATATAGCGCTCGCCAAGCAGCGGCAGGATACAGCGGTCAAGATGCCGTTGCAGCCAGGCGAGCCCTTGTTCCGCGGGGATTGCCGCCAAGGCGCGGCGCAGCGAATCCTCGCTCACGATCCGGCTCATGCCCATGAGTTCCGGCAGCACGCTGTCAGAGCGCAGTGCCGTGACGTGGGCATAGCGCCGGTGCCCTGCCAGCACCGAAAGCACCCAGGTGCCAATCACATCGCGAACCTCTGGCGCGTTCGGGCTCGTGTAATGGAGCGGGCAGTCTGCGTTCAGAGCGTCGAAAACGCCTGACACCTTCAGGAACTCGATGAAATATACCGCCTGCCCAAGCGGCGTCAGCGGGCTCGACCGGTCCCACTCCACCTTCACCGTACCTGCAAATGTATCGAGCGTTTCTGCGCCCGGGAAACCCGGTCCCACAACCGGCGCGGGCTCACCCGCAGGGTGAACCGCTGGCAAGGCTCTTTCCTGGTCCATGCTCCTGAAAATGCGCGATTCTCAGCTACCAAGACCACTGCCAACTGCCGGATTTAGGTTCACCCGTCCCCTACTCAGCGCGGATTGATAAGCTGCGCCTGCAAGAAGTCGCGGATTGCCTCGCGCGGCACATCGTTCGCCACGAACGACTGCCCGATGCCGCGCAGGAGCACCAGCGTCAACTGCCCATCCCGCACCTTCTTGTCCTGCTCCATGAAGGCCATCAGCTCATCGAGCGCCGGCAGGCGCCCAACCTGCTCGTTCAGGGCTTTGAAATCGGCTGGCAGGCCGAATTCCGACAGATGCGCCTTGAGCCGCGCGGCAATCGAGGGGCCGCACAGTCCCCGCGCCTGCGAGAACTTGGCCGCGAGCACCATGCCAAGCGCCACCCCTTCGCCATGCAGCAGCCCGCCCGAATAGCCGGCCCATGCCTCCACGGCGTGGCCGAAGGTGTGGCCGAGGTTCAAAAGCGCGCGGTCGCCGGTCTCAAGCTCGTCGCGGGCCACGATTTCCGCCTTCATCTGGCAGCTCTTGAGGATCGCGTAGGTGAGGGCATCGCTGTCGCGCGCGAAGACGTTGGAGCCGTTCGCTTCGAGCCATTCGAAGAACACCGCGTCGCCCAGCGCGCCGTATTTCACCACCTCAGCGTAGCCCGCGCGGAATTCGCGGTCAGGCAGCGAGTTGAGCGTCGAAAGGTCGGTCAGCACCAGCGACGGCTGATGGAAGGTGCCGATGAGGTTCTTGCCCTGGCGCGTGTCGATGCCAGTCTTGCCGCCGACCGAAGAATCGACCTGTGCCAGGAGCGTCGTGGGGATCTGCACAAGCCGCACGCCGCGCTTCAGAATACTGGCCGCGAAGCCTGCGAGATCGCCGATCACGCCGCCGCCAAGCGCGATGACCGCGTGGCGGCGCTCGATGCCAAGGTCGAGCAGTGCGTTGCAAACCCTTTCAAGCTCGGAAAAGCATTTCGAGCCCTCGCCCGACGGCACGAAGCAAATGTCGCCCAGAAGCAGCCCCTGCTCCTTGAGCTGGCGCTCCAGGTCGTGGGCGTAGGCCGAGAGCGCCCAGTCCGCCACGATGGCGAAGCGCGCCCCCGGCAGGGCCTGCATGAGATGCTGCGATGCCGAGGCCATGAGCCCAGCGCCGATGAGGATTTCGTAGCTGCGCGGCCCCAGCGTGACAGTCACCTGGCCGGACTTCCGGTTGATCTCAGCGCCGCCTGTCATGACTGTTCCTCGTTTTGGTTGTGGCCTGCGGGGGCGTTCTGCTTAGCACCTGCGCCGCCCCGCGCAAGATAGGAAGCGATGAGCGACAGCATCTCTTCCACGGCCGCCTCGTGCGGGCCGTCGCGGCTTTCGAAGATCAAGGTGGCCTCGGCGTAATACGCCCCGCGCTCCGAAAGCAGCCGCGTCAGAACGGCGCGCGGATCGGGGGTCTTGAGCAGCGGCCGGTTGTCGCGCCGCGAGACGCGCTGCAGCAGCAGGTCGACCGGCGCCTTGAGCCAGATGGATATGCCGCTCTTCTGGCACTCGGCCCGGGTCTTGGCCGAAAGCACCGCGCCGCCGCCGGTTGCGACGACCTGTGGCCCGCTTTGCAGAAGCCTTTTGATGACCCGCTCCTCGCCGTCCCGGAAATAGGCCTCGCCGTGGGTGGCGAAGATATCCTCGACCGTCATGCCGGCCGCCTGCTCGATGGCCGTATCCGCGTCGGCGAACGGCAATTCGAGTGCCGCCGCGATCCGCCGCCCGATGGACGATTTGCCCGATCCCATCATGCCCACGAGCACGATGCTCCGGCTCCCGAGCGCGCCGCGCACCTCCCGGGCCAACCGTTTCGTTGTTGCGCTAGCAGCTTCCGCCGTCACGATACGCTCACCTTGCAAGCTCCAAAATCCAGAGCCGGCATTCCTTGGCAGGCCAACCAATGCCGGCTTAGAGTAATCTGTTTTCGCTGACTTTTTCGTAAAACCGGACGGGCCGCTTTTATGAGTTCAGCTTGGCGGCGCAACTTAGGCTTTCAAGGCATCCTTGACAACCGGCGCGAAGAGCTGCAGCCATGTTGGCAAATGCGACCGGGAACCGTCATGCCGACCTTGCTCCGCTTTTTCACCGTTGTTGGTATTCTCGCCGGCCTGTTCTACGGCTCGATGTTCGTGCTGGCAAATTTCTTCGAGCCGCAGCAGCACGAAATGACGAAGTCGATCAGGGACGTTAAAGTCAAATAGTCATGGCACGCCCCGCGGGCGCACCAGCGCAAGCCCAGGACGAAGCGCTGATCGACGCGTTCTTGCACATGATGCGGGCGGAGATTGGCACCTCTTTCAACACCATTTCGGCCTACGGCTCGGACCTGCGCGAGATGTCGCGCTTCCTGGCGGAGCGCGGCGTGAGCTTTGAGACCTGCGAAAGACCCGACCTCGAAGCCTTTTTCGCCTGCCGCGCCAAGGGTGGGCTCAGCTCCAACTCCGCCGCCCGCAAGCTCTCCAGCCTGAAACGCTTCACGCGGTTTCTCACCGCCGAGGGCAAGCGCAAGCTCGATCCGGCGCTGCTGATCGACGGCGCCAAGGCCCGGCGCCGCTTGCCGCATACGTTGTCCGCGGGCGAGGTCGAGCTGCTTCTGAACGCCGTCCACGATGCCGCCGCCAGTGCGCCCGAGGGCGAGCGCCTGCGCGCATTGCGCTTCGCCTGCCTGCTGGAGCTGCTTTATGCGACGGGTTTGCGCGTCTCGGAGCTGGTTGGCCTCCCCAAAGCCGCGCTCAAGGGCGACCAGCTCATGCTGACGGTCAAGGGCAAGGGCGGCCGCGAGCGCATCGTGCCTTTGAACGGCAAGGCGCGTGAGGCTCTGGACCGCTACCTCGCGGCGGCGGCGGGCAACGGGAATGCGGCGGCCCAGAAATGGCTCTTCCCCTCCTGGGGCGAGACGGGGCACTTCACCCGGCAGAAATTCGCGCGCGACTTGAAGGCGCTCGGGGCCAAGGCTGGCTTCGACGAGGAGCGGCTTTCCCCGCACGTGCTGCGCCACGCCTTCGCCACGCACTTGCTCGACCGCGGCGCCGATTTGCGCGTGCTGCAGACGCTGCTCGGCCACGCCGACATATCCACCACGCAAATTTACACGCACGTGATGGAAGAGCGGCTCAAGCAGACCGTGTTCGATTTCCATCCGCTGAGCGATAAGAGCCCAGAGGAGTAACGCTGGCAACTGAGTATGCGCGGGTAGCTATCTGTTCGCCAGAGTGGATTACTTCAGGAACCGGATAGATTTCCGTATCTGGGAATGCAATCCTCGAATGGCTCACCCAGCTAAGACTTAACGCACGTATTGTATTGAGGAGGATTGCGCTTGGAGCCGTCTATTGTTTGTCCTAATTGCCGGGCTGAAATCAAGCTCACTGAAACGCTCGCCGCGCCCCTGATCGAAGCTGCAAAGCGCGACAGCGAGGCGAAACTCCGCCAGAAGGAAGCCGAGATCGCCAAGCGCGAAGCCGCGATCAAAGAGGCTGGGGAAGCGATCGACGCGCAAGTGGCGGCGCGGTTGAAGACCGAACGTAAGAAGGTTGAGGAGGAGGAGAAAAAGAAGGCGGCGGCTAAATTCTCGCTCGATCTTCGCGATAAGGAACAGCAGCTCGAAGAGATGAAGAAGGCTTTCAACGAGCGGGAAGCGAAGCTGGCCGAGGCCCAGAAGGCGCAGGCGGAGGCCGTGCGCAAAGAGCGCGAACTGGCCGAGGCGAGGCGCGAACTCGATCTTACCATCGAAAAGCGGGTTCTCGAATTGCAGGCCGAAATCCAGGCACGCGCCAAGGCCGATTCAGAGAAGACGGTCGCTAAGTTCTCGGTCGATCTTCGCCACAAAGAGCAACTGCTCGAAGAGGCGAAGCAACTCGCCGCTGAGCGCGAGGTAAAGCTTGAGGAGGCGCAGAAAGCTCAGGCCGAAGCGCTTCGGAAAGCCCGCGAGCTGGACGACGCTAGGCGCGAACTGGACCTGACGATAGAAAAGCGCGTGGGCGAGGCGCAGGCGGAGATCCTGGCGCGCGCCAAGGCCGAGGCCGAGCAGGGGCTGCTGCTGAAGGTTCAGGAGAAGGAACAGACGATCCTCGGCATGCAAAAGCAGATCGAGGAACTGAAGCGCAAGTCCGAACAGGGCTCGCAGCAGTTGCAGGGCGAGGTGCAGGAATTGCAGCTCGAAGCGCTGCTGCGCGGGGCCTTCCCGCACGACACGATCACGCCGGTCCCCAAGGGCGAGTTCGGCGGCGACACTGTGCAGCAAGTGACCACGCCCCTCGGCCAGCAATGCGGAAAAATCCTTTGGGAATCAAAGCGTACCCGTAATTGGAGCGACGGCTGGCTGCAGAAGCTGCGCGACGACCAGCGCACGGCTAAGGCCGATGCGGCGATCCTCGTCAGCCAAGCGCTGCCCAAGACCGTTGACCTGTTCGGCCAGATCGATGGCGTCTGGATCGCTTCGCCCAAATGCGCCGTGGCGGTGGCGATGGCGATCCGGCACGCGCTCATTGAGGTGGCCATGGCGCGGAAATCGGGCGAGGGCCAGCAGACCAAGATGGAGGCGATGTACCACTACCTCACCGGCCCGCGCTTCCGGCACCGCGTCGAGGCCATCGTCGAGAAGTTCCAGGACATGCAGGCCGACCTCGAAAGAGAGCGCAAGGCCATGCAGAAGTCATGGGCCAAGCGCGAGCAGCAGATCCAGGTCATCGTGCAGGCCACGGCCGGCATGTGGGGCGACATGCAGGGCATTGCCGGGCGCTCCCTGCCCGAGATCGAAGGGCTCGATTTCGAGACCATCGGGGACCAAACCGGCAAGCTGCGGCTCATCGAGTCCGATAGCTGAACGCGGTTCTGCGAGCCGGCCGCATATAGCATGCTAACTCATCGTTCCTCCGGACGCCCCTGGGGGCGCGATGCGAGAGCGGTGCAAACTGCGGCAACTGCCGGGTGGCGTTAACGAATTTGGGCTACCGGGCTTGGCCGTTTTGCTCAGGGGGAATGGTAAGAGATAGCTCCTTACTTATGCGTTAACGGGTGACACATGGTAAGGCATTGAAATATATGGTAAAAGTTTGAGTGCGAGATCCCGGCGGCGCCCGTGGCCGTTAACATTTGAATTGCAATTATATTTAAAGGGATTTCTGAAACGCAGAAATCGGCCTGAAAACGCGAAAAAAACGCAAAAATCCGCGTGAATGAAACAGGCGGGTCCACAATTAACCACATCGATATTTACTTTGATAGCACCGTAGGCAAAACGAACGGTTCCTTAACCTGTACGGGGCGCCGCCCGAACCCCCAAAAGCGCAAGAAGCCGCAGGGTATTGGATTTCCTAAAATTAGTATCTAACTCTACCTTGGTGCTAAAGCTTAGCACTTGCGGCAACGGAGGGCGGGATGGCGGACGGCGGGCCTCAAGAAGCTATCGGACATGCCCTGGCCAAGCCGAAGCGGGCCTTTGGCCGCTCGCTTACCGATTTCCGCATGGAAGGCGCCGCCACGCCGAACGGACTGCACCCGGCGGAGGAGCGGCTTCTCGAATGCGTGGCGCGCGGCGTGCATTGTGAGATAGCCACTGAACTTCCCACGCAAGTTAGCAATGAAAACCGTGTGCGTCCCGGCTTTTTGCGGTTTCTAGTATTAGGCGGTGACGATCTTGCCGCAGTACATGAACTCGGTGTCTGGCTGAGGGGCGCGTATATCGATGGTGATCTGAGGCTCCACGGTTGCCGGGACTTAAAACGAATTGGCCTCAGGGAATGCTGGCTGAGCGGTAAGCTCGATTTTCGGGATGCCCAGACACGCATCATTTATCTCAGAGGGTGCCGTGTCACGGCTATACGTGCTGACCGTGCCCGGGTTGATGGCAGCATTTTTCTTCATGACGGCTTCAAAGCCGCAGGAGAGGTTGGTTTACGGGGGGCAGAAGTTAGCGGGGACCTGAATTGCAAAGGCGCCAGGCTAGAAAATCCGGATGGGTTAGCTCTTCAATTCGACGATGCAAAAATTGGAGGCAACGTATTATTGTGCGCCGGATTTCGGGCGCAAGGTCAGGTGAGATGCTGGGGAGCCGTGATCGGAGGAGATTTTGCATGCGATGGCGGCTCCTTTGAAATATGCAAAGCGACAACTCGCGGCGCTCCCCCGCAACTCTATGCGGAGTACGCTCTTGATCTCAGAAGCGCTGCAATCAAGGGTATTCTCTGGCTAGGTCCAGCAGGTCCTCATTTCGATCAGCATGTGGCCATAAAGGGTTCTGTTAATCTACAGAATGCTTACGCGGCTGTATTCGTCGACCATGAAGCTTCATGGCCAGTTGAAACCCTCCATACAGCCCAGCATGGGGAAGTTCCTTGCTCCATCTCTCTCGATGGATTTGTGTATGACCGCTTTAGAGGCATTACGTCAACGGGCGCAGATGTTCGTATTAAGTGGTTACTTCGTCAGCCCCAAAGCGATGTAGGGAGGAACTTCCGCCCGCAACCCTTCGAGCAGCTCGCCAAGGTGCTGCGCGAGATGGGCCACGAAGCCGATGGGCGCCAGATCGCGATGCTCAAGCATTCCTTCCTGTGGAAGCGGAAGAAGTTCCGGAAGGAGCCCTTCGCTTGGACTGTCGGCGCACTTTGGGGGCTTTCCTGCGGCTATGGCTACCGCCCAAGCCGGCTGGCGGTGACGCTGATTGCACTGTGGCTCGCCTGTGGTTTCCTGTACCAATTCGGGGCGTCGCATGGCGGGTTTGCGCCGAAGGATGCGCAGGTCTGGACCAGCGAGGCTTATAACAAAGCCTGCGATGCCAATTGGACGGCCTGTGGAGCAGTCGAGAAGGGAGGCGGCAAGGTCAGCGAGATCGTCGCCTTCAATCCGTTCATCTATTCCGCCGATATGCTGCTGCCGGCCATCGATTTGGGCCAGCGCTCGGCTTGGACGCCGATGTGGCGGGAGATCACGTTCGCGGCGCCGCATGTTGGCGATGTGACGCTGCCCAAATGGACGCTCTGCGCCGCCGCCTGGGCCGAGAACATTCTTGGCGTGGCCGGCCTCATCCTTCTCGGCGCAATCCTTTCGGGCATCGTAAAGCGCGATTGACCGCCGGCTGATGACGCGGCCTAACACTGGCGTTAGTCAGCCGCGTAAGTTGCTGAAATCTGGATTGCGCCTGGCGCTGTGGGGGCTTTCCTGCGGCTATGGCTACCGCCCAAGCCGGCTGGCGGTGAGATGCGATAGGGATACCGGGTGGGCGGCAGAATGCGAATGCCGGGCTCCGAGGTCTTCACGCCCATCCTGGGCGTGAGCCGCGAGCGCTCCATGCGCTGGCGCAGATGGCTTCGCACGCGTTCCGCCGCCGCAGGCCCGGCTTCGGCGAGAAGATAGGCGCGGATTGCTCTCTGGTCTTCCGCGGCTTGCGGGTCTAACCTGAGTTTCAGCGCCACGGGCCGCCGAGCAACTCGCTGACCTCTTCCTCTGAGGCATATTCGCCGCGCCGCGCCCGTTCGAGCGCGGGCTTCAATACCGCAAGCTCATCTTCGGACAGCATGTAGGGCTCGGCCGCGATATCGGCCAAGGCCTCGATGGCGGCTTCCTGGCGTTCCGCCGGCAGCGAGCGCACCTTGGCGAACAATGTTTCAAGTTTCTCGTTCATAGCTTGCATGGCTGGACTTTAGCACGATCCCGCATTAGCAGTCACCCTTGACCTCTCTCGGGTTATCACTCATCGCTAACTATGAGCGCGATCCTGGCTTGGAAACTCTGCTGGACTTGGATGGGCAGGTCATCGTGCTCAATAGCGAGGGTTCGCCCGCCCCAGAGGAGCCTCGATGACAACCATTTGCGATTTTTCCGCCCTCTCGCTTTCGGGCGAGGAGGTTCCGCTGCGCCGCTTCGAAGGCAAGGTGCTCTTGATCGTGAACACGGCCAGCAAATGTGGGTTCACGCCGCAATATGCGGGGCTGGAGAAGCTGCACAAGGCCTACGGCGCGCGCGGGTTCGAGGTGCTTGGCTTCCCCTGCAATCAGTTCGCCGGGCAGGAGCCGGGCGGCGCGGAGGAGATTGCTAGCTTCTGTTCGCTCACCTACGATGTGACGTTCCCGATGTTCGCGAAGGTGGACGTCAACGGCGGCAACGCGCATCCGCTTTACAAATTTTTGAAAAGCGCCAAGCCGGGGACGCTCGGCTTCGAGGCAATCAAATGGAACTTCACCAAGTTCCTCGCCGGCCGCGATGGAAGGGTGGTTGAGCGCTATTCGCCCATGACCAAGCCGGAAGAGCTGGTGAAGGCAATCGAGACGCTGCTTTGACCTCGCTCAGCGCCGTCATCCCGGAAATGCTGGAGGCATTATCCGGGATCGTTACAAATGACGGCGGAGAGCGATCAAGCCTTGGCCGATACGGCTTGCCAATCCGGCTGATACAGGGGAAGGCTGCCGCTACCGGTCGTAAACGCGCGGTTGTCCATGAAGGGCAGCTTCATTTCGAATTCCAAGGGCTGCGACTCCTTGGCGTGCGCGGTCAGCATGGTCATCGAGAATTTGTAGCGGCCAGTATCCGCGGTGACTTGCGGAACGCTCGAGTCTTCCTTCGCGTAAAACAGGATCACGGCGGAGTGCGAGGTGCGGCCCGCCAGCGAAATTGGCGTGAACGGGGCCAGCCCTTCGCCGCGCGCCTTGCCGATGCTCCAGGAGCCGAGGCCGGCGCTGTAAAAATGCTTCGAGACGCCGCGCGGGTTCGTCACTCTCAGGTTGAGCGACAGGACCGTGCCGGTGAGCGCGCCTTCGTTGACGATGGTCAGAGGGATCTCGAAGACCTCGAAGATGCTGTTTTGATAGGGCGAGGCGTAGCGCGTGACCGGCGGCACGAACGCGCGCAACACCGGCTTCCGTAGCGTCGAGTGCCATAGGCTGAAGCCCGAAACCGCAACCGCGATGCCGGAAAATATCTCCGCTGTGACGCCGCCAAAATCGGCCATGATAACTCCCTGTCTGCCCGCTCCAGCTTTTCCGGATTGCGGACGTGCCGTCAACCGCGCATTGCAGGCAGGTGAGCATCGTTTTGGAATTTATACAAGAAATTGCGTGATTCACGAAAAGGCGTGGCACCGCGCCGCTCTCTTCCCGCGGGCAGGCTGTACAGCCGATTCTACTGCGCCAGTGCAGCCAGGGGCAAAAGCCCGGGCGCATACCCGCCAGCCGTCGTCCCCGCGAAGGCGGGGACCCTTGATAACCTCTTGCCGCCACGGTTCTTTTGACTGCCATGGATTCGCGCCTTCGCGGGAATGACGCTCATTTTGCCCGGACTTTTGCCCCTATTACCGAACTTGGGTCTAAGGGCAAGTTCCGGCCGCTAATAAGCCGCCGGCGCGGTTTGAATAAACCCGGCGATCTCATCGACCACGCCGGGGGCCAGCGGCAGGCCCGGCTTCGAGTAGGCCACCATGTTCGCGGCGCGGTCCGTCGAGTTCACCACCTTCAGGATGTGGTTGGCGCTGGGCAGCAGCACTAGCTTAGCATGCGGCGCGGCCGCCTTCAGGTGCTCCGCGTCGGAAACGCTCACCTGCATGTCCCGCTCGCCCTGC
This sequence comes from uncultured Alphaproteobacteria bacterium, assembly GCA_963760455.1. GTDB lineage: Bacteria > Pseudomonadota > Alphaproteobacteria > Rhizobiales > Rhodomicrobiaceae > Rhodomicrobium. Next base: position 38,136 of record CAVXDM010000049.1, read on the forward strand.
ATGATGAGGATCGGCTTGTGAAAATCCGCGGCGAGGCGGGCTGGATCGGTCGCCATCATGCTGATGAGGAAGCCCTGGATTTCGGGCCGGAACAGTTGCAGCAGCGCCGGGTGCATGCCGCCGGCATTCACGCGCCGGCCCTTTTCCAGCGCGGCGATCCCGGATATCGCCTGGCCGTAGAACGGGGTGCCGCCGAGATTGGTCCGCACCTGCTCGCGCAAGACCTCGCCCACGGGCCGGCCGGGCGCCGCGAGCAGGATCAGCCCGCAAATATCGCCAGGGCTTTTGCTCGACGCCAGCGCCACGAGGCCGCCTTCGCTATGGCCCGCCACCCAGACGCAAGAGCCGCCGGTCTCCTTGCGCACGAGCGCGATCCAGGCGTGAACGTCGGCGGCATAATCCGCGATGGTGACGGCGTTGGGGTCGGCAATGGCGCGCCTGCTGCCGAACATGCCGCGCTTGTCGACGCGCACGGAGGCGATGCCCTTCGCGGCCAATCCTTCGGCCAGGAGCTTGTAGGGGGCGCCCTTGATGCCGAGCAGGTTGTTGCCGTCGCGGTCGGTGGGGCCGGAGCCGGGGATGATGAGGACGGTGGGTACTTGCGCCTTTTCGGGGGCGAGCATGGTGCCCTTAAGCGCGCCCTTGGGGCCGGGTGCTTGTAGGTAGCTTTCGACAAGAGCGGGGACAGCATTCGCCGGGATCGAATACAACAGAACAAATAATGCAGCCAGACGGCGCATACGCAAACTCTCCTGGTACTGACAGTGCATGATTTAAAAGGAGGGCGCTACAGCAACGCTCTCACTCGCGGCGAGTGGTTGCGGCCAAATAGGTCTTTTGCAAGGCGTATTTTATTCTATGAAGTTTTGACGCCCGGGCGCGAACTTGAAATATAGGCGGCAAATGCCAGCATAGCAGGGCGATTGCCCCGCGTAGACACTAGTACAGGTCGCGGCAAGTCCTGACGCATATCGCCGTCATCGCGAGGCGCGGAACGCGCCGTTGCGATCCAGGAGACATAGATGCGGCTCCCGCATCGCTGGATTGCTTCGCCGCGCTCGCAATGACGAGGTGCCACTTGCATGTGGGCAGGATTTCCCGCGGGGCGTACCAGCCAAATCTACCCTCGCCGCGCGGCCCATTCATCGATGCAGCGGTCCAAATCGCGCAGGTTCAGCCGCATTTGCTCCAAGGCGAAGCCGGTCGCGAACAGCCGCTCCATATCCTCGCTGGGAAGAGGCCGGAGCCCGCCCGCGCGCCTCAGAGCTTCGATTTCCGCCGCGTACTGAGCAATCGCCGCATCCAAGGCCTCGGCCGGAGGCGCCTTTTGCTTGGACAAAAGTGCGGTGGCGCAGGCCAGCAAATTGGTATTCGACTCCCGCGCGATTGTTTGCAGCCGCGCGTGCAGCGGCTCCTTCAGCGCGTCCGGCAGCGGCGAATGCGCGGCCCGGCCCATGAGCACCAGATCGTGGCGCAGCCGCAGCAGGGTGCGGAATAACGGCCCTGTCAGCGGATCCTCGGCCAGCCGCAACGGGCGCTCGCGCTCGGCCTCGGCGGTGACGCCCAGCAGCACGCTCAACTGCTGGCCTATGCCGTCCTGGATGCGATGCGCTTCGCCCTCGCTCAGGCCATGCTCGAAGCCCTCGAATAGTTCAGGCACGGCGCGGGCCATGTCGCGAAGTACGAGCGCGGCAAGCTCGCGGGCATGCTGGAAGGCGCTCGACGGCAGGAACACGAAGGAAACGAGCAGGCCTGCCAGGCCGCCCAGCAGAACTTCTTCAACCCGCTCGGTCGCCGAGCCGATGGGCGTCGTATGCAGCACTTGCGGGATGAGCACCACGATGGCTGCCGTGGCCGGGCCGACGCCGAACCGGGGCAAGAGCGCCGCCACGAAGGCCAGCGGCGCCACCGCGAGGAAGAGCACGAGCAGCAGCGCGATCTCGCTGTTATGAGGAACGAGGATGGCGACGGCCGCGCCCCACAGCACGCCGCCAACGGTTGCGGCGAAATAGTCCAGCGTGACTTTGAGCGAGCGCCCGAGGCTGATCTGCGTGACGATCAACGCGGTGAGGACGGACCAGAGCGGCAGCGCAACCCCGATCCGATGCGAGGCCCAAAGCGCCAGGAGCGCCGCAGCGCTCAGCCTGAAGGCGTGCGACGCCGCCCCTCGCAGCCGGCGCTTGTTCAAACAAATCTTCCGCATGGTCCCCGCTCTATGTAATGGGCGCAAACTGAAGGCCGGCCGGTGTGCCATGAACGAGGCTCGCTCCCCTCACCCTGTCCTTCTCCCAGCAAGTTCGCCTTGGCGAGCTTGCCATCTTGCATGTCTGCATCCGCAAGCGGATGCAGACGGAGAAGGGACCCCTGAACGATCAGCAGCGGAATTTCACCCTTTCCCTCTCCCATGAGGAGAGGGAAAGGGTGAGGGGAGCGAGCCTCGTTCATGGCGCCGCCGTGCACGCAGCAAGCCACATTATGTCAGCACCCATGCGTTGAATGTCCAGCGGGCGAGCGTAGCTATGGCCGCCACTTGTGGCAAATGACGCCTTGCTCCGCCTCCGGGGGCATCGCCCCTGGCGGAGATATAGCGTTGCGCCGATAGCGCCATACAACATCTAGTCAACCGGCCTTGCCGGCGCCGCCAGCGTCACCACCTCCCGCATTGAACATTGGCTTCGGACGGAGCGAACCATGATTTCCATTCGCAGGGCTCAAGAGCGCGGCTTCACGCGAACCGGCTGGCTCGACAGCCGCCACAGCTTCTCCTTCGCGAATTACTACGACCCCAAGCACATGGGCTTCGGCCCCTTGCGCGTCATCAACGACGACCGCGTGGCGCCTGGCGGCGGGTTTCCGCGGCACCCGCACGACAATATGGAGATCGTCTCCTACGTGCTCGAAGGCGCGCTTGAGCACAAGGACAGCATGGGCAACGGCTCGGTGATCCGCGCGGGCGACGTGCAACGCATGAGTGCCGGCACGGGGGTCGAGCACAGCGAGTTCAACCATTCGAAAACGGAGCCCGTGCATTTCCTGCAAATCTGGATCAAGCCCGAGGCCTATGGCATCCGGCCCAGCTACGAGCAGAAGAGCTTTGAGACGCCGAACGAAAGCGGGTTCACGCTGATCGGCTCGCGCGACGGCCGCGATGGCTCGGTCACGGTCCATCAGGACGTGGCGCTGAGCCTGGGCCGCTTCGGGAAGGGCGAGGAGGTTTCGCACCCGCTTGGCGCCGGTCGCCGCGCCTGGCTGCAAGTGATGCGCGGCGCGGTTGCGCTGGGCGGGGAGCGCCTTGAGGCCGGGGACGGCGTGGCGCTCAAGGATGAGGCGCAGCTTGTGCTCAGGGCGGAGGAGGACGCCGAGGTCCTGCTGTTCGACATGTGCGCCTGAAGCCGGCCGGGCGACGCGCATGATGCTGGATTGGAACGCGATTCGATCCGCCGCCGGTCTAGCGGCGCGCTGGCGGCTCCAGCCGGTGGCGCCCGCAAAGCTTGCGCAACAACCCACAACTAACGCACAGATTGCGTTGAAAAAATTAGAATGTGTGGCTGCTCTGCGATTGTGGATAGCTTTTCAAACATGTTAGTTTCCGGCAAACTCGGAGACGCGTATGTTGAGAAAGCTTTTGTTTCTGTTGCCGGTATGTGCGTTCGCGATGTCTGGGTGCACGGTCACGCCGCAGCTTTCGGACGCGTCCGGTGAAGAGCACACCGAAATCATGATTAAGGACGTCGTGCAGCGCGTCAAATGCGAGCTGTCCGAAGCGTTCGACAAGAAGGTTGAGCAGCGCGAGTTCCTTTGGCTGACCGGATGGACCGCACACGCGGACCTGACGCTTACCGTCAACGATACCGCTGGCGTTTCGCCAAATGGGACTTATACAAAAGCTCTTGGCTCGACGAGTACGGCAGAGACATTGGCCGGAAAGCCGCTTTCCAGCGTTGTCAGCACTTTTGCACTGGGCGTCAGCGCGAACCTTAACGGCCAGGCCGTCCGGAGCGAAACCGTGAGCTTCACGGTCGCCCTTGACGAGCTGAAGATGTGGCGGCAGGCAACTCGACAAAATGGAAGCTGGCCTTCCGCCAGAAAAGAAGACCTGCAATTTCGGCGGCGCGACGGGCGTTACCGGCAATCTGGGCCTGCAAGAGTGGGTAGACTCCGCTTTCTATCCGGTGACGGAGGGGCAGCTCCAGGCCGGTATCCATCCCGCACCTGGCGGAGGGAAGCCTTCCGCGGCGTCAGGACCCAGGTCGTCGCCCCAGGGGAAGAGCCTGACGGCCGATACCGATGCGGATAAAATCGCGAAAGTCGCCAAGTGGCAGCGGGAGCTGAAGGACTTGCAGAAATCGACGGCGCCATACAGTACCGCTGTCACGGCTGCGAGCCAGAAAATCGGCTCTGCCGCTTCAGACCTGAAGAACAAGGTCTCCGACGCGAAGCAGTTCAGGTTCGTGATGGCTCCCTACCTGCAAGCAAGGTATGGCAAGGTTTCCGATACCCTCAAGGTGTACCAGGCGTCCGCGGCGAATTGCTCGGCGTATAAGAGCAAGCTCGATGACGCGGCAAAATTGGCGGAAGACATATTAACGGCCGTGGGTAGCTCCAATTCTCTGCCCCCGCGCGCGGTGCTGCAGTATGACGAGCTTGAGACGCTCATGACGGGCGTTATTGGGAGGAGCACGTTCGAAAGGGATTACGGCGACTGCGCAAACAAGCTTCAAGCGCAGGCCGACGCCGCAGCTATTTTGCCCAAGGCCCTGCCGGATCAAGTCGATCCGCCGATCGACTCGGTGTCGCATTCGGTGCAATTCGTCGTCACCTATGGCGCTGGTATCTCGCCAAGCTGGTCGCTCCTGCAATGGAAGGGGCCGGGCGGCTCGGGGAACACGCCCTTCTTCGGCGGCTCCGCGACGCGGACGCATTCTCTGAACCTCGCACTTGGGCCTCGCAGCGGCTCGGCATCGATCAGCAACGATGCGCTGCGGTTGATTAACAACCAGGTGATCCGCTCGCTGGGTAATTAGGGCTCGCTCAGAAATAGCGGCGCCATCTTCTGATGCACAACGCCGTCATCGCAATGACGGCGCAAGACTTCCGGCGGAGTGTATTAGTGCCGCATGAACACCGGCAGGCCCGCGTGATCGAGGACGTAGCGCGTAACGCCGCCCAGCAACGCCTCCCGCCATTCGCCATGGGCATAGGCGCCCATCACCAGGAGATCGGCGCCAAGCTCATGCGCGAGCTTCAGAAGCTGCGCGCCGACGGGGCGGCCGTCATGCTCCGGCACGGCATGGGCTTCGGCCCGGATACCGTGCTCGCGAAAGAGTGCCGGAACGGTGGCTTCGGCGACGCGGGCGCGCAATATGTGCACGGCTTCCGCCTTCACCAGGATCGGCAGGGCATCCAGCACCGCCTTGGGAGCCCGCCCATCGTCCTTCCAGGCGACGGCGACCACGCGGCCGAATTCGCCCCTGCTTTCCGGCGGTGCGATCAGGACGGGCCGCGACGTGTCGAACAGGGCCGCGTGGAGTGCGTCGCGCGTTTTGCCGGGCTCGCGCATGCCGCCTAGCACCAGGGCACTGGAAATGCGGCCAAGCTCGCCCACGAGATGCGCGACATCGCCCTCGGTTTCGATGAATTTGACCGCGCCGGCTTTGGGGGCCGCCTGCTCCTCCCAGTGGCGCGTTATTGAGCCAACCTCGGCGGCCCACGCTTCCTCGGAGGCTCTGAGGCTTGCCTCCTGTGCATGCGTCATGGCCTGGTCTGGCGCCATCAGTTCGGCAACGGGCGGGGTCCGCACCGCGAGCGCCTCAAGCGTTGGCTTGGCGCCCCAGAAGCTTAAGAGCCGCGCCGCGTTTGAAAGCACGCTGGCCGCATTCCCCGGTTGGTCCAACACCGCCAAGACGACGCCGCCATTGGCCTTCATACCGAGCGCTCCGGCGTGCGGCGTGCCCCTGTTGACGGCCTCGGCGCTGGCGTAGCCAGCGGTGACGGCCAGGAGGCAGAGGATGAGCGACAGCGCAATGTTCGCGAGGGCGGCGCTGGGCCTGCCGTCGCGGACGAGATCCAGGGTTTGTAGGCTGAAGGACGAGAAGGTGGTAAAGCCGCCGCAAATGCCGATCATGACGAAGGCGCGGGCATCGGGATGCGCGGTGAAGCGCCCATCGCTCGTGGTGAGCGCGCCGAAAAAGCCGATAATGAAGGAGCCCGCGATGTTGATGAAGATCGTGCCCCAGGGGAAATGCGGCCCGAACATGCGGACGGCCGCGTTGGCTGTCCAGGCGCGGGCAACGCTGCCGATGGCGCCGCCAAGGGCGATATAGAGATAGGTCAGCATGAGCGCTCCCCGTTCGATAGGCCTATGCGCACCCCGCTCCGGTCCCGCGGGCTTAAGGAGGCGGGCAAAATTTGCGCTCAAGTGGCCCGGAGGGCGGTAGTGCACAAAAATCTGCACTCAAGTAGCCCAGGGGGCGGTAGTGCACAAAAAAGCCCGCCACGAAGCGGGTTCCGTGCAAAATCCCGCCACTTCCGTCGCAGCAGGAGCCATCAGCCGGAAGGCAGTTTCGGGGGTGCTCCATCCCCATCGCTCGCAGGGTTATAATGATCCCGATTGTTTCGCAATACGAAATCCGGACGATATGCAACCCGCTCGATAGCTTCCGCAGCGTCATCGCGAGGCGCTTTAGCGCCGTGGCTATCCGGGGCCGATTGCACTGCGCCCAGCGGTTCCTGCCGCTGAATTGCCACGGCAGTCAAGGCCGCCCAGGAAGAAAGAGTTCAGTGCGTAGCCGCAGCGGTGCTGAACAGATTTATCCAATAGGGCCGGCCCCAGCCGGTGCGAAACTCACAATGACGGACATGCGGAGGCTGTCAGCCGGATTTGATATGGAAGGTTTGCCCGATGCTCGTGCGCTGGCTTGCAGTGCTCTTGATTTGCCCCTCCTTCGCCGTGGCGGGGCCGCCCGCCTGGAAAGACGGTCTCATGACGCGCCTTGAGCTAATGGCGCTGATCGAGACGCTTAACGCTGAGCTTCTGAGCCAGCCAAGCGCCACGGCGACGCTTGAGAAATGGTGCGGGGATCATGCGCTGGCGCGCGAGCCCAAGGTTGCGGCGATGCTTGAGCGGGGCGCGGACAAGCCTTTAGACGAGGACGCCCGCCGGCTGCTTGGCGTGGCGGCCGGTGAGCCGGTGCGTTACCGGCATGTGCGGCTGGTCTGCGGGGATAAGCTTCTGTCCGAGGCCGATAATTGGTATGTGCCGGGCCGCCTCACGCCAGAGATGAACCGGCTGCTGGATGAAACGGACACGCCGTTCGGCCGGGCGATCCGGGAGCTGAGCTTCCGGCGGGAAACGCTGTCGGCACGGGTTCTTTGGCAGCCGCTACCCGGACATTGGGAGATGCAGGCGCTCCCGGAATTCGATTTCCAGAGCAGGCTGGAGGCGCCCAGCCAGATCCTTGAGCACCGTGCGCTGTTGCGGAAAACGGACGGTACGCCCCTGGCGCTGGTCGCCGAAACCTACGGGAGCGGCGTGCTGGATTTTCCGCTCCCGGAGCCGCCTGTCACCAGACGATAGCCTGGAAGAGGTCGAGCCGCTCCTTGAGGTAGTCGCGCTCGACGGCGAGGCCGGCATTGCCGAATACCAGCGTCTCCTCGTCTCCCGCCGTGAAGCGCGGCCATTCAAGCTCGCCGCCGCCATTGGGATCGCCGGTCTTCGCGAAATTGGTCCAATAGGTCATCATTAGCCGGCTGACGGTGTAGTTATGCGGGTGCATCAGCACGTTGAGCGGGAAGGGCACGATCTTGCGCAGCGTGCCCAGCGCGTAGGCCACCTCAAGCCCATGCGGCGAGCCGCCGAGCAGCCGGAGCAGTGGCGGCTGGAAATCGAAATTGTAATTGTAGACCGGCAGGCCCTTTTGCGCCGCGGTGCGGGCGATCATGCGCGCGGGCTCGACGAAATGGGCGTCGCCCCAGATGTGGTCGGCGAGGAAGCCATCGGTCATGATAAGCTGCGGCGGATACATCCCGGATAGCTCGTCGTACTGCTGCCCGGCGGCGCGCTCCACCTCCCTTTCCGAGACGTGGAGGGCCTTCCGCAGCAGCACGCCCTCATAGCTGTTAGCGCCCACGATCAGCGGCACGGGGGCCTCATCGCCGCGTTCGAAGACCTGCTCCATCTGATCTGTCAGCAATTGGCCGTCGAGGAAGGGCGTGTGGTCCGCGATGCCGGCCTGGCGGAGCCCTTCCAGGATCTCCTGCCAGCTCTTGCCGCGCAGGCCCTCGATAGCCTTTTTGGGGGCGAGCCTGAAGACGCCGGCGGCTTTTGCGCCGATCTGGCGGGCGGAGAGAAACTTGCCGCTGCTCGCTTCGAGCGAGGGCGCGATCCAGCGGCCGCCGCCGCTTTGCACGATGGCCTTGTGAAAGAGCCCGCGCGCGGAGGGCGCCGTCATCAACGCCAGCACGCTGATGCCGCCGGCGGATTCGCCGAACAGCGTGACATTGCCCGGATCGCCGCCAAAGCCCTCGATGTTATCCCGCACCCATTTGAGCGCCGCGATCTGGTCCAGGAGGCCGTAATTCGCGGTGGGCACGCCTTCCGCCTTTGCCTCGTCCTCAAGCTCTGGATGGCCGAAAAAGCCGAGGAAGCCGAGGCGGTAGTTGACAGAGACGATGACCACGCCGCGCCTAGCGAGGTTCGCGCCATCGTAGATTGCCATGCGCGTGGCGCCGCTCTCGAAAGCGCCGCCATGGAGCCAGACCATCACCGGCAGCTTGGCGCCGGGCCGCCTTGCGGGCGACCAGACGTTAAGCGTAAGGCAATCCTCGCTCATATCGGTGAGCGGGATTTCCTTAGTCGCGGCTTGCGGACAGGCGGGGCCGAACGCGAAAGCCGGGCGGACACCATGCCAGGATGCCGGGGCTTGCGGCGCGCGCCAGCGGAGGGGGCCTAGCGGCGGCGCGGCATACGGGATGCCCTTGAAGATGCGCAGGCCCTCGTCCCAAGGACCCTCCACCTCGCCGCTGGCGGTCGTCACGCGGGTGGGGGCTTGCGCCCAAGATGTTGACGCGTGGGCGAAAAATAGGACCGCCAAAGTTGCCGCGATCGCGGCTCGGACGAGTGTCTTGCGAATTTCCATGACGAGGGCTTCCAGGCTCAAATACCAGCTCCGCTTCAGGAGCAGAAATCCGTGGCGCTATTTGGGATGGACTACGGCTTTTCGCGGCCTCGGCCCCGCGCGCGCCGTCATGAAAAAGCCGGATTGAGGCCAGCGGCGGCTTTGCAAGTGAAGGTTGCGCGTGCCCCGGCAGGGTCAAACAATCATCACTTTCTCTCCCGGATTTCCATAAAATTTTCCGGGTTTGGCCAAGATCTTGGGGCAGTGTGCGAAACTGCGCGGGGCCTCAAGTTGTGTTGCCCGCTTGTAAGGATGCGTAAATGGCCGGTTCGTGGCGCCATATCTTGCACAGTGCGACAGGGAATCCCCGGATCGATCGGGGGGCCGTGCCTCCCAGTCAGGGGCAGCACCGTGCGCCCGGTCCTGCCACGCGGCAGCATCCGCCTGCGCAATATCATTCGGCCGCACAGGCTCGCAGCCTCCTCGAACGCGAGTTGGAAGCATTTTCGGGCAGGCTGGCGGAAGAGGGCCAGGCTGCTCCGGCCTCCGCCAGGCCGGTGGCGGATGTGAGGCCGCCCGCGCCTCCTGGCATGCCGGCCGGCTACAGGCCAGCCCCACCTCCTGTCCAGCCGGCTGGGTACAGGGCGGCGCCTCCCGCCGTCCAGCCGCCGGGATATTGGCCGGCGCCTCCGTCTATGCCGCCGGCCGGATACAGGCCGCCTGCTGGGAGGGAACCGGCGCCACCGCCGGAAAGGGCTCCTCGCCCGCAAGAAGGGGTGCCGTACACTTCGCTGATGGATGCGCTGAGCAGGGCGACGCCCTCCATGTTGACGGAAGCGGAAAAAAGCGCGCCGGCGGTATATTTGCCGGCGATACGCACAGCGCCGGCGCGGCCGCAAAGAAGGCTCCCGTGGCGCAGCGTTCTTGCCGTTTCCGCGCTGGTGCTGACCGCCGGGCTGTCGGCCTACGCGCTGCTAAGCCACCGGGGCAAGCACACCGGCACAAGCCAAACCGCGCAAACTCATGCCGGACAAACTCAGGGCTCGTCGAAATGGGACGGCGTTTGGGTAATCATCCCCTTGCCGGCGCGCGCAGGCGGACCTTTGGGTTTCCGCTCCGCCCCATCCTAACATGCCGGACAGCGCCGCGAATTGAGGCGAGGCTGAGCCGGGGCGGACGCGCCTGCTGCCAGGCGGCATCGTCCTCGTCATTTGTGCCCGAGCCCCCATAATGGGGGCATATTGACCGATCCCGATGACATGGAAGGCCAGTTGGTCGACGAAGACAGCCAGATCGCGGAGATGGCGCGGCGCACAGCCAAGGTCTTGGCGAAGGGCGAAAGGGTGTTCGTGCCCGTGGTCGTCCGGGCCATCCGTCAGCGTTGCGGACTGACCCAGCGCGAGGCAGGCTTGCTGTTCGGCACGGGCGAGAAATCCTTCGAGAAATACGAGAGCGGCGAGATTCAGCCCTCCGTGCCAACAAAGCGCCTGCTCAAGCTGGCCATGGAGCGGCCTGAACTATTCCAGCGGCCTGAGGGGGGGCAAATGGAGGCCGGTCTGGACGATAATGGCGCCTTCGTTCGCGAAGCCCTGCGCGCCGCCCATGCCGGGCGGCTTTATGCGCCTTTGTTTGAAGGGGTTTGCCCCTTCGTTTACGGCCCGGCCCCACGGCGGCGTTCGATGCTACTGAGGGAAACAAGGATTGCCGCCTACGCCCATGTGAGATACATTGTATTACAACACTCAAATGGGAGGCGCATATGGCCGCAACCGCGATGATCCATGTCCGGGTGGACGAAGAGGTCAAGACACAGGCGACCGCAACGCTGGCGGCGATGGGGTTATCCGTGTCCGATGCCGTCAGGGTCTTCTTGATGCGCGTGGCGGCGGAAAAGGCGTTGCCGTTCGAACTGCGGGTGCCGAACGCCGGGACACGCGCGGCAATGGCCGAGGCCGATACCATTGTCCGTGACCGGAACGCCCGTTTCGCAACAGCCGGGGAACTGTTCGATGACCTCGAAGGCAGCAAGCAATAAGCGGGCTGCCTTGCCTCGCGCATCGGATCGTACCCGGCGGAGTTGTGGCGGTGATGCCAGGGCCTGACGGCCACAACTTAGCGGTGCTTGCGGGCTGGCGGACCAGATGCAAAGTATCGTCAAACGCCCCGCGATGGACATCCCATGCTCGAATATATCGCCGCAAACTGTGCCAGTCTGCCGCTGCCCGTCATTTTAGCAATTGATTTCGTTTTGTTCGTTTCTGGCGGATTACTTGCGAACCTGTTTGCGCGTAACAAGATCGAACTTGCCCGGGAACCATACTTTGCGTTCTTTGCTTTGGTGGCCCTGGCCGCCTCGGCGCGCCTTTATTTGGCAGCCAATGCAATAGACGCCGTACTGGGAGGCTATCTTTGGGGTATCGTGGCGTTGCAGATCATTTCCAGTGTCGCGACTGGCTTCGTCACCGGTATTACCGCCGTAGCCAGATCGCGGGATGCCTTTGGCAGCGGTAAGTACGCCCCTCTGGCCTTTATACCGTTTCCGAATCTGATTTTGCTGCTTCGGCCGGGACGGTCCCGAGCATCGGTGCTAAGCGTCGCAATATCTCTTCCAGTTGGCTTTGCGATGCTTGTCGCGGCTGTAATTTTAGGCGTGACATTCACCCAGCAAATAGAGCATCAAAAGTCTCGCCCAGAGACGCAGTTGGCCGCCGCTACCATTCTGATCGAATCAAAAAGGCTGGAAGCTAGCTTACGGCACTTCGCCGCCGAAGTTCGAACCCCTTTATTCATCAACGGTTACAACAACCTCGTCCGGATCGAGGCGGAAGGCCCTCAGTTGCTCCGGACCTACACCGATAACCGCGACGCTTTCAGGCTGACCGGCGAAGTCCGCTCCGCGATCCAGAAGGACGTTTGTAAAGACCCGCGCTTTTTTGTCCCGCTGCTCGCTGGCGCCTCGATAAGCGAAGTGTACGTTAAGCTGGACGGCACCAGGATCGGTGCGGAAACTGTCTCGCGCCAGACGTGCGGCATATAACGGCTTCGGTTGGGCAAGCTTACAGAAAGAGCGAAGGAAAAGAAACAAGCCCGCGCGCGCGAGCTTGTCTGCGGCGTAAGAAATTGGCTCCTACTTCACCTTCTCGATCAGCTTCTCCGGCGCGATCATATTGCAATCGAGCGCGGCGTCCTTCTTCCCGTCCATGCCGAACGCGACGGCCATGATCTGGCTATAGAACACAGTCGGGATATTGAAGCTGTCGCCGAACTCCTTGTTGATCCGCTCTTGATACATCTCCACGTTCTGCTGGCAGAGCGGGCAGGGGGGCGAGATCACATCGGCGCCGGCGTCCGCCGCCTCCTTGAGGATGCCACGCATCGGGTGGAGCGTCTTCGGCACGGAGCCGCCGTAGCACCAAGCATGAGCTGGATGCATATAACGAAAAGAGTTTGGTGCTTGCTTTGGTTGTAACGCCATTGATAAGCTCGCCGCCGTTGGTGATAGCGTACTTGTGTTTTACGGGCAGCCCGTATATTATGCAAAATGACGATTTCGAGTGGGATGATGCCAAGGCGGCTATCAATCTCCGCGCGCACAGTGTTTCGTTTGAGGCGGCGCGCCTTGCTTTCAAGGATGTGTTCGCGTTCGAGCGGGAGGACTACCGCGAGCATTACGGCGAGGATCGGTATACGCTCGTCGGCATGGCGGAAGATCGCGTGTTGTGCGTAGCATACAGCTACCGCAAAGGCCGCATCCGCATTATCTCGGCACGCTATGCCGAACCTTACGAAAAGCGATTATATCATGAGCACAACACGCAAGAATGAAACCAAGTTCGACTGGAGCGCCGCGGATGCGCTGACGGAAGAGCAAATACACGCGGCGGCGCTTGCCGATCCGGACGCGCAGCCGATTACAGAGGAAGGGCTCAAGAAGATGCGCCCCGTGCCGCGCACGATCACCATCCGCCGGGCGCTGAAGCTATCGCAGGAGGAATTCGCCCAGCGCTTCCACATCCCGGCAGGCACGTTGCGCGACTGGGAGCAGGGCCGCTGCGAGCCGGATGCGGCGGCGCGCGCCTACCTGCGCGTCATCGCCCGCGAGCCGGAGATGGTGCAGCGGGCACTTGAGCCGCTGCCCCGGCCGGAGTAACGCGGAAGCCGGAAACCTGAAGGTGCAGCTTACTTCACCTTGTCGATCAGCTTCTCCGGCTTGATCATATTGCAATCGAGCGCCGCGTCCTTCTTCCCATCCATCCCAAACGCGACCGCCATGATCTGGCTATAGAACACGATGGGGATGTTGAAACTATCCCCGAACTCCTTGTTGATCCGCTCTTGATACATCTCCACGTTCTGCTGGCAGAGCGGGCAGGGGGTCGAGATCACATCGGCGCCGGCATCCGCCGCCTCCTTGAGGATATTCCGCATCAAGTGTAGCGTCTTCTCCGGGCTGTAGATCGAAACCGAGCCGCCGCAGCAGGCCGTGCGAACCTTATCGAAAGGCACGGCCTCGGCGCCGCAAGCCTCGGTGAACTCGTCCAGGAACTTCGGCTGGTCGTAGGTGGTGTACTTGCCGCCATTTTCCTTGCCCGCGAACGGCCGCACGGTCTGGCAGCCAACCCAGCCCGCGACCTTCAGGCCGTGCAGCGGGTTCGTCACCTGGTCCTTGATGTTCGCGATGCCGACATCGTTGACCAGCACCTCGCAGATATGCCGCACTTTGAGGTCGCCCTGGTAGTTCAGGCCGCCCGCCTCCAGCGCCTCGTTGATCTGGCCGCGCGCCTTCGCGTCGCTCTTCATCTTCTCGTTGACGAAGTGCGTGTTGAGGTAGCAGGCGGCGCAAGGGCTGACGATATCCGCCGTGCTTTGCTTCCGCGCCAGCGCCAGGTTGCGCCCAGACAGCGAAAACTGCGGAAGCTGGCCGCCCTTCACGTGGCCCACCGAAGCGCCGCAGCAGTTCCAGTCCTCGATGGTCTCAAGCTCGAAGTCGAGCTTCGTGGCGATGGCGTGCAGCGACCGGTCGAGATGGATGCCGGCACCCTGCGAGCTGCAGCCAGGATAGTAGGTGAACTTGGTTTTGCCGCTCATTTGCCCGCCCTTTCGCGCGCTTCAACCTCGGTGGCCTTGGCGAGAATTGCCCGCAAGCTGCCGGCTCCCTTGGAGCGGTGCGGCAGGCCTATCCCCATGCGCCCGGTCATTACCATCTTCTGCGCGATGGGCAGGTTCGCGAACGCCCGCTTGATGCCTTCAACGATGCCGTAGGAGAAGAAGTAGAGCATCGTCGCCATGCGCTCGTCGGTGCGCCCGAAGAAGCGAACCGAAAGCCAGAAGGCTTTCGAGAAGCGCGCGGTCGGTTTCGCGGGCGCGTAGCCCTCGCGATGGGCGTGGGCCGCGAGGCTTTGCAGGATGTAGGTGACGGGAACCTGGCGCGGGCAGCGCACCACGCAATTATAGCACTGCGTGCAATTCCAGATCGTGCTCGCGGTGAGCACTTCCTCCTTCATGCCGGCGCGGATCATCATGAACAGCTTACGCGGTCCATTGTCCATTTCGCCGCCGATGGGGCAGGAGCCCGAGCACATGCCGCACTGCATGCAGAGCGACAGGCGGTCGGCGCCTTCGACGTTCTTGTAGACCCAGCGCGCGAAGCTCAGGTCGTATTTGCGCGCCGGCGTGGGGATCGATGTTCCGGTCATGGCTTACATCCCCTTGAACGGGTTGGGGCCAACCAATTCGATCGTCTCCATATACGAGCCGATCAATTCGGGCATGCGGGCTGCATCGGCGATGGAGACTTCGAGCGTTGTCACGCGCTCCGTCTCCAGCATCATGCTCTTGAGCGTTTCGCCGACCTTCATCATGCGTTCCTGCGCCATGGCGCTGCCGCGGACGAAGTGGCACTGGTAGTCGTCGCCGGACTTGCAGCCCATCAGCATCACGCCGTCATAGCCGCAGGAAAGCGCGTCGTTGATGCAGAGCAGGCTCACCGAACCCAGGCAGCGCACCGGCAGCACGCGAATGTACGGGCTGATCGGCGAACGCTGGATGCCGGCCATGTCGAGCGCGGGGTAGGCGTCGTTCTGGCAGGCGAGCACCAGCACGCGCGGCTTCTCCTCCGTCTCGTCGGGCACCTCGACGGCCTTTATCATCGAGGTCATCATCTCGACCGAGTAGTTGTCGAAGCTGATGGTGCGGACCGGGCAGGCGCCCATGCAGGTGCCGCAGCGGCGGCAGCGCGTGGGGTTGAGGATCGGATAGCCTTCCGGCGTCTCGTCGAGCGCGCCGAACGGGCATTCCACCGTGCAGCGCCGGCACTTGGTGCAGGCGTTGAGGTTGATGCGCGGGAACGAGAGGTCGCCCGAGCGCGGATGCAGCGCGCGGCCCTCGCTCACGTTGCGGATCGCCTGGATCGCCTTGAGCACCGCGCCCATCGCGTCCTCGGTGGCCTCGCCAACGTCCATCGGCCGGCGGACGGGGCCGCAGGCGTAAATGCCGGTGCGGCGCGTCTCGTAGGGGAAGCAGATGAAGTGGCTGTCCATGAAGCCGTCGGCCAGCACCGGCAGATGCGGTCCCTGCCGGTATTGCAGGTTCAGGATCGGCTGGCCCTTGTAAGTGATTAGCGGCTGGCCGTTGGCCTTGGCCGGGCCGCCGTTGCAGTAGCCAGCGACCGGGATCGGCGACAGCGGGTCGATATCGCGGTCTGGCAGCGGCACGTCCTCGGTGCCGGAAACCGCGACGGTTGCGTTCGGCACCATGCCGGTGGCGAGCACCAGGAGGTCGAGGCCCGACAGCTCGATTTCTTCACGGAGCAGCGCGTCGTCCACCGTAACCGTGAGGTCCGCGCCAACTTTCTTGACCTTGCCCTTGATGAAGATCACGCCCTTGGTCTGGGCCTCGCGGTAGAACTCCTCGGCGACGCCCGGCGTGCGCAGCTCGTCGAAGACGATGTAGACCATCGTCTCCGGGTTGGCGTCCACGATCTGGATCGCCTGTCGAATCGATGCCGTGCAGCAGGTGGACGAGCAGTAGGGCAGGTGGTCCGGGTCGCGTGAGCCCGCGCATTGCACGAAGGCGACCACGTTGGCCTTGAGCCCCGTAGACTTGCGGCGGACTTGCCCCTTGGCAAGCATCTCCTCAAGCGCCACGGAGGTGATAACGTCGGGCGACACGCCGTAGCCCAGATGGCCGAGCTTCGATGCGTCGTAAGGCGTCCAGCCCGTGGCGAGCACGATGGCGCCAACGGTTTCGGCGGCGGCAGTTGCGCCGCTCTGCGTCAGTTCCACCTCGAACTTGCCGGGCATGCCGGAGGTCTTGGTGACGCGCGTGTTGAGCCGCACCTCGATGCGCGAACTCGGCCTCGACCGCCGCAACCAGCGAGGCAATCTTGTTTTCTTCGGGCGAGCGGTAGGGCGCGTGGTGCGGAACGAGCTTGGTCAGGTTCAGCGCGTGGCCGCCGAGCTTGCCCGCCTGCTCGACCAGCAGGACGGGGTAGCCGCACTTCGCGGCCTCGCGCGCGGCGGTGAGGCCGGTCAAGCCGCCGCCGACAACCAGGATGCGCTCGTTGAACGGGCCTTCGGTAAATGGCACCGGCACCTTGATCTTGCGCGCCTCGGTGATGGCCATGCGGATGTAGTCCGCGGCGGCCATTTCGGTGTCGTCCTTGCCGGGCGTTTGCGTCCAGGCCACCTGCTCGCGCAGGTTCGCGCGGACCACTTGCACGCCGTCGAAGCGGAACTTGTCCTGGTTCACGCGCGGCGAGCATGCGGCAATCACCGCCTGGTTCATCGTGCCCGCGGCCGCGTCGTCCCGGATGAGCTTGAGCCCATCCTCGCCGCAGAGGTAATCGTGCTTCTTGCAGAAGGGCGCCTTGAATTCCTTCACGGCAACCTTTTCGAGCGCATCGAGCGAGGCCGCCTCGGCAATGCCGCAGCCGCCGCAGAGATAGACGCCGAGCTTTTTCTCAGTCGCGGTCATCAGGCCTGCCCCCCTTGCTGAGCTGTCTGGATGGCCTTCAGTGCCGCCGCCGTGGCGGACTGCACCGACATGGAAACGTCGAGCGGACCGGAGGCAACCCCCGCCGCGAACATGCCGCCCCCGCCGTCGGGAGGCGCCAGGAAGCCGTACTCGTCGGCCCCGGTCATGACGGAAGCGGGCAGCGACGCCGATTCGGGCTGCATGCCGACGGCCAGGACGACGAGATCGTAATCGCGGTCGTAAAGCTCGCGGCTGAGCGTGTCCTCGCCGTGCAGGACGGGGTTGCCGCCCTCGCCCTCGTAGATCGAGGCGACCTTCGACTTGACGAAGCGCACCTGCGGATCGGCCTTCACCTTGAGATAGAAGCTTTCGAGCTTATCGTGCGCCCGGATGTCGATGTAATAAACGTCCACCTGGGCGTCCGCGTATTGCGCGCGCACATAGGCCGCGTGCTTGAGCGAGGCCAGGCAGCAGACCCTAGAGCAATAGGGCAGGTGGTTGAGGTCGCGGGAGCCGGCGCACTGGATGAGCGCCACGCGCTTGGCTTCCTTGCCGTCGGAGGGGCGCAGGATCTTGCCGCCCGTGGGGCCGCCGTCCGCCGCAAGCCGCTCCATCTCCACATTGGTGATGACGTTCGGCACGCGGCCATAGCCGTAGGACTCAAGCTTCGCGGCGTCGTAGGGCTTCCAGCCGGTGGCCCAGACGATGGCGGCGACCGGCAATTCGAACGCTTGCGGCTTTTCGTCAAGGTCGATCGCGCCGTATTTGCACGCGGCCGCAATTTCCGCGGCCTCTGGCGTCCCGATCACCTCGGGTGCGACGGCATACCGCATGGGGTAGGCCATCGGATGCGGCAGATACGCGGCGGGCACCGTGTCCAGCCCGTAATTGAAGGGGTTCGCAACGCGCGTCTTTGCCGCCTTGGCGCAATCGCCGCAAGCCGTGCAGCGGGCGTTCACATAGCGCGGCTGGGTCTCGACCGTCACCTTATAGGCGCCGGGCTTGCCGCTCACCGCGGCTACGGAAGCCATGGTGATGACGCGGATGCGCGGATTGCTGCGCAGGCGCTGATAGTTGATCTCCAAGCCGCAAGCCGGGTGGCAAAGCTTTGGAAAATAACGGTTTAGCTGCGCCACGCGCCCGCCAAGCGTCGCGGACTTTTCCAGGAGAATGACGTCGCAGCCGGTTTCTGCTGCCTCGACCGCGGCCGATATGCCCGCGATGCCGCCACCGGCAACCAAGATCGTCTGGCTTTCCTGCCCCTGCGCCATCGTACCTCCCCTGATACCCGCCAGCATGTTTGAATTTGATTGGGCCGCTGGCGCGCTTTGCTACTTAAGCTAATACATCGTATTATTCCGATGTGACAATGCTAATTTTGCGCGTGCGCGGCGCGAGTATGATTGCCGCCTGTGAGGATCGGGAATTTTTCGATCGGAGAAGTTGATCTGGATCAAATCGCCGCGCCTACATATCGCATTATTGCCATATAATCATTGTTGCATCTATCAGGGCAAACCGTTACGGTTAACTGCCGCGCTTGAGGAGGAGACCCGCGCATATTTGCGGGCCGCATCGCTCCACGGTTAGGCGCCTGCGCTTGCCATGAATATTGGCCTGAACAAAAGGACGCCCGTCCAAGTGGCGCCCTAAGGGGAGGATGAATGTCGAAGCTTGTCCCGCCGCACGGTAGCGATGTACTTATTCCGCTTTTGGCGCCGGAGGCGGAGATCGCCGAGGAGCTGAAGCGCGCCGCCACCTTGCGGAAAGTGCCGATGAGCAGCCGCGAGACTTCGGACTTCATCATGCTGGCCATGGGCGCCTATACGCCGCTCGCAGGCTTCATGAGCAAGGCCGACTGGCACGGCGTCTGCGCGGACATGAAGCTTGCCAGCGGCCTGTTCTGGCCCATCCCGATCACCCTTTCCGCCACGCGCGAACTCGCGGACAGCATCGCCAGTCGGCGAGACGGTCGCGCTCGTGGACCAGGACTCGGGCGAGATCATGGGCATGCTCGACGTCTCCGAGAAATACGCGCTTAGCCAAGGAAGACAAGGAATTCGAGTGCCAGCACATCTTCCGCACCACCGACCCGAAGCATCCGGGCGTGGAGAAGGTGATGGCGCAGGCCGAGGTCAACCTCGCGGGCCGCGTCGTGGCACTGAGCGAAGGCATCTATCCGAAGCAGTACAAGGGCTTCTACTACCGCCCCGCCGAGACGCGCGCCCTCTTCGCCGACAAGGGCTGGAGCAAGGTGGCCGCCTTCCAGACGCGCAACCCGATGCACCGCAGCCATGAGCATCTGGCCAAGATCGCCATCGAGATTTGCGACGGCCTGCTCATCCATCAGGTTCTGGGTGCGCTGAAGCCGGGCGACGTACCGGCCGAGGTGCGCGTGAAGGCCATCGACAAGCTCACCGAGAACTACTTCGTGCCCGGCACCTACATCCAGGCCGGCTACCCAATCGAGATGCGCTATGCCGGGCCGCGCGAGGCGCTGCTGCACGCCGTGTTCCGTCAGAATTTCGGCTGCTCGCACCTCGTCATCGGCCGCGACCACGCGGGCGTCGGCAGCTATTACGGTCCGTTCGACGCGCAGCACATCTTCGACACGCTGCCGGCCGGGAGCCTCGTCACGCAGCCGCTCAAGATCGACATCACCTTCTACTGCTACAAATGCGGCGGCATGGCCACCGCGCGCACCTGCCCCCACGGAGCTGAGCACCGGCTGGATATTTCCGGCACGAAGCTCCGCGCCATGTTCGCCAACGGGGAAAAAATTCCCGCAGAGTTCAGCCGCCCCGAAGTGGTCGCAGTGCTGCAGGAATACTATGGCGCGCTGAAGCAGTAACCCGGAAAACAATTTCACTCGCTCGCAACAAGGAGGAATCTTAAGGATGCCCACATTCGTTCACACGGAAAAATGCGACGGCTGCAAGGGCGGTGAATACACCGTCTGCATGTATATGTGCCCCAACGACCTGATGAAGCTCGACACGATGCGCATGAAGGCGTTCAACCAGGAGCCCGAGCAGTGCTGGGAATGCCAGTGCTGCGCGAAGGCTTGCCCGCAGCAGGCCATCGAGGTCCGCTCGTTCCAGGACTGGGTGCCGATGGGCGGCGCGGTGATCCCGATGCGGACGGACAGCTCCATCATGTGGACCATCAAGTTCCGCGATGGCGAGGTCAAGCGCTTCAAGTTCCCGATCCGCACCACGCCGGTTGGCTCGATCAACCCCTATGAGGGCAAGCCCGCGGCCGGAAGTCTCGACGACAATCTTCTGTTCACCGAGACGGGCATGACCCTTACGACGATCTAAAGCGCCTCCGCCGGCCCTCCATTAGAGGGCTACGGCGAGGGATTTCAGGATGCAATCCGGGGGACCTCAAGAAGTCTCCGCGAGCAAGTAATTCCAAGGGAAAGCACACACATGAGTGAAGGAACTTTCGGGAATCCCACAATTGTGGAATTCAAAACCGATATTCTCATCATCGGCGGCGGCATGGCGGCATGCGGCGCGGCATTCGAGGTGAAGCGCTGGGTTGGCGACGACGTGAAGGTCACGCTCGTCGACAAGGCCGGCATGGACCGCTCGGGCGCGGTCGCGATGGGCCTCTCGGCCATCAACACCTATCTCGGCGAGCAGAAGCCGGAAGATTACTGCCGGATGGTCTCCGCCGACCTGATGGGCCTTACCCGCGACGACCTCGTCTATGACGTTGGCCGCCACGTGGACGGCACGGTGCACCTGTTCGAAGAGTGGGGCCTGCCCATTTGGAAGACGAAGGAGACCGAGGGCGTTGCGCTGAAGGACGGCGGCAAGCCGGTCCGTTCGGGCAAGTGGCAGATCATGATCAACGGCGAGAGCTATAAGCCGATCGTCGCTGAAGCCGCCAAGAAGGCGCTCGGCATCGACAACATCTACGAGCGCGTCTTCATCGTGAAGCTGCTGCTCGACGCCAACGAGCCGAACCGCATCGCGGGCGCCGTGGGCTTCTCGGTCCGCGAGAACAAGATCTACGTGTTCCGCGCCAACGCGGTGCTGCTGGTTGCCGGCGGCGCGGTGAACGTGTTCCGTCCCCGGTCCACGGGCGAAGGCATGGGCCGCACCTGGTATCCGGTGTGGAACGCGGGCTCGACCTACGCCATGGCCTCCGAGGCCGGCGCCGAGCTGACCATGATGGAAAACCGCTTCGTTCCCGCCCGCTTCAAGGACGGCTACGGCCCGGTTGGCGCATGGTTCCTGCTGTTCAAGTCGAAGGCCACCAACGGCTACGGCGAGGACTACGTCAAGAAGAACGCGCACATGCTGGCCGAGTTCGCGCCTTACGACACGGCGACCGTGGTGCCGACCTGCCTGCGCAACCACGCCATGCTGCATGAGATGAAGGAAGGCCGCGGCCCGATCCTCATGGATACGCCGACCGCGATGAAGAAGCTCGCGCGCCAACATGACGCCGAAGGAGATGAAGCACCTCGAAGCCGAGGCTTGGGAAGACTTCCTCGACATGTGCATCGGCCAGGCGGGCGTTTGGGCAGGCTTGAACATCCGTCCCGAGGAGAACCCCTCCGAGCTGATGCCGACCGAGCCTTACCTGCTTGGCAGCCACTCCGGCTGCTGCGGCATCTGGGTGTCGGGTCCGGACGACCTCAAGGCGCCGGCCGAGTGGAGCTGGGGCTATAACCGCATGACGACCGTGAACGGCCTGTTCACCGCGGGCGACGGCGTCGGCGCTTCGGGCCACAAGTTCTCGTCGGGCTCGCATACCGAGGGCCGCCTCGCCGCCAAGTCGATGGCCCGCTGGGTCCGCGACCACAAGGACTATGCGCCTGCGTTCAAGGACGACATCAACGCCATCGCCGAGGAAATCTACGCTCCTGTGCGCAACTATATCGAGCACAAGGACAAGACCACGGCCGAGGACGTCAATCCCGTACTACATCACGCCCAAGATGCTGCAGATGCGCCTGCAGAAGACCATGGACGAGTATGTGGCGGGCTGCTCGACCTACTACCAGACCAACGGCAAGCTGCTTTCGATGGGCCTGCATTTCCTGACCATGCTCAAGGAAGACAGCAAGAAGATGCGGGCGAAGGACCTCCACGAGCTGATGCGCGCGTGGGAGAACTATCACCGTATCATCACCGCCGAGGCTCACCTGCGGCACATCATGTTCCGCGAGGAGACCCGCTATCCGGGCTTCTACTACCGCACGGACTTCCCGAAGCTCGATCCCGCAAAACTGGCAGTGCTTCGTGAACTCGAAGATGGACCCGGCGACCAACGAATGGACGATGATCAAGCGTCCGCATGTCGACCTGGTCGAGAAGCACTACGGCGGCCAGAAGCACTAAGGCTGGCTTTAGCGGGGGCGTAGGAGGCCCCC
>CAVXDM010000050.1:0-42024 GCA_963760455.1 uncultured Alphaproteobacteria bacterium
GCCAGGAGGGGAAGTTCGAGCTTGTACGCGGCGAAGTGGTGGCGATGGCCCCAGGCAGCATTCAGCACGCTCGGGCGAAAGCCTCGGTGTGGTCCGCGCTTGCGGCCGGCATCAAGCAAGCGGGGCTGACTTGCGAAGCCATAGCCGATGGGCCGGGCGTGGCTTTGGCCGATGACAGTTGCTACATACCCGATGTCTCGGTTTATTGCGGGGAGCGGGCGCGAGACGATCTCCGCCTCGTTCCCGATCCCATGATCGTTGTCGAGGTTCTGTCGCCTTCGACCGAAACATTCGACATGGTGGGTAAGCTGGCCGATTACTTCACGGTTCCCAGCATCTGCCACTATCTCATTGTCGATCTCAGGCGCGGCCTCGTTCTGCATCACAAGCGCGGGAGCGGCCGCTCGATCCCCACTGAAATCCTGCGCGATGGAGATATCGTTCTCGATCCGCCCGGCATCTCATTTCCAATCTCAGCAGCCTTCGGTGCCCAATAAATCACGCCATCCTCTTCCACCTCGGGAAGACAAAACATCGAAAGCGTTGGACGGAGTGCGTGTCCTGGACTTCACGCATGTGCAGTCCGGGCCGACCTGCACGCAGCTTCTGGCTTGGCTCGGCGCCGATGTCATCAAGGTCGAGCGCCCCGGCAGCGGCGATATCACGCGAGGCCAGCTCCGCGACGTGCCCGATGCGGACAGCCTCTATTTCGCGATGATGAACCACAACAAGCGCTCGATTACCCTCGACGCCAAGAACCCGAAGGGGCTCGAAGTGCTGGCCGCGCTTGTGAAGGCCTGCGACGTGCTGGTGGAGAACTATGCGCCGGGCGTGCTCGACCGCATGGGGCTCGGCTGGGAGCGCATCCAGGAGTTGAACCCGCGCATGATCCTGGCTTCGGTCAAGGCCTTCGGTCCTGGGCCTTTCGAGACCTTCAAGATCTATGAAAATGCGGCGCAATGCGTTGGCGGCGCGGCCTCCACCACGGGCTTCAGGGACGGCGTGCCGCTTGTGACCAGCGCGCAGATCGGCGATGCGGGAGCGGGCCTGCATTTGGCGCTTGGCATCGTTTCGGCTCTATATCAGCGCGAGCGGACCGGGCGCGGGCAGAAGGTCGAATGCGCCATGCAGGACGCCGTGCTCAACCTCTGCCGCGTCAAGCTGCGCGACCAGCAGCGCCTGGCGCACGGGCCGCTCGAAGAATACACGCAACATGGCGAGGGCATTCCCTTCGGCGATACGGTTCCGCGCTCGGGCAACGATTCTGGCGGCGGCCAGCCGGGCCGCGTGCTCAAATGCAAGGGCTGGGAGACGGACCCGAACGCATACATCTACTTCATCACTCAAGCCGCCGTGTGGGACGCCGTTTGCGACGTGATCGGCGAGCCCGGCTGGAAAACGGATCCCGATTACGCCACGCTCAAAGCGCGCCTCCCCCGGCTCAACGGGATTTTTGCGCGCATCGAGCAATGGACGCAAACCAAGACCAAGCTTGAGGCAATGGAAATCCTCAACCGGCACGAAATCCCGTGCGGCCCGGTGTTGTCGATGAAGGAGCTTGCGGAAGACCCGGCGCTCAGGGCTACGGGCACCGTGGTCGAGGTCGATCACCCGGCGCGCGGGAAATATCTGACGGTGGGCAATCCGATCAAAATGTCGGACAGCCCCTCGGAGGTCGTGCGCTCGCCGCTGCTTGGCGAGCATACGGGCGAAATCCTCCGGGATGTGCTTGGCTTGCGCGAGGAGGAAATCGCGGAGATTGAAGGCTCAGGCGCGGTTGGAGCTGGTGTAAGGAATTTGTGATCCAAACAACGGCGTTGCGTCCTCTCACCCTGTCCCTTGCATGGACCACTTGGGGAGAGAGCCGAGTTCTTGAGCGATGCGCCGTCAGAGGTGGCTAGTACGCCCCGCGGGAAATCCTGACCCATTTGCGGCTGCCGCTTACAGGATTTCCCGCGGATAAGGCGTACTAGCAAGCCATTGAATCTAGTACAGCTTATCCGAGGCAAGTTCGCTCGGACGTGTGCGGCAAGCGGGTGCGAACTTGCCTCGGGCTGTACTAGTGGCCTGTATCGGCTAAAATGAATAGTTATGACGCCGGGATTTTTTGACGTGGTGAAGCCAGACGGCGCAGGCTGTACTGGGCGTACAGTCAAGCCGTCTGGTTTTGCCACGGCGAAAAAGACTAAGTCAGAACTGCTCATTTTAGCCGATACAGGCCACTAGACCACAATACCCCGCTCGCGCGCTGCCGCCACCACCTGCGCCAGGATCGACACAGCCACCAGCGGCGCCGATTTCAGCTCCGGAATTAGGCCGGCGGGGCTCTGGATTCGGGCGATTTCGGCCTGGGAAAAGCCGACGCTTTCCAATGCGAGCTGCCTTGCGGCGTGCGCCTTCCGGCTACCGATGGCGGAAAGGAAGAAGCACGGCCCCCTGAGCAGTTCCGAGAACACCGGAAGCTCCTTCTCATGGTCGTGGAACGCAAGCACGGCAGCCGTCCAGCGGTCGCCGGGAAACTTCGTGCTGGGCAGAAGGCCGTGAACCCGCACCCCGCCAGGCAAGGCCGGCAGGCTCTCCGCATCGGGGGCGTAGAAATGCGTCTCGAAGCCGATGCCGGCCGAAAGCTCCGCGAGCTTCACCGCAATTGGGCTTGAGCCAACGATGAGGCAGCGCAGGGGCGGCATATAGACCCGGACGAAGTCCTTGCCTTGCGTGTGCGATTGCGGGGTCTCGCCGCCGGCAGGCGCAGCTTCGATGCTGGCGGCGCCGTCGTCGAAGCGAATCCGGAGCGCGAAGGGCTCTCGGCGCTCCATCCGGCCGCGCATTTCCTTGATAAGCGCCTCGTTCTCGAACGGCTCGACGAGAACGTCCAGGCCGCTGCCGCAGGGCAATTGGATGTCGAAATAGGGAGAGCCCTTGCCGTAGCGCAGCAGCCGGGGCTTGCCGGCCTTGATGGCCTGCACGGCCTCAAGGGCGATGGCCTGCTCCAGGCATCCGCCGGAGATGTAGCCGGCCCACTGACCGGTCTCGGAGACCGCCATTTGCGCGCCCTCCGCACGCGGCGCGTTCCCATCCACGCCGACGAGCGTCACCAGGGCGCAGCGCTCGCCCCGCCCGCTCCACGTAGCGAGGTCCGGCAGAACATTGTCGCGATAGGCCGAGGACCGCCCCTTCACCTCAAAGGCATCGCGATCGAAAACGTCGATAGTCATGGCGCCTCCCGCCCGCGCCGGGGTTTGTGCATCCCGGCGGGAAGTTCTTTTCCCTCATCTTAGCCGAATGCCATGTGGGGTGCAGTTCGCAATAATGCCAAGGCCTGCCCCGGAGCTTACCTACTCCGCGGGCACCAGCGGCCCTGCCCCGGTCTCTTCAATCGCGGGGTGCCTTGTCACCTTGCCTCCGAAGATGCCCCGGATCGCGACATAGAACACCGGCGTGAAGATCAGGCCGAACAAGGTCACGCCGAGCATGCCGTAGAAGACAGCCGTGCCCAGCGCCACGCGCATTTCGGAGCCGGCGCCCGACGCGGCATAGAGAGGCACGACGCCCAGCGTGAAAGCGAAGGAGGTCATCAGGATCGGCCGGAGGCGGAGCTGACAGGCCTCGACCGCCGCTTCGAACCGGTCGCGGCCGTGCTCTTCGAGCTGGATGGCGAATTCGACGATCAGAATCGCGTTCTTGGCCGCGAGGCCTACCAGCACGACAAAGCCGATCTGCGTGAGAATGTTCACATCGGCGCCATGCAACCAGACGCCAAGGATCGCCGACAACAGGCACATCGGCACGATCAGGATGATCGCGAGCGGCAGCGTCCAGCTCTCGTACTGCGCGGCGAGCGCCAGGTAGACGAACAAAACCGCAAGCGCGAAAATGATAATGGCGGGCGTGCCCTGGTGCGTCTCCTGATAGGACATATCGGTCCATTCGTAGGCGAGGCCGTCCGGCAAGACCCGCTCGGCGGTATCCGCCATCAGCTTGATGCCCTGGCCGGAGCTGACGCCGGGTGCGGTGGTGCCCTGCATCTCGATGGCCGGGTAAAGGTTATAGCGCGGCATGCGCTGCGGGCCGGCGATATCGCGGAAGGTGACAAGCGAGCCCAGGGGGACGATGGCGCCGTTCGAACTGCGCACCTTCAGTTGCGCGATAGCGGCCTTGTCGAGCCGGTAGGGCGCATCCGCCTGCGCGGTAACGCGATAGGTGCGGCCGAAGGCATTGAAATCGTTCACGTAAGCCGAGCCCAGATAAATGCGCAGCGTCTCGAACACGTTCTGCAGCGGCACGTCGAGCATTTGCGCGCGGACCCGGTCCACATCCACGTAAACTTGGGGCGTGTTGGCATTGAAGGTTGTGAACGTGGCGTGAAGCCCAGGCGTCTTGTTCGCCGCCGCCATCAGCTCTTGGGCCGACTGGGTCAGTGTCGGCAGGCCGCGCCCGCGCCGGTCCTCGATATACATGGAGAAGCCGCCACCGGTGCCGATGCCGCGCAAGGTGGGCGGCGCGATCACGAAAATATTGGCGTCCTCGATCTGTCCGAGCTTCGCCCGCAGGTCGCTCACGAGCTTACTGGAGGTGAGCCCCTGCTTCATGCGCTCCTCGAACGGCTTCTCCGTCGCGAATATGGCACCGGCGTCTGGCGCGTTGGTCCGCGTGGCGCCCGAAAAGCCTGCAAAGGCAGCGGTGTGAGCGAAGCCAGGGGTCGAGAGCACGATTTTTTCCGCCTTGCGGATGACTTCGCTGGTCCGGGCAAGGGAGGAGCCCGGGGGAAGGCTGAAGGAAAGGATCAGATAGCCTTGATCCTGCTGCGGGACGAAGCCTTGCGGGACGGTCACGAACATGTAGCTGGCCAGCCCGATCAGCCCCGCATAGATGGTGAGCATCAATGGCGTTACCCGGATTACCCGGCTCACCACGGCCGCGTAGCCCCGCTCCAGCGCGCCGAAAATGGCGTTGAAGCCCGCGAAGAACCAGTTCGTGAGAAACGAAAGGTCGATGCGCGGCTTCCTCTCCTTCTCTTCGCGGGATTTAAGCACGATCGCGCAGAGCGCCGGGCTCAGCGTCAGCGAGTTGAAGGCGGATAGCACCGTCGCCACCGCGATGGTGAGCGCGAACTGCCGGTAGAACTGGCCGGCGATGCCTTGCAGGAACGCCGTGGGGATGAACACCGCGCATAGCACGAGCGCGATGGAGATAAGCGCCACCCCCACCTCGTTCATCGTGGCGAAGGCCGCGTCCCTGGGGCTGAAGCCGTGCTCGATTTTGCGCTCGGCGTTCTCGACCACGACAATCGCGTCGTCGACCACGATGCCGACCGCGAGCACCAGCCCGAACAGGGTCAGGTTGTTGATCGAGAAGCCGAACAGGGACATCACGAAGAACGTCCCGATCAGCGAGACCGGGATGGCCACGACCGGAATGATGGTGGCGCGCCAGGTTTGCAGGAACACCAGGACCACGATCACGACCAGCGCCACGGCTTCGAAGATGGTCTTAATCAACTCGTCCACGGAGTGCTGGATGAATTCGGTCGGATTGTAGACGATCTTGTACTCGATGCCCTTGGGGAAGCCCTTCGACAGCTCCGCCATCGAGCCTTTGACCGAGTTCGCCACTTCAAGGGCGTTGGCGCCCGGCGTTTGCGAGACCACCACAACAACCGCGGGCTTTCCATCCAGAAACCCGTTGGTGGTGTAGTCGAGCGCGCCAAGCTCAAGGCGCGCCACATCGCGCAGCCGCGTGAACCGGCCATCGGCACCGGTCTTGACCACGATTTCCCCGAACTCCTCGGGCTTCACCAGCCGGCCGCGCAATTGCAGGCTCGTCTGGAACGCCTCATTCGTTGTGACTGGCGGCTGGCCAAGCGCTCCGCCCGCCACCTGGATGTTTTGCGCCTGAAGCGCTGCGACCACCTCGGACGCCGTCATGCCGAGCGAGGAAATCTTCGCGGGATCGAGCCAGGCCCGCATCGAATATTCGCGCACGCCGAACAGCCGGACCTCGCCAACGCCCTTCACGCGGGCCAGCACGTCGCGGATCTGCAGGAGCGCATAGTTCGACAGATAGAGCTGGTCGTAGCTGTTATCCGGCGAGATCATATGCACGACCATGAGGATGTCGGGCGTAACCTTCTTCACCACCACGCCGGTCGCGCGCACCTCCGGCGGCAGGCGCGGCGTCGCAATCGCAACGCGGTTCTGAACGAGCACCTGTGCCAGATCCAGATTGGTGCCAAGCTCGAAGGTCACGGTGATCTGGACATTGCCGTCCGCTGTCGATTGCGACGACATGTAGAGCATGTTCTCGACGCCGTTGATTTCCTGCTCGATCGGGGTCGCGACGGTGTCGGCCACAATCTGCGCGTTGGCGCCGGGATAGGAGGCCGAGACGGTCACTGTGGGCGGCGCCACGTCGGGAAACTGCGCGACGGCCAGGCGCCCATAGGCGAGCCAGCCCACGATCACGATGAAGATCGCGATGACGGACGCGAAAATCGGCCGCTGAATGAATGTGTGGCTAAACTTCATTGCAGCGCCGCCGCTTTCTGACTTTGGCCGATGACGGTTTTTTCCGGCTTGACCTTGATGCCGCTGCGGGCGCGCTGCAGGCCATTCACGACCACCGTATCGCTTGGGCTCACTCCCTTGCGAATTACCCTGAGCCCGTCGATCATCGGCCCAAGCTCCACCGGTTTCGTGGCTACGGTGCCGTCATCGGCCACAACGAACACGAAGCGGTTCGACTGATCGGCCGCCACCGCCATATCGGGCAGCAAAACCGCCTTGTATTTGCCACTGCCGGCCAGGCGGACCCGCGCGAACAGCCCCGGCTGGAAAAGCTGGTGCGGGTTCTCGAAAACGGCCCGCACCCGGAGCGATCCCGTATTCTGGTCGATACGGTTATCGATGAAGCTCATCTGGCCCTTGTGAGGGAAGCCTTGCTCGCCCTGTAGCGCCAACTCCACCGGAACCTCGGAAATGCGCGCGGCTGGCTGCGTCATGACCGAGCCGAAGTGCTGGTATTTCAGGAACTCGGACTCGCTCACATCGAAATAGAAGTAGACCGGATCGATGGAGACGATTGTTGTAAGAAGCGTGCCGCTGCCCGAGCCGCCGGTGAGGTAGTTGCCTTCGCTGACAAGCTTGCGGCTGATCCGGCCCGTCACCGGCGAGACGATTTGCGTGAACTCGACGTCAAGCCCGGCGGCGCGCATATTGGCCTCGGCCGAAAGCACATTCGCCTCGGCCGCGCGCACGGCTTGGGTGCGCTGGTCGAAAACCTGGGGGGAAATGGTCGCGTTCGCCATAAGCGGCCTGGCGCGCTCCAGGTCTTTTTCCGCGAATTCGAGCTGAACTTTGGCACCTTGCAAGGTGGCGCGGCTACGGTCGAGAGCGCTCTGGAAGGGACGCGGATCGATTTCGAACAGGAGGTCGCCCTTTTTCACCATCGCGCCGTCGGTGAACTTGACCTCGTTCAGGAAGCCTGAAATGCGGGCGCGCACCTCAACGGTGTCCACGGCGTCGAACCGGCCCGTGTACTCGTCCCACTCAATCACTTCCTTTTCGAGCGGGTTCGCCACGGTGACGGTTGGCGGGGGCGGTGCGGCGGGGGTCTTCGCCGCTTCGCTGCACGCGGCCAGGTCGAGCGTCAGAAGCCCCAAAACAAACAGGGCGGCGCGGAATTTTGGATGGCCTTGCATGCGTTGCCCCCACTCCCGAGTTTGCAGAGCATAAGCGCCGCCTCTCTCCCAATGGAGAGCCGCAACGGTTCCCGATGCCTGGATCATGTTTCTCGAACCGAGGCATACTCCAGGAGCCGCCCAGGCAGCAACCCTTCCAATGGGTTATGCCGGCGGGAGATAAGCAGACGGTTGTGCCATATCCGCAGGGCATCGCCCCTCATCCTGTCCCTCTCCCATTGGGAAAAGGGACGCCTGTACAACGGTTGCGATATCGTCCCCTCTCCAGCCGTATCCGCTTGCGGATACGGCCACCTAAGATGGCAAGCTCGCCAAGGCGAGCTTGCCGGGAGAGGGCTAGGGGCATTGCCCGTTGTCATTTATTGCGGCGTCAATTTCAAACTCAACGATTGAGCGACGCCGGCCCGCTTACATATCGGCTGCCCTTCACGAAGAAGCGAAGCGGCCGGTGCGCGTCGCGGGTTATGCCGATGCGTGTGCTGACCCCGCATCCTTGCGGCTCATGCCCATCGCAGGCCAGCCACAACGGCCCCGTCGCGCACAAATCCGTGCCGTCGAGCCTCCGGTCGATGTCCAGCGCCATGGCAAGCCGCCCCGGCCCGCGCATCAAATCGCGTTGCGGGACCTCGCCGCGGTAGCGCGCCATCGCATCGAGCCCCAAAACCGGCTCCGCCGCGCGAATGAGCACCGCTTCGCCTACGCCCTCGGCCGCGCTTGAAACATTCAGTGCAAAGTACATGCCGTAGATGAGATAGACATAGGCATAGCCCTTCGGCCCGAACATCACGCGGTTGCGGGGCGTCAGGCCGCGAAAGGCGTGGCTCGCCGCGTCGCCTGCGAGATAGGCTTCGGTTTCCACGATGCGGCCGGCCGCGAGGCCGGAGGGCAAGGGACGCACGACAAGCCTGCCGATCAGGAACCGCGCAAGCTCCGCGGTGTCCTCCGGCAACCGGTCGCGGCTCAGCGGTGTAAGCGCCTCCGGAATGCCCCTTTGCACCGTCATCGGTTGCCCCTCCACTGTCATGGCCCGGCTTGACCGGGCCATCCAGGAAAAACCCAATGCGCTCAGTGCATTACTGGATGGCCGGGTCAAGCCCGGCCATGACAACCGAGTTTGCCGCGAGCGCGCCGATTTTTTCACACGCCCTTCGCGGGAATGACGGCGCGGACAATTCGGCCGCCAGCCTTAGGCGGAAGGGGCCGCGTCCGGCACGGCCTCGGGCCTGCCAATGCTGATGTAACGGAAGCCGGCCTCGCGGGCGTGGCTCGCGCGGTAGATGTTGCGCAGGTCGGCCAGCACATTGCCGCGCATCTTTGCCTTGAGGGCCTGGAGGCTCACGGCCCGGAACTCGTTCCATTCGGTTAGGACGGCAACGGCATCCGCGCCCTCGGCCGCATCGAGCACGCTTTCGCACCAGGTAACGCCCGGCAGGAGCGGCCCGGCCTGCTTCTTGCCTTGCGGATCGTAGACGCGGACGGTGGCGCCGCGCTCCTGCAGCATCGGCACGATGACCAGGCTTGGCGCATCGCGCATATCGTCGGTGTTCTGCTTGAAGGTGACGCCCAGGATCGCGACGGTCTTGCCGAACACGTCGCCGCCGGCCGCGCGGATCACCTTGTGCGCCATGGCAATCTTGCGTTCGGTGTTGACCTTCTCCACCTGCTCGATGAGCGTGAGCGGCGCGCGCGCCTCACGGGCGGTGCGGGCCAAAGCCGAGACATCCTTCGGGAAGCACGAGCCGCCATAGCCCGGCCCCGGATGCAGGAACTTGTCGCCGATGCGCCCGTCCGAGCCGATGGCATGCGCCACTTCCTGCACATTGGCGCCCACCTCCTCGCAAAGGTCGGCGATCTCGTTGATGAAGCTGATCTTCATGGCCAGGAAGGCGTTGGCGGCGTATTTGGCCAGCTCGGCGCTCTCGCGGCTCACGAAGATCACCGGCGCGTTGCGGAGCCTTAGCGGCTCGTAAACCCGCTCCATGACATCGCGCGCCCGCTCGCACTCCACGCCGACGAGTACGCGATCCGGATGGGTGAAGTCCTGGATCGCGGAGCCTTCGCGCAGGAATTCCGGGTTCGAGCAAACGGCGAAATCCGCATCGGGCCTGAGCGTCCTCAATCGCCGTTCGATCTCGCGGCTGGTGCCGACGGGAACGGTCGATTTCGTCGTGACGACGGTGAAGCCGGTAAGGTGCGGCGCGATCTCCTCAAGCGCCTGATACACATAGGAGAGGTCCGCATAGCCGTCGCCCCGGCGCATCGGCGTCCCGACAGCCAGGAAAATGAGATCTGCCTCGCGCGCGGCCGCAGCAAGCTCGCCGGTGAAATGCAGCCGGCCCGCCCGCACGTTCTTCGCCACCAAGTCGTCGAGGCCGGGCTCGTAGATCGGGATTTCGCCACGGCCGAGCTGGGCGAGCTTTCCTGCGTCTTTTTCGACGCAGGTTACATTCCAGCCGAAATCCGAAAAGCAGGCGGCGGATACCAAGCCGACATAGCCAGCCCCGATCATGCAAATGTTCATGCTCTGCGTCCTTCGAACGGTAATTAGGCAAGTCTTAGACCGCTAGGCGGCGGGCAGCAAGCCCGCGTCGCGTGACTTACCGCCGCTCAGCCCTTCCAGCGCAGGGCGCAAATCAGGGTGAACAGCCGCCGCGACGGCGCCATGGCGGCCGCGTCAATCCTTGAAGCCCAGTTCATTAGGCTGTTTTTGCGCCCAAAGCAATCTTAAATACTTTATTAGAATCCTGCGCCCGCTTTTGGATGTCTCAGCGGGCTACGCAGGAAATCATTGCGAACTGGAGGTCGCTTTCAAAACCCGTCTATGGAAACACGTTCCGACAGCATGATTTTGAGACGTGTTTCGCAAAACTCTTCCTGTTCGGAAGGGGCAGCCGAAGACTAAATGGAATACCTGATCAAAGCGCAATTGGCGGTCTCTTCGTGAGCCGGCCTTTCATGCGTTTATTCCCGCCGCGATGGCGGAAGCCGGCGAGATTACCCGGACGCGCCGCGCACGCCGCCTTGGAGCAATTCCAATCGGCTATGATACGTCTCTTGATATCTATCAAGGTGAGGTATATATTATGATACCTATCAGGATGGAACGGGAGAATTCATATGGACAAAGCAAAACTCTTCATCACTGGCCGTAGCCAAGCGGTACGGCTGCCAAGGGAGTACCGTTTCGAAGGCGAGGAGGTCTACATTCGGCGCGATGAGAACACCGGCGACGTCGTGCTCTCCCGGCGCCCCAGTTCATGGGACGAATTCTTTGCGCTCGACAGAAGCGATATGCCCGCCGATTTCTTGAGCCGGGCGGACCGAAATCAGGGCGAACACAATCGTGATCCGTTCGCGAATGCGCTCAAGTAGCGCGCCGCTAAAGGTGTCTGATGCTGTACATGCTGGACACAAATACAGTGAGCCACATCATAAGGGCTACGCCAAACGTACAAAAACGTCTATCGCAAGCGCCGATGAACGCTGTCGCGGTGTCTGCCGTCACAGAGGCCGAACTGAGATACGGCGTCGTCAAACGCGGCAGACCGCAAAAACTCCTGGCTTTGGTGGAGGAGTTTTTGATCCGGGTCGATGTGTTACCATGGACGCAGGCGGTTGCCCATGCCTACGGCGATCTTCGGGCAGCGTGCGAGACCTCAGGAGTGACATTGGCGCCGTTGGATATGATGATTGCCGCGCACGCCAAAGCCGTTGGAGCGATACTCGTTACGAACGACCAAGCCTTCAGCTTCGTTCCCCATGGTTCTTTCGCCCTGGAAGACTGGACAAAATAGGGTGCCACGCGGCGCGCCAGGGAAGCACCCGGATGGTGCGGTTCTTCATCCCCCGGCTTTCCTGTTGTCAACAACGGGAAACGCTGGGGAACATTTCTGCCTATTTTCCTCGTTTTTGACACTGGTTACTTCAATGGCGAACGCGTCCGTCCGCTAGCCTTGTACTTTCCGGTTTAAGAACCGGAACCGGCTATTGCCCGGGCGAGGCGTTACATGCGATGCGGCCGGACGCTTCCCCAGCGCCGTTGCGGACAACGCGAAGCGAGGCGGGGTTAAGTCACGGATGCCGCTTCAGGATCGCCTCGGCGGCGTTGCAGCCAAGCGACGACGGTTGCGTGGTATCAGCCCTTCCAGCGCAGGGCACAAATCAGGGTGAACAGCCGCCGCGACGTGGGCACGTCCATGGCCACCTTCCCGTGCAGCCGTTCGGCCAGCAGCTTGCTGCCTTCGTCGTGAAGGGCGCGGCGGCCCATGTCGAGCGCTTCGATCCGGCTTGGGGGGGCCGATTTGATCGCCTCGAAGTAATTTCCCAAAACGAGAAAATAGTCCTTCACCACCCTGTGGAACGGGTTGAGCGAAAGCAGAAACGTGGCCGAAGGCTCCGCCGCGTCCCCCGCCCTCACGGCGAAAGCGAGGCGGTGCTCGGGCATGCTAATGCGAAGCTTGTAGGGGCCGGCTGGGCCATTGACCAGCTCGAAACGGTTCTCTTCGAGCAGGTCGAAAATCGCCACCCTGCGCTCGTGCTCGACCTCCAGCGCAATGGCCCCGATTGAGGCTTCGTCCAGCTCGATTTCGACGAGCCGGGACGGGTTTTGCTCCTGATCCTTCTTGGGCATGGCGCAGCTTTATTCCGCGCCCCGCAAGCGGACAGCCACGGAATGCCGGTGCCCGCCGAGCCCTTCGGCCTCAGCCAGTGCCATCGTGGCCGCCCCGAGCGCCGCGAGGCTCCCGGGATCGAGTTTCAGGAGGGACGTGCGCTTCATGAAGTCGAGGACGCCAAGGCCGGAAGCGAACCGCGCGGCGCGGGCGGTTGGCAGCACATGGTTCGAGCCGCCCGTGTAATCGCCGATCGCTTCGGGCGTATGATGGCCGATGAAGATGGCGCCCGCGTTACGAATGCGGGGGATCATCTCCTCCGCCACCTCGCAGGCCAGCTCCAGATGCTCCGGCGCCAGGGCATTGACGAGGGCCGGCGCCTCCGCGAGCAGGTTGGAAACAAGGATGATCGCGCCGTAATCCGCCCAGCTCTTGCCGGCGATAGCACTGCGGGACATGGCCGCGATCTGCCTCTCGACCGCCCGCGCCGTGGCCTCGGCAAGCGCCGCATCGTCCGCGATCAGGATCGACTGTGCCGCCTCGTCGTGCTCGGCTTGCGCGAGCAGGTCCGCCGCGAGCCACTCAGGGTTCGCGAGCCCGTCCGCGACCGCGACGACCTCGGACGGCCCGGCAATCGTATCGATGCCCACGGTTCCAAACACCTGGCGCTTGGCCTCCGCCACATAGGCGTTGCCGGGACCTACGATCTTGGCTACGGGCTCGATTGTCTCCGTACCGTAAGCAAGTGCCGCGACGGCCTGCGCGCCGCCGATGCGGTACACTTCGGAGACGCCCGCGAGATGGGCAGCAGCCAGCACGGCAGGATTGACCTCGCCGCCCGGCGTTGGCACCACCATGACCAGGCGCCCCACGCCTGCAACCTTCGCCGGAATGGCGTTCATCAGTACGGAGCTTGGATAGCTCGCCTTGCCGCCCGGCACGTAGAGGCCTACCGAGTTCGAGCGGCGTCCAGCGGTGGCCCAGTTCCGCCCCGATGGCATCCACATAGCGCTCATCCTGCGGAAGCTGCCGGCGATGGTGCTTTTCGATGCGCTCGCAGGCAAGGGTCAGGGCTCCCTTCAACTCCTGGGAAAGCCCTTCATAGGCCTTCTTCAGTTCCTCGGGCGGGATGCTGAGCCCGGTCTTGGCCAAATCGGCCCGGTCGAAACGCGCCGTGAACTCGATCAGCGCGGCATCGCCCTTCTCTTGTACAGCGCGGATAATCGCGCGCACCGCGTCCTGCACATCGAGCGGCTGATCGCGCCGGGAATCGACAAGTGCCTTGAACTGGCCAGCGAAGCCAGGATCGGAAGAGCGGAGAAACTGTGCCAAGGATGCGATCCTACTTGGTGTTTTGAAGGACTTTCGCGGGCGTCTGCACGCACTCGCATTCCACGATCTTGTGTTCCGGCTTGGCTGTTGCCCGCCAAGCCTGGCCCATATCGTGCAGCGCGGCCTCGATGCACTCCACCTCAAGCCGGACGCCGCCGCCTCCCGCGAAATGAAGGGTGATATATCCGCCCGGCGCTTCCAGCTCCTCGAAAGTAATCGCCAGCAGCTCGGCGACCGCGAACGGCTCGCTGGGCCGGATTTTCTGTACTTGCGCCCGCTTCACCTTGTCGAAGCGCAGGGCGCACCGGCACCGGCGTAAATTGGAATGCTTGCCGTCATCGTTTTCGGCGGCGAGCCAGTCGAAGCGGCTCAGGATTGCCGCGAAATGGTGCTCGGACGGCATGTACACCATGTCGGCCAAGCGCAATACGGCGTCCTGAAGGTGCGCGGACAGGATCTTGAGATCGTCGTGATCGAGAGCCGCGAGTTTCAGCGATTCGGAGCGCATGACGAGCGCCTCATTATTGGAGTTCGAAGGTTATTCGATTGCTCTCATGAATGAAGGCGTTCGATGCGCGCTCCGCAAGACCCAAGCTTCTCTTCAAGACGCTCAAAGCCGCGATCTAGATGATAAACACGGTTAACGATGGTCTCGCCCTCGGCCATGAGCCCGGCAATTACCAGCGAAACCGAGGCGCGAAGGTCGGTTGCCATCACCTCGGCGCCCCGGAGCGACGGAACGCCGCGCACTTTTGCCATGTCGCCCGTGACCGTAATGTCGGCGCCAAGCCGCGCCAGTTCCGAGACGTGCATGAAGCGGTTCTCGAAGATCGTCTCCCGGATTTGCGATACGCCGTCCGCCCGGCACATCAGCGCCATGAGCTGCGCCTGCAGATCGGTCGGGAACCCCGGATAGGGCGAGGTCTGGACGTTTACGGGCTGGAGTGCCGCGCCGTTGCGCGCGACCCGCAAGCCGCGGTTGGTTTCGGAAATCTCGATGCCGGCCTCTCTCAAGACGTCGAGAGCGGCTGGCAACAGATCGGCGCGCGCGCCGTCGAGGAAGACTTCGCCGCCGGTAGCCGCCACGGCCATGGCGTAGGTGCCGGTCTCGATCCGGTCCGGAAGCACGGTATGCGTCGCCCCCTCCAGCTCGTGCACGCCCTGGATGGTGATGGTGTGCGTGCCCGCGCCTTCAATCTTGGCCCCCATCTTATTGAGGCAGCTCGCAACATCGGCGATTTCCGGCTCGCAGGCCGCGTTTTCGAGAATCGTCTCGCCCTTGGCCATGGTGGCGGCCATCATGACGTTGTGCGTGGCGCCCACCGAAACCTTGGCGAACTTGACCAAGCCGCCGCGCAAGCCTCCCGGCGCATTCGCCACCACATAGCCGCCGTCGAGGCTGATCTCGGCGCCGAGCGCCTGAAGGCCCGACAAGTGCAGGTCGACGGGGCGGGTTCCGATGGCGCAACCGCCCGGAAGCGAAACGCGCGCCTTGTGCTCCCGCGCCAGGAGCGGCCCCAGTACCCAGAAGCTCGCGCGCATGCGCCGCACCAGGTCGTAAGGTGCTGTGGTGTCCACGATATCGCGGGCGGTCAGATGCAAGGTCTCGCCCTGATGCCCGTTCGAGTTGCGCCCGCTTGCCGTCGAAGGCGGTGTCCGTGCCGTGGTTGCGAAGGATGCGGATGAGAAGGCCAACGTCAGCCAGATTGGGCACGTTCTTGAGCGTGACCGTGTCGGACGTGAGCAGGCTTGCGATCATCAGGGGCAGAGCCGCGTTCTTGGCTCCGCTTATCGGAATCGTGCCATTCGAGGCGTTCACCGCCGGTTATGCGAATTCTGTCCATCTTGTCCGCCGGGATAGAGTAACTCCGCACCGGCCCGAGGCGCGGTGCAAGCTTTTCCTATGCTGTAGCCGGGGCAGCGCCACGCCGCAAGGCTTTGAGCTAATCCGCCACTGATTTGCCTTCAGGATTTGTCTCTTTTTTGTCTTTGCGCTTAACGAGGTTGCGGCGAAGCGCCTCGGCTAGCCGCCTTTTTCTTTCCTGTCCTGCATGGCCTGCGCCGCCGCCGGGTTGGACCGTGCTTCGCTCTTTTTCCATTTCCTCGCCTGCCTCAAGGCTGGCCGGGCCGCCGTTTGATAACAAGGCGGACCGGCTCAGGTTCCGGCGTCTTCATATCGCATTCGGGCGATGGCGTCATACGAGATCCGCTTGATGCTTCCCCCGCCATCCTGGAAGCCGCTTTGCGGCTATCCGGGATCGTTACCAACGCTGGCGCCTGTCGCGGTCCCAGATAATGCCTTCGGCATTTCCGGGACGGCGCCACTGAGGCAAGCACGCAACCGTATTTGGCGTCGCCGGCCTGCAGCGCGCTCACGAACCCGTGTTGTTCTTTGGTTGACGTATACGTCAACTTCCTCTTGTTAAAGTCAAGGAGATGCGTTAGATACCGCGCCGGGAAATTAACCAAGGGAGCATGAGATGAACTTAGCTGAGGTGGCCACTGGGATGACGGGGCGGTTTGCCGGCAAGGCGCCGCTTGGCGGGACTGTGAAGTTCGATCTGGGAAGCGATGGCAGCCTCTTCATCGACGGCACCGGGGCGCAAAACACCGTCACCCTGAACAACGGCGATGCCGCCAATTGCACCATCTCCATGAGCGCTGGCGATTTCGAGGACATGATCGGCGGCAACCTCCAGCCTACGGTGGCCTTCATGACGGGCAAAATGCGCGTCGACGGCGACATGGGCCTTGCCATGAAGCTCGGCCAACTCGTCTAGGACCGTTTCGAGGAATGCGAAAGTCCGTCATCGCGAGCCGGGCGTTGCCGTTGCTGCCGGCGCGCCAAGCCCTCGCGATGATGGCACCAGCCAGGATAAGCGCTTGAAATCAGCTTCAAAATCGAGCCCCACAGGCCAGTCCGAGCAGGAAAGGCTTTATGGAATTGCCGAGCTTGCAGGCGAATTCGGGCTGACAACGCGCGCGATCCGCTTTTACGAGGCCAAGGAGCTGCTCGCTCCGCCCCGCGTGAATGGCGGCCGCGTCTATAGCAAGCGCGAGCGCGCGCGCCTCAAGCTGATCCTGCGCGCGAAGTCGATTGGTTTCTCGCTGGCTGAAATAAAGCAGTACCTCGATCTTTACGGGGATCGTGGCGAAGGGCGTCCGCAGCAGGCGGGCTTCCTGGCCGAGCGCTCGGCGGCCTTGATCGCCGAGCTTGAGGAAAAGCAGGCCAACATCGCCGCGACGCTTAAGGAGTTGCGGGATGTGCGCAGGGAATGCCTGCAATTTTTGAGCAAAGGCGGCACGCCCTGTGCGGGCGCGGACGCAGACGGCGGCGCTTCAAGTAAAACACGCCAATAATCGATGTAACGAGGAATGTCCCATGTTGCCACGGACCCTATTCTCTGCGGAGCACGAGCTTTATCGCGACCAGGTGCGTAAATTCGTCGAGCGCGAGATCGCGCCGCATCATGCACAATGGGAAAAGGACCACGTCGTGCCCCGGTCCGTCTGGCTGGCGGCGGGTGAGGCCGGGCTGCTGCTGCCGTCGATCCCCGACGAGGCAGGCGGCTGCGGCGGCGACAGGCTTCACTCGGCCATCGTGATGGAGGAGCTGGCGCGGGTTGGCGCGAGCGGGCCGGGTTTCTCGCTGCATTCCGATATCGTGGCTCCCTACATCCTCAACTATGGCACGGAGGAGCAGAAGCAGCGCTATCTGCCGCGCATGACGAAGGGCGAGATCGTTGGCGCCATCGCCATGACCGAGCCGGGCGCCGGCTCCGACCTGCAAGGGGTGCGGACAACGGCGCAGGCGCGGGGCAACGGCTATATTCTCAACGGCCAAAAGACCTTTATAACCAATGGCCAGAATGCCGATGTGGTGATCGTGGTCGCCAAGACCGACCCGGCCGCCGGCGCCAAGGGCATCACGCTGTTCCTGGTGGATGCCGGCCTTCCGGGCTTCTCCAAAGGACGCAACCTCGACAAGCTTGGCATGCACGCGCAGGACACCTCCGAGCTGTTCTTCCAGGATGTGGAGCTGCCGGGCGACGCGCGGTTGGGCGCCGAGGGCGAGGGCTTCAAGCTGCTCATGAAGGAGCTGGCCTGGGAGCGGCTGCAAATCGCGATTTCGGGCATCGCCGCCTCCGAGGCCGCGCTGCGCTGGACCGTCGATTATGTGCGCGAGCGCAAGGCTTTCGGCCGCACGGTTTTCGATTTCCAGATCACCAAGCACAAGCTCGCGGAGCTTAAGACCGAGATCCAGATCGGCCGGACCTTCGTGGACCGCTGCCTCCAGCAGATGATGGACTCCGAACTCGACCCCACAGTGGCGGCGATGGCCAAATACTGGATCACCGACCTGCAGGGCAAAGTCATGGACGCCTGCCTGCAACTGCATGGCGGCTACGGCTTCATGATGGAATACCCTATCGCGCGCGCCTATGCCGACGCGCGCGTGCAGCGCATCTACGGCGGCACGAACGAGATCATGAAAGAGCTGATTGCACGCAGCCTTTAGCGATTGGCGCTTGGCAGTAAGGGAAACAGGGACACCGTCATTGCGAGCGAAGCGAAGCAATCCAGAGCCAGGATTTTGAGGCTACTTCTGGATCGCCACGGCGGTCAAGGCCGCCTCGCGATGACGACGGACGATTAATCGGAGGAGTGAAGGATGGCTGACGCCTATATTTTCGATCACGTGCGCACGCCGCGCGGGAAAGGCAAGAAGGACGGCTCGCTGCATGAGGCGACACCGGTGCAGCTTGCTTCGCAGATGCTGCGGGCGCTGCCCAGCCGCAATGCCGGCCTCGACACCAGGCAGATCGAGGACGTGATCCTCGGCTGTGTGACGCCGGTCGGCGAGCAGGGCGCCGACATCGCGCGCACAGCGGTCCTGATGGCTGGATACGACGAGAGCGTGCCCGGCGTGCAGGTGAACCGTTTCTGCGCATCCGCCCTCGAAGCCGTAAACATGGTGGCGGCGAAGGTGGCGTCCGGGCAGTCGCCGATGGCGGTCGCGGGCGGCGTCGAGGCGATGAGCCGCGTGCCGATGGCGTCCGATGGCGGCGCTTGGGCGACCGATCCCGCCGTGGCCATCCCCACGCATTTCGTGCCGCAGGGTATCAGCGCCGACTTGATCGCCACCAAGTGGGGATACAGCCGCGACGACGTGGACGCCTACTCGGTTGAAAGCCATAAGCGGTCCGCGAAGTCCTGGGAGGAGGGCCGCTTTACGTCCTCCGTCGTTCCCGTTACCGACATTCTGGGCATTCCGCTCCTGTTCCGCGACGAGATGATCCGCCCCAATTCCAGCATGCAATCGCTGGGCGCGCTCAAGCCTTCCTTCGCGGACATGGGCAAGAATTTCGGCTTCGACGGCGTGGCCTTGCAGAAATATCCCGAGGTCGAGCGCATCAACCATGTGCACACGCCGGGCAACTCCTCCGGCATCGTGGACGGCGCAGCGGCGATCCTGATCGGCAGCAAGGAGGCCGGCGAGAAGGCGGGGCTGAAACCGCGTGCCCGCATCCGGAGCGCCGCTTCCATCGGTTCCGAGCCGACCATCATGCTGACCGGCCCGAGCTTCGCCGCCGAGCGTGCGCTTGCCAAAGCCGGCATGTCGAAGGCCGACATCGACCTCTGGGAGCTGAACGAGGCGTTCGCGGCCGTCGTGCTGCGCTTCATGGGCGTGCTCGATATTCCGCATGACAAGATCAATGTGTGCGGCGGCGCCATCGCCATGGGGCATCCGCTGGGTGCTACGGGCGCGATGATCCTGGGCATTCTGCTGGACGAGATGGAGCGGCGCGGTGCGGGCACGGGCCTTGCCACGCTGTGCATCGGCGCGGGCATGGGCACAGCAACGATTATCGAGCGGATTTAAGGGATTAGCCCCCCTCACCCCTGTCCCTCTCCCCAAGGGGAGAAGGGACGCCTGAATCGGCCTCGGCGGTCGTTGCAGGGTCCTCTCTCCCCACGGGGAGAGGGACAGGAGTGAGGGGGGACTTCGCCAAGGGATAGAGAACAATGAGCAGCATTTCATACGCCGTCGACAGCGATGGCATCGCAACCCTGACCATCGACCAGCCGGGCAAATCGATGAACGTCGTCAGCCCGGAATTCGTGGACGAGCTTGAGGCGGCCATCGAGCGCGCCGCGGGCGACGTCTCCGCGAAGGGCATAATCGTCACCTCCGGCAAGTCGAGCTTCGTCGCGGGCGCGGACCTGATCGGGATGGAAAGCCTGATCGTCCAGGCCAAGACCGCGCCGGCCGCCGAGGCGCTGAAAGCCGTCCTGCACTTCACGCAGGTGCTGCGGCGGCTTGAAACCTGCGGCAAGCCCGTGGCCTGCGCCATCAACGGCACGGCGCTCGGGGGCGGCTTCGAGATCGCGCTCGCCTGCCATTACCGCGTGGCCGCCGATAGCGAGAGCATCAAGATCGGCCAGCCCGAGGTGCAGGTTGGGCTTTGCCCAGGTGCCGGCGGCACGCAGCGCATTCCCCGGCTGATCGGCATCATGCCGGCCCTGCCGCTGCTGCTCGAAGGCAAGAACCTGACGCCCGCGAAAGCCAAGGGCGCCGGCCTCGTTCATGAGGTTGTGCCGGCGGCGGACCTGCTGGCGGCTGCCAAGAAGTGGCTGACCTCGCCGGCCGCGAAGGCGGTGCAGCCCTGGGACGAAAAGTCGTTCAAGGTGCCGGGTGGCGCCGGCGGCATGAACCCGAACGCGGTGCAGACCTTCATCGCGGGCAACGCCATGCTGCGTGACAAGACCCAGGGCAACTACCCGGCCGCGCAGGCGATCATGTCCTGCGTCTACGAGGGCACGTCCGTGCCGATCGATCTGGGGCTCAAGATCGAGGCGAAATACTTCCTCTCGCTGCTCCGTGGCGACTGTCGCGCCGAACATGATCCGCACGCTGTTCGTCAACAAGGGCAAGGCGGACAAGCTCGTGCGG
Organism: uncultured Alphaproteobacteria bacterium; assembly: GCA_963760455.1. Classification (GTDB taxonomy): domain Bacteria; phylum Pseudomonadota; class Alphaproteobacteria; order Rhizobiales; family Rhodomicrobiaceae; genus Rhodomicrobium. Next base: position 20,594 of record CAVXDM010000050.1, read on the forward strand.
CGGCCGGCAGGCATACCCAAGGCGCAGTTCAAGAAGATCGGCATGTTGGGCGCCGGCATGATGGGTGCCGCCATCGCCTATGTGGCGGCAACGAACGGCATCGAGGTCGTGCTCGTCGACCGCGACATGGAGTCCGCCGAGCGCGGCAAGGGCTACGCCAAGAAGCTCGTGGAGGGCGCCGTTTCCAAGCGCCGCATGAACGCTGCCGATGGCGAGGCGCTGCTCGCGCGCATCCACCCGGCGGTGGACTTCGCGGCCCTTGCCGATGTGGACTACATCATCGAGGCGGTGTTCGAGGACAAGGACATCAAGGCGGACGTCACCAAGCGCGTCGAAGCCGTGATCCGTCCCGGCGTCATCTTCGGCTCGAACACCTCCACCATGCCGATCACGGGCCTCGCGGAAGCATCCAGCCGGCCGGACAAGTTCATCGGCATCCACTTCTTCTCGCCCGTGGACAAGATGCCGCTGGTGGAGGTGATCCGCGGCAAAGAGACCGGCGACGAGGCGCTCGCCGTAACGCTCGACCTCGTGCAGGCCATCAAGAAGACGCCCATCGTCGTCAATGACGGGCGCGGCTTCTTCACCTCGCGCTTCTGCGGCTGCTACATCGCCGAAGGCGAGATCATGCTGACGGAAGGCCTTCCGGCGGCGCTGATCGAGGGCGCGGGCAAGCTCGCCGGCATGCCGGTCGGGCCGCTGTCGCTCGCGGACGAGGTGGCCATCGACCTCGGCTGGAAAATCCACAAGGCAACGGAAGCCGCACTTGGCGACGCCTACAAGCCCAACGCCGCCGTGCCCGTGATGGAGACCATGTACGTGAACAACGGCCGCGCGGGCCGGAAGAACGGCAAGGGCTTTTACGATTACCCCGAGAACGGACCGAAGACGCTTTGGCATGGCCTCGCGGACCTTTACCCGCCCAAGCCGGAAAGCCTCTGGCCATCGGTTGACGAGCTGAAGAAGCGGCTGCTCTATGCTCAAGCGCTCGACGCCGTGCGCTGCATGGAGGAGGGCGTGCTGACCGAGCCGGAGGACGGCGATGTCGGCGGCATCATGGGGCTGGGCTTCGCGCCTTACACGGGTGGGCCGATCAGCCTCGTCGATACCGTGGGCATCGCGAAGTTCGTCGAGGAATGCGAAACGCTCGCGAAGAAATACGGCGAGCGGTTCGACCCGCCGAAGCTGCTCCGCGACATGGCCGCGAAGGGCGAGACGTTCTACCCCGCTCCCAAGGCCGCGGCGTAGAAGCGCTGCCAGTTACGCTCCCGGATACGGCCCAAGCGCCGGCCGGGGGCGATTGCGAGCTTTCCTGTAACGCCAAATTTACTCCCCTGGCCGCGCTGCCGGCCTCATATGGCGCATAACCTCGCCCGGCGGGCACCAGGCAAAATGTCCATCCGCGCAAGGCGAAAAGCCGCCGCTTGGGACGATGACTGTCTCCTAAGCCTCGCCGCCGCTTGAGCTTGAAGCGTTCACCCGATTCTCCTGCCGTTGGTATGAGAGAGCAACGGCGTTCGTAACGCTCCGGCGGCCCTACATGGAAGCGGCCGGATGCCGCGAGGCTACTCCGCTTAGCGGGGGCGCGCTTCGACAAGCCAGACTGCGCTCGACAGGGAAACCGTGCCGCCGCGTTCGTAGGGGCGGAGCGCCTGTTCGATGGCCGCACGCGCGGCGGCGATCAGGTTTTCGGGCTGTTTGCGCAAAAGCGCCGCCGCGGCGCCGATGGTCATCGCCTGCTGAACCGCAGCTTCGAGGCCGCCTCCTGCCGCAACGTCGAGCGCAAAGCTAGCCGGCTCAATCGACGGTTCGCCGAAGCCGGCGGCGGCGAGGACCCGCCTTATGCGCTCGGGATCGGCGAAGGAGAAAGGACCGGGGTCTTCCGGCCCAACGGGCTTTTCGGCGGGCACGCCCGTGCTCAACGCGGCCTCAAGCGATACCCGCGTCCATTCGTTCTCCTGAACCGCACGCCAGGTGGCAAACAAGAGCCGGCCGCTGGGCTTGATGGCATTGCGGATGTTGGCGAAGGCGGTGACGGGATCGGCGAAGAACATGATACCGAACCGCGAGATGGCCAGATCGAAGGACTGCTCGAACGGATGGGCTCCGGCGTCGGCTTCCAGCAGCTCCGCCTGGGGAAATCCGGAAAGGAGGGCGCCCGCGCGGGCGAGCATCTGCTGGGAAACGTCCACGCCCAGCACGCGCCCGAACTCGCCGACGCGCTTGGCGAACTCAGCCGTCTCGGCACCGCAACCGCAGCCAATGTCGAGCACGGCCATGCCGGGCTGCAAATTCGCGCGGCCGAGCAAGGCCTGGAGGATGGGCTCCAACATCCGGTCCGTGCGCTCCGCCGCGGCAACCCACCGATCGCCGCCCACACTGTTCCAATAGGCGATTTGTGCCTCTTGCCGGCTCGCCGCGTCTTTCATGCCGCTCACTCTTCAAATATCGATGCTCACGCTTCGCTGTTACACCGAATTGGCCGTCGCGGAAATGCCGAAGGCATCGTCTGATTGGCATTAGAGCGGCGGGCGGCCAAACGGACGTGGCCGCCATCGCGAGTTTCACACCAGCCGCCGTGCGGCCAGCCCTTCTGGATGAAACTGCTCAGCGCCGCTGCAGCTACGCGCTGAACTCTTTCTTCCTAGGCCGCCTTGGTGGCCGTGGCGATGCAGTAGTACCAGCGGCCTCCAGCGGCCATAAGTTTTGACCGTTCCGCAGTCTTGTCCGTCATCACGAGGCGACCTCCGGCCCCCGTGGCGATCCAGAATTAGCGCTGTAATTCCGGCCTCTGGATTGCTTCGGGCCACGCTGTGCTCGCCGCCGCAACGCCGGGGCAATACTTCCGGCGGAACGTGCTAGCGGTTGGAGGCGGCGGCCCTGGTCTTCTCCGCCTGCTCGGTCTCGGCTAGCAGGGTCTGGCACTCGGGCGGAAGGTCGGAAACCAGCAACGGCTTCGCGGGCGGAAGCGGCTTCGTGGGCGGTTTCGGCTTGGCGCGCAGCTTCTTGAACCAATCGTCAAGCTCCTTGCCGCAGCCGTCGTCTCCCGCGGGCGCGGGAGCTTGGGCCACGCAAGACGGGCTGCCGGGCGGGCATTTCAAGCGGATGTGGAAATGGTCGTCGTGCCTGTACCACGGACGGATCTTTTGCAGCCAGGCCCGGTCTGTTCCGGCGCTGTCGCAAAGCGCCTTCTTCACCGCCGGATGCACGAAGATGCGCGCCACCTCCGGGTAGGACGCCGCGCGGTGCAGCAGCTTAGCCTGTGCCCCGGTCCAGTGGGCTTTATCGACGGTCAGCGTCGCAGCAGTCACCACGCTGGCGGCAGAGGTCTGCTCGCGCTCCTCCGTGGACAGCGCATGGCCGGGCATGGGCAAGTACCAAAGGTCGGTGTCCAGGCCGTTCTCATGGCTGGCATGTCCGCCGAGCAGCGGGCCGCCGATGGGCTGCGCCATGTCGCCAACAAGGATGCCGGGCAAGCCGTCAAGCTTCTGGACATCGGTGGCAAGCTTGCCGAGATAGGAAAGCAGCACCGGGTGCCCCCAGAACCGGTTTCGCGACAGGCGCATGACCTGCCAGCCTGGGCCGTTCGCCGGGAGCTTCGCCGCGCCCGCGACACAGCCTCGGTCGTATTGGCCGATAGCTCGCGGCACCATTTGTCCGTCAGGCGTTTTCACCGCGCCGAAGGCCTTCTTCGCCTCGCGGGCATCCGCCGCCTGTGCCGGCTCCTCGGCACGGCCCGGCTCGCGAGAGGCGCCGAAACCGATGCATGCGATGGCGGCAGCGAGGAGCCAATATTTCGGACTAGCGATCAAAGGGATTCCAGCTTGGACCCGAGCTGGCGGGGGCCGGGGCAGGAGCTGGAGCCGCCTGCTGCGGAGCGGGCGCGGGCGCCTCTGGGGCGGGAGCCGCCGCCTGTGAAGCGGCTGCTTTTTGCGCCGGGGCCGGCTTCGGCTTCCTCACCGCGGCGGGCTTCTTTGGCGCGGCGGGAGCCGCTTGCCCGCCCGCTGGCAGGTTCAAATCGATGTGGATCGGCTTTGCTTCAGATTTGCCGGAGGATGGCGAAACCGGCTCCGCCGAGGCCTGCAAGAGTTGGCCTGCGGGTGCGGCGGACGCCAGGGCGCCGTCGGCGGGGGGCGCTACGCTGACCGCGATACCACCCAGAAGCCACTGATCGCCGCTATGCTGGTAGGCGAGTTCGAATTGCACTTGCTCGGGCGAGGTCGGGAAATATCCGGCCACCCGCAGGATAGGTCCTTCCAGGGCGGGAGCGCTGGTATATTTCGGGTTGAAGACCATGACCGGAGACAGGTCGATCTTGCGGGACCGCAAGGTAGCGAAAATCTCGGCCAGCCGGGCCGGGCTATTGGTCATCTGGAAGTCGGCCGTGCCCATCTCGCGAAGCACGGTGTAATTCCCGGTGATATTCGCCTGGCTGAGCCCGATGATCGCGTTGCGAACCATCAGAACGACGTGCACTTCGTCGGGCATGGCCGGAGCGGCGTCCTGCTCATGCATTTGCATGGGAGAGGTAGGCAGCACAAACTGCGCGTGCGAAAGCCCTGGCACCGCCGCGGACGATGCCAACAAAGAAAAACAGATCAGAGCGGTTCTTTTAATCACGGCTGTTCCCGGTACTGGTTCGCTGCTCAAGTTTTAATTGCGGTAAAAGGCGACTTCAAGACAAACCCGGAACGCGGGCGGTCTTATCCCTATGCGATTTGCCCGCTAGGGTTGCGCATGCCGTGTTGCGGCAACCGGTCCTAGAGGCAGGTGTCCTCGTCCGCGGCGCCAAAGCTTCCCGCTATCTGTGCCTGGAAATCTGGTATAGGTGCCGCGCCGCTGGCTATTTTTGAGGGCAAGGAACCATGATCTCGATACGTTTGGGCTTTTTCGCGCTGGCAGCATGTTATGTGGCGGGCGGCGCGCTGGCGGACCCAATGCCCCGCTACAGGCACATCTTCGTCATCGTCGCGGAAAACAGGAGTTTCGATCAAATCGCCGGCAGCGCGGAGGCGCCCAGGCTGAACGCCCTTGCCAAAGAATACGGCCTTGCCACGAAGTTCTACGGCGAGGATCACCCAAGCGAGGGGAATTACGTCGCCATGCTGGGCGGGGATACTTTCGGCATCCACGACGACGACGCCTGGTTCTGCGAGCCTCACACGATAAGCATGAGCTGTCCGCACGCGATGCTGCCGGGCTACGCTTCGCATTCGATCTCCGCGCCTAGCCTGATGGACCAGTTCGCGGCGGCGAAGCTGACCTGGAAGGGCTATTTCGAGGATCTTCCGGCGCCCGGCTCGCTCGATATTTACGGCTCCGGCGCAGGGACACCCGGCGCCGCCCGGCGGAGCTTTACGCGGCCAAACATAACGGCTTCATCAACTTCGAGCGCGTGCGGAAGGACCCGGAGCTTGCCCAGAAAATCGTGCCGCTGGGCCAACTTGCCGCTGACCTGACGGGGGACGCCGCGCCCAATTACGCACAGATCGTCCTCAACCAGTGCAACGACATGCACGGGCTCTGGAACCCCGGTTCGCTCCCGGACTGCAAGGATGCCGATGCCCTGGTGCGTCGCGGGGATGCGGCAATCGGCAGCGTCGTGGACCGGATCGTGGCGGCGCCGCTCTGGGCGAAGGCCGAAAACGCGGCCATCGTCATCACCTGGGACGAGAGTGACGGAAATTCCCAGGGCGAGGAGGGCTGCTGCGGCTTCGAGCCCGGCAGCGCCGCGAATTTTGGCGGCGGCCATGTCCCAACGATCGTCATTACCAATCACGGCCCAAGGCACGTCGTGGACGCAGAGCCCTACAATCATTATTCCCTGCTGCGGACCACTGAGGAAGCGTTCGGGATCGGCGAATACCTCGGTTTTGCCGGCGCCAGCGATAAGGGCGTGAAAGCCATGACGCCGCTGTTCGAGGTGCGGCCCAAATGATCCTGAAATGGGTAGCCCCTGTACGGCATGAACGGCTTTGATACCCTCACGTCATGGCAAAAACGCGCCCGATCCCCGGCGTTGACTACCCACGCACCTTTAGTGAGATGGACGACTGGTTTCAAACGGAAGCCAAGTGTCGCGGACTGCTGTTTTATCGCTAGGCACAGCAAGCGGTGAAACTCAGCTCTAGGGCTTGACCGTTCCATCGCCGGAGGCAAATCACCCTCATGCGCGTAAAGGGGACACCCATGGATCCTAAATCCGGCGCTGCGAAGAGCTTTAGCTTGCCTTTCCACTTAACAAATCGTTCGCCTCGCATAGGCGGGCATCATGGTAAATTCGAACAAGGTAAATGCCGAGGTCTCATAGCTTTTTCTGGCGCGTTTCCGCGATTCTTTTCTCGTTTTTGCTCAATTTCTGTATTTCAAAAATCCGGTTAAATATAATCCAATATTTGAATTAACCAGAGAACTCGCCCACTATTGCCGCTCGCTACGCCGGGTTCATGTGTATTTTTTGTTCGTTATCAATGGGTTGCACGAAACATTTGCCCTTAACGCTTACTCAAGGTATTTCTGCTAAATTACTTCAAACTTGGAACGCGCTCCCCCGCCCGTCGCAAACCGGCCCGAGGGCCGTCAGGAAGAGTTAACGTGGCGTTACATCGTGGCCTGCAATTGCCATCCTGCAACGGTGCGTCATCCACGGAATAGTGCGTGCTGGCGTATCGTCGCTGGCCGGCGGGGACCGAAACGGATTTGATATGAAACACCGGCACAAAGAATTCCGGAGCGCTAAGCCAACGGGCGGCAAGGCGGCGCACGGTGCACTTCCGCAGGAGCGAGCGATTTTCGGCCTGCACGCGGCGGAGGCTGCCCTTCAGAACCCGAACCGCACGATCCGGCACGCCTATGCGACGGAGAACGCCGCAGCCAAGCTTGGGCCGCTCATCGCCGCGCGGGAAATTCAGATGACGGTGCTGCATCCGCCCGAGTTCGACGCGCTCGCTGGACCAAATGCGGTGCATCAGGGCGTGGTGCTTGACGCCGAGCCGCTCGCGCAGCCCAGCCTGGACGAATTCCTGGATGCGCTTCCCGAGGGGGCACCCGCCGCGCTAGCCATGCTCGATCAAGTCACCGACCCGCATAATGTGGGCGCGGTGCTGCGCTCTGCCGCGGCTTTCGGCATCGCAGGCGTCATCGTGCAGGACCGGCACAGCCCGCCGCTTACGGGAACCCTGGCGAAGGCGGCCTCTGGCGCGCTGGAGCATGTGCCGGTGATCGCCACCGTCAATCTCGCGCGGGCGCTGGAGCGGCTCAAGGAACAGGATTTCGTCTGTGTCGGCTTCGATTCCGATGCGGCGCAGACATTCGATGCCGGTGCAGCCGGCGCGAACCGGGCCGCTTACGTATTCGGAGCCGAGGATAAAGGGTTGCGGCGCCTGATCCGTGAGGGATGCGACGCGCTCTGCGCCCTGCATGTGCCCGGAAAGATCAAGAGCCTGAATATATCGAACGCGGCCGCCATCGTTTTCTACGAAGCCTCCAAAGGGCAGCATCGTAGATAAAGACAGCGCCTGCGCCCTGCCTGTTCCTGCCCTATGACGCCCGTTTGCGCGCCTGAGCGGCTGTTGGCTCTCTCGCCAGCAGCCAGTCCAGGCTAACATTAAGTGCGTCGGCGACGTAGCACAACCTGTATAGCGGTAGATGGATCGCCGCCGTGTCAAGATCGCGTCCCGCATCTGCAGGAAGGCCCGCGCGCTCTGCAACCTGTTGCGGAGAAAGGCTTCTTGCGCGGCAGGCATCCTTAAAGCGGTTCGGGAATTGAGAAATGTCTGTCATTGATTTCGCCGTCGAACCAAGCAAGCACACTTACTAACTCTGCCCCCATGGGCACATTAACCGAATATTTACGCTAAGGGAAGCCTAACTAAGAAATGGGGCCAAAGCGTGAGCTTACCGGTTACTGTCAGAGTGTTTAAGGGATTGGTGTATTCGGCAGAAGCCGCTACTCATACTTGCGTGAGGGGCTTCGCTCGATTGCATTCCAAAAATACACGTAAAGCTCTAAAGAAGATGTAAAGAAAATGGCTGAAAAGTTATGGAAAACGCGTTTTTATGCGGCGCTTCGGGCAATGGAGCGCATTAAAATTGCACGGTATTCTCTGCTGTCATGACTAGGCTTATCCCGGCGATTTACTGAATGTCCCGGTCAAGCCCGTCGGCTGTCCGATAAAGTTCGTGCATGTTATCAGGGCGGTCATACTGGAAGGACGCTGTTAGCGCCCTGTTCGGGATCGCGCAGGCTACCGTCGCTTTGTATCTTGAAGCGCAGGATCAGCATACGCTGGCAATGCTTTGCGTAAGCGAGCCTTTCAAGTCTTTGATCGCTCGTGAGATCTGGGAGGAGACTTCTGCAAGGTGCTGCGACACGCTCGACACCGACGCGGCCTGCTGCTTGGTCTGCGCCGCGGTTTTGGACACCTCGCTTGAGCTTACCGAAGCCTTCTCGCTGGCGTTTGCGGCCGCCGCCACATTGCTCGCGATCTCATGAGCCGCCGCCGTCTGCTCCTCTACCGCCGCCGCGATGGCGCCGGTAAAGGCCTGAATCTCGGCGACCTTGCCCGAAACCGACTGGATGGCCTCAACCGCCGTGCTGGTGGAACTCTGGATGGCGTGGATCTGATCGGCGATGGCGTCGGTGGCCTTGGCAGTCTGCGCCGACAGCTCCTTCACCTCCGCGGCCACCACCGCAAAGCCCCGGCCGGACTCGCCCGCCCGCGCGGCCTCGATGGTGGCATTCAGCGCCAGCAAGTTGGTCTGGTCGGCGATACCACGGATCACCGCCACGATGGAGCCGATCTCCTCGGCGGCGCTGGCGAGCCCCGCGACATCCCGGTTGGTCTGCTCCGCCTCCTTGGAGGCTACCTCGACGACGGCGTTGGTCCGCTGCGCCTGGCCGGCGATGTCCTTGATCGAGTAGCTTAACTCCTCCGTGGCTGCCGACACCGCATTGGAATTGTCCGCGGCACTTTGGGAGACGCTGGCCGCGTTGGCCGCTTCGAAGGTCGAGGTCTCGGCGACTTCGGACAACGTGCCCGCCGAGGCCCTGAGCTGTTCCACCTGCTCGCTTAAATCGGAAACGACAGCGGTGATGCTTTTCTCAAACTTCTTGATGCAAGTCTCCAGGTGAAGCTCGCGCTCGCGCTCGCGCGTCCGCGCGGCGTCCACCTTTTCCTGTAGCGCCCTTTGCTCTATCGCGTTCAGGCGCAAATCTTCGACGGCGCGCGCGATGGCGCCGAGTTCCGTGGCGTCGCCGGTGCCGGCAGGCGGAGCATCCAGGTTCCCTTGCGCAACGTCCGCGATCACAGCCGTCAAAGCCGTCAGCCTCTTCGAAAGCGACCGGGTAAACAGCAGCGCGCCACCCGCAATCGCAAGCAAAACGAGCGCGATAACCAGGAGCCCGCTTTTCACTTCATCCCAAACCTGCTGGTGAAGGTCGTCGATATAAAGCCCGGTGCCAATGACCCAACCCCAGGGAGCGAAGCCCGCCACATAGGACATTTTTGGCTGCGGCGCCTGCGCTCCCGGCTTCGGCCAGGAATAATTCACGAAGCCTGAGCCGCTTTCCTTCACCACACGGACAAATTCCGCAAACAGCGGCACGCCTTCCGGGTCTTTGAAGTCCAGCAGGATTTTGCCGTCCAACTCGGGCTTCATCGGATGCATGATCATTCTGGCATCGAGATCGTTGATCCAGAAGTAGCCGTCCTGATCGTAGCGCAGGTTGGAAATGCGCGAAAGGGCGCGCTTCTGCGCCTCCGCGGTGCTCACTTGCCCAGCTTTGCTGGTATCGTATTCCTCTCGCAGAATTCCCGCCGCGACCTCGGTGACGTGCTTCAGGTCCAGGGCGCGCCCGGATTCGAGGGCATGCTTCAGCCTGAAGATTTGGTAGGTAGAAATCGCGAGAAAGCAGATGAACGCGACTGCAATGATCGCGTAGAGCCTTGCACCGAGGGAAGCGAAAACTTGTTGCACCTTGGGCGGGTGCTGCTGGAGCGCGGCGGCCATGAACAAATTTCCTGATACAAGTTGGGCTGCGCATCCGGTGTAATCCAATGGCATAAATGAACACTCAAATGCTGTGGGACAATTTGACCGGCTCATATATTTGCCGCTGGCGGGATCGCGGCGGCCTGGAGGCCGGGTTCGACGGTTTTCGCTGCGCCGCGGATCGTGATGCTGCCTTCGCCCAAGTTGCCCGGCTGGCCGAACAGCGCTCCAAGGCGGCCCGAGATTCTCCGCAAGAACTGGCCGAGGCCTTCCTGAACGCGGAGAGGTTTGGGGATAGGGCTGCGACGATGAATATCGTGGAGACGTTCGCCGCAGGCAACGCGCTGATACGCGCCATCGCGTTGGAAAAAATATGCGTGTAGCAGCTTTCCGGCCGCTACACGCACATGATGACGCCAACGGGGCAGTATGGCTATCAGGTGGGTTTTATGTAAGCCGCCAGCCATTCGTGGCTGTTTTTCGTGAAGGCTGATGGCTTTGCCTCCCGGAAGGGAGGCCCCTAGCGGGGGGACGCTAGGGGCGAGATGGTTGGGCTTCCATCTTGTGCACCACCACTATCGGTTGTGGAGCACGGCGAATCAAGTGCAACCGGAGGTTTTATACCAGTAATGCACAACCATTTGCCAGCGCAGGTGGATGGCTATGCGGAATCGGTCCTGTTGATGAATCGGGGGGCGCCGCGCCACGGCCGGACGCCGTTTGCGGGAGAGGCGTCGAAGCAAAGCAAAGAGAAGGGCCTAAGCCGCCCCGGCGTTCGTACTTTGCTCCTCCGTATTGCTCTGCGTTCTCGGCCGGACGGTTTGCCCGGCTGCGTTATGCCGGAGGCATATCAGGAGCCATTACAGAAGCCACGCTCTTGCGGCCGCGGATTGGGCGTTGTTCCTCGTCCTGCCGGCAGGCAACGAAGCATTCAACCGGACCGGAACGTACCCGCGGCCATAAGTCTTGACCGGCGGCCGCCTTGCCGTCATCGCGAGTTTTGCATCGGCCGGAACGGCCGGCCCTTCTGGATGAAACTGCTCAGCGCCGCTGCAGCTACGCGCTGAACTCATTCTCTTTAGGAGGCCATTGGGCGCCGTGGCGATCCAGAGACACTGGCTCCCCGTTTGCGGCTCCTGGATTGTTTCGGGGCTTCGCCCGTAGCAACGACGCCGAGCGGCCGGAACCTACGGCGTTTGGAATCAGTCTCCGGAGCCGGGGTTTGGCTTGAAGTACTTCTCAAGCTTGCCCAGCTCTTTCGCGAACTGGTCCGCATCCGCCATGGCGGCCTTCTTCACGGTGATATTCGGCCATTGCTCCGAATATTGGCGGTTCAGCTCAAGCCACTTCTCAAGCCCGGGCTCGGTGTCGGGCTTGATCGCGTCCGCGGGGCACTCGGGCTCGCACACGCCGCAGTCGATGCATTCATCGGGATGGATGACGAGCATGTTCTCGCCCTCGTAGAAGCAGTCCACGGGGCAGACTTCCACGCAATCGGTGTATTTGCATTTGATGCAGGCATCCAGAACGACGTAGGTCATAACATTCTCCGCAGGGAAGCAGGCGTCCGATTTGAAACGCTACCTAGCGCAACGAAAAGCGGTTCTCAAGCGGGCACTTTGACCTAGGCGGCAAAAAGCCACTCCCGCCAAAGTGCCCGCTTGACATTATTAGCGTGAATAGAACTCGACGACGAGGTTCGGCTCCATCATGACCGGATAAGGCACGTCGGTGAGTTGCGGGATGCGGGCCAGACGCGCGCTCATCTTGCTGTGGTCGGCCTCGATGTAGTCGGGCACGTCGCGCTCGGTGCTCTGCACGGCTTCCAGGACCAGGACGAGCCCGCGAGACTTTTCGCGCACTTCGACGGTGTCGCCCTGCCGCAGGCGGTAGCTCGGAATGGTTACGCGCCGGCCGTTCACGGTCACATGGCCGTGGCTGACGAACTGCCGCGCCGCGAAGGGCGTCGGCACGAATTTCGCGCGGTAGATCATGGCGTCGAGGCGGCGCTCAAGCAGCGAGATCAGGTTCTCCGAGGTGTCGCCGCGAAGCCTGGTCGCCTCGTCGTAGATGCGGCGGAACTGGCGCTCGGTGATGTTGGCGTAATAGCCTTTGAGCTTCTGCTTGGCCTTGAGCTGCGTGCCGAAGTCCGAGGTCTTGCCGCGGCGGCGCTGGCCATGCTGCCCGGGACCGTATTCGCGCTTGTTGAAGGGGCTCTTCGGGCGGCCCCAGAGATTTTCGCCGAGGCGGCGGTCGATTTTATGCTTGGCGCTGATGCGCTTTGTCATTTCCAGTGCTCCAGAAAGGATCGGGTGGAGCACGCCCTCCTTTGCAGGAACCTGCTGACAGACGGCGGACGCCGTCACGGGCATGCAAAAAGGCGGCAAATGCCGCCACGGCGCAGAGATAGCGTTTTCGCGGGCTCGAAGCAAGTGCCAATTCCTTGGAGAGAGGCCGCCACGGCGGGATTTTGCGGTACAATTTGTTACAAATACATTTTTACATTTAGAGCCTTCGGTTTTTCACAATAGCGGCGCCAAATACCAAGCTCGCGGTAACTGCCGCCGCGGTATCTCGATTGACGTTCGGGGATGGTGCAAAGCCATCGCCGGGTCCCTTGGCCGGGAAAAGGTTCGTCAACGGCACAGAATGAGAAGGCTGCAAATGAAACTATTACACCTGATTGCTGCCGCGGTCGCGGTAACTGGGTTGTCCCTGCCGGTGCTGAGTGCATCGGCGGGGCCTGTCCCGCAAGACACCGAGGCGCTGAAAGGTCAGACAGAAAGTAGCGTTACGCTGGCTGGCCACCACCACAGCGGTGGCGGTGGCGGCTTCTCCGGCGGCGGATGGCGCCCTGGTGGAAGCTTTGCCGGTCCCCGCTTTAATGCATCCCCCCGCTTCAATGCAGCCCCCCGCTTCAATAGCGGCGTTCGCAGCTACAGCGTTCCCAATAGCTATAGCGGCGCGCAGCACTATCGCCATTACAACGGCACTCCGGGGGGCGCGAGATGGCGCCACGACGGAGACCGCCACCGCCGGGGCTATTGGAGGCACGGTCACTGGTACTACGGGTATTCTGGGTATTACGGATCGGACGGAAGTTGTTATCCGGAGTGCAGGGCCGCCGGGTACAGCCCCGCTTATTGCTATGCCAACGCCTGGTCGTTCTGCTACTAAGCAGACATTCTTTGGCAGGCCAACGAATGCCCGCTTAGCATCCTTTGTTTTCGCAGAGCTTTATCGCAGAACCGGAAAGGCCACCTTTGCGAACTCTGCTTAGGCAGCAACCGCGTAATTTGACACCACGGGGCCGCGAAAGCGGCCCTTTCCATATGAACCAGCGACCGGTGCCAGTGCATTTGCCATCGACGACGCCCGGCTGCCGGCAAAGGCGTTATCAACTATGCATTCTGCTCTACCGGCCCCCAATCCGGGCGAAGTTGCGATATAAATTAGTATCTATGTCTTAACTTGCGTCTGCCTAATATTTCCTGTGACGCTCACGATGCCTCAAGCGGCATCGCGTACAGCGCCACGGCCAGGAAAGGTAGTGCGAACCGGACAAAAGGAAGGTTCCAAGATGCAACTCAAACATCTGCTCATCGCGGGCGCAACGGCGCTCGGTTTGTTGCTAGGCGGGCCGGCTGCGTATGCTGGCGCCGTGCCGGGCGCAGCCGCTGGAGCCGGAATGCGGGCCACGGCTCAAGAGGCAGGAGTTCTCGTCCGGGTCCACGGCTGGCATGGCGGCTATTGGGGCGGGGGCGGCCCATTCTTCTGGGGCGGCCCGATTTTCTGGGGTGGCCCCTATTACTGGGGCGGGCCATACTACAGGCCTTGCGGACCCCACGGTCCATACTTCGGCTACGGATACTATTACAGCGGTCCCAGGTATTACTATGGCGGCCCCAGGGTGTACTATTACCGGCCCGGCCGGTATGGCTATAGGCATCATGGCTGGCACGGCCATCATCATCGCCATTGGCAGAGCCACCACAATTACCGTTAGCGATTAGCGACGGTGTCCATTCCGGCTGAAAGCGGGCGGTCCTTCGGGGCCGCTCTCTATTTTTCAGGGGAGCGTGTGGAGACCGGACGCTGCCCTGCCGGCGGGCCGCGCATCCGCCACGGCGCGCCTGCCCTGACCTGCGCGTCCCGGCACGGGTTTCGCAATGTTGCGCCCCCGGAGCGTTTTCGCTAAAAAACAAAAAAGTGTTGATCGCAGGTGGCGCCATTTATGGACGATACAGCCTTAACACCTGTTGAGCGGGGCATTCTCTTCATCCTGATGGCGCATGGCGAGCCTTTGAGACAAACCGGTCTCAAGGCAGAGCACGGCCTCAGAATAGAAAAGCGCCACCGGCTCAAGCTGCAGGATCTGGGGTTCATTGAGGTCAGTTCCAAGCCGCTCACTTTGGCTCTTACCAGGAGGGGCTGGGCGTGGCTGGAGGCGGAAATCGCCGCGCCTGAAACGGGCGGCTCCATCGGACCCGGACCGCTTCACGCCGTGCTTAGGGCCGTCAACCGGCTGACGAAGCGCCTTGGCCTGCCGCTGGAGGAGGCGCTCTCCGCGGATGCCGCGCCGCCGGCCCAGGCTGGTACCGAAATCCGCGCGCCGGAGTGGATCGAGGTGGACGAGCTACTTGCGCGCGCCCTCCAGGACATTTCCGTCTTTTCATCAAATTTGTCGCGTTTAAGGGAAGCAGCGAAGGGGGCTCTGGAAACTGAAATCAAGCGGGCCGGGCATGGCGGCGAATCTGGTGTTCCAGAATGTGGAACTCGCCGCCAGGAAGCGGGCGCTCGCTCTCGACGGGGCGGCCGGCTCGGAAGCGTGTTTCGATCCGGTCTATTTCCATAGCGACCGTCCACGCGGTCGATAGAGGTCGCTCAAGATAGTGCCGGGGCCGATCTGTTCCCAGAGGCGCGCAATGTGTGATCGTTCCCCTTGCGTAACTCCCCATTTTTGGGTTTGGCCGGGCCGGATAGAAAAGATCGCATTTATGACGAGCGGAAACGCTGTCCCATTCATTGTCCCACCTCGTGAAAAACCCATTAAAAACAATAGCATCGAAGGCTATTGGCGCGCCGTAGGAGAATTCGAACTCCTGTTTCAGCCGTGAGAGGGCCGCGTCCTGACCGCTAGACGAACGGGGCGAGCGATGGGGCCAACATAATTCGGCAAAGCCCGCCGATCAAGCGTTATTCCAGTCTGGGAACAGTTTCCACCGGGGTGATTTATTGCCTGCGGTCCGGCAGCTTATCCGCCACCTTGTCAGCGCCGCCTTGGCCCTGTTAAGCCCTGCCACCACTTGGCCCGGCGTTTTCCCGGTGAGCGATTTCTGCAGTGCGGCGTTCGACGCGGTAGCATTCTCAAGCTGTTCGAGCGTCCCAGGCCTTCGTGCACTGCAGCGACCGTGACGCTCGCGCTATGGGCGAAAAATTCTTGTCGCTCGCATTCTCCGGATCGCGCCGGGATTGGAGCGCCTGAGCGCGGGGGCCACCTTCATCGCCGCCGCAGCCTGCCCAGTTGCGGATGCAGGAATTGCCGCGCTACTTACGCGCCGACCTCGGCTTGATCTCCCAGGTCGTGTTGTGCGGGATGTCCATCGCAAAGTAGCCGCCGGCGCCCGCGAGTTTGGGCATGTCGTCGCATGCGAACGGCTCGCGCCCCGTGATTCCTGTATACTTCCCGGTACCGCCTGTAATGACGTGCGTGCCGCAATTCATCTTGGGCTGCGATTGATCGATATCGCGCGTGTCGAAGGTCGAGAAGATGACATCGCCGTCCTTATCGGTCAGCGCGCAGGCGCCGTCGATGTACTTCTTTTCGCCCGCCTCGACCTGGAGCGCGTTGCAGCGCGCCGACATTTTATCGAGCATCGCCTCGCCCTTCATGTTCTGGGTGGTGCCGACCGCCTCCAGCAGGTTGACCGTTCCCGCGCCTTTTACGTCGACGCTCTGAAGGGGACGGAAGACGAAATGGGTGACATAGGGCGTTGTCCCTTTCTTTTCGATTTGCTCGGTTTGGGCGGCGGCTGGTATGGCAACCAAAAGCGCTGCGGATACAAGCGCTGTTGAGATAAAGCTGTGGGGCATTGTAAACCTCCGGTTGGACGTTCTCGTAAAGACATCCTCAGCCACAGTATTGTGTTCCGGCGGTGCTTGGAGGCTACAGAACGCCGGGTTAACGCCATCGGCGCTTTTTTACTCTAAGCGACCCTCGCCCATATACGGATACTTCGCGAACCAGCCGCCATACAACAAACCACGGGCAGTCAAGGCCTCTCGCGATGCCGGCGCCGAACCGGGACGGTCAAGACCTTTGGCCGCCGCTGGTGCTATTCCTGCGCCTCCTCCCCCTGCTTCCCGCCCTCTGACGCCTCCGGGTCCGGCGAGACGGCCTCGCGCCGCCGCCGCGTAGGCGCCCAAGGCCGCACCCCGCGCCTTTCCGACGCCGCGCGCACGATCAGCCTCCCGTCCGCAATCCGGATCGCCGCCGCGCCCTTCTCCCAAAGCGCGCCCCGGTCGAGCAGCACCTTGGGCGCGCGGCACGGAACCAATATATCCATCGGCGCGACCAGGATCGCGGCGCGCTCGCAATCCTCCTGCACCGCTTCCCGCTTCATGGTGAGGCTCACCTGCTTGCCCTTCACAATCGCGACGCAGGCGGATGCGTCGCACTGCCAGCCAGCGCCCGTGGATGCCTCCTTCGGCGTGCGGTTGTCGCCATCGGCCTTGAGCCACTGCGCCATGGTGTAGAAGGCGCGGCGCGATTTCGGCGCCTGCAGCTTGCCGTCCCGGTCGCGGATGGCGACCACCTTCGCGTCCCGGTCGACGAGCACGTCGGCCCGGTCGTGGATGGAAGTCAGCGCGACGCCTGCGCCGATGGCCGCGAGCCCCCAAAGCCGCCAGGGCCGCCGCCAGACGATCAGCCAAAGCCCGCCGCACACGATGACGAGCAGCGCCGCAAAGGGAAAGGCCGGCACGTTGACGATCGAGCCCGGGATCGCCGCCACCCACTTGGCCACCACCATCATGCCGTCTACCCCCAGGCCCATCGCCTTCAGCGGTCCCTCGTCGAGCCCGAACGGCATGGCGATGAGCGCCACGATCATGGCCGGCATGGCGAGCAGGTCGACCGGCGGCCCGCCAAGCAGGTTGCCCAGCGCCGCGTAGGTCGTGAGATTGTGGAAATGGTAGGCCGAGAAGGGCTCGACAGCGAGGCCCGCCGTAGCCGTGGTCATGAGCACGCCGCCAACGATATAGACGGGCTGCCAGGTCAACCGCTCGCGCACGTTCCGCGCCTCGAAATGCAGGTAGCGGCCGAAGCGTTCGTAACCCGCGATCAGCGCGGCGGTGGCGGCGAACGACATTTGGAAGCTGAGGTCGATCAGGCTATCGGGTAGCACGATCAGGATGAGCAGGCCGGCGAGCGCCACGTTGCGCAGCGACAGCGCGGGCCGGTTCAAAAGGATGGCGAGGAATACCACCGCGATCATGAGGTAGGAGCGCACCGCCGCAATGGCCGCGCCCGATAGCAACAAATAGATGGTGACGCAAACGAGCGCCGCGCCGCCGGCAATCGTCCGTGCCGAAAAGCGCAGAGCGATGGACGGAAAACACGCGAGCAGCCAGCGCAGGAACCAGAACACCGTGCCCGCGACCAGCGACATGTGCAGGCCTGAGATCGAGATGACATGCGCGAGGCCCGAGCCGCGAAGATCCCGCATGGATTTTTCATCGAGGCCCGCCGTTTGCCCGACGGTGAGCGCTGCCGCGATCTCGCCCGTCTGGCCGGGAAGTACGCCCGTAATGCGTGCCCCGATCCGCGCGCGAAGTTCGGCCAGCCGCGTCCGGACCTTCATGTCAAGCGGCAACTCGCGCGGTTCCAACACCTCGGGCCTCGACAGCGTATAGCCGGACGCGCCAACGCCCTGGTAGAAGCTCATGCGCGCGAAATCGTAGCCGCCGGGCATCACAGGCTCGGGCGGCGGACCCAGGATCGCGCGCAGCTTCACCGTGGTGCCGGGCGAGAGCGTCACCCCGCCCCGCACGTTCACGCGCACGCGGAAGGGCCGCTTGGCCACCTCCTCTTCCTCATATTTCATGCTCGTGAGCCGGACGATGGCGCGGCCCTTCCTCGCCGTCTGCCGGTCGAAGCTCTCCACGAAGCCTTCGAGATTGTAGGCGCCATGCCGCTCCAGCACATTCTCGGCCACGATGTCCGTTCGAAGCTTCGCGGCAAGGAAGCCCGCGGCCATGCAGAGCAGGACGCTCGTGACCAGGAAGGGGAGCAGGTTGCCGCGCGCGAGCATCCGCAGCGCCAGCGCCGCGATGAAGAGCCCCATTGATAGTGTAAGGTCTGGCTCCACGGGCAGCTCGAAATAGATGCCAATGCCCGCGCCGAAAAACACCGGCAGCCACAGGAACCAGCGCCCCTGCTCGGCGTCGAGCTGCGCCGCAAGCGCTCGGCCCGCGCCGTTGATGGCCCGGACCAAGGCCGGCGATCGTGCCGGAACCTCTACCCCAAACGCCGGAACTGAACTACTCACGCTAAATACCCGAACCGCTACCCTTCTCTCCTGGGGTATAGCTGTTTTGCGATCACGGACAAACAAGATAAAAGGCGAATTTGCAAGTAGCGGGATAGGCTGAACGGCGGCGCCGTGGCGCCGCTAACAACGCTACCGGGGCTGCGAGGCCAGCTCCTGTTCAGCTTGTGGCGGCACAATGAAAATTTGGAACCCGGTATCGGGGGTCTGCCGCGATCCGATCCGCCGGCTAAGGTTAATGGAAAATTGCTTCCACTTTCCAGAAAGAAACTGGTTTACTCTGCCAAGGCACTCCGTGTCGGTATCGGCGCAAGCGATAAGTAGCCCGTACTGTTGCAGCTTGGCGGGCGTTAACCATCCCGCTCTGCTGAAGTCAAGTCCCGCAAAGGCGGATGGCCGGTCTTTGCTGTAAAAGCTGATGCCATTGGCGTATCTGATCGTGCCGCCAGCATAGCGAAGAGGCAACCCGGTTTCGGCGTGCCAAAGCTCGGTGACGCGTAAAGCCAGCTCGTGGTGGGGGTCGATCATGCCTTGATCGTTGGCTATGCGGTCTGTGATCGCTCTTTCGATGGGGGCCGCCGCCGCTGCCCCAAACATTATCGCTAATGCCACGGCCGAAGATAGCCGGAAACACCGCCCGGCGTTCAGAGGCGCCGCGAGCTGCATCAAAAAGAGAGGCATGAGGGGAAAGGTTCCCAACGCCATGATTGCCGAAGTCTTAAGGCGGAATGCCAGTCCGAATGCAACGGTCAGGAGCAGCGGCAGCAAAGCGAGCACGGCCAGGAATTTTCGCCGAGCAATAGGCAAAACAAGGTGTTCCTCACTGGCGCCGCCGCCGGACCGGGCTCCACGCCAAGCCATGAAGATTATTAAGGCCACGAGGACATGATATGCTGCGGCATCGATAAGAGTGCGTACGCTCCAACTTGCCACAGCCAGCAGGTTCCTTCCTGTCAAGCTCATGGCATAGGCAACGGGAGGAGAACCGCTCTCGAAAGACCAGATGAAATGGGGCAAGACGCATGCAAGGAACACCGCCGCGGCTGCCCAGGGAAGGGCGGACAAGATATAGCGGCGGCCATTGGGATGAAAAACAAGCGACAGCGCGCAAGTCAGGAGAATTGTAACCGCGTAATATTTCGAAAGTATCGATGCCGCCGCAAGCAGTCCAAAAAGCAGCGCGTCTCGCATTTTCATCTGGTCTACGGATTTAACGAAAAAGTATAACGTCCATGGCCAAAGCGAGATAAAGATAGTGTTGGCATTGAATTTATAGGCAAGGAACGTATAAAATGGGGTCGCCAGCAGCAGCAATGTTGCGGTAAGGCGGGTTCTGCCACTTACGAATAGTCCGATAAGCTGCCATGCGCCTAACAGGCCGATAGTCGCATTCAACCCCTCAAGCATCCTAAAAGATGTATCGGTGTTGGGAAATAGCAGAAACCAGCCGCCCGCGATCCAAGCCCAAAACGGCCCGTGCTGATGATAGCCCGGCTGAAATTCCTTTCCCCAGGCATACGCCTCCAGTACGTCGTAATGCGACGACTTGTCGGCTCCGGCAATGGCGGCGTGGAACGTCCAGGCGAGAAAAAACACAAGCAGTCCAGCGGCCACGGTAAAGTTTTCGGGCCACGATTTGGGGGGGGCTATGTGCAGGTTGCCCCAGCGGTTCCGGAGCAACAGGGGCTTAATGTCACTCATAGCATCTCCAATACTCGTTGAGACCTTGCTTTGCGTTCCTATCACTTTACCCGGTATTCGCGTCCGAGTTATCGAATTTGCCGGATGCAGATCATTATTCTCAGGGAATCCAGCGGGCTTAGCGATTACTCGAACGCTGTCGCGCTCGCTATCATTCGGCAAGCCGCCGTGCTACACCACGCCAAGCAAGAAGTCCACTTGATCGAAAGCATTCCGATGACGTCCTCAACCGGCGTGGTAACACGCTTTGCCCCTTCCCCCACCGGCTATCTGCACATCGGCGGCGCGCGCACCGCGCTGTTCAACTGGCTCTACGCCAAGCACACGGGCGGCAGGTTCCTGCTGCGCATCGAGGACACCGACCGCGTCCGCTCGACCGAAGCCGCGATTGCCGCGCTCATTGACGGGCTCACATGGCTGGGCCTCGATTGGGAGGGCGAGCCGATCTATCAGTTCGCGCGGGCGACGCGGCACGCGGAGGTGGCGCACCAAATGGTCGAAGCCGGCTGCGCTTTCCGCTGTTACGTAACGCCTGCGGAGTTGGAGGCCCGGCGCCAGGCAGCGGACGAGGCGCGAAAAGCTCTCGCTCAAGCCAGAAAAGACACGGCACCGCAAGCGGATATCGCCCGCCTTCTTTCCAAGGCGGAGGATAACATGCGAGCGTTTCGCTCGCCGTACCGCGACGGGAATAAGCTGCCGCCAAGCAGCGATGCGCCTTACGTCGTTCGCTTGCGCGCTCCGAGCGAGGGCGAGACCTCGATCCTCGACCGCGTCCAGGGCCACGTCACCTGGGCGAACAAAGACCTCGACGACATGGTGCTGCTGCGCTCCGACGGCACGCCGACCTATATGCTCGCGGTTGTGGTCGACGATCACGACATGGGCATCACCCATATCATCCGCGGCGACGATCACCTAACCAACGCCGCGCGCCAGACGCAGCTCTATCACGCCATGGGCTGGCACGTTCCGTCCTTCGCGCATATCCCGCTGATCCACGGGCCGGATGGCGCGAAGCTCTCGAAACGCCACGGTGCGCTGGGCGCCGAGGCCTACCGCGCCATGGGCTATCTGCCGGACGCGATGCGCAACTATCTCGCGCGGCTGGGCTGGAGCCACGGGGACGACGAGATTTTCACCACCGCGCAGGCCGTCGAGTGGTTCGACCTCAACGCCATCGGCCGCTCG
>CAVXDM010000051.1:0-76733 GCA_963760455.1 uncultured Alphaproteobacteria bacterium
CAAGGCTCTCAGCGCGTCTTTGTCCATGCGTTTCCCCTATGGTGGACCGCCTCTCCGGGCGTCCTCTTCGCCTCATGCAAACATGAAGCCTTGAGGAAGCAAGCGCGCTCGCTACCGCCGATTGCGGCAGAATCGGAGGCACAGTTCGAATCGGAGCGGCGCGCACTCGCCGTCAGCGAACCCAAATCATGGTCGCGACTGCGACGAAGGCCGCGACCAGCAGGGCGAGGCTCGCGATGAGCACATCAGCACCGGCCGCCCACGGTAGGCTTGGCGAGCTTCGACCGGGCTTCCTCTATGGATGTCTGCCGCCGCCCGGCCTGTCCTAGAGGGCTCGCGCCCCAGGCCGTTTTCCGTATCCGCCATCCGGACCTCCTTCATGGAGAGTCCAACGGAGGGCACGGGCGCCTGTTCCCGCACCGGCTGCTCGCCGCAACTGTTTGGCGCAGCTTTATAAACCCACGATTCCGCTCGAATTGGTTTATAAGGCGTTACGAAGCCTTCACCGGTTGCCACACCACATAAACAATTGCCGGAAAGCTGGAAAACAAGGCAAATTTGAGCTTGACGGACCGCGGCGCCACCTATTTTGCAACGAACTCTGGCGGCAAGCCGTAAGCGTATTTACGCGCATCAAGCGCGTTTCCTGCTTAAACACTGCCGCAAAGAAACCGGACACAGCATTGTATGGGGTGGGGGAAGCATGAGCTTCCGGTCATCTCATTTTTTCGTCATTGGACCGGACCTTAATGCCGGTCTGTGCCGCTCTTACTTGGAAGCGTCGATGCCAACGATACAGCAGTTGATCCGCAAGCCGCGCGTTGCGCCGGTAAAGCGAAACAAAGTGCCGGCGATGACGGAATGCCCGCAGAA
Source organism: uncultured Alphaproteobacteria bacterium (assembly GCA_963760455.1). Taxonomy (GTDB): domain Bacteria; phylum Pseudomonadota; class Alphaproteobacteria; order Rhizobiales; family Rhodomicrobiaceae; genus Rhodomicrobium. The sequence continues at coordinate 874 of CAVXDM010000051.1, forward strand.
GCGCGGCGTTTGCACGCGCGTCTACACGACCACGCCAAAGAAGCCGAACTCGGCATTGCGTAAGGTCGCGCGCGTCCGTCTCACCAACGGTTTCGAGGTCACGAGCTACATCCCTGGCGAAGGCCATAACCTGCAGGAGCACTCCGTGGTGCTCATCCGCGGCGGCCGCGTGAAGGACTTGCCCGGCGTCCGCTACCACATTATTCGCGGCGTGCTCGACACGCAGGGCGTTGCCAAGCGCAAGCAGCGCCGCTCGAAATACGGCGCGAAGCGGCCGAAGTAAGCTTAAGGAACGAAAAGCATGTCACGGCGGCATAGAGCTGAGAAGCGCGAGATCATCCCGGACCCGAAGTACGGCGATCTCGTTATTACGAAATTCATGAACAGCCTGATGTTCGAGGGCAAGAAGTCTGCGGCCGAAACCATCGTCTATGGCGCGCTGGGCCGCATCGAGCAGAAGGCGAAACGCGATGGGCTGGAACTTTTCCACGAGGCCCTGAATAACGTTAAGCCTGCAATCGAAGTGCGCTCACGCCGCGTTGGCGGTGCGACCTACCAGGTGCCGGTTGAAGTCCGCAACGACCGCCGTCAGGCGCTCGCTATCCGCTGGATCATCAACGCGGCCCGGGCGCGCAACGAGAACACGATGGAAGAGCGGCTTTCGGGCGAATTGCTCGATGCCGCAAACAACCGCGGAACCGCGGTGAAGAAACGCGAAGACACCCACAAGATGGCCGAGGCCAACCGGGCGTTCTCGCATTACCGATGGTAGAGTTTCAGAGGACGGCGAGGACTTAAGTCATGGCGCGTCAGACCCCAATTGAAGACTATCGTAATATCGGCATCATGGCTCACATCGATGCGGGTAAGACGACCACGACCGAGCGCATCCTGTACTATACGGGTAAGAGCCACAAGATCGGCGAGGTGCACGATGGCGCCGCGACGATGGACTGGATGGAGCAGGAGCAAGAGCGCGGCATTACGATTACGTCGGCTGCGACCACTGCATTTTGGAAGGGCAAGCGCGTCAACATCATCGACACGCCAGGCCACGTGGACTTCACCATCGAGGTGGAGCGTTCGCTGCGCGTGCTCGACGGCGCGGTAGCTCTGCTCGATGCCAACCAGGGCGTTGAGCCGCAAACCGAAACCGTCTGGCGCCAAGGCGACAAGTACGTCGTGCCGCGCATGATCTTCGTCAACAAGATGGACAAGATCGGCGCCGATTTCTTCGATTGCGTGCGCTCGGTCATCGACCGCCTCGGCGCGAAACCGCTTGTCATGCAGTTGCCTATCGGCGCGGAGAGCGATTTCAAAGGCATCGTCGATCTCGTCCGCATGAAGGGCGTCGTCTGGGACGAGGATACGCTTGGCGCGAGCTTCCGCGACATCGACATCCCCGCCGATCTTCTGGACAAGGCCAAGGAATATCGCGACAAGCTTGTCGAGATGGCCGTTGAGGTCGACGACGAGGCTATGGAGGCTTACCTTGAGGGCAACGAGCCCGACGAGGCAAAGCTGAAGCAGCTTGTCCGCAAGGGCACGATCAACAGCAACTTCTATCCCCTGTTCTGCGGCTCCGCATTCAAGAACAAGGGCGTGCAGCCGCTGCTCGACGGCGTGCTCGACTATCTCCCGTCTCCCGCCGACGTGCCGCCGATCAAGGCAATCGACGTGAAGACCGGCGAGGAGACTGTACGCAAGTCGGCGGACGGCGAGCCGCTCGCGATGCTTGCGTTCAAAATCATGAACGACCCCTTCGTCGGTTCGCTCACCTTCTGCCGGATCTACTCGGGCAAGGTCGAGACGGGCATGCAGCTCATCAACACCGTGAAGGACAAGAAAGAGCGTATCGGCCGCATGCTGCTGATGCATGCGAACAGCCGCGAGGACATCAAGGAGGCATACGCGGGCGACATCGTCGCTATCGCGTCGCTGAAAGACGTCATCACGGGTGACACGCTGTGCGATCCGAGCAAGCCTGTGATCCTGGAGCGCATGGAGTTCCCCGATCCCGTGATCGAGGTTGCCGTGGAGCCCAAGACCAAGGCCGACCAGGAGAAGATGGGGCTTGCGCTCAACCGGCTTGCGGCCGAAGACCCGTCCTTCCGGGTCTCGACCGACTTCGAGAGCGGCCAGACCATCATCAAGGGCATGGGCGAGCTTCACCTTGAGATCATCGTGGATCGCATGAAGCGCGAATTCAAGGTCGAAGCGACCGTTGGCGCGCCCCAAGTTGCCTATCGCGAGACGATCACGCGGAAGCAGGAAGTGGATTACACCCACAAGAAGCAAACCGGCGGTACTGGCCAGTTCGCGCGCGTTAAGCTCGTGCTCGAACCGCAAGAGCAGGGCGCAGGCTTCATATTCGAAAGCAAGGTCGTCGGCGGCTCTGTTCCGAAGGAATACGTTCCCGGCGTCGAGAAGGGCGTGAAGAGCGTGCTGGAGAACGGCGTGCTCGCAGGCTTCCCGATGCTCGACCTTAAGGTGTCGCTCATCGACGGTGCCTATCACGAGGTGGACTCGAGCGCACTCGCCTTCGAAATCGCATCTCGCGCCGCGTTCCGCGAGGCTGCGCAGAAGGCCGGCCCGAAGCTGCTTGAGCCGATCATGAAGGTCGAGGTGGTATCGCCCGAGGACTATGTGGGCGGCGTCATCGGCGATCTCACCAGCCGCCGCGGCCAGATTCTAGGCCAGGAGATGCGCGGTAATGCAACGGTCATCAACTCCATGGTGCCGCTCGCAAATATGTTCGGTTACGTGAATACGCTCCGGTCCATGAGCCAGGGCCGCGCGCAGTTCACCATGCAGTTCGACCACTATGCGCAAGTTCCGCAGAACGTGGCTGAAGAGGTTCAGGCGAAGTTCGCCTGATAGGCATTCAACTGGAAACAAGCAGGAGCTTTTTCCGGATCTAGTCTCTACTAGACCGGAGTAAAAAGGAAGACGGAGAGCCAGATGGGCAAGGAAAAATTCTCGCGCACGAAGCCGCATTTGAACATCGGGACCATCGGTCACGTCGACCACGGCAAGACGTCGTTGACGGCCGCGATTACGAAAGTGCTGGCTGAGACAGGCGGCGCGAAATACACGGCCTACGACCAGATCGACAAGGCCCCCGAGGAGCGCGCTCGCGGCATCACCATCTCGACCGCCCACGTGGAATACGAGACCGCGAAGCGCCACTACGCGCACGTCGACTGCCCCGGTCACGCCGACTACGTTAAGAACATGATCACGGGCGCCGCTCAGATGGACGGTGCGATCCTGGTCGTGTCGGCCGCCGACGGGCCGATGCCGCAGACTCGCGAGCACATCCTGCTTGCCCGCCAGGTCGGCGTGCCGGCGCTTGTGGTCTACATGAATAAGGTTGACCTTCTGGACGATCCCGAGCTGCTCGAACTCGTGGAACTGGAAATCCGTGAGTTGCTGTCGAAATACGAGTTCCCTGGCGACGACATTCCGATCGTAAAGGGATCGGCGAAGCTGGCGCTCGATGGCGACAAGGGCGAGCTTGGCCATGAATCCATCCTGAAATTGATGGAGGCCGTCGACGCCTATATCCCGCTTCCGGAGCGCCCGCGCGATCAGCCCTTCCTGATGCCGATCGAAGACGTGTTCTCCATTTCCGGCCGCGGCACCGTCGTGACCGGCCGTATCGAGCGCGGCGTCGTCAAGGTTGGCGAGGAAGTCGAGATCATCGGTATCAAGCCGACCGTGAAGTGCGTGGTGACCGGCGTCGAAATGTTCCGCAAGTTGCTCGACCAGGGTGAGGCTGGCGATAACGTCGGTTGCCTGCTTCGCGGTATCGATCGCGAAGCGGTCGAGCGCGGTCAGGTTCTTTGTAAGCCCGGTTCGGTGACGCCGCACACCAATTTCAAGGCAGAAGCCTATATTCTGACCAAGGAAGAAGGTGGCCGTCACACGCCGTTCTTTACCAACTATCGCCCGCAGTTCTACTTCCGCACCACGGACGTGACGGGCGTGGTTCACCTGCCGGAAGGCACCGAGATGGTGATGCCCGGCGATAACGTCTCTATGGTCGTCGAGCTTATCGTTCCGATCGCCATGGAGGAGAAGCTCCGTTTTGCTATCCGCGAGGGCGGCCGCACGGTCGGCGCCGGCGTGGTAGCAAGCATCATTAAGTAGCAAGGGAAATTGGGGAGATGGCGTCCCTTAGCGGGGCGCCTCTTCTTTTGGGAGTGAGAAATGGCTGGTCAAACGATCCGCATCCGGCTGAAGGCGTTCGATCATCGCGTGCTCGACAGCTCCACGAAGGAGATCGTGAACACGGCGAAGCGCACGGGCGCGGATGTCCGGGGGCCGATACCGCTCCCGACACGCATCGAGCGGTATACCGTGAACCGCTCGCCGCACATCGACAAGAAGAGCCGCGAGCAGTTCGAGATGCGGACGCATAAGCGCTTGATCGACATCGTCGACCCGACGCCGCAGACAGTAGACGCGCTCATGAAGCTCGACCTGGCAGCCGGCGTGGACGTCGAGATCAAGCTGTAGGGCTGGGAATTAGGAAGTTTTTTAGGAACTGAGGCAGACCGATGCGATCGGGATTGTTGGCACAGAAGGTTGGCATGACGCGGATCTTCACCGATGCGGGCGAACATGTGCCCGTCACGGTGTTGAAAGTCGATAATTGCCAAGTGGTTGCGCATCGGACGCAAGAGGCGAACGGCTATACCGCGTTGCAGCTCGGCGCAGGCTCGCGCAAGGTCAAGAACGTCACACGCGCCCAGCGCGGCCATTTCGCAAAGGCGCAGGTTGAGCCCAAGGCGAAGGTGGTGGAGTTCCGGGTTTCGCCGGAGAATTTGATCGATGTGGGCGCGGAGCTGACTGCGGACCATTTCGTCACCGGCCAATATGTGGACGTGACCGGGACGAGCATCGGCAAGGGCTTCACCGGCGCGATGAAGCGCTGGAACTTCGGTGGGTTGCGCGCAACTCATGGCGTTTCGATCTCGCACCGCAGCCATGGCTCGACGGGTAACCGCCAGGACCCCGGCAAGACTTTTGCGGGCAAGAAGATGGCTGGCCACTACGGCGACGAGCGAATCACTACGCAAAACCTGCAGATCGTCCGCACGGATGTTGAGCGCGGGCTGATCCTGATCCGTGGAGCGGTTCCTGGCGGCAAGGGTGGCTGGGTCATGCTTCGGGACGCGGTGAAGCGGCCGCTGCCGGAAGGGGCGCCGAAGCCGGGCGCGTTCCGCAAGCCAGAGAATAGCGGCGCCAGCGCAGGCGCGGAAGCGGGGGCGAAATGAAGGCGGATGTAATGACCCTCGATGCGTCCCCTGCCGGAAGCATTGAGCTGAGCGACGAAGTTTTTGCACTGGAGCCGCGCGCGGACATCCTGCAGCGTATGGTCCGCTATCAGCTTTCGAAGCGCCAGGCCGGTACCCACAAGGCCAAGGGGCGTAGCGAAGTGAATGGCCCGAACAAGAAGATCTATAAGCAGAAGGGCACCGGCCAAGCCCGTCACGGCAACGACAAGCCGCCCCAGTTCCGTGGTGGTGGCCGGGCCTTCGGGCCGGTTCCGCGGAGCCATGCACACGATCTGACCAAGAAGGTCCGGGCGCTGGCCTTGAAGCACGCGCTGTCCACCAAGGCGAAGTCGAACGCGCTAATCGTGCTGGACAAGGCCGAGATCGCCGAGCCCAAGACCGCGCAGCTCCGCAGCAAATTCAGCGGTCTGGGTCTCGCGAATGCGCTCATCATCGGCGGCGCCACGCTGCAGGACAATTTCGTGTTCGCCGCCCGCAACATTCCGAATGTGGATGTGCTGCCGGTGCAAGGCATCAATGTTTACGACATTCTGCGCCGCGACAAGCTCGTGCTGACGCGCGCGGCGCTGGAAGCGCTGGAGGCGCGGTTCAAATGAGACAGGAAGAGCTGTACGACGTGATCCGCTCGCCGCTCGTAACCGAAAAATCGACCATGGCCTCGGAAAACAGCCAAGTCGTTTTCAAGGTTGCGATGAGCGCGACGAAGCCAGAGATCAAAGAAGCCATTGAGCGCCTGTTCAACGTCAAGGTGCTCGCGGTCAACACGCTGATCCGCAAGGGCAAGACCAAGCGGTTCAAGGGTGTCCGCGGACACCAGAGCGATTTCAAGAAGGCGATCGTGACCCTCGCCGAGGGCCAGGCGATCGACATCACGGCAAGGCTGTAAGGCAAATTCGGTAAGGGCGCATTCGCCATGGCATTGAGAACATTCAACCCCATAACGCCGGGCCTCCGGCAGCTCGTGCTGGTAGACCGCTCGCAGCTGTGGAAGGGCAAGCCGGTCAAGGCGCTGACCGAGGGCCGCAGCGAGAGCGCGGGCCGGAACGCGCACGGGCACATCACCTCCCGGCGGCGGGGCGGCGGTCACAAGCGTACCTACCGGATCGTCGACTTCAAGCGGCGCAAGTTCGATATACCCGCGACCGTCGAGCGGCTCGAATACGACCCAAACCGGACCGCATTCATTGCCCTTATCAAGTATGAGGACGGCGAGCTGTCCTACATCCTTGCCCCGCAGCGCTTGAATGCTGGCGACAAGGTTGTCTCGGGCCAAAAGGTCGACGTCAAGCCCGGCAATGCGATGCCAATGGCCAACATGCCAATCGGCACCATCATCCACAATGTGGAGATGAAGCTCGGCAAGGGCGGCCAGATGGCCCGGTCCGCCGGCTGCTACGCCCAGCTCGTCGGCCGCGACCAAGGCATGGCCATTCTCCGGCTGAACTCCGGCGAAATGCGCATGGTGCAAGCCGATTGCATGGCCACCGTGGGCGCAGTTTCGAACCCGGATAACTCGAACCAGAACCTCGGCAAGGCGGGCCGCAACCGTTGGCTCGGCAAGCGCCCGAGCGTCCGCGGCGTTGCCATGAACCCGGTCGATCACCCGCATGGCGGCGGCGAAGGCCGCACATCAGGCGGACGCCATCCAGTTACACCGTGGGGTAAGGGCACCAAGGGCACCCGCACCCGCAAGAACCCCAGAACGGATAAATATATCGTCCGGGCCCGCCACGTGAAGAAGAAATAGAGGCAGCGATGACACGCTCAGTTTGGAAAGGCCCGTTCGTCGACGGCTATGTGATCGCAAAGGCGGACGCGGCGCGCGACAAGAAATCGAATGCGCCGATCAAGATTCGGAGCCGGCGCTCGACCATTTTGCCGCAATTCGTCGGGCTCACCTTTGCCGTTCACAACGGTCAGAAGCACATCCCGGTGCTCGTCTCCGAGGATATGGTTGGCCACAAGTTCGGCGAGTTCGCTCCGACCCGCACCTATTACGGCCACGCCGCCGATAAGAAGGCGAAGAGGAAGTAGCCATGTCGAAATCGAAATTCGAGCGGCGGCTCAAGGACAACGAGGCTCAGGCGGTGGCGTGCTCGCTGCGCGTGAGCCCGCAAAAGCTCAATCTCGTCGCGCAGCTCATCCGCGGCAAGAAGGTCGAGAAGGCGCTGGCCGACCTCACCTTCTCGCATAAGCGTATCGCCAAGGACGTGAAGAAGACGCTGCAGTCCGCGATTGCGAATGCGGAGAACAATCACAACCTCGATGTCGATCAACTGATCGTCGCCGAGGCGTATGTCGGCAAGAATTTGGTGATGAAGCGCTTTCACGCACGCGCACGCGGACGCATGGGCCGGATCGAGAAGGCTTTCTCGCAGCTCACCGTCGTTGTGAGAGAAGTTCAGGAGCAAGCCTAATGGGGCAGAAAGTCAACCCGATCGGGCTCCGGCTCGGCATTAACCGGACGTGGGATAGCCGATGGTATGCGGGCAAGGCCGAGTACGGCAAGCTCCTCCATGAGGATTTCCGCATCCGCGAGTTTATTCTGAAGCAGCGCCGCCAGGCCGGCATCTCGAAAGTCGTGATCGAGCGGCCTCACAGGAAGTGCCGGGTCACGGTGCACACCGCGCGCCCTGGCATTCTGATTGGCAAGAAGGGCGCTGACATCGAGAAGCTGCGCGGCCAGCTCGCGAAGTTCACCACTTCGGAAGTGTATTTGAACATTGTCGAGGTGCGTAAACCGGAACTCGACGCGACACTTGCTGCTGAGGGTATTGCGCAGCAGCTTGAACGCCGCGTTGCTTTTCGCCGGGCCATGAAGCGCGCCACGCAGTCCGCGCTGCGGCTCGGCGCACAAGGCGTGCGCATCCGCGTTTCGGGCCGCCTGGGCGGGGCAGAAATCGCGCGCATGGAGTGGTATCTGGACGGCCGCGTGCCGCTGCATACGCTTCGCGCCAACATCGACTACGGCTGGGCCGAGGCCGAAACCGCTTATGGCATCATCGGCGTGAAGGTCTGGGTCTTCAAAGGCGAGATCCTCGATCACGATCCGATGGCGCAAGAGCGCCTTTCGCTGGAGAGCCAGGAAGGTGGTGGGTCCGGCGGCCGGCCGGAAGGACGCGGCCCAAGGCGTGATCGCGGGGACCGCGATAGGCCGGATCGCGGCGGGCGAGAGCGCGGCGACCGCGAGAGGGAAAAGGCTTAGCGCCTGCGCGAAGAGCGCGGGCTGCATTGGGACAATGGTGTGAGCGATGCTGCAACCGAAGAAAACAAAGTTCAGAAAGGCCTTTAAGGGCCGGATGAATGGCAATGCCAAAGGCGGCACGTCGCTTAATTTTGGCAGCTTTGGCCTTAAGGCTATGGAGCCAGAGCGCGTGACGGCGCGTCAAATCGAGGCGGCGCGGCGCGCGATCACGCGTCAGATGAAGCGCGCCGGCCGGGTCTGGATCAGGATCTTTCCGGATCTGCCGGTCTCTAAGAAGCCAACCGAAGTCCGCATGGGTAAAGGCAAGGGCTCGCCAGAATTCTGGGCCGCTCGTGTGAAGCCCGGCAAGATCATGTTCGAGATCGACGGTGTCGGCGAGGAGACAGCCCGCGAAGCGCTGCGGCTCGGCGCTGCGAAGCTGCCGATCCGCACTCGCGTCGTGGCAAGGCTCGGCGAAGTCGCCGCAGTTAAGGAATAAGCGGGGCAGCCATGGATATCGAAGAAGTCCGCCGTTTTACGCTCGACCAGCTTGAGGACGAACTCCTGAAGTTGAAGCGCGAGCAATTCAACCTGCGGTTCCAGAAGGCGACCGCGCAGCTCAACAACACGGCGCGTGTTCGCGAGGTGCGCCGCACCATCGCCCGCATCAAGACGGTCGAGCGCGAAAAGCGCGTCGCCGAAGCGCAGAGTTAAGGACAACGAAGATGCCAAAGCGCGTTTTGCAGGGTGTGGTTGTCTCGGACAAGAACGACAAGACGGTCGTCGTTCAGGTTGAGCGCCGTCTTACGCACCCGGTTTTGAAAAAGACTGTGCGTCTGACCAAGAAATATCATGCGCATGACGAGGGCAACAAATTCCACGAAGGCGACATTGTGCGCATCCAGGAATGCCCCCCGGTATCGAAGAACAAGCGCTGGGTAGTGCTGGACCAGGCGTCCTAGCAAAGCCTTGCCGGATGGATCGAACGCGAGGGGCCAGGGAAGCTTCCCCGCTTGAAAGGTGAAGTAACATGATACAGATGCAAACTCATCTGGATGTCGCCGATAATTCGGGTGCGCGCCGGGTCATGTGCATCAAGGTGTTGGGCGGGTCCATGCGCCGCACCGCGACGATTGGCGATGTGATCGTCGTCAGCGTGAAAGAGGCGATCCCGAAGGGCCGCGTGAAAAAGGGCCAGGTGATGAAGGCGGTGATCGTCCGCACCTCGTTTCCAGTTCGCCGGCCCGATGGCAGCGCAATTCGTTTCGACAGCAACGCCGCTGTGCTGATCAACAATCAGCGCGAGCCGATCGGCACCCGCATTTTTGGCCCGGTGCCGCGCGAGTTGCGTGCGAAGCAGCACATGAAAATCATCTCCCTTGCGCCAGAGGTGCTGTAATGAGCCGTCCGAAGCTCAAGGTTAAGAAAGGCGACCGCGTGGTCGTGGTCGCCGGCCGCGACAAAGGCAAACGCGGCGAGATCCTGCAGGTGATCCCGGACGAGAACCGGGCGCTGGTGCAGGGCGTCAATGTGGTGGTGCGGCATCAGAAGCAGTCCGCGCAGCAAGAAGGCGGCAAAATCTCGAAAGAGGCGCCGATCCACATTTCGAATATCGCGGTGGAGGATCCGTCAAGCGGAGAGCCAACGCGGGTGGGCTACAAAATCTTGGACGATGGACGCAAAGTCCGGGTTGCCAAGCGCTCGGGCGAGATGATCGATGACTAAGGCAAAGGTGGAAGCTAGCACGAGCGGATACGTGCCGCGGCTCAAGCAGCATTATATCGCGGCCGTGCGCCCCGAGCTGCAGAAGCAGTTCAATTACACGAACCCGATGCGGGTGCCCGAAATTGAGAAGGTCGTGCTCAACATGGGCATCGGCGAGGCCACGGCCGACCGAAAGAAGGTCGAGCAGGCTGCGCGCGATATGACGCTCATCGCTGGGCAGAAGCCGATCATGACCAAGGCCCGCATGTCCATCGCGAACTTCAAGCTGCGCGACGACATGGCGATTGGCTGCAAGGTCACGCTGCGCAAGGCGCGGATGTACGAGTTTCTTGACCGCCTCGTCACGATTGCGCTGCCGCGCGTGAAGGACTTCCGGGGCCTCAACCCGAAGAGCTTCGACGGACGTGGCAACTACGCGATGGGCATCAAGGAGCACATCATTTTCCCGGAAATCGACTACGACAAGGTCGAGCAGATCTGGGGCATGGACATCATCGTGTGCACGACCGCCGAAACCGATGAAGAGGCTCGTGCGCTGTTGAAACAATTCAACTTCCCCTTCCGGCAGTAGGGCGAGGCGGAGGAGAGAACATGGCCAAGACAGGCATGATCGAGCGGAATGACAAGCGGCGCCGAATCGTCGCTCGCGACGCTCAAAAACGCGCCGATCTTAAAGAGATCGCGAACAACAAAGAGCTGCCGATGGAAGAGCGCTTCGCCGCGCGGCTTAAACTTGCGCAGCTTCCGCGCAATGGGTCGCCAACGCGTGTACGCAACCGCTGCGAGGTAACTGGCCGTCCGCGCGCCTTTTACCGCAAGTTGAGAATGTCGCGTATCGCGCTGCGCGACCTGGGCAATAAGGGGCTTATCCCCGGTTTGGTGAAATCGAGCTGGTAGGGATCAAGAGGATATGACCGTTTCCGATCCACTGGGCGATATGCTGACACGCATTCGTAACGCGCAAATGCGCAACCGGCCGAAGGTCTCTACACCGGCTTCGAAATTGCGCGGGCGCGTTCTCGACGTCTTAAGGGAAGAAGGCTACATCCGCGGCTATGCCGAGATCGTGTATGGCGGCGGCAAGGCGGAGTTCGAGATCGAACTCAAGTATTACGAGGGTACGCCCGTTATCCGCGAGATCAAGCGGGTCTCGACACCGGGCCGCCGCGTGTACTCGAGCGTGGCCGAGCTGCCGACTATCGCGAACGGCCTGGGTGTTGCGATCCTGTCTACGCCCAAGGGCGTGATGTCGGATACTCGCGCCCGCGCCGAGAATGTGGGCGGCGAGGTTTTGTGCAGCGTGTTCTAAGCGCGCAAGCAGGGGTGAATTGCTCGGGATGGCCGGTCCAATCCGGCCATGATGGGCTCGAAGAAGAAGAAGGTTTTGGACCATGTCCCGGATTGGCAAAAAGCCGATAGCTGTGCCGAAGAACGTGACGGCGACGGTTGACGGACAAAAAGTGACGGTGAAGGGCCCCAAGGGCGAGCTTTCGCTTACCCTTGTCAACGACATCGAGGTGAAGCTGGAGGACGGCTCGATCACCGTGTCGCCGCGCGCGGATACGAAGCGCGCTCGCTCGATGTGGGGTATGTCGCGCTCGCTGGTCGAGAACCTGGTTCTTGGCACGACGAGCGGCTTCTCCCGCACACTGGAGATCACCGGCGTCGGCTACCGCGCGGCCATGGATGGCAAATCGCTCAAGCTTCAACTTGGGTATAGCCACGACGTGTTCTATCCCGTGCCCGAGGGCATCTCGATTGCGTGTCCAAAACCGACCGAGATCACCATCACCGGCATAGAGAAGGACAAGGTTGGGCAGGTCGCCGCCGAAATTCGCGCTTACCGCGGGCCGGAGCCTTACAAGGGCAAGGGCATTCGCTACCAGGGCGAGTTCATTCAACGCAAAGAAGGCAAATCGAAGAAGTAGGACCGAACAATGGCTTCCCCACTTTCCAGTTTCGATCGCCGCGCCGCGCGTGTCCGCCGGACTTTGCGCCGCGCCCAGGGCAGCCGGCCCAGGCTATCGGTTTTTCGCTCGTCGAAGCATATCTATGCCCAGATCATCGACGACTCCAAGGGCCTAACCCTCGCCGCTGCCTCAAGCATCGATAGCGAGTTGAAGGGCAGCTTGGAGAAGGGCACCAACGTTGCGGCAGCGGCTGAGGTCGGCAAGCTCGTCGCTGAGCGTGCGCTGAAGGCTGGCGTCAAGGATGTCGTTTTCGACCGTGGCGGCTACATCTATCATGGGCGCGTCAAGGCCCTCGCCAACGCCGCCCGCGAAGCAGGTTTGAATTTCTAGGACGTTTGCTCAGGCTCGGGCTTGAGAAGAAGGAAAGGTTGGGGCCGTGGCTCGAGAACCACATAGCAGAGGCAGAGAGCGTGACCGCGAGGAGCGCGACAGCGAATTCGTGGACAAGCTCGTTCACATCAATCGCGTCGCCAAAGTGGTCAAAGGCGGCCGCCGCTTCGGCTTTGCGGCGCTTGTCGTCGTGGGCGATCAGAAGGGCCGCGTAGGTTTCGGACACGGCAAGGCCCGCGAGGTTCCGGACGCGATCAAGAAGGCTACGGAATCCGCCAAGCGCAGTCTCATTCGCGTGCCCTTGCGCGAAGGCCGCACGCTACATCACGACGTGCATGGCCATCACGGCGCGGGCAAGGTGTTCTTGCGTGCAGCGCCTCCCGGCACAGGCATCATCGCAGGCGGCCCGATGCGCGCTGTCTTCGAGACGCTGGGCGTGCAGGACGTGGTGGCGAAGTCGCTCGGCACTTCGAACCCCTATAACATGGTGCGCGCTACTTTCGACGCGTTGCGGCGCGAGGACAGCCCCCGGGGCGTGGCCGCGCGGCGTGGCAAGAAGGTTAGCGAGATCGTCACCCGCAGGCGCGACGGTGCCGAGGGCGCTGCCGCGGCTCAACCCGCAGAGGCGTAAGGGAGCGAATTATGGCTGAAGCACCGGCGAAGAAGACGCTGACGATCGAGCAAATCGGCAGCCCCATCCGCAGGCCCTACGACCAGCGCGAGACGCTCATCGGTCTGGGCTTGAACAAAATGCACCGCCGCAAGGTGGTGGTGGATAATCCCGCTATACGCGGCATGATCAACAAACTTCCGCATCTCGTGCGCATCGTCGAGGAAAACGGCGTGCCGCTGGACCCGAAAAAGCGCTAAAAGCGGCGTGGCTTGCCGCCCAGGAATCTGAACCATGAAGCTGAACGAGTTGAGAGACAACGAAGGCGCAACGAAGGACCGCATCCGCGTGGGCCGCGGTATCGGTTGCGGCAAGGGCAAGACCTGCGGGCGCGGCGTCAAGGGGCAGAAGGCGCGTTCGGGCGTCGCGATCAAGGGCTTTGAGGGCGGCCAGATGCCGCTGCACATGCGGTTGCCCAAGCGCGGTTTCAACAACCCGCTGCGGCTCGATTTCGTGCAAATCAATCTGGATCGCGTTCAGGACGCCATCGATGCTGGCAAGCTCTCCGCGAAGGGTGTGATCGACGCCGAAGCGTTGATTGCTTCCGGTGCTTTGAGGCGCGAGCGGGACGGTGTGCGCCTGCTATCGCGCGGTACGCTCAAGGCTCCGCTGAAGTTCAAGGTGGCTGGAGCTTCCGAAGCCGCGGTGAAAGCGGTTGAGGCGGCGGGCGGCTCGGTCGAGATCACGATCCAGCGTAAGGACCGGCTTGCAGGCAACGGGAAGCGCGCCGTGCGCAGACGGGAAGCGCAAGCGAAGCGCGAGAGCCGTCAGCCGAAGCCCGAATAAACGATGAGACGGCACATGCTAAGCCGAGGGGCCGCTCCCTGGATCTTGAAAGGCCGCTCTACTACTGTACGATACTAATCGAGGCCCATCATGCCCAGACACCGCTCCCAATAGCGCGCCGGAGCGGTGCGGCAGACCGGAGTAGCAGTCATGGTTTCCGCAGCGGAGCAACTTGCCGCGAACCTAAAATTCGACACGTTCAAGAAAGCGGGCGAGCTTCAACAGCGCCTGCTGTTCACGCTTGGCGCCTTGATAGTCTACCGGCTCGGCACCTTCATTCCGATTCCAGGCATCGATACCGCGCTTCTGTCCAAGCTGTTCGAGAACAGCAACACCGTGTTCGGGCTGCTCAACGTGTTTTCAGGCGGCGCGCTCTCGCGGTCCGCGATCTTCCTGCTGAATATCATGCCGTATATTACGGCGTCGATCATCATTCAGTTGCTCACCTCGGTTCTGCCGACGCTTGAAGCGCTCCGCAAGGAAGGCGAGTCGGGACGCAAGCAGCTCAACCAATATACGCGCTATCTGACGGTGGTGATCGCCACGGTCCAGGCGACTTTAACCGCCAAGGGGCTGAACAGCTCCGCACTTGAGCCGGGCTGGTTTTTTCAACTCACCACCGTGATCTCGCTGGTGGGCGGCACGATGTTTCTCGTCTGGCTCGGCGAGCAAATCACGGCGCGCGGCATCGGCAACGGCTCCTCCCTGATCATCTTCGCCGGCATCGTAGCTGAAATGCCAACTGCCCTTGCGCGCATCCTGGAGCAGGGCAAGAATGGCATCTTGCCGCCAGCAGTAATTATCGTGCTGCTCTTGGTAATGGCCGGGGTCATCACGATGGTGGTGTACTTCGAGCGTGCACAGCGGCGGCTCACAATTCAGTATCCCAAGCGGCAAATCGGCAACCGCATGTTTCAGGGCGATAGCTCGCACTTGCCGCTGAAGCTCAACGCATCGGGCGTTATCCCGCCGATTTTCGCCTCCACGCTGCTCTATTTGCCGGCGACCGCGCAGCAATTCATTGGATCGACCTCCGACGAAGTCAGCCGGTTGCTCGCGCTGCTTGGACCGGGACAGCCGCTCCACGTTCTGCTTTACATCGCGCTTATCGTCTTCTTCTCCTTCTTCTACACGCCGATTGTCATTCCGCCGCAGGAAACCGCGGACAATCTCAAGAAGTACGGCGGCTTCATTCCAGGCTACCGGCCCGGTCCAAGGACGGCGCAATATATCGAATATGTGCTCAACAGGATCACCGTGATCGGCGCGGCCTACGTGTCGGTAGTGTGCATACTGCCCGAGGTTCTATCCTACCAGATGAATGCGCCATTCTATTTTGGCGGCACATCGCTTCTGATCGTTGTCAGCGTCACAATGGATACTGTTGCGCAGATACAGAGCCATCTGCTTGCGCATCAATATGAAGGACTCATCAAGAAGTCGAAACTTAACAAGGGTAGGAATTGCCGATGAATATTATTTTGCTTGGGCCACCTGGCGCGGGTAAGGGCACGCAATCGAAGTATCTTGAAGACCACTTCCATCTAAAGCAGCTTTCGACAGGCGACATGCTCCGCCACGCGGTCGCTACCGGCAGTCCGGTTGGTGTTGTTGCCAAGTCTTACATGGAGGGCGGCAAGCTCGTTCCCGACGATGTGGTCGTCGGCGTAATTTCCGAGGCCATCGATGCGCTGCCGAAAGAAACGGTGGGCTTTATTCTCGACGGCTTTCCGCGCACCGTGCAACAGGCCGGGGTACTCGATCAACTGCTCGGCCGCATAGCCAAGAATATCGATGCGGTGATTGTCGTCGACGTCAAGGACGACGTTCTCGTCAAGCGCATCTCGGGGCGCTTCACCTGTGGGAGCTGCGGCGAGGTCTTCAACGATTTCTTCCGCCTGCCCAAGACGGAGGGGGTTTGCGACCGCTGTGGAAGCACCTCTTTCAAGCGCCGTTCGGACGATAATCCAGACACGGTTCGCGAACGTTTGGTGGTCTACCATCAACAGACCAAACCCTTGATCGACTACTACAAGGCCAAGGGCAAGCTGCACGTCATCGATGGCGAGCTGCCGATCGAGGACGTGAAGCAGCGTATCAACGGGGTCCTGGAGGGCGCGCACCAGTAGGTGCGCGGCAACGCTGGGGAACTTTATCGATATTGTAAAGAAGGGCGCTAGACTTATTTGAGAACCGTGATTATATTGCGCCCCTAGCTCATGATCTGCGGCGGTCTGGAGGGTGTCACTCTCTGGGCGCCGTGTCGCATTCCGGTGTGGGCGGACACCCGCTCGAACTTAGCCTAAACACGACGAGGACAACGTGGCACGTATAGCGGGTGTAAACATCCCATCGAATAAGCGCGTAGAAATCGGCCTTCGCTATATCCATGGCATTGGGGCGCGTTTCGCGAAGGAAATCTGCGAGAAGGTCAACATCCCGGAGGCGCGCCGCGTCAACGAGCTGACCGACGCCGAGGTATTGCAGATCCGCGAGGTGATCGACCGCGATTACGTCGTTGAGGGCGATCTGCGTCGCGAAGTCGCGATGAATATCAAGCGGTTGATGGACCTGGGCTGCTATCGCGGGCTCAGGCATCGCCGCGGGCTTCCCGTGCGGGGGCAGCGCACGCACACGAATGCGCGCACGCGCAAAGGTCCGGCCAAGCCGATTGCCGGTAAGAAGAAGTAGGCGAGGCTCAAGCGGCCAGATTTGGGATTTTAGACCATGGCGAAGGAAAAGGCGCGCGTTAAACGCCGCGAGAAGAAGAACATTGCTTCCGGCGTTGCGCACGTGAATGCAAGCTTCAACAACACGATGATTACGATCACGGACGCGCAGGGCAATGCGATCTCGTGGTCTTCGTCGGGGGCGATGGGCTTCAAGGGCTCGCGGAAATCGACTCCCTATGCGGCGCAGGTTGCCGCCGAGGACGCCGGCCGCAAGGCGCAGGAGCATGGCATGCGCACGATCGAGATCGAGGTCAGCGGACCCGGCTCCGGGCGTGAATCCGCGCTGCGCGCACTGCAAGCCTGCGGCTTTCAGGTGACTTCCATCCGCGACGTGACGCCGATCCCGCACAATGGCTGCCGTCCGCGCAAACGGCGCCGGGTCTAAATAGCGAGAGTGCCCTCTCTCAATTGCAGGTGATTGCGGCGCGCAATTCGGCCTGGCGCCGTCACATAAGGAAAGAACCGTGCTCAACAAGAACTGGCAGGATCTCATCAAGCCCGGAAAGATCAACGTTATCCCGGGCACGAATCCCAGGTGCGTTGCTACCGTCGTTGCCGAGCCGCTGGAACGCGGCTTCGGGCTGACGCTTGGCAATGCATTGCGCCGCGTCCTGCTTTCCTCCCTCCAGGGCGGAGCAGTGACGACCGTGCATATCGATGGCGTTCTTCATGAGTTCTCGTCGATTCCCGGTGTGCGCGAAGACGTGACGGACATCGTGCTCAACATCAAGGACATCGCGCTTCGCATCCATTCGGAAGGCGTGAAGCGGATGGTGCTGCGCAAGGAAGGCTCCGGCGTGGCGCGTGCCCGCGACATCGAGGCCGGCGCGGATGTGGAAATCCTGAATCCCGACCTGGTAATCTGCACGCTCGACGAAGGCGCCAACGTGCGCATGGAGCTGACGGCGGCCATCGGAAAGGGCTACGTTCCGGCCGAGCGCAACCGCCCGGACGACGCGCCGATTGGCCTGATCCCGGTTGACAGCCTCTACAGCCCGGTCAAGAAGGTCTCCTACAAGATCGCCAACACCCGCGAAGGGCAGATCCTCGACTACGACAAGCTGACACTCGACGTCGAAACTAATGGCGCGGTGTCGCCTGAGGATGCGGTCGCACTGGCCGCCCGCATCATCCAGGATCAGCTCTCCATTTTCGTGAACTTCGAAGAGCCCCGCAAAGAGGTCTCCGAGGAGCGCGTGCCGCAGCTTGAATTCAACGCTGCGCTGCTCAAGAAGGTCGACGAGCTTGAGCTGTCGGTTCGCTCCGCGAACTGCCTCAAGAACGATAACATCGTCTATATCGGCGATCTTATTCAGAAGACTGAGGCGGAGATGTTGCGCACCCCGAACTTCGGGCGTAAATCTCTGAACGAAATCAAAGAGGTGCTGGCCGGTATGGGGCTGCATCTGGGCATGGAAGTCCCGAACTGGCCGCCGGAGAATATCGAAGAGCTGGCGAAGCGGTTCGAGGATCATTATTGATAGAACAATAGACCCGCAGGCGCTGTCTCGGCGCTTACGGATTTCGAGGGCGAGACAATGCGTCACCATAATTCTGGCCGGAAATTCAATCGCACGGCCGAGCACCGCAAGGCCATGTTCGCGAATATGGCCGCCGCGCTCATCAAGCATGAGCAGATCGTGACAACGCTACCCAAGGCAAAGGACTTGCGCGGCGTTGTCGAGGCACTCATTACGCTCAGCAAGCGGGGCGACTTGCATGCTAGGCGCGTGGTGGCCTCCCGGCTCCGCGACGAGACGATGGTGAAGAAGCTGTTCGAAACGCTCGGGCCGCGCTATCAGGGGCGTCCTGGCGGTTATACGCGCGTGCTCAAGGCAGGCTTCCGCTATGGCGATAATGCGCCGCTGGCCGTCATCGAGCTTGTCGACCGCGATGAGACCGCGAAGGGGCAGGATTCCGGTCCTGTGCAGGTCGCGGAAGAGGCGGACGCTGCCGCGTAAGGCTCCGCCGCCCGTGAATTTAATGTCTGCTTGACCGCTACGGCTCCAAGCGCTACATCAACCGGGATTGGCGAATACCGCCGAACTCCCATTCAGCTTAGGTCCGATCATGTCGCGCCAGTGCGAACTCACAGGCAAGGGTGGCCTCGTTGGTCATCTCGTCAGCCACTCGAATATCAAGACCAAACGGCGCTACCTGCCGAACCTTTGCAACGTGACGCTGCTGAGCGATGCGCTCGGCCGCGGCGTCCGGTTGCGCATCAGTGCGAATGCCCTGCGCTCGGTCGAGCACCGGGGCGGCCTCGATGCGTTCCTGATGAAGGCGAGAGACGAGGAGCTTTCGCTGAAGGCACGCCGCCTGAAAAAGGAAATCGTCAAGGCGCGCGCCCGCACTGAAAGCAGCAACGCCGCTTAAGCTGGCGGCTGACCGGTAGCACGGTGCACCACAAATGCATTTCCGCCCTGGTTGTCTCCGCAGCCGGGGCTTTCTTTCGTTTGTGAGCGCGAGGCAAGGTCAGCCGGGAAGCATCTGCTTGGCGAGCACCTTATCGATGCGGCGGCCATCGAGGTCCAAAACTTCAAAGCGCCAGTTCTTCCACTGAAAAGTCTCGCCAACGGCCGGGATGTGTCCGAGTTGGAAGAGCACGAATCCGGCCAGCGTGGTGTACTCCGCGTCGTCGACCGCAAGCCCTTCCAGGTCCAGCACACGCTCGACCTCGAAAACGGGCATTTGCGCGTCGATCAGCCAGGAACCGTCCTCGCGCTGGGTGGCGCTAGGTTCGTCCGCCCCTGCTTCCGGCAACTCGCCTGTGATGCTGGTCAGGATGTCCGTTGGGGTAACGATGCCCTGCACGCTGCCATGCTCGTCCAGCACGATGGCCATGTGCACCATTGACGACTTGAACATCTCCAGCAGCTTCAGCACGTTCGTGCTTTCATGCACATAGAGCGGCGCCTTGAGGGCCGCTTCGAGATTGATCTTGCCGGTTGTGTGCAGTTGTTCGAGCAGGGTCTTGGCGTGCACGATGCCAATCGTTTCATCCACATCCCCGCGCCCCACCGGAAAGCGGGAATGCCCGCTTCTCGCGACGTCCTCGTAAATCCGCTGCGGGCTTTCCGTAATGTCCAGCCAAACGATCTCTGGCCTCGGCTGCATAATGGAGCGAACCGAGCGGTCGGCGACCCGGAGCAGCCGCTCGATGATCTCTTGCTCGGCCTTTTCGAACACCCCGGCTTCCGTTCCCTCGGCGATCATGGTCTTGACCTCCTCCTCGGTCACTTCGGGCTCTTCCACCATGGCGGGGCCAACGAGGTGGAGCACACCGGCGGTGGAAAGGCGCAGCAGGATCGCAATCGGTTTGGTTATCCCGGCCAGGAGGTCCATGGCGGGGGCGACCGAGCAGGCGATGCGTTCGCGGTTGGAAAGGGCGAAATGCTTCGGCACAAGCTCGCCGATAACGAGCGTGACATAGGCTATGCCGGCCACAATGATGGTGGAGGCTGCGGTATTTTCGTGGCCGCCGATCAGATGGGCGCTCGTGAGCAATTCGGCAAGCTGAGGCGAAAGGCTAAGCTCGCCGTAAGCGCCAGACAAGATCGCGACCACGGTTATCCCAATCTGGACGGAGGGCAGAAAGCGGGCTGTATCGCCGTTTAGCGCCAGAGCGGATGCTGCGCCACGGCTACCGTCAGCCGCCATCTTTTGAAGGCGCGCTGGCCGCGAGGAGACAATCGCCATCTCGGCCATGACAAGGAAGCCGTTAAGGGCGATCAGTAATAGGAGAGTGAGAAGCTGTAGCCAGGGCATCGGTGGAGAAGGTGTTACTGCAGCCCTTATAGCGGCTCTTCGCGTTAAAGGTGATAGCGCGGTGCCGCGCAAGCAAAAATTTTAGCGCTGTCTTGTCCCGGGAGCACATTCGGCAACGCCTGCGTCCCTGCTGCCTCAGCAATAGGCGGCGAGAGGCGGCGGAAATGAAAGAAACCGGGCTAGCGCCCGGTTCCTTGCCTTCATGGGCGAAACCTTTGCCAGTTTCAAGTCAGCCAAGAGCTACCAGTGCTTGCTTGAAAAACGCGTTACCCCGGACTCGCCCGCCCGCGCACCCCTAGCCCTTGCAACTCGGGGGGTAAAGGTGCTGCGGCATATGGAGTTGATGGCTCCCGGGTACAGTCCAGTCTGCGTCGCGAACCCCACTTTGACTAACTATTCGCGAACGGCGCCCCACTAGACCTTCGAGAGCTGACTTTTGCATCGGTCCTCCGCTCTTCTCCTAAGCCGTGGCTTCGCATTCTGAGGAGAAAGCCCCGGTTTCGATGAAACCCTCCTCACGGCCTCGTTTCCGCGGGCCGCTGGAAGCTTTGCAGAAGGGACTGCGGGCGACGAAGATTAGGCTTGCCGTCCTCGATGCCTTGTCCCGGGGCAAGGCCCAACGGACTGCGGCACTAACCGGCTGCAAATGCCGCCGGGACGCTACTGACAAGCGATACAGACCGGGACAGCTTACGGCGTCTGCGCGGTTAACGATTACCGCAAGCGCCCAAATCGAATGTATCGCGATTCTGATGGTGGCCGTCTATGATTAACGATTGGTTAATGCGAGAAACAATTTTTAACGCATTTTTAATGTCACAGCTACAAGGGCCGGCGGATGGCGCGGGCGAGAACGCCAACAATACCTTCCTTGAACAGCAGCACGGCGACCACGAAGATTGTGCCCTGCACGATTGTGACCCAGGCGCCGAAGCTGTTGAGGTAGTTCTGGATGGCGACGATGATGACGGCGCCCACGAGCGGTCCGAAGATGGTGCCCATGCCGCCCACGAGCGTCATCAGGATCACCTCGCCCGACATGCTCCAATGCACGTCCGTCAAGGTCGCCAGTTGGGACACGATGGCTTTCATGCCTCCGGCAACGCCGGCCAGCGTGGCCGAGAGCACGAAAACGGCAAGCTTATAGCGTGCCGTCCGGTAGCCGAGCGAGATTGCGCGCGGCTCGTTATCCCGGATTGCCTTCAAAACCTGTCCGAAAGGCGAGTGTACGATGCGGGCGATCAGCAGGAAGCCCGCCATGAACACCGCGGCAACCGCGTAATAGGCGTTGAGGTCAGGTCCAAGGCTTACCAGTCCGAAAGCCGTGCCGCGCGGCACGGCCTGAATGCCGTTCTCGCCGCCCGTGAATGGCGCCTGCAGGCAGAAGAAATACACCATCTGCGCAAGGGCGAGTGTGACCATCGCAAAGTAGATGCCCTGGCGGCGGATTGCGAGCGAGCCCGCGACGAAGCCGAGGCCGCCGGCGACGGCCGCGCCCGCGAGCACGGCAAGCGCTGGGGAGAACGGCGGCAGGCCGATGAGGATGCTGAACGGGCCGGCGCCCGGCAGCCAAAAGGGCAGCGCGGGGAGGCCATACTTCGCCGTGTAGGCCGTGACGTAGGAGGCGAAACCGAAGAACATGGCGTGGCCGAAGGACAACAGCCCGCCATAGCCCAGCATCAGATTGAAAGCGCTGGCGAACAGCGCAAAGCATAGGATTTCGGCGAGCACGAAGGGATAGAGGCCGAGCAGCGGCAGGATTGCCAGAGCCGCCGCAAGCCCGGCGAACAGCACTGCGTGGAGGGAAAGCGGGGAAGCCGCGCTCCGCCGTTGTGCCGGACCGCTGGCGCGAGCGGTATCCTGGATGTGTTCAAGGCCGGTCATTAGGCGGTTTTCCCAAAGAGGCCGGCTGGCTTGATCAGAAGCACGATGGCCATGATGACGAAGATAACCGTTGAAGAGGCCTGCGGGTAGAAAACCTTCGTGAGCCCCTCGACGATGCCAAGCGTGAACCCGGTCACGATGGAGCCCAGGATCGAGCCCATGCCGCCGATCACGACAACCGCGAACACCACAATGATGAGATCCGCTCCCATGCTGGGGTTCACCGAGTAGATCGGCGCGGCGAGCACACCCGCGAGCCCGGCCAGCGCCACCCCCAAGCCGTAGGTGAAAGTGATGAGCAGCGGCACGTTGACGCCGAAGGCTTGCAACAGCGTCGGGTTTTCCGTCGCCGCGCGCAAATACGCGCCAAGCTTGGTCTTCTCGATTGTAAGCCAGGTTGCGAGGCAGACCGCGAGCGAGGCGATCACCACCCAGCCGCGATAGATAGGCAGGAACATGAAGCCCAGGTTCTTGCCGCCCGAAAGCTCGGCTGGAATGGTGTAGGGCAGGCCGGTCGAGCCGTACTGATTGACGAATAGCCCCTGGATGACGATAGCCAGGCCAAAGGTGAGCAGCAGCCCGTAGAGGTGGTCGCTATGCTCATCGGCATCGTGGGTTTCGAGAACGCCTGTATTCGCGAGAACCGTGGCGATCAGGAGTGCCGCGATGGCGGCGATGCCATAGGCCAGGGCGGGTTCCATGCGGTAGCCGAATGCCGTGGCGAGATCCGGAATGCCGCTGCCGAGCCCTAGCGCGCTGGCGAGATTGGAGCCATCGATGGCGATCAGGATAAGAAAAAACGCGCCGAAAACGGTCAAGCTGCGCGTTTTGCTTTTCACGTTGAGCTGGGAAATGAGGTTGCGCTCCAGCAGAACGCCGAAGAGCCCGCAAATGAGCGGCGCGACGAGCAGCGCAGGCCAATAGCCAATCGAGACATAGCTGTTGTTGAGCAGGAAGTAGGCCCCGAAAGCGCCCACCATATATTGCGCGCCATGGGCGAAATTCACGATGTTGAGCAGGCCGAAGATCACGGCCAGGCCGAGGCTCAGCATGGCGTAGAAGGAGCCGTTTATCAGGCCCAGGAGCAACTGGCCGAACAGCGCTTGGGGCGGTACGCCCAGAACGCTCACCACGCAGGAGGAAAAATCGGCGCAGGTCATTCCTGTTTAGCTCCAAGCTTGGGGAGCTGCGATGCGGGGCGTTTGAGGGGGTGCTTGTGGATGGAGCACGCGGGCAATTTCGAAGCTCGCTCCCCTCACCCCACCCCTCTCCCCATGGGAGAGGGAGTCCCCTCGCGCCCGTTGTTCGGGCGTTCCCTCTCCCATGGGGAGAGGGACAGGGTGAGGGGTAGTGCGCCTGGTTCGTTGCGCTATCCGCTATCATACGCTCCAACCGGCGGTTATTTCCCGGCCACCAGCGAGCAACCGCCCTCGCTCATGGGACGGAAGGCCTTTTCGGCGGGCGTGGTCGAGATCAGCTTGTAGTAATCCCACGGCCCCTTCGACTCTTCCGGCTTCTTCACCTCGAACAGATAGGAGTCGTGAATCACCCGGCCATCCGCGCGCACGGTGCTCTTGCCGAACGCCTCATCCTCCGCCGGCATCTCCTTCATCTTGCCGGCGACCGCCAGTGCGTCCTTGGCGCCGCCCGCGGCCTGAACCCCCTTCAGATAGTGAAGCACGGCCGAATAGACGCCGGCCTGAACCATGGTCGGCCGCCGGTTCGTCTGCTTCATGAAGCGATCCGCGAAGGCGCGCGTGTTATCGTTGAGGTCCCAGTAGAAGGGCGCGGTCAGGACCAGGCCCTGCGCGGTCTTCAGGCCCAGCGAGTGGACATCCGAAAGGAACACGAGCAGGCCCGCGAGCTTCTGCCCGCCCTGCACGATGCCGAACTCGGCTGCCTGCTTGATGGAGTTGATGGTGTCGCCGCCGGCATTGGCAAGGCCAACCACGTTGGCGCCCGAAGACTGCGCCTGCAGCAGGAAGGAGGAGAAATCCTGCGTGTTGAGAGGATGCTTCACGCTTCCCAGGACTTTCCCGCCCTCGGCAGTGACAACCGCTGAGGTGTCGCGCTCCAGGGCATGCCCGAAGGCGTAGTCGGCGGTGAGGAAGAACCAGGTCGACCCGCCTGCCTTCACCATCGCGGCGCCGGTGCCGTGCGCAAGCTCCCAAGTGTCGTAGGTCCAGTGGAGGGTGTTCGGCGAGCATTTCGCTCCGGTCAGATCCGAGGATGCGGCGCCCGAGTTGATGAAAATCTTATTCTTCTCCTGCGTGAGCGCGGAAATGGCCAGCGCCACGCCGGAATTCGGCACGTCGAAGATCGCATCGACGCCGTCCTGATCGTACCATTCGCGAGCCTTGTTCACCGCGACATCGGATTTGTTCTGGTGGTCGGCGGAAACCACCTCGACCTTGAGGCCTTTTTCGGCGGCCTTGAATTCTTCGATGGCCATCTTGGCGGCAACGACGGAGCCTTCGCCGCCAAGGTCCGCATAGAGGCCGGAACGGTCGTTGAGGATGCCGATCTTGACCGGCGTCTCGGCGGATGAGGCCGTTATGGAAGCCAGCAGCGCCGCTGCCGCTACGAATAGAGTTCCTATGCGCACGTTTATCTCCCTAGTTATGCCCAACCGGCTAAACGCCTAGATAGGTATGTAGCTTCTGCCTATTGGCCTCAAGCCCTGCGTTCGGAATCATGTCGATTATGCGCCCCTGCTCGACGACGTAGTGCCTGTCCGCGACAGTCGCCGCGAAGTGGAAGTTCTGCTCGACAAGGACGATGTTGAACCCTTCGTTTTTCAACTCCCCTATGGTGCGGCCGATCTGTTGAACGATCACCGGCGCAAGGCCCTCGGTCGGCTCGTCGAGCAGCAGCGTGCGCGCACCCGTCCGCAGGATTCGCCCAATCGCGAGCATCTGCTGCTCGCCGCCGGAAAGCTTGGTGCCCTGGCTGG
This sequence comes from uncultured Alphaproteobacteria bacterium, assembly GCA_963760455.1. GTDB lineage: Bacteria > Pseudomonadota > Alphaproteobacteria > Rhizobiales > Rhodomicrobiaceae > Rhodomicrobium. The sequence continues at coordinate 26,179 of CAVXDM010000051.1, forward strand.
AGCGCCTTTCCTTGATATTCGGAAAGAGTGTGAATATCCGCTCAAGCGAGAGCCCGCCCGGCTTCACGACAGGGGGCAGCATGAGGTTTTCCTCGACCGAAAGGCTCGAATAGATCCCGCGCTCCTCGGGGCAATAGCCGATGCCGAGCCGCGCGATGGAGCGGGAAGGCAGGCCGATGGTTTGGGTTCCCTCGAAAAGGATGGAGCCGCTGCGTTTGCTCAAAATGCCGATGATCGATCTGAGCGTGGTGGTCTTGCCCGCGCCATTGCGCCCCAGAAGTGTCACGACCTCGCCTGGGTAGAGATCGAAGCTCATGCCGTGGAGGATATGGCTTTCGCCGTACCAGGCTTGCAACTCGCGGACGCTCAGGACTGGGGAGGGGGAAACCGCCGGCGCGGCAGTATTTGCTGTTGCTGGAGTGTGAGCCATGGCCATGGGGCGTTACCCCTCACCCCAACCCTCTCCCAATGGGAGAGGGAGTCCGGCCGTGCCCGTTGTTAAGGCGTCCCTTCTCCCTGTGGGAGAAGGACAGGATGAGGGGTAATGCGCGTTGAATGAATCGCAGGCTCCCGGACTACGCATGCCCCACCCCGATATAGGCTTCGATCACGCGCTCATCCTTGGAAACCGTCGCATAACTGCCTTCGGCGAGCACACGGCCGCGTGCCAGCACGGTGATGAAGTCCGACAAGTCCGCGACCACAGAAAGATTGTGCTCGACCATCAGGATAGTGCGGTTCGATGACACTTTCTTAATCAAAGCGGCGATCCTGCCGACGTCCTCCTGCGCCATGCCGGCCATGGGTTCGTCGAGCAGCATGACCTCCGGGTCTAGCGCCAGAGTGGTGGCGATTTCGAGCGAGCGTTTGCGGCCGTACGACAACTCCCCGGCCGGCACGTCCGCGTATTCGAGGAGGCCAACCGCGTCCAAAAGCTCCTGGCCGCGCGCGTTCATTTCGTCGAGCACCGACTGCGGGCGCCAGAAATCGAAGCTTCCGCCACGGCGGCGCTGCAGCGCGATGCGCACGTTCTCAAGTCCGGTAAGACGCGGAAAAACCGCGGAAATCTGGAAGGAGCGCACAAGCCCCAGCCGCGCCACATCGGCGGGCGGCGTGCGCGTTATGTCGTAGCCCTTGTAAACAATGCTGCCCCGCGATGGATCGAGGAACTTGGTCAGCAAGTTGAAGCAGGTCGTCTTGCCGGCGCTGTTCGGCCCAATGAGCGCATGAATGGTGCCGCGCCGGATCGAAAGGTCCACTCCGTTGACGGCGACGAAGCCTTTGAACTCCTTCGTGAGCCCCGATGTCTGCAGGACAAAATCGTCAGACATGAGCGCTCCTTTCGGCCAAATGGTGCGGGGGGCGCGGCGTGTTGTCATCCCCGACGAAAGTCTGTCCGCGGATGCTTCAAAAAAACGTGGTGTGGGATGTGCCGGGATGCGTCACACCGCATCAAGCCAGCCAGCGGAAGACCCGCTTCAAATAGGCGCCGCCATTCTCCCGCTGCCAGACGCCATGCGCCATCACAACGCTGCGAGCCTGCCAGCCGAGCATTTTGCGCAGGGCGGCGCGGGCGGGCCGGCGGTTCAGAAAGGAAAGGCGCCATTCCAAGGGTGCGAAGCCCTGTCCCTCGGTGAGGCCATCGAGCCTTGCCAGCGGACGCTGCCACCAACTCCAATGGCTGCGCAGAAATCCGGCGCTGAAGTTTTCCGATAGGTCAGCCAGAATCGCGGTGGATGAAGGGATGTGAAAGAATACGATCTCGTCCATGAACGGCGAGCCCTGGAACCACGCCAGATCGATGGCGCCGCCCCAGTCCGCGGGGGCTTCGTTTTGCAGGGGAGGCTGGAATTGCAGATCTTTCCGCTTCCGGATTGTCGAAGCCGGCCCCCAAAGCGCCGCTTCGGGATAGGCGGTTTTCCAGTCCCTCAAATAGAGGTGATGCAACTTGTTGGGACTGACGAGATGGGCGACCGTGCCCAGCGTATCGATTTCGGTGCGCAGCGCTGGGGTCAATGCGATTGGCGACCACACCCACAACTTGCCGCCGTCAAGCTTCACGACGATGGCGCGGGTAGGGTAGGGGAAGCCGTAGAAACTCACGGTTTCGCCTTCCGCCAGCCAGATGGACTCGCCGATGGCTTCGAGTTTCATATGCCCCTCCCGGTCGATCGTCTCCTAACGATAGGCCATTTGTGCGGCACCGTCATTAATGCCCTGCGTCTCGCGGGCGGCCTGATCGAAGGTACCGCCCCTCACCCTGTCCCTCGCCCCATGGGAGAGGGGACGCTAGGAACTCGCGCTGCGGATAATTCGGGCGTCCCTTCTCCCATGGGGACAGGATGAGGGGAAATTCCCGCATATGACACACCGGCCGCTGCAACATCGGCGCCGATGCGCCTTCGCGGGGCCGGCGCTACGGTTTGTTTCCCAGCAGCATATGAGCTAACTGCCGGATCTAGGTTGAAACATACTAGACCCGCATTGCCTCACGAAGTCTTCGGGCAAGGAACCATACGGTTTTCATGCTGCATTGCAGCATCAACGAGGCCGTCTCCCGATGACGGACGTGGTTACAGTTGCGGCGTGTTAAGGTGAGGTGAAGAAGCGTAGGCGGCGCGGCATGGTTAATGCGGGCGTGGTAAACGCACCAGCCTCATGTTCTCCACGCGCGCATTTTTGCGATTTTTTTCGCGTTTCGGGCCGATTTCCACGCTCCTAGAATCCCGTTAAATATCGGTAGCGATTTGATATTAACCACGAAACGGTGCATTTGGCGCCGTCAAGCGCTGCGGAATGTCTCGTATTTCTGGCGTCATATCAGCAACTTACCTGACGCTTAAGATTTTAGAAAAACATCTTCGGCTATACTGAAATCGTCAACGGCGCGGTGCGAAACGCGCCAATTGGCCCAAAGAGCTAAGTAATGCGGTTAACAGGGACTTAATCGGGGGAGTAGCAAACGATGGAACTATCTCCTAGCGATTGGACGTTTGTGCCAGCCCCGCGGCGGCTTCCTCCGACGCGGACGTTCGCAAGGGGGAAGGATCGCCCAATTCACCCGGGCGGCCGGAACCTTCGCGCCCGTTTGATAAGCGAGTTCAAGCGGGCTCTGCAAAATGGCATCGGGAAACTGCTTCATCAGCCGCTCGCCGTCATAGTCCCCTTGCCAAATGACGATGGCGCCATTCCGCTGTATGCGTTCGGGCGCGATCCAGGGACTGTTCGCGAAGTTGCCGGAAATCAGCACGGAAGGCCGGTTGGGGTGGTAGGCGGTCAGCATGCCTCCCAGCCAGACGTCGGAGGCAACATAGCGGACCGGCGTCGAGGGAAATTGGGCCTCCCAACGCGAGCCAAGCTGTTTTGCAAGCTCCTGGGCGGGGAATTGATGCCTTGCTCCTTTGTGCATGGCATATGGCGAAGCCAAGTTCATGGCGAAGAGGGCAATCGCGGTGAGCCCAAGAAAGGCCATGCCCCCGGCAGCGAATTTAGGCGCAAGCTCGCGCCCCTGGAGAGGGCTCGCCGCGATGAGAAGCGCCACCACGATGCCCAGCAGGACGAACATGGGGAAGCCCCACATGTCGTGAAAGCGCACGCCGCCCACCGCCTGGATCGCGAGCCCGGTCAGCAGCGGCGCGGCGAACAGAATGCCAAAGAACTGCAGGTTCCGCCTGATACCGTCGTCCGCGTTTTCCAGCCGCAGCAGCTTCGATCTTGCGCTGAACAGGACGATGCCCGCGAGGCAAAGGGCCAGGCTGGAGTTCAAGAGCTGGGCGCCAAGCCAGCCGAGCGGAAACAGCAGGTGATCGAAAATGGAGGTTGCGCTCTTAAGGCGCTCCTCCGCATAGTAGAAGGGCGCGAAGTCGATGCGATAAAGCGCCCAAATGTGAGGTGCCAGGATCGCGGTTCCGCAAACGCCCGCGATCCACGGGCCTTTGCTCCACAACTTGGCCCGGCCCTGGCGGTCGGCGAGAAAAGCGGCGAGCACCGCAAGCAGCAGAAACGCCGTTGCATATTTTCCAAGCATGCCGAGCCCAGCGGCGATGCCGAGGAGCGTCCAGTCCATGGCCTTGCCCTCGACGAACGCGCGATGGGCGGCATAGGCGACGAAGGCCCAAAGCGGCAGCAAGATCACGTTGTGATTGAAGTCCGCGGCCGCGACATTGAAGTAGATGACGCCTTCGAGCAGAAACACGGCGATCAAGGCCAGGCTCGCGCTGACAAGCCGGCGCGCGAGAGCCCAGACCACGAGCAGTGCAGCGGCGGACGTTGCCGCACCCAGTACCGCGGCAATCCACGGCTTATTCCCGGCCAACCAAATGGCGGCGGCCATGATCCAGGCGGGCAGGGGCGGATGCTTTGCGTAAGCCCATTGCGGATCGCGTGCCCAGGCGACTTGCTCGAAGACATCGAGGCCCAGCGTGGGCTGGGTGAGCAGGATGACAGCGGACAGCCCCAGAAAATGCAGCAAGGGCAAATAGTAATACAGCAGTGTTGGGCCGCGTGGCGAGAAAACGGCCGAAGCGAGTTTCCGATGCCAAGCCTGTCTCGTTAGGCAAATGATTTCTCCCAAGTATCCTGATACACTCCTCTTACATTCAATGCCGCCGGATTCAATGCGCAATTGCAACCTGGCTCGACGCGAAATGGTGAATGGCGCCCGCCCGCAACAGCTAAACTAGATTGTACCTGGAAGCTAGATGACTACGTCTGCGCGAGGATGCGGTCGCCAAGCTGTTCGCAAGCGGGATGTGGATGGGAGAGAGGACGGCCTTACAGCGGGCACAGCCTATCCCCCTCTCCCCTCGGGGAGAGGGCTGGGGTGAGGGGGACTCTGCGAACCACTCAGCCGGATTTCGTATGGAATGCTGCTACGCGGACGCGGGATCGCAGAGGGCGCTGGCGTCTGTAACGATTCCGGATGCCGCGCAAGCGCCGTTCCGGGATGACGGTTGCTGAACTGTTCAACCGGAGCAGGCGTGACACTCTTGAGGTGTGCGCACCCCTGGACGGGCGCAGCCCTATGCGGAACGGCCGCGAGCGCCGGGACGTTATGCCGCAAGCCTGGTTATCTGCGGGATGGCAGGCATGCGCTTCAGGCGCGCGGGCACGCTGAGCGAAACTAAGGCCAGGAAATAGTGCGTGCTGCCGTCCTGCCAGCGGCTAAGGACCGCACGGCAGGGCATGCTGCCGCCAGCCTCGCCCGAGAGCACCAGGGTATCGCGGCTGATCTTGGCGCCGGCGTCCACCTTCTTGACCATGCGGCGAAAGATAGCCTGTTCCGCAGGCGGCAAGACGTTGGCTGCCGGTTTCCCGAGCAGGCCGGATTTGCGCCAGCCGATTTGCTGAGGCCGGCCTTCGGTGCGGGAGACGGCGAGCCCGGCATCGAGGAAGAGCACGAGATCGAAGGCGGAGAAAAGCAGGGCTGCGCTGGCTTGCAAATCCGCAGCCGGCACGGCTTGCTCCGGCGCCTGCGCGGGAACTGCCTCGGCCGCGGTGTTGGCGCAACGCCGCTTCTCCCGTGCCATCCGGCGGACAGTCCGGCCGATGGCCTTGAAGGCGCGCAACTCCTCAGGTGTTAGCTGGCCAACAGGCGCGGCGGGACTGCTGGGCGCGGGCTGCTGTTTCGTTGGCGCGGCGGGCCGCTTGCCTGAAGACTTGGCTGCAGTCTTCTTTTTGGCGGGGGCAGGCAGGCGGACGACGTTCGCCGGCTCTTGCGTGACGGCAGCTTCGGATACAATTAGACCCTTATGGCCGCCGGCAAGCTCCATAACTTCGAAAGTGCAAGGGATGGCAGGGTAGCGGCCGGCCTTGAACCTGACAGCGCCGCAAGCTTTTCCGTTTGCCTGGGCCTCGTCGAACCCTTGCGCCAAGCGTGCGGCAACACCGGCGGGCAAGGCCGTTTGCTCCTTTTCCGCGCCAAGTCCGAACTTGGAACGCGCCGCCCCGTTCATCCACGTGATGGCGCACGAGGTCTGATCCCAGATGAAGGCTGCGCGCGGCGAGAACGGCAAATCCGCGAAGGGATCGCGACCGGCGATAGCTTTGTTCCGTCTAGCTGCCAATGTCTCTTCCTGCCGCGATTACATCGACGCAGCACTTACCTTGCCTGTTCCGCAGATGCGCGATGTTCGGGGCGGAATGCAAGCGAAGAAAGAACTAGGCTGGCTATGTTTGTGGAAAATTGGGCGGAACCGCGAATTTCACGAAATTGTGCAACGCACAAGGAATTTGTTGCAATGCACCATAACTGCATGTATATACGAACCCAGGCTGGATGCTGGGGCGTTATCCAGCTTCCAAGGATCGCATTAGCAGGTAGGAGACCGCTATGAACCAGCAGATCGATTTCGAGATTCCCGCATCCGTCCGCGACCTTGCAAGCAAGAGCGTCGATCAGGCGCGCGAAGCTTACAACCGCTTCATGGAGGCGACCCGCCAGGCTCACGATGTGGTTGCCAAATCCACCGACGTCATCGCCACCGGCGCCCGCGAGATCAACGAGAAGGCCGTGAAATACACGGAGGCCAACCTCCAAGCCAATTTCGAGCTTGCCCAGCGCCTGGTTCACGCCAAAGACCTCAAGGAAGCGCTCGACATTCAGAGCCAGTTTGCGCGCCAGCAGATGGAGACCTTCGCGCAGCAGGCACAGGAGATTTCGCGCCTCGTCGCGCAGTCCGCTCAAAAGGCCAATCCGTCCAGCCACTTCTAAGCATTTCCCCGGGGTGCGAGAGCCGGTTTCCGGCTCCTGCACCCGCTTGCATAAGCGACGGGTTTTCGCGCCGCATATTCGCATTTGCGTGCTTGAAGTTTACCCGAAAACGCTGTTTACTGCGGTTTCCTTTACGCCGCTGTAGCTCAGTTGGTTAGAGCACCAGATTGTGGATTTGGGGGTCCCCCGTTCGAGCCGGGGTAGCGGTACCATTAAAATCAAGGGCTTATCTGAAGAACGAAATAGAACGTCGGGGCTATTTTACAATTCCGCAGCCGATGTTTTACAACCTTGCCTGCTATTCGTTCTTCATTCGTCCCAACTGGCGCGCCGCCTGCCACTTCAAAAGGTCCGAAATCAATGTTGTCAACCAGCTCGAACTGCTGGCCGCGAGGCGTCCGATTCAGCGTCTCATGACGCAGCTTGCCGCGCAAAAAGGCGCCAAATCGGATGGTGCCGCATTCGTCGCCATCGCTGACAAAATTAGGCTTCACGGCCTGCACGCTGGGGGCGGCCCAGCGGCCCCTGCCCGATGATTCCGGGGCGATCATGCATGGCCGTCTCGCGGACGACACATTCGGTTCATTTTTGCTCAAATACATAAGTCTGCCGGAGGTTACTAATTGGATATTATGCAACCTGCAACAAGTCAAATCGACAAAACCTGCGGGGAGAACAGGCCACGAAAGCGGGTCCCCGATTGGACCACACGTTACCTCAGCTTGATCCATTTCGTCGGTCTTTATCCTTGTTTAAAATCTAGTGTTTTCAATGGTTTAAATGGAGTTATCCGGAATCGAACCGGGGTGCGCCGATTTGCAGCCCGAAGAAACAGAGGCTTCACAGGGGGCGAAGTGGCGCCCGCGCATCATGAACATCACCTTCCACATGACACACCAAGAAGCGGGATTGTTGTAGAAAACTGCGCAGGCGGTAGGTCGAGCCCCGAAAACGCATACCTCGAAGCCGGATTATTGCAGGCGCAAACGCGAATTAATCGCCCACCAACTATTGCAACAGATCGTCACTCGCATCCATAATCACGCAGAGCGGTGTCGCGGACGATCCCAAATGCGCCTATGGCGAGTTCTTGACCTCGACGTTACTCCCAGCCACTTCGCGACCTTAACGGCGCCGGCCATAGCCTGCGGTTGAAGATCATACCCCCCAGGCAGCAGGTGCGATCGCAAATACAGAAGCGCCGTATACCAAACGGGCGGAAATGCGCAACGAATCAGACGTAAATGGATATGCTGGCTAAACGGACATACCACTGAAAAATCAGGAAAATGCGGAAACGCCAGCCCTTGGCGTTTCTGCGTCGCGCCCATGATGGAATGGACCGACCGCCATTGCCGCTTCTTCCACCGGCAATTGAGCAAGCGCGCGCGCCTCTATACCGAGATGGTGACATCGGCGGCCATTGCGCATGGCGACAGGCAGCGGCTGTTGGGCTTCGATCCCGCGGAGCACCCGGTTGCCCTGCAGCTTGGCGGCTCGGACCCGGACGAGCTTGCGCGCGCGGCCGAAGTTGGCGCCTCCTTCGGCTACGGCGAAATCAACCTGAATTGCGGCTGCCCCTCGGACCGGGTGCAGTCGGGCCGCTTCGGCGCCTGCCTCATGGCGGAGCCGGCACTCGTGGGCCAATGCGTTTCGGCCATGCAAGGCGCGGTTGGCGCCGGCCTGCCCGTCACCGTCAAGTGCCGGATCGGCATCGACGACCAGGATAGCGAGGCCGATCTTTCGCGGTTCATCGATACCGTGGCAGGTGCTAGCTGCCGCATGTTCATCGTGCACGCCCGCAAGGCCTGGCTTCAGGGCTTGAGCCCCAAGGAGAACCGCGACGTCCCGCCGCTCGACTTCGAGCGCGTCTACAGGCTCAAGGCGGCCTTCCCCGAGCTTACGATTGTCATCAACGGCGGCATCGCCACGCTTGAAGAGGCGCTCGTGCATCTTGAGGCGGTGGATGGCGTCATGCTCGGCCGCGCGGCCTACAAGACGCCCGCGATCCTCGCCGATGCGGACCGGCTCCTCTATGGCGAGGATACGCCGCCGCTCGACGCCGCCGCTGTCTTGGAGCGGATGCTCGCCTACGCGGCACCCGAGCTGGAACGCGGCACAAGGATCTCCTGCATCACGCGGCACATGACCGGCCTCATAAACGGAAAGCCCGGCGCCCGCGCCTTCCGGAGGCTCTTGACCGAGGAAAGCGTCAAGCCGGGTGCGGGGCTTGAGGTGCTGGAGACGGCCATTGCCGCGGCCCGCGACGCTGCAGCAAGAAAGGCAGAAAGGCTTGCCGTTGTGGCGGATGCACCGGAGAGTGCAAGCGCCACGCCTTGATGCAGAGGCCGCTCGATTGCTTGCCCGCCCGCGCGGTTGCCAGCCTTGGAGTAACGCCATATTAACTTTCCCAATCGCTCCGTCGGTATTTTTGCGGAGTTCGCAGGGCTTTGTTCGACTTTGAATCAATATAGCAGAAAAACCTTGCGCAAACCTTACGCGCTCTTATCTGTCTGATATATAACGCGATATTCGCGGCGCTCGGCGATAACCCACGGTCATTGCGTTGGTAAATTTCAAATATTCCCCTATATTTAACGGGATTTTTGAAATGCAGAATTCGACCCAAAACGCGGAAAATTTCGCACAAACGCGCGCAAATTAAACATGCGTTGCTCGCGTTTACCATACCTATATTAACCATGATCGCTCTCTACTGGAACTAAACGATCTGTTTACGGACGCGGCTGAACCTCGTGGCAAGGATGTGCGCGGGACCGTTTTGATCCGCGGGCGGCGCTCGTTTGCAGGCGGGAGGGGACACTGCCCGGCCGCGCCTCGAATGCCCCCTATACGATGCTCGACGCACGCCCCCTCATCACTTCGCCCCTCGCCGCATTCCCTCCCGGTGAAGGCCGAATTCCGGAAGAGGCGGGTTTCGAAAATTGCTCAGATGGCGATGCCTGTTTTCGGATTTGATAACGGACGATGTGTGCAGGAGCGCCAGGGGTGGCAGATCAGACGTCGGAATCGGCCAGCAGCACCGCTCAGTCCTCACCATGTCCAATTAGGTCGTTCTACCGGGATTTATATACGTGACATAGTTCGAAAATCACGATATAAGGTAGAGGACAGGCCGGCGCATTGCGCGCCCTCAGAAAAGGGGGCGCGCAATGTCTGAACCGCAAGAAGATTGGCCTTCGCCGCTTCTTTGGAAGCTCTCAAAGCGCTTCTATGAAGAAATGCTCAACTCCTTCCCTACACCGGAAGATATTCCCTGGGAAAAGTTGGATGAGCATGATCAAGAAGCATATGCCTTTGCGATCAATGCGACTATAAAGTTATATTGTTCAGAAACGGGACTTCCGGTGCGTGCCCTGTGACAACATGATAGCCAGGAGCGCCTACGGAAGCGAATAATTGTACCATGGTAACCATAGGATCAAGGCGATCATACAACGCAATTAAGTGAACGGATTTGTATCTTTTGGGATATGGAGGGCTTTCTACCCCAACATATTTGGTATAATCATCCTCTTCTCCCTTGATAAGATCGCAGAGGAGTGGGGTAAAGCCATCTAACCCAAGTTCTTGAACTGCATTACAATGCGCGATCTTGCATAACATACGAGAGAATGACTTTCTCGCAAGATTCATAGGCATCCCATAAATGCCAAGCTTTGGCGCGTTTTCTGCGCATTCAGGATTGATCATAGTCCAAACCCCTTCAGGGTTCGATTTATCACCATAGTAGTTCTTTAATAGCTTTGCCGGGCCGAAAAGCGGAAGCGCAACTGCTACAGGAATTTCTTCCTGTGGAAGATGAATGACGCGGTTCTCGCCGTCTGATCCAATTATTTTCACTGGTGGCTTGGGATGCTTTTTTCCCTTGTTTCGGATGTCGTGAAGGACCCGAAGAATCCAGAATGTGCCGTTTATCACTTCCCTTTCGAACGATTGGGTAATGTTCCGGCAATCTTCGCAACTGGCGTCTTTGAGAAATTGATCTCCACCTAAGCCTCGTGGTACGATATGTTCGTCACTGAGGCTTGTGGTCACGGTCTTTTTGGGCCAGCAATAGATACACCGGCCGACAGTTCTCAAGTTGCCTTTTCTGAGAAGCACGCGTTTCGCCATGACACAAGACCAAAACAAAAAAATGACCGAAGATCAAATAGCTAATCGCCGAGACGAAGCGTTGCGCCGCGCCCTCAGTACGCCCCCCAAACAGCACAAGGATATGAAGAAGGGGAGAAGCCGGAAACGGCAGGAGGACCATCATCCTACCGCTTCAGAGAAACGTACTTAGATAGCACGCATTGCTGAACTAGGTTTTCGATACATCAACCGCTTGCCTTCGGCACCCTTGATCGCGTTCGTGGCGCGCATGGTGTCGTCAATGCCGACCGCGATGCGGTTATTCCATTTGAAGGCAGCTTCATCGATGTAGCGCTGCAAATGGTGTTCGGAAACCGCGTGATAGGTGCCATACATCCCGCGCTTTACCAGAGCGTGGAAGCTTTCGGCGGTGTTGACGTGAACGAAGCCGCCAAGCCTGACGTATTCGTCCTGCGAGTGGTTCACGCTCATGTGGCCAGCGAACTTCTTTCCCGGTGTGACGTAGACCTTGCTTTCGTCCGTCATGAGGTAGGACGCCTTATCGACATTGGTCAAAAGGTGCTCTTTGACATTCGCGGCGGTCACGTTCGGGACGTGCTTCGCGCGAACTGCTGCCATCGCGTTCAACAAGCGTCACCACGGCGTGCTTCTTGGGTTCCGGCTTGCCGTTGTGGACGTTCTTCTTCTTGCCGCCGACGTAGGTTTCATCGCTCTCGACAACCTTGTTGCCGCCGCCTATCGGGCCGGCAGTTTCGGCATCGAGACCCATCGCTTCGCGGATACGCATGGAAAGGAACCAGGCGCTCTTATAGGTGATGCCTAGCATGCGGTGGAGCTGGTGCGAGGAAACGCCCTTCTTTGAAGCTGCCATGAGGTGGAAGCCGAGAACCCACTTCGCCAGCGGGATCTTCGAGCGCTCCATCACGGTATCAACCGTAACTGTGAAGGGCTTCTCGCAATCGTTGCAATGGATGAGGCCGGGCCGGTGACTCTTGCCTACCATGCGGGTGACGCGCTTCGATCCGCAGTGGGGGCAAACCGGACCTTCCGGCCAGCGCACGCTTTCGAGATGGGCGCGGGCGGCGTCTTCGTTGTGGAAAATCGGGTTGGTTAAATCAACGGCCATGGTATTATGTCCTGTGCTGTTGATTTGAATATAGGGCAGATGGCGTCCTATGTCAAGTATATAAATCCCGTTCTACCCGCCGAAGGCCGCTCACGGTGGCAGCAACAAGCCCGCGGTATTTATTACCAGCTAGCCACAAATTACCCATTTTTCGCGCGTCATAGACAGTAAGCGTCAGCACTATCTGCAAAGTCTTCTGCTTCAATAGCGGCCTATGCTCGCCAAGATTGCAGACCGTCGCTGTAGTTCCAACGCTGGGTTTTGTTCGGGATTGCTGGGGGCACCATGAACGCAAGCAAGCTTATCGTTTCAGCCATATCAGCGTGCGCGTTTCTATGCGGTTGCGCTTCCGCGGAAACGCCGGCTCAGCCGCCGGCTCAATTGACGGACCTGAAGCCCATAGCCGATCCCCATGATCCCGTGAACGAGGAGGATCCAGTAAGGTTGCGGGCCATCAGCTGCCAAATGTTAGACCTCGTGATGTCGGCGAATTACGCCTACCTCGGCGCAATGGATGTCGCCAAGCAAGTACTCGCCCAGCGGGGATTTCCAGCAGCAGACCCAGCAGCAGACCGCACCCGGGCTGCCCCGTACGTTAGGCGGTTCAAGGCGGAGCGGAAAGAGTATAAGTCCCGGTGCAAGGGCCCGGCCACGGAATTCGAAGCGGTGAAGAAAAAGTACCCTCACATCCCGTACATCCCCAACGCCTGAGAGATCCAGCCCTACGCTGGGACCAGCCGCGCTATGCTCACGGCTTTTTCGGAGAAGACCGCACTGGGATCCATTAGCGTCCCTGCGCGAAAGGGATCGCCAATAACCCGGCACAGCCGCTATCGACGTGCGCCGTGTAAAGACGGCGCTTTCCAGTGGGTGCAAGCCCCACCCGGCCAACTCGCTCCAGCCGGAAGCAACCGGAGCGGTCATGGAGGTAACGAAATGGCCGAAGCCTTCGGGTAAAGCGGGTCACGTATAGGTGACCGCGCGAGTGTGCAGGCCGCAACGTGAGTGAACGCTGAGCAAACCTCGAAAAGGTTGATGTGCGGGCCGACCCGGCAGTCGTATCGGGGAAGGCTGATACGGTTGGGTGAACGAGCGAAATCTACGCCCAGCCGCCGCACCGGGGTAGTGGCGGCAGCATGTACGCAAGGAAAGCGCACGCAACACGGGAAGCCCCATGGCGTGGCCGGGGACGGCCAACCGGACGCCCGCGAGGGACAGGCTGGGCGCCTTGGGGTGGCGGAGAGGCCCGTAGTACCGTGGAAACCGGGTAATGCCGGTGGAGGAAAGGGGCCTCGGTTCAAGACTAACGCAAGACGCAAGAAAGGGCCTGGAGATTGGGTAACCTATCAACTCCGGAAAGTGTTCAGAAATTGCAGAAGGCGTTACACGCAAAAGCGAAGGCTGAAGCCGGCTACCGCTTCTATGCTTTGTACGACAAGATTTACCGCGAAGATGTTTTGGCCCATGCATACGCTCAGTGCCGCTCCAATCGAGGGGCGCCGGGTGTGGATGGTCAGGGCTTCGCGGATATCGAGGAGTATGGCGTTGAGCGGTGGCTTGGCGAACTGGCGCTAGCGCTTAAGGACGAGACTTATCGTCCGGCTTCGATCAGACGCGTTTATATCCCCAAGGCCAACGGCAAACTCCGGCCGCTTGGCATCTCAACCTTGCGGGACCGGGTCTGCATGACAGCAGCAATGCTGGTGCTGGAACCGGTCTTTGAAGCCGATCTTCCACCTGAACAATACGCCTATCGCCCAGAGCGCAACGCGCAGCAAGCGGTGGTGCAGGTGCAAGAGCTGATGTTCCGCAGCCGTCCAGACGTGGTCGATGCCGACTTGGCGGACTACTTCGGGTCCATTCCGCATGCAGATTTGATGAAATCGCTGGCCCGCCGGATCGTTGACCGGCGCGTGCTGCATCTGATCAAGATGTGGCTGGAATGCCCCGTGGAAGAAACCGATGACCAAGGCGGCAAACGGCGCACAACGGAGGCCCGGGACAACCGGCGTGGCATTCCGCAAGGTTCACCGCTCTCGCCCTTGCTGGCTAATCTTTACATGCGCCGGTTCGTGCTGGGGTGGAAGATGCTGGGACTTGAGCAGAAGCTCGGCTCCCGCCTTGTGATCTATGCCGATGATCTTGTGATTTTGTGCAGGCGCGGCAAGGCCGAAGAGGCATTGCGGCACTTGCGTGAACTCATGGTAAAGCTAAAGCTTGAGGTCAACACGGAGAAAACGCGGATCTGCAAGATGCCGGACGGCAGGTTCGACTTCTTAGGCTACACCTTCGGGCGTGCATATTCTGCGAAAACAGGCCAAGCCCGTTTGGGTTATTGGCCATCGAAGAAGAGCATCGGGCGTATGGTAGAGAAAATCCATGTGCTAACCGAACGGTCGAAAAGCTGGCAGGAAACCGGAGAGCTGGTGGATAAGTTGAACAGCATGCTACGCGGCTGGGCGAACTACTTTGCAGTAGGCACCGTCCGGAAAGCGTACCGGGCTCTCGACAACTACGCGGCGATGCGGTTGCGCCGGTGGTTACGCTTTAAGTACAAGCTCAGGCGGCGAAAGGGCGGGAGCTATCCACCCTCGCATCTTTACGGGCACTTTGGGCTCGTCCGTCTGACCAGGCTTAAGTATGACCAGCCGTGGGCGTAAGCGTGAGAGCTTGTCCGAGAGCCGGGTGCGGGAAATCCGCCTGCCCGGTTCGATGAGCGGGGGTGTGGAAACGGAGCCACGGCCGGACTACTGAGGCACCGCCAGACGAAAGGGGCGGCAACGGATATGTCCAGCCTAAAGCCACCGCGCCACATCTCAACTCTACCCAAGGCGGAATCCCGGCAATGGGGCAGCGGCATTCCGCCGGACGTGAGTGCGCTGGGGGTAGCGTTCTCGCGGTGGGGTCGCGAGCGAGGATGCCCCGGGCTTGCACCCAGGGCTGCCTGTGCCCGTTTAGGCGAAGGACTTCGCGATCGAGTCGACGATCGTCTTGATCGACTTGTCGTGCCGGGTGATGGGCGGGATCTTCCGCTCGATCCCGAGGAGCTGGTAAACCGCCATTTGCGCGGCACGCACGGAAAACTCCACTGTGAACACAACGTCGTCCGGGATCTCGACGAACTGGCTCACAAAGGCGAGGTTCTTCGAACTCGCGGGCACCGGCGCCGGGCGGTCTGTCTTGGCGCGCGGCATGAACATGCTGGTGATGTAAGGCATGCGGCAAGGGATGCAGGTGGCGCCGTCGAAGACGCTGCGGTCGAAATTGAGATGGCCGCACAGCTCGGTGAGAATTTCGGCGCCGTTGCAGTCCGACATCGATTTGGCCACGAAGTTGCCGATGCGGTCTGGATGGAGCGAATACCCCCAAAACACCTGCATGTCTTTTGGCTGGCCCGCGAAATGGGGCTGGTGATAGAGCACGAACGACATCAGCCAGTTCGAGTCTTTGAACGTCACAAGTCCGCCCGTTCCCGCTTCGTTGCCCGAGAATTCCCGCATCTTATCGAAGAAGGCGGGTGTGGTGCAGGTCACGGTGAAGGACTCCCAATAGGATTCCGGAATGCTCGAATTGAATGGGGCGGGGTTG
This sequence comes from uncultured Alphaproteobacteria bacterium, assembly GCA_963760455.1. Lineage (GTDB taxonomy): Bacteria > Pseudomonadota > Alphaproteobacteria > Rhizobiales > Rhodomicrobiaceae > Rhodomicrobium. Next base: position 41,724 of record CAVXDM010000051.1, read on the forward strand.
CCGAACTCCGGCCGGCCTTCCGCGACCTTCTCCCAAAGCTTCCAGCCTTCGCTTTCAACCTTGGTCAGATGCGCTGGCGCGGCTGTCATGGAGCCGAGGCTCGAAGCGTCGGTCATCGAGCCGTTCTGCAGGAAGACGAGATCGTCCTCGCCGATGGAAACAGTCTCGATCTCGCCGCCGCTCTTCTTGATGGTGAGCGCGGTCACGCGCACCTTGCCGGCATCATCGGCGAGCTGCATATCCGTGACCTGCGTGCCGCTGACGAACTGCACGCCCTGTGCGTCGAGCCACGCGGCGACGGGCCGGGTGATCGAGTCGTATTGGTTGTAGATCGTGCGGCGCACCCCGGCCAGCGTCTCGATGCGCGGGAACTCGTTCATGAACCGGTGCAGGTAGCGCTTGAACTCGACGGCGCTGTGCCAGGGCTGGAAGGCAAACGTGGTCTGCCACATGTACCAGAAGTTGTTTTTGAAGAAGTCCGGGGAAAGCCAGTCGCTAATGCAGCTCGTGCCCAGTTTTTCTTCGGATGCCTCGGAGAGCTTCACCAGCTCCATCCGGTCCGCCATGCTGAATCCCATGGTCGAAACGTCGATCTTGTGCCGGTTCCTGTCGACGAGGCGGGCCTGGGAATGGGCCTTGTACAGCTCGTTGAACTCTTCGGTTTCGTCGCGCACCGATTTGCCGGGATGCTCCAGTGACGGGATCGTGCTTAAGAGGTCCCAGGTGCATTCGTAGTGGTCGAAGGTCAGCATCCGGCCGCCGCGAAGCGAGTACGCGCCATCCGGCAAGCGCGCGCCGTCGAGACAGCCGCCCAGAACGCTCAAGCGCTCATAGATGGTGATGTCGCTGCCAGGAACGCCACCGTCACGGATCATGAATGCCGCGGCGGCCAGAGAGCCGATGCCGCTTCCGATCATGTATGCTTTCATCGCCTTCACTCCCCCGGCGCTAATTCAACGCAATTCGACCGGAGCCCCTGTCGCATAGGACACGCGCGATATATCCGGCCCAGGCACACCATGGCGCCGGCGAGGATACGCCGGTTCCCCGTGCCGGCGGGCATGCTGTGGTAAAATAATTAACCAGACGGCTGAGCGCTCATTTGACCTTAGTCAAAATGCGGGGACCGGCGGCCAGGTGCGGCATTAGGCGTCCTTTGTCACCCTTGGGATACTGGCATTTCCAGCTCCGAATGAACCATTCGCGATGCCGGTCGGCCCAGCGCGCTATGAACGGCGGCGCGCTCATCATGCATTGCCGCGGCGTGCTGTTCTGGTCGAACAGCATACGTTGATCCATGCACGCGGAGGGTTGCGCCACCGCGCAAACCGTCAAGACAAGCTCGATCATGGCCGATGGCCTCCCACAATGCGGCCTTCTATTGAGCGGTCGCAACGACAAAGCGAGCCGCGAAATGCAGCCGCTTGAGCCCCGAACACGAAGATCGCACCGGCGAGTTCCACGGCAACGCATAAGCTGGAGGCAGGGCGCATTGCCGGTATCGTGCGGGGTAGCCCCGGGCTGCTTTGGTTCAAGGCAGCCGCCGATTGCAAATACCGCTAGCGCGCCGGTAGAGTCTCGGCGGCATTCACGCCTCCCTCCCGTCGGACGCTTCATGATCCCGGACCTGCCTTTGAGCGAAATCGCGACGCTTGCCGCGGCCCTTGCTGCGGGCGGCCTGCTCATGGGATTTCTCGCGGGCCTGCTCGGCATCGGCGGCGGCGGCATCGTGGTGCCCATCCTTTACGAGCTGTTCCGCATCGCCGGCATGAGCGACAGCATCCGCATGCAGGTCTGCGTGGCGACCTCGCTTGCCGTCATCGTTCCAACCTCGATCCGCTCGGCGCGCTCGCATTGGCGGCACGGGGCGATGGATTTCACGGTGATCCGCCGCCTCGGTCCCTGGATCGCGGGCGGCGCCGTCCTGGGCGTGTTCATCGCCTCGCATGCGCCGTCGAGCGTCCTCAAGGCCGTGTTCGTGGCCTCGACGCTGTTCATGGCCTGGCACATCGCTTTCGGCAACAGCGGCGCAATTGCCGCGCAGAAGCTGCCTGGCCTGCCTTGGGACGGGCTCGCGGGCGCGGGGATCGGGCTGATCTCGACGCTCATCGGCATTGGCGGGGGCGTTTATATCACCACCTATATGCGGCTGTTCGGCTGGCCGATCCATAAGGCGGTCGGTACGGCATCGGGCTTCGGCCCCATCATCGCCATCCCTGCCGTGGCTCGGCTATATCGTGGAAGGCTGGAACGTGCCCCTGGGCGTGCCGCTATCGATGGGCTTTGTGAGCGTCGCAGGCGCCATCGTCGTCGCCCCTCTGAGCGTGCTCGCGGCCCCGCTTGGCGTGAAAGATCGCCCACAAGCTTTCGCGCCGGACGCTCGAATATGTGTTTATTGCGTTCCTGCTCACCGTCGCGGCGCGGTTTATCGTGAGCCTCGTTTTCCATGTCTAGTACACTCCGCCCGGTGCCCCGTTGTTGCTGCGAGCGCGGCGCGGCCGGAAGCAATCCAGAAGGCAACAAACGGTGTCCCCATTGCTGGACGCCCGCGGCCGCTCACGTGGCCTCGCGACGACGGTTGTGCGTCGGGATCTCGCGCGGGGCGTACCAGGCTTGGCCGCACGCAAGCGAATGTGATGACCGCCAACTTTCCCGGTGTAACAGATCGCGTACAACTGGCGAATTCCTGCTTAGAGCTGGAGTAAGCCTATGACCCTGAAGCTAAAGCCAATTCCCTCCTCCGAGATTACGCCGCGCGAACTCTATCTGCGGCGGCGCGAGTTCCTGGGCGGCGCGCTGGCGGTTGCGGCGTTCGGGAGCTTAAGCCCGGGTGCTGCTACTGCCGCGCCGCTTGCGTTCTCGAAGAGTCGCCTTTCCACGAAAGAGCCGCTGACCCCGAAGGCGGATGTCACGAGCTACAACAACTTCTACGAGTTCGGCACCAGGAAGGGCGATCCTTCCGCTTATGCGGGCGCGCTGAAGACGAGCCCGTGGTCCGTCAAAATCGACGGGCTGGTGTCGAAGCCCGGCACCTTTGCGCTCGAAGACATCCTGAAGCCGGAGCAACTCGAGGAACGCATCTATCGCCTGCGCTGCGTCGAGGGCTGGTCGATGGTCATCCCGTGGATCGGCTTCCCGTTGAGCGCGCTGCTGTCCCGCGTGGAGCCGCTTGGGTCCGCGAAATTCGTGGCGTTCGAGACGCTGGTGCGGCCATCGGAGATGCGCGGGCAGCGAGGCTGGTTCCAGACGCTCGATTGGCCATACGTCGAAGGCTTGCGGCTGGACGAGGCGATGCACCCGCTCACCATCCTGGCCGTCGGGCTCTACGGCGAGACGCTGCCGAACCAGAACGGCGCGCCGATCCGGCTCGTGGTGCCGTGGAAATACGGCTTCAAGAGCATCAAATCGATTGTACGGATCAGCCTGGTGGAGAAGCAGCCGGCCACGTCCTGGAACATGCAATCGCCAAGCGAGTACGGCTTCTATTCGAACGTGAACCCGGAGGTCGATCATCCGCGCTGGAGCCAGAAGACCGAGCGGCGCATCGGCGACGGCAGCGGCCTGTTCGCCAAGCGCCGGCCGACGCTTCCGTTCAACGGCTACGGCGATCAGGTGGCAAGCCTGTACACCGGCATGGACCTTGCAGCGAATTTCTAACCGGGAACGCCGATGATCCATACTGCGTGCATTACCCCTCATCCTGTCCTTCTCCCACAGCGGCGAGCAGGAACTTGGAGTGTCCGCATTCGCAAGCGAATGCGGAAGGGAAAGGAACGCCCTCACAACGCTGCGACGAACTCCCTCTCCCGTGGGGAGAGGGCTGGGGTGAGGGGTAATGCGCTATGGATAGGACAAGTCCTTTAGCGAGCAACGAAAACGAGCCCCACGAGAGATCAATCCAATGGCCATCATTAGCATTTCCAGCCAAGCGAACCATCCAGCGCGCGTTGAACGCGGCGCCCCGCTGGCCGGTGTATCTCGCTGGGCGCTCTCCCTGGCGTGTGGGTGTTCTGGCTGGCACTCGGCGACCAGCTCGGGGCCGATCCCGTGAAGGAGCTGGAACACCTCTTGGGGCTTTGGGCACTGCGCTTCCTTATCGCGAGCCTCGCGGTGACGCCAATCCGGCGCTTCGGCGGCCCGAGCCTGATCCGCTTCCGGCGCGCGCTAGGACTTCCTCGCCTTCTACTACGCCACGGCGCATTTGGCGTCCTACCTGCTGTTCGACCAGGGCCTCGACGTGGCTGCCATCGCCAAGGACATCCTGAAGCGGCCCTACATCACCATCGGCATGGCCGCCTTTGCGATCCTCGTGCCGCTGGCGGCCACCTCCAACGCCACGATGATCAGGCGCATGGGGGCAGCGGCGTGGCAGAAGCTGCATCGCTGGGTCTATGTGGCCGCGGTCCTGGCGGCGGCGCATTTCGTCATGGTGGTGAAGTCCTGGCCGGCGGAGCCGCTGATCTATGCCGCCATCGTGGCCGCACTTCTGCTGGTCCGCGTAGGGTTTGTCCTGCGGAAGCGCCTGGAGCGCTTTCAGGCGGCGCCGGCGGAGGCCGTGCACAACTGAGCCTTACTCCATCAGCCCGAAAGCGCGGAGGACGCGGGCGGCATGGGCGTCTCCGGCCGGCGGCGGAGCGGCAACGGCATCGACCGGCACGCAAATGAAAACGCGCTCCAGCGGATTGTAGGTATGCCAAGGCGAGAAGCCGGGGCGGCGGCGGAATGCAAAGATGAGCGCGCTCGTAAGCTGCGACAGCGCATGGCACGGCAGATAGGCCGGCCCCAGCCAATCGTGCTGGAGCGTGTGGGCCAGTTCGTGGGCGAGCAGCCATGCGCCGTAGCGCTCAAGAAACGCGGGCTCGACAATGACGGTGTGCCCAATGGCGATGGCGCCGAAGCCCCTGAGACGCCCCGGCGGCAGGCGGTAGAGCCAGGCGCGCGTTACAAGGCCGCCGATGCGCTCGGGGCCGCCGCAATCGCAAATCCGGGCGGCGGCGTGGCCGATGAGCGTGGTGGGCATCGTCCAGAGCGCGCGAAGCCCGCCCAGCGCGCCGCCTCTCCGGATAGCCGGGATCTCGATGCGTACCATAGGCTGACGATAGCAGAGGAGCCCACTTCCCGTAAGCCACCTCTCTCCGTGCAGCCAACGTCGCGGATTCCGTCGCCGCCAGCGTAACGGTGTACCCGCGCCGAGCGCATTGTCCGTGCACCGCCCGCCGCGGCCCCGGCCGGGACGCAACGTCAGGGTTCCTTCGTTTGCGCGGGCGGCTGCCAGCGGCGGCCGGAGAAGACGTAGGGCGAGAAGTTCCTGGCCAGCGCATGATAGAGCGGCTCGCGGCTGATCAGCCGTGAAATGCTCGCGGCGAATAGGGCGGTGGCCATTAATGGGATCACCATGCCGCGGTCGCTCGTCATCTCCATTACGATCACCGTCGCCGTCAGCGGAGACTGGACCACGCCCGAGAAATAGGCAGCCATCATCAGGAGCATGAGCGCACGCGCGTCGAAAAAGGTGAAAATGTGGGCGGCCATGGACCCCATTCCGGCGCCAACCGCGAGCGATGGGGAAAATAGCCCGCCTGGAACGCCGCTTACCGAAGACAGCAAGGTCGAGAGCAGCTTGGCAAATCCGAACCACCACGGCATAAGCGCCCCCTGCTCAAGCCCGGCACGCGTCTCCCCGTAACCGCTTCCGGCGGCGTACCCGAATGTTTCGATGCTAAGGCCGCCAACCGCCAATCCGCATAGGGCGCGCGAACAGCATCGGACGGCGGCGCAGAATTGCGATGAACCGCGGCGGCGTGCGCATGATGCGCGACCATCGTCCGGCTGAACAGGCCGCCCAATACGCCGCCCAGCACGGCGCAGACCGGCACGGCAAGCCAGTCCAGCGAACGGCCGAGGTGGGCGGATACCTCGCCGAAATAGGGGTAGTTGCCCAAAATCGACCAACTGACGGCGCCACCGATTACGACCGATCCGATGATGATTTCGTTGATCCGGCCGGTAAAGGCTTTCGCAAGTTCCTCGATGGCGAACACGATGCCGGCCAAGGGGGCATTGAACGCCGCGGCAATCCCAGCACCAGACCCTGCGAGCACAAGCCCGTTGTGCCTGCCGATGCCAGCCACGCCGGCAACGGCGAACATCACGGACGCTCCGACTTGCACCGTGGGACCTTCGCGGCCGACCGATGCGCCGATTACGAGGGCGGCGGTTGTCATCACCATCTTGGCGATCATGACCGGAAAGCCGAGCAGGCACAGACGGTGCCGCTCATCCGGACTTTTGCGGGCGGCGATGACCTGCGGTATGCCGCTCCCGGCCGCGGCTGGAACCCAGCGCCGGGTGATATAGGCCAGGACGGCAAAACCGATGGGCGTCATGACCAGCGGCAGCAACGGCCACGCCCCGGTTAGCGAGCGGTACACATCCTGCGCCCAATCGGCGCATTTCGCGAAGCCGACGGCAGTCACCCCCACGGCCACGGCACCCGCCAGGAAAACCAGGCGGCGGCGCCAAACTTCTTGCGAAAAGCTGACATAGCGGAAGTGGCGCAAGCGCATGGACTTGCGCCACGCCCTTCTTTTCTCCGCGCCGCGCTTTGAGAGCTTCTGCGGCAATATCCCCCCCATTTTTGACTTGCAGCCGGGAATACTAACAGTTCGCGCCTGCTAGCGGAAGCCGCGTGCAGGCGGGCGTCAGCGCGAACCTGGCCGGCCTGGGCGCGCGCCCGGAGCCTTCTACCAGCCGGAATAGCCGAAATTCACCACCTGCGTTTTGTCGCCTGCGCCCTTGCTGAGAACCTTGGCAAAGTCGACGCGCAAGCCGCCGACCGGCGAATCCCAGATGAGGCTGCCACCAGCGGAGGAGCGCAGCGCCGACGTATCCTGGATCGCGAGCGTGTTCTTTGTGCCGGTCTTGGCCGCAAAGGCGGAGGCGAATTTCGAGGCATCGGTCCCGAACGAGGTGCCGGCGGCGGTGAAGATCGCGCCGCTCAGGCCAAGCTCGGACGGCAGGAACGGCAGGGGGAAGCGCAACTCGGTGGTGGCCGAGTAGAAGGTGGTGCCGCCGAGCGCGTCGCCGGTTGCCGCGTCCCTCGGGCCGAAGCCAGCGGGCGCGAAGCCGGGGATGGTCTCGCCGCCCTTGTAGAAGGCATCTACGACGCGCACGCCCTGCCCGCCCCAGCCCGCGATGGTGCCGCCCTGCATGCGTCCGGCCAGCACGATGTCCTGCGTAGATGGGGTAATAGGCCCGCGCGTCGGCGGTGGAGCGGAGGTAATCGACGCTGCCGCCAACGCCCGCGAAATCCTGCGTGCCCTTGAAGTAGAAGCCGCGTGTGGGCTTCCTCTTATTGTCGCGGGTGTCGTAGAGCAGTGAATAGCCAACGGAGGAAATGATCGCCGTGCCCTGGATCTCTTTGACCGCGAGCGAGGCGTTGGGATCGGCGTTGTAGACGTTCTCCCAGGTCATGGAGTAATTCGTACCGACGGTGAGATTATCGGCCAGCAACGTGCTCAGACGCACATCGCCTCCAACTCTGAAATCTTCATAGCCCGCAACAACATAGCCGGAGTTTGCTGTATAGTTGGCGTTCTTCACGAATGCATCCACGCCGAACGCCAGGTTGGTGTCCAGAAAATGCGGCTCCGTCCAGCCAATCTGGAAGAGCCCGTCGCCCTGAAAGCTCCCGGATAGCTTCAGCTCAAGGGACTGCCCGGTCCCCATCAGGTTTCGCTCGGTGTAGGAGATTTCGGCAATCGCGCCCTGGGTTGTCGAGTAGCCCACGTTGAAGGCAAGCTGCCCCGTATGGTCCTCCTGCACCGCGACAGTGAGATTTACTCTGTCGGGGGCGGGGCCGGGCTCCTTGGCAATCTTTACGTCCTTGAAGAGCCCGGACCTCAGCAGGCGCTGCCGCCCCGCTTCCACCAGGACCTTGATGTAAGGGTCGCCATCCGCGATGTTGAATTCGCGGCGGATAACCGCGTCCTGCGTGCGCGAGTTTCCAGCGATATCGATCCGGTCGATGTAGACGCGCGGCCCCTGCTCCACCACAAAGGTCAGCGCGATGGTGCGGCGAACGGGATCGCGCTCGATCCTGGGGCGCACTTGCGCGAACGGCTCGCCCGCCTTGGCCGCAGCCAGGGTCAGGGCTTCGAGCGTCTTTTCGGCAAGTTCCGCGTTGTAGATATCGCCGGGCCGGGCGGCGATCCTGGCCTTGAGCGCACCCGCGTCTAGCGTCCCGATCCTGTTTTCCAGCTCGACCGCGCTGAACGTGTAGCGCGGCCCTTCCTCGATGCTGAAGGTGACGAAGAAGCCCTTGCCGTCCTTATCGGCGTCGGCGCCCGCCGAAAGTACGCGCATATCCGCGAAACCGTTCTTCAGATAGAAACGGTGCAACAGCTCCCGGTCCGCGTTGATGCGGTCCGGATCGTAGACGGTGCCGGACTTGAGGAAATCGAGGAGGCCCGTCTCGGTGGTCGAGATCGCGCCGCGCAGCTCCGAAGCGCTGAAGGAGCGGTTGCCGGTGAAATTGATGCCGGCGACCTTGGTCTCGGGTCCCTCGCGAATTTCGAAGACGAGGTCGGAGCGCTTGTGGTCCAGCTCGATGAGCTTTGGGTCCACCTGCGCGGTGTAGTAGCCCTGGCGGCGGTAGAGGTCGAGGATGCGCTGGACCTCCGCCTGGACGCGTGCACGCACCAGCGGCTGCCGCGCTTTGATCTGCACCTCCTTGGCGAGATCCGCGGACGTGACCTCTTTATTTCCCTCGAACACGACGCGGTTCACGAGCGGGTTTTCGGCCACCGCGACAGTAACCGTGCCGCCTGACAGCTCGATGCGAACGTCGCTGTAAAGGCCGGTCGCGTAGAGCGCCTTGACGCTTTCATCGGCCGCACGCGCCTCGTAGCGCTGGCCTTCCTTGAAGGTCAGGTGGCTCTTGACCGTTTCCGGCTCCGTGCGGCTGGTTCCCGTCACCTTAATGGCGCGGATCGCGGGCTCCTGCGCTGCAAATGCTGCCTGGGGCTCAAGCCCCGCGCAGGCGACTGCGGCCGCGGTTACGGCCACGGCGGCTAAAAGGGCAAAACGCGCCCAACGGCTCATGCTCATTGCAGTTCCGGCTTTACTCGCATTTGTTTGCGCCTGCCACATCCCAGCATCCGCCTCGGTTGAAGCACGCCTTTATGACGCCAGCGTGGCCCTCTGCCCGCTCCCCAGGTTTGCCAGATGTGTGAAATACGCCAGTCTGCGCAATCTGGCTTATCCGGCGGCCTCCGCAATCCGCCACCCCTCCTGCGCCAGCGCGATGGCTGCCTCGCCCGCGAGGTTCGCGTTCCTATTCGCGGCATTGCCCTGCAGCGCGCGCGCGTACACCCCTTGCGCGATGGACGCATAGCGGAAGAACGACAGCGCGATGAAAAACGTAAGATCCGGCACGCTATCCCGCCCCGCGCGGTGGCAATAGGTGGCGACCAGTTCCTCCTCCGTGGGGATGCCGAGCGCTGGCAGGTCGAGGCCGCGAAGCCCGCTGAGCAAGGTCATCTGCGCGGGGATGCGGTAGTGCATGCAAACATAGCCCAGGTCGGCGAGCGGATGGCCCAGCGTCGATAGCTCCCAGTCGAGCACCGCGACAATGTGCGGGTGATCCACCTCGTACATGATGTTGCCGAGGCGGTAGTCGCCATGCGTTATCGCCGCTTCGTCATGGGTGGGCGCGCTCGCCTTGAGCCAGGCGATGAGCCGGTCCATGCTCTCGATTTCGCCGGTCTTGGCGGCCTCGTATTGCCCGGCCCAGCGCTTGAGCTGGCGCGCGGCGTAGCCTTCGGTGCGGCCGTAGTCGCTGAGGCCGAGCGCGCGGAAATCCACCTCGTGTAGCGCTGCCAGCGTCTCGGCGAAGGCATGGTAGGCGCTCTTGCGCTGCATGTGATCGAGGCCGGGCAGTTCCGGCTTCAGGAAGATGCGGCCGGGGATGAAATCCATCAGGTAGAAGGGCGTGCCGATGATCGAGGCGTCCTCGCAGTAGAGCCGCATCGGCACGACGGGCACGGGCGAGCCCTTGAGCGCGGATTGCACCCTGAATTCGCGGTCGACGGCGTGGGCGGAGGGCAGGAGCTTGCCGGGCGGCTGCTTGCGCAGCACATATTTGCCGGAGGGGGTTTCGAGCAGGAAGGTGGGGTTCGACTGCCCGCCCTGGAATTGCCGCACCGTGGGCTGCACGCCGAAGTCTTCGAGATGCTGCCGCAAATAGTGCCAGAGCTTCTTTTCGTTGAAGCGGTGCTCCGGTGCGACGTCGATCAGCTCAGCCATGGACGGTATAACCCCTCACCCTGTCCCTCTCCCGCGCAAGCTCGCCTTGGCGAGCTTGCCACTCAAAAGTGTCCATATCCGCAAGCGGATATGGATGGGAGAGGGGACGTTGTTGTACGCGCCGAGCCTTATTCAGGCGTCCCTTCTCCCCATCCGCATTCGCTTGCGAATGCGGACACTCCAAGTTGCAAGCTCGCCAGGGCGAGCTTGCTGAGAAGGACAGGATGAGGGGTAATGCCGTTAGAGAATGCCGCATAGCTCACCCAATCGCCGAGAAAATCGAAGTGCCGCCATCCACGAGAATAAGCTGGCCCGTAATATACCGCGCGGCGTCCGAGGCGAGGAACACCGCCACGCCCGCGATATCCTCCGGCTCGCCCAGCCGCTTCAGGCAGGTGCCATTGGCCAGGAAGGCCGCGGCCTTGGGGTTCTCGTAGAGCGGCTTGGCGAAATCGGTCTTGACCACGCCGGGCGCGATGGAGTTCACCCGGATGCCGCGCCCGCCCCATTCCACGGCGAGGTTGCGCGCGAGCTGCGCCTCGGCTGCCTTCGAGATTGCGTAGATGCCGATATTGGCCGCGCCCACCGTTGCCACGATGGAGGAAAGCAGCACCACAGCGCCGCCGCCGCGCTCCGCCATGCTGGGCAGCACCATCTGGCAAAGCCAGTGCGTCGCGGTGAGGTTCGCGGTGAGCACCTTGTTCCAGGCCTCGTCGGAGACCTCGGAGGAGGGGCCGTAGACCGGGTTGACGGCCGCGTTTGGGATCAGGATGTCGATTTGGCCGTGCTCGTTCATGGCGTGGACCACGAGCGCTTCAAGCTCGGGTTTCCTGCCGATATTGCAGGCAAACGCGCTTGCCTTGCCGCCGGCCGTCTCGGATCTCCGCAACCACCGCTTCGCAGGCCTCGATTTTCCGCGAGGATACCACGACGGTGGCGCCCATCTTCGCGCATTCGAGCGCGATGGCGCGCCCGATGCCCTTGGAGGCGCCGGTAATGACCGCCACGCGGCCGGTAAGGTCGAATAAACTCATTGAATCTCCACACGCATCCCGGCAAATGCTTCTGAAGTCCCCCCTCATCCTGTCCTTCTCCGCGAGGGGAGAAGGGACGCTTGAACTATCCGCAGCGGTAATTCTAGGGTCCTCTCTCCCCCCGGGGAGAGAGACAGAGTGAGGGGGTCTTTTGCAGCAGCTGCGCCAAGCAATCAAGCTGACTCCCATCGCACAGGAAACCGCCTGCATGGCGCGCCCATTCCATAGTGAATTGAATGCCATGCGGGCGGGGCAGTCAACCCAAGTCCATCAGCCGGCCGATCCCAAAGGCGTGCGCTCAGCGCTCCGGCTGCTTCGGCCACTTCCATTTGCGCGCGGTGACGAGCGAAACGAGCAGGGGGGACGGCTTCCAGCGCGCGCCGAAGCGGTGGTAGAACATGTCGATGTCGGCCAGCACGTCCGCGAGCCCGCGCAGCTCGGCGTATTTCATCGGGCCGCCGCGCCAGGCCGGGAAGCCGTAGCCGTATATGTAAATCACATCGAGGTCGCCGGGGCGGTAGACGATGCCCTCGCTCAGGATCGCGGTGCCTTCGTTGACCAGCGCATAGATGGCGCGGTTGACGATCTCCTGGTCTGGCACCCGCGCGATCCTGTGGCCAAGCTCCGCGCGGTAGCCCTCGACGATTGCATCGGCATACGGGTCTTGCAGCGGCGTGCGGCTGCCCGGCTCGTAGCGGTAGAAACCGGCGCTGGTCTTCTGCCCGTGGCGCCCGGCATTGTAGAAGCGGTCCAGCAGGGCTGAGCCATAGGGTTTGCCTTCCTTCAGGCGGCGCTGGCGGATGTGCCAGTTCACGTCGATGCCGGCCAGGTCCATCATCGCGAACGGCCCCATGGCCATGCCCCAGCGCGTGAGCGCGGCATCGACATCGGCGGGGCAAGAGCCTTCCTCGACCATGAGGAACGCCTCTGTGATGTATTTCTCCAGCATGCGGTTGCCCGCGAAGCCGTCGCAATTGCCGACCGCGACGCCGATCTTGCCCAGCGCCCGCGCCACGGCCATGGCGGTGACAAGCGCATCCGGAGCCGTCTCCTTGCCGCGCACGATCTCGATCAGCCGCATGACGTTGGCGGGCGAGAAGAAGTGCATGCCGAGCACATCGGCGGGCCGGGATGTGAAGCCCGCGATCTTGTCGATATCGAGGGACGAGGTGTTGGTGGCGAGGAGCGCGCCCTTGCGGCACACCTTGTCCAGCTCACGGAAGACGCGCTCTTTCACGTCCATGTCCTCGAAGGCCGCCTCGATGACGAGGTCCACCTCCGCAAGTGCCGAGAAATCCACCGCGCCCTGGATCAGGCCCATGCGCTGCTGCATGGCTGGCTGATCGATGCGCCCGCGCCGCACCATGCTCTCGTAGTTCTTGGCGACGACGCCGAGGCCCCGGCTGAGCGTGGCCTCATCGCGGTCGATGATCGTAACCGGAATGCCGGCATTGGCGAAGGACATGGCGATGCCCCCGCCCATCGTGCCCGCGCCCACGATGCCAACGCGTCCGATTGCGCGCGGCTTCACATCGGCGGCGAGGCCTGGGAACTTGGCGGCTTCGCGCTCGGCGAAGAACACATGGATGAGCGATTGTCCTTGCGCATCCGAAAGCGCCTCGTTGAACAGCTCGCGCTCGCGCTTCAGCCCCTCCTCGAAGGGCAGGGTAAAGGCGTTCTCGACCGAATCCACGCAGCGGAGCGGCGCATGCTGGCCGCGCTGGTGCTGCTTGATCTCCGCGCGCTTTTCGTCGAACTTGGCCGAGCCGCGCTCCGCTTCGATCCTATCGGTGCGGTTGCGGGTCTTGGGCGGCAGGGCCTGGCCCGCCTTGGATTTCGCAAACGCAATCGCGGCGGCCAAATGATCGCCGTCCGCCAGCTCGTCGATGAAGCCGGCCGTTTGGGCGGCAGCGGCTGAAATCGGCTCGCCCGACGCGATGAAGTCGAGCGCGGCCTTGGCGCCGGCGAGGCGCGGCAGGCGCTGTGTTCCGCCGCCACCTGGCAGCAGTCCGAGCTTCACCTCGGGCAGGCCCAGCCGCGCGTCCTTGGCCGCGAGGCGATAGTGGCAGGCAAGCGCCATCTCGACGCCGCCGCCAAGGAGCGTGCCGTGCAGCGCCGCGACTACGGGCTTGTCCATGTCCTCGATCGCCGCGCAGACGTCGTTGATATCGGTGCCGCTGAAGGTGGAGCCGAACTCGGTGATATCGGCGCCGGCCGTGAAGCTGCGGCCCGCGCCGGTCAGGACGACCGCGCTGGCTGCGGTATCGGCGGCTGCCTGCCGCACCGCCGCCATGAGCCCGTCGCGGACGGCCCGCGAAAGGACGTTCAGGGGCGGATGATCGACCGTGATAACGCCAACGCCGCCTTTATTTTCGTATCTGACGGGGCTCGCGGTCATGTGCCCTCCCGGCGCAAGAGGTAGTACGATTTTTAAAACAATAAGTTTGCGCGGCTGGCCCGTCAACGGTTGTGGCGGGCTTCTCCTTGCAGCATCGAAAAGTTTACGGCGGGGCGCGTTAGTCCGCTTGCGCCCCTGCCATAGTGCCGTTCCCGGTCCGCCTGCGCAGGGCTAAGCTCAGGCGGGAAGCCATTTCTAACGCACATACAATGGCTTAGATATGCCTCCGGTAACAGGGGCAAAAGTCCGGGCAAGTTTCTCAGCGGACGCCGGCTCCGCGCAGGCGTCATGCCCGCGAAAGCGGGCATCCATGTCAGCCAAAATCGAAGCGCTTACATACGTTTGCCATGGTTTCCCGCCTTCGCGGGAACGATGCCGCGGATCGGCGCCGAAGGCTGCGAAGCCTATCGGGTGCCCGGACTTTTGCCCCACTTACCGTCTCCGCCTCCGCGCAGACGGCGCTGCGGAGGTGGTAAGCGGCGCAGGCTACCCCTCAATGGTGGGCTGCTGGCCCGATGCGATGCGGTGCTGATAGAGGCCGCCGAAATCGATCGGGTCGAGCAGCAGCGGCGGGAAGCCGCCCTCGCGCGTGAGGTCGGCGACAAGGCGCCGCGCAAACGGGAACAAAAGCGCCGGGGCCTGGATGAACAGCAGCGGCTGGAAAGCGTCCTCCGGCACGTTCCGGAGCATAAAGGCGCCAGCATAGACCAGCTCGATATTGTAGAGCACGCCCTCTTCGCTCTTCGCCTCCCCCTCAAGTGCCAGGGCGACCTCGAAAGCGCCTTCCTGCAGCTTGTTCACCTGCACATTGAAATTGAGCTGCAGGTTCGGATTCTTGCCGGGGCCGCGGAAAAAGCGTTGGGTGTCGGGGGCCTCGAAGGAAAAATCCTTGATATATTGCCCGATGACATTCACTTGCGGCTGGTTCGAGCTATCGCCAGTGGGATGGGCGCCGCCATTCGTTCCGTTATTCTCGGCCATTCTCTCGGTCTCCGCCGTTATCGTGATTTGGGGCGCCGGGGCACGGCGCACTTTGGCAAGCGAGCTAGCACGGCCGGCATGCAACTGCAACGGCTTCCAGGCGCTCCGAGGCGCGTTGCGGCAAGAAAGCTGTTTGCGCGGATATTGTTCTGGACGCTTGCGGCGGCTTTGCCAGCCAGGAAGAAAGAGTTCAGCGCGTAGCTGCAGCGGCGTTCAGCAGTTTCATCCAGAAGGGCCGGCTGTTCCGGCCGGTGTGAAACTCGCGATGACGAGGACTGTGCCGGAAGGGTCGGAACTGTTGGCTGCCGGTGGCAGCGCGCCTGGCGATGGCGATTGTGTCCAATTTAATGCGCCGCTCCAGGGGCAAGCGCCGCTCCCGCGGAGCGCCCAGCATGCGGGCCGGGCGTTAGATTTGGCGGTTAGCGAGCAGTGCTCAAGCCGGCTTTTTCCAGAAGTGGTACCATTTGTGCTGCTGAGACACGGGCGCGCCATCCGTTGGCCCCTTGAGCACGACATCGGTCTCAAGAGAGACGGTGCCATTGCGTTCCTTCTTGAACCGCAGCTTTTCGAACGGAACCGTGACCTTGGACCCGCCGCCTGCAATGGGCGTCAAGGTAACGGATACGACGCGGCCACCGGTGCTCAAGGTCAGGTCGTCGAGCCGGGCCACTTGATTGCCTGCCTTATCGAACACAGTCTCGCTGGCGAGATCGCTCAAGCGGTACTGGGCGCCCGAAGCCTCCACCGTCTTCCTGAGGCATCCGCCTTGCTGTGTTTCGGATAAGGATGCGGCCGTGTCGATACGCTTGGTCTGCGGGCAGGTCGAGCAACCAGCCAGAAACAGCGCCAGCGGCATAAATGCATAATAGGGTTTCACGCGGGGAATCTTTCGCTAGTCCGGATACTTAATCGCGTGAAACTAACTAGGCCCGTTCAATGTTCACAAAGGGACCGATGCGTGACAATTGCCTGGCCATCCCGTGGCCATTGAGTGGCACGGCTGCCGTTTTCCGGAACCGCCATTGGCGGTTGCAATGGAAGAAATGAGCGCTTAAACCGGCGGGACGCGGATCGCGGGACGAAGGCCGGCGCCCGGAGGCGCCGCCTGAAATGCCGCTTATTTCAAAGGCTCACGCGCGACGAACGGGAAATAGTTCACGCCCACGCGCACGGTGTTGAACGCATCGTCGTGAACCGTGCCACCGTTTGCGGAGTAGGCGATGCCGCGTCGGACGGTCGTTCTTGCCGAGGTTGACATATTGATACTCAACCTTGACCGACAAATCGCGCTTGACCTTGTATTCGAGGCCGCCACCCAGAACGTAGCCTGTCGTGGACAACTGGCTCACATTAAAGTCGGTGCCGTTAGCAAGGGCCGCTTCGTTGTGGATCGCGCCCCAGGCCAAGCCGCCCGTGGCGTAGACGAGCGCGCGATCCATCGCGTAACCGGCGCGCGCGCGAACGGTTCCCAGCGCCCGGAGGTCCGACTGGAAGCTGTCGCCGCCGGCATCGCTGCCTTCGCCCCTGAAGACAGTAGCCTGAACGTCTGTCTCAACGCCTAGAACCAGCGGGCTGCCGATGCCCTGCCAATTGTAGCCGCCCTGCACGCCGCCGAGCCAGCCCGCGGGCGACACGCCGCCAAAGGTGCCGTTGCCACCACTGTAGGTGTCATCCGTGCACGCAGGCGAGTTGCCCGGAAGAGCCCCAGCCGTAGCCAAGATTGCCGCCGAAGTAGAACCCGGTCCACACTGCGGCGGGAACGTAATCCTTGTACCCGCCACCCCCGGTGGACAAGTCGGCTGCATTGGCTGCGAAGGCCAGCGCGCTTATCGCTGTCAGGCCTGCAAGACCGGCAAAAAGCTTTTTCATTGATATAGATCTCCCCCCTGCGTCTATCTGCCTCAGGCATAGTAGCAGCTTGCAAACGCTTCGCAACCAAAGCAGCGCCCTCCGGGCAGGGCCGCCACGATCTGTGCCCTTTTTGCTACAAATTGTAACGCGGTATGCCGCTGCCGCCTCACCGGGCCGGTGCGGGCACGGCCTGCAACTTCCCTCGGGTGAGCGCCCAAGTGGCGACGGCGCACACGAAGATCAGCGCGCCGATGCCGCCTGCAGCGAGGAGCACGGCCTGAAAGCCGCCATAGGTGTGCAATGCGGCGATTGCGGGCACCGCGAGGCCGCCCACGGTGAAGGACAGGAAAAAGCGCACCGAATAGACGCGGTTGCGGTAGTCGCTGGGCACGAAGCGGCCGATCATGCCGTCATTGACGACGATCTGTCCGTATATCGCCGCCGTCACCAGCATGAGGCCAAGCACCATCGGCACGCCCGCCGTGGTTGCCGCCATGATGAGGCCGACGGGCTGCAGCAGCGAAAGGCAGACGAACAGGAGGGTTAGCTCGACGCGGTCCATGAGCCGCCCGATCAGGATTTGCGTTAGCGCGCCGCAAACGAAGATCCCAGTCGTGATCCAGCCGGTGGCGGCGAGCGGCAGCGGCAGCCCCAGGCGCTCGTCGACGATCTTGGGTAGGGCTATGGAGACGATGTTGAAGGTGAGCCCGCCAGCCAGGAGCGCGATCAGGAACACCGCCAGGAGCGCGGCCAAATGATGCCGGCTGCCCTGGAACTTGTGGCTGGCCGCCTGTTTGCCCTGGGCTGGCTCGCCCTCCTTGACCAGCAGCACGAAGGCTGTGCCCGAGGCGATCAGCACCAAGCCTGGCACGTAGAACGCGGCACGCCAGCCGAAATCGCCGGCCAGTGCCCCGCTGATGCCCGCAGCCAGAGCCGAGCCCATATTGCCCCAAATGCCGTTGATGCCGAGCGCCCGGCCGAGCTGGCTGGCGTTGGCCACGATCATCGCGGACCCGATTGGGTGATAGATCGCGCTGAAAATGCCCAGCACGAAAAGCGAGGCGGCCAGCGTGGCGACGCTTCCCGAGGCCGCGACCAGCAGGCAGGACGCGCCGTAGCCGAAAAAGTAGGTGGCCAGCAGTGCCCGGCGGCCGAAGCGGTCGGCAAGCCAGCCCACCGGCAGTGCGAACAGGCCGAACGCCACGAATGCGCCGGTCGAGAGCGAGATCAGCTCGCCGTAGCCGCGATGCAGATCGGCGGCCACCGCGATAACCGCGGTCGGAAAGATCAAAAGCACGAAATGATCGAGCGCATGCGCCCAATTCACGAAAAGAATTGTGCGGCGCGTTTCCGCCCCTGCTGACATAATTACCTTTCCACCTCAGGCACTTCCCGCCCGTGTATCGACACGGACTAAGACCGGACGCGGCTGCAAGCAAGGCCGGCTATGGGTGTATGGGCGGCGCGCCGTATCTCACTGCGGGAGTTCGGATAGAGCTTGTTACAATTTGGAGCAAATGCAGCAACGGTTGTAGAGAAACACTATATACAATTGGACTGTTTTTGTTGTAATGCCGGGGGGCGTGCCATCTATCTACCTCCACGCGTTCAGTGCACCGTAGTATGGGGGATTCAACATGACCGGCCGTTCATCCGTCTATTGCGTGGCGCTGGCCGGCGCTTTCGCTGTTGGCCGCCTTTCCCGGCAAACGCTGCGGATCTTTCCGGGCCATCCTACAAGGACGCACCCTATACCGCTTCCGTCAACTGGACCGGCTTCTATGTAGGTGCTAACGGCGGCTACGCTTTCGATGTCTGGGAGCACCGGCGGCATTAGCAACGACGGCGGGCATGACGGCGGACAATGGCGGTTTCGGGGGCGCGCCAGATCAGGCTATAACTCGGCAAGGTAGATTTTCGCATCCAAACCTTGAGGTGCGGAATCGGCACAGTAGAAGTACCGATTTTCAAGGCTCCGACATAGACCACACCGGATACGGCACCATCAGGTGGAGCAATGGTAGCACCAGCACCGCCTTGCACCACAGGACTATCGACTATCTCGGCACTATCCGTGGCCGTGCCAGGCTTTACGGTGGACCGGGCGCTAACTCTATTTGCCACCGGCGGTTTTGCTTACGGCGAGTTGGAAGAACTAGCTTTCAACTCTATGCCGGACCGGCCACAATTACAGGCGTGTTCGGACGCAACTGAACCCGGTTATGTGCTTGGCGGCGGCTTGGAGTACAAGCTTACGCCAGCATTGGTCTATCGAAGGCGGAGTATCAGTATCTGGACGCTGGCAACGTCAGCACGTTCTACCGACGGTGCTCGGCGGCTGGGTTCGGTCGAAGGAGACCGAGCTGAACACCGTTCGCGGCGGGATAAACGATCACTTCAGCGCCGCCGGAGCCTTTGAAATAGACCCCGCGCACGCGCCCCTGAGGATAACGGCGCTCGGGCGCCCTTTTTTTGGTGCGACTTGCGCCCCGATCGTGCGCTTATTGCACCTTAAGTGACGGAGATCTACTTTACGTCAGAGCGTAGCGAGCAGCCCCCCAAACGCGTTTTGATCTAAGCCTCGGCAAACGCTACACAACCCCTATTAGACTTTTCTCCTGCTTAAGACCTGGAGATTAGCCTTGATCCAGAAACCGCTGCCGCTAAAGATGGCTGCAGCTTAGGTGCCCGAGGGGGCTATCGCATGAGTGAAGACACTCTGGCACGGCTCGCAGCCACGATCGCTTCGCGCCGGAGCGCAACCGCCAGCGCATCCTACACGAAGTCTCTTCTTGAAAAGGGGGTCGCGGCTTGCGCCAAGAAGTTCGGCGAGGAGGCGACCGAGACCGTGATCGCCGCTTTGAGCGAGAGCGACGACAGGCTGTGCAGCGAAGCCGCCGATCTTATCTATCATTTGCTTGTTATGCTTGAGGCGCGCAATCTTACGCTACAGTCCGTGTTGAGCGAGCTGGACCGGAGGGCTGCGCAATCCGGGCACGCCGAGAAAGCTTCCAGGGCTTGAAAAGCGGGAGTGCGTCATGAGTGCGCAAGAGGTGCTGGAACTCGATCCGCCCCTGGTGCTGGAGGCATCGCCCTTCCGCATATTCACGCGCAGGGAATGGTCCGAACTGCGCAACGGCGTCGAGATCCCGCTGACCGATGGGGATCTGGCGCGGCTTTCGGGCCTTATCGAGCGTATCAGCCGCGACGAGGTGACGGACATCTATCTGCCCGTGGCTAAGCTCGTGAACTATCACGTCAGCGCGGCGCAGGAGCTTCATTCTCAAACGGCCAAGTTTTTCGGCAAGGGCGGCGAAAAGACGCCGTTCATCGTTGGCATCGCGGGCAGCGTCGCGGTGGGCAAGAGCACCTCGGCGCGCGTGCTGCGCGAGCTTCTGGCGCGCTGGCCGTCGCATCAGCGCGTGGACCTGGTGCCGACCGACGGCTTCCTGCTGCCGAACGCCGAGCTTGAGCGGCGCGGGCTGATGCAGCGAAAGGGCTTCCCGGAGAGCTTCGACCAGGCCGCGCTGTTGCGCTTCGTGGCCGATGTGAAGGCCGGCAAGGCCAATGTCGAGGCGCCGGTCTATTCGCACAATTCCTACGACATTATCCCGGGCGGGAAGATCGTGGTCGACCGCCCCGACATCCTGATCGTCGAGGGGCTGAACGTGCTGCAGCCGGCCAAGCTGCCCCGGCATGGCGAGGCGGTGCCGTTCGTCTCGGACTTCTTCGATTTCTCGATCTATATCGACGCGGAGCCCGCGATCATCGAGGAATGGTACGTCACGCGCTTCCTGCGCCTCTGCCAGACGGCCTTCCGCGACAAGAACGCCTATTTCTACCGCTATTCGAGGCTCACCGAGGACCAGGCCACCGCCCAGGCGCTCAAGCTCTGGCGGACGATCAATTTGGTCAACCTGCGGAAGAACATCCTGCCCACGCGGCAGCGCGCGAACCTGATCTTGAGCAAGAGAGAAGGCCATCGCGTTGAAACTGTATCTTTGCGGAAGCTGTAATTTAGGCTAGGCTCCCATCCCGGTTCCTACCGCCGGGGCAGCTTTATGCACAAATCATTGACACCTCCCAAAATCAGCGCGCAGACGGGTCTTGAACGCCAGAGCGACCGGCGCACGGACACCGCCTATATAGGCTCCGCCCGCGCGCACCCCGAAGCCAAGGTGCTGGCGCTGTTCGACCTGCGCGTGCCGATTGTCCCCTCGGACGACGGCACCGCGGCGGGGCTGCACTGGCTGACGATCCACGACGTGCACGCCATCGCCAAGCCCAATGAATTCGTGTTCCTGGGCGAGGAGCAGGGTGGCGCGCCCGTCTTCGCCTGCAATTTCCAGCCGCTCCAGACGTATAAGGCCGCGGCGGCGGTCGAAGGGATGAAGCCGCTGGTGGACTTGCGCTCGCTGGCGCTGCAGGGTGTGCTGAGCGAGGCCGAGCTGCTGGTCGTCTCGCAGGCGCGGGCGCTGATGTCGTGGCACGCCGTGCACCGCTGCTGCTCGCGCTGCGGAGGCCAGGTTCGCTCGCACGACGGCGGCTGGCGGCGGCATTGCAGCTCCTGCGGGCTCGACACCTATCCGCGCATGGACCCGGCCGTCATCATGCTTGTCACGCGCGGGGACCGTTGCCTGCTCGGGCGCGAGCACCGCTTCCCCGACAAGCTTTATTCCACGCTTGCGGGCTACGTCGAGCCCGGCGACGATATCGAGCATGCGGTGCGGCGCGAGATCAGGGAGGAGACCGGCGTCGAGGTCGGGCAGGTGCAATATGTGAGCAGCCAGCCCTGGCCTTTCCCGCATTCGCTGATGATCGGCTGCTGGGGCGATGCGCTGAGCGAGGAGCTGACGCTCTCCGCCGCCGAGATCGCGGACGCGCGCTGGTTTACCCGCGAGCAGGCGGCGAGCATGCTGGCGAAGAGCCATCCGGAGGGGTTGGAAGTGCCGCCGTCGATCTCCATCGCGCATACGCTGATCCAGAGCTTCGTGGATGGAAGCCTGGGCGGGTGAACACGCTTGCTGCCGCTGCGCATGGTCAACGCCATCCGGGAGTCGATCGGGGCAGCGCTGAG
The DNA here is from genome assembly GCA_963760455.1 of uncultured Alphaproteobacteria bacterium. GTDB lineage: Bacteria > Pseudomonadota > Alphaproteobacteria > Rhizobiales > Rhodomicrobiaceae > Rhodomicrobium. The sequence continues at coordinate 63,370 of CAVXDM010000051.1, forward strand.
CGTGAAGCGGCTTGCTTGCGTCAACCGCGACGGTGAATGAACTTTGCAGGTGTCCGCGCATGGATGGCTGTTCGCTTGCCAGCGCGGCGGCGATGCGCAACGATAGTGCGCACCGGCTATGCGGAGAGGCTGGATGAATTCCACATCCTACGGCAAGAGCGCTCCGAAGCCCGCTCGCCCCGGCGCCCGCCTTGAAGCGTAGCGGTTACGGATTATGCCGGGAGGGCTAAGGCTGGGGCTTCGGCTGGGCCACCACCTGGTCCCCGACACGGCTAACCACCAGCTCTGTTGGCAGGCCGGGATAGGGCAGCGGCCGGTACACATGCAGCCATGTCTTGGTGAAGGTCCTGTAGGACAGATGCGTTCCCCTCAACACCGGCACATCCACCCGCATGGTGATGGGGATAGGTATGGCGGGACCGGCCAGCGCGGCACCGTTTGGCACGTGCTGTGCCTGGGCCGTTGGAGCCCCAAGGGCCAAAGCTAGGCCGAGAGTGCAAGCGAGGTAAGCCCTGCGCATGAGATTTCCCCTAACGTGAAATCGGAACATGTTCACTTCAAATTAGCGCAAAACCTATGCCACACTCAATGCAAAAAAGCGCGATGAGCGCAGGGCGCTGCCAATGGACGCTGCGCGAGGTTCCGCGAACATAATGCCATAGAACGCATGGCAGGCATTCCAAATACTCAGAACTCGTAACGGTACGGCTAGCTGTATTTGCCCGGAAGCCAAGGAAATCGTTTCGCTTCTTAATGGGCAGTATTTGGAACAATACTCCAGCATCGAGGTGATATCGTCGCATTGCATTGTGTGAATATTCCTGCGCGCTGAAAAGACGCGGGGGGCGCGTCCTAATGTTGCGTGGCAGAGCAATGCGAGCGGGCTACCTTGCGCGGGCTTCACAGTCCCAACCAAACACGAGGCCCGCATGGCAACGGTAAAGTTCTACAGTGGCGCGAATATTCCGCTGGAAATGCACAAGGTGCGCATCGTCCAGAAGCTCAACCTTCCTCCGGTCGAAGCCCGGCTGAAGGCGATGAACGAAGCTGGCAACAACACGTTCCTGCTCCAGAACAAGGACGTGTTCATGGACATGCTGACCGACAGCGGCGTGAACGCCATGAGCGACCAGCAACTCGCCTCGATGATGGTGGCCGACGACTTCTACGCGGGCAGCGCCACGTACACGAAGTTCGAAATCCAAGATGCGCGAGCTGTTCGGCATGCATTCGATTCTACCTACCCACCAGGGCCGCGCCTGCGAGAATATCCTGGGCCAGGTGCTGGTGAAACCGGGCACCATCGTGCCGATGAACTATCACTTCACCACGACCAAGGCGCATATCGTGATAAACGGCGGCGCGGTGGAGGAGATCGTCACCGATGCCGGGCTTCAGGTGACGAGCGACCTGCCGTTCAAGGGCAACATGGATATCGCCAAGCTTGAGAGCCTCGCCCAAACCCACGGCGCGGACAAGATCGCCTTCGTGCGCATGGAGGCCGGCACCAACCTGATCGGCGGCCAACCCTTCTCGCTGGCAAACCTCGCCGAAGTCCGCCAAGTCTGCGACAAATACGGGCTGATCCTGATAATGGACGCCTCGCTGCTCGCCGATAACCTCTATTTCATCAAGGAGCGCGAGGAGGCCTGCAAAGATTTCAGCATCCGCGAGATCACCCGCAAGATGTCCGATCTGTGCGACGCGATCTACTTCTCCGCGCGCAAGCTCGGCTGCGTGCGCGGCGGCGGCATGTGCATGAAGAGCGAGGAGCTTTACCGGCGCATGCGCAGCCTTGTGCCGCTCTATGAGGGCTTCCTCACCTATGGCGGCATGTCGGTGCGCGAGATCGAGGCGCTGGCGGTGGGCCTCGAAGAGACCATGGACGAGGACATGATTAGCCAGGGGCCGATCTTCATCGCCTACATGGTGGAGGAGCTTCTGAAGCGCGGTGTGCCCGTTATCACGCCGGCGGGCGGCCTCGGCTGCCATATCGACGTGCTGCGCTTCCTCGACCACGTGCCGCAATCGCAATATTCGGCGGGGGCGCTCGGGGCGGCGCTCTACATCGCCAGCGGCGTGCGCGGCATGGAGCGGGGCACCATGTCCGAGCAGCGCAATCCGGACGGCAGCGAGGTGCTGGCGAATATGGAGCTGTTGCGGCTCGCGCTGCCCAGGCGCGTGTTCACCCGCTCGCAGATCGATTACGCCGTCGACCGGATCGACTGGCTGTACCAGAACCGCAAGCTGATCGGCGGCCTCAAATTCGTCGAGGAGCCGGAAATCCTGCGCTTCTTCTACGGCCGCCTGGAGCCGGTCTCCGATTGGCAGCAGAAGCTCGTCGAGAAGTTCCGCCAGGACTTTGCCGGCAGCCTGTAACAAAACGGCCGCCCGGGTATCGCCCGGGCGGCATCGAGAATTCCGCCGGGAGGAGCCCCAACTCACGGATCACTACGCTGCCGGTGTTGTCCACTAGCCCACCGTGAGCGTATCCGGCCGTTGCGGGCTGCCTCGCTGCAAGAAACAAGCTCCGCCGCCAGCTTCCAGGTTATCGCGGCGCGAGATGGTAGTTCACGCCCACGCGGACCACATCGCCTTCGGTCGTGGCGCTCGTAGTCGTGTTCCGCGCCACTGTGAAAACGTCCTGCGAGAACTCCTGGTGCATGTATTCCGCCTTCGCGGACCACCGGTCCGTAAGCGCGAACTCCATGCCGCCGCCGGCGGTCCAGCCGTTCTCCCACATGGTTGACGATGCAGGCTCCAGGCCGGAAACGCTGGCGTGATAGTTCAACTTCGTGCCCGCGGTGACCTCGCCAAATGCCCAGCCGCCTTTGGCGTAGAACAGCGCGCGGCCCCATGCGAACCCCAGCCGCCCTGTCACAGCCCCCAACGCGCCGATATCGGTGTCGCAACTGTATGCGTTCGGATTGTCCGTACAGGCTTTGCCTCCGCGGGCGTTCGATGCTCCGGCGTCCGCTTCGACGCCCAGGACAAGCTGTCCGATTTGGTAATTGTAGCCTGCCTGGCCGCCAGCGAGATAACCGGCGTAATCGGGTTCCGATCCACCGCCTGGCTGCGTCCAGCGCATGCTGCCCTTGGCGGCGCCGGCGTAGGCGCCCGCATAGGGGCCGGTCCAGTTGTAATCCTTCGACGGGCCGTCCTTCAGGCTGCCGCCTCCCTTCAGGCTGGCTGGCTCGGGATTGAGCTGATAGCGCAGCCCGGCATTGACGCTGTAGCCCTGGAGGTTGTCACCGGTCCGGTAATCCGCGCGGGCAAAGCCGAGCCAGTTGCTGCCGGAGAATTGGAAGGAGCTGCCGGCGCCGAATTGAGAGTAAGTGCCAACGCGGCCGACCGTGAGCGTGCCGCCGCCTGAATATGGATAACCAAGAACGCTGCCGCTGGATGTAAGCGACGCGGTAAGGTCGCCAGCGAATTCATGAAATACGCTTGCCGTAACGAAGGGGTACGCAACAATCCCCGCACTGTCCAAGGATACGCTGGTGCGCAGCTTTATGCTGGCGCGCCCAAGCGCGCTCTCCACGTCATGGAGCTGCAGATCGCCGGGGAATGTCAGCGTGCCTCCCAGGACGTTTCGGCTTCGCCATACAATTTTAGCGGATCGACGGAGGTGTGCGAGTAGACGCCGCCAACCGAAGGCTCAAGGCTCCAATTGCTGCCGAGATCGAAGCGATAACCCACATTGCCGGAAACGGAATAGCCGCGCGCGTCGAGCCTCTGCCCCACGGATTCGCTCTGGATATAATCCAGGCGAGCCTGAGCGTCGGCATAGAAGTTGCCCTTGGAGAATGCGGTGTAGACGCCCATGGACGGCGCGTCGAAAGTGCCGGTTTGCGAGAAAGCGGAACTGCCTGCCGTCACGTCCTTGGCGTTTGCCCCGACGTACCCGGCCAATACGCCAAAGTGCCAGCTCATGCCAGAGTTGCCGGAATTGAGAAAGGCAATGTCGTGGCCAGCCTGAACGCCTGTGAAGTCCTGCTGTATTTTCACGCGGCATGAGGTGTTGAGCGGCACGGAGACCTGTCCGCTAGGCGTCGTAACCGAGAACGACGCGTTGAGAGTGCTGTTTGCCTGCTCCGTAACCGCTCCGCTAACGGTCCGGACCCACACGCCGCCGCCCACCTGATCGGGCGCGCTGCTGGGGGCCGACACGAGGGCCGAGCCGCTGCTCAGGAAGGCCGTGTTGACCGTACCGATCACCGAACCGACGGAGTTCAGGCTGCCCCAGCATTGCGCCTGTGCGCCAGGGGAAGCGAACGTCCCGGCTATCAGCACCGTGCCGCCCAACAGCGCCGGAACCGCGCGCCACGGCAAGCAGTTGAGGGCTGCCTTGGCAGCCGCCGGAAAGAAACAACGCAACATAACTCCCCCAACCCCGAAGGTGCACCCATCCTCAACGAACAGGAACAACGATCCACTACAATTCCTAGCAGAACGGCTAGGGGGATAAACCAACTGGCGATTGCGAGCGATGCTCGGTATCCACCTCCGGTGTAGACGGACCAATTTTTAGCCGGCATTGATGTATTTGGGAAACTGCCACTCCGAACCGAGTAACTCAGTCGCTTTCCCCGTGTACGATGGGGCTGCTGGAGCCGCGTGAAGCCTCCCGCGGCACGGCAAGCCTGCGTCCAGCCTCTACCGCGGCAGCCCTTCTCCGCCGCTCGGCCTCTGCTTCTGCCTTTCTGCGGGCCTCCACGGCGGCGGCTTCGGCTTCGGCCTTTCTGCGGGCCTCCACGGCGGCGGCTTCGGCTTCGGCCTTTCTGCGGGCCTCCACGGCGGCGGCTTCGGCTTCGGCCTTTCTGCGGGCCTCCACGGCGGCGGCTTCGGCGTCGGCCTTTCCGCGGGCCTCCACGGCGGCGGCTTCGGCCTCGGCCTTTCCGCGGGCCTCCGCGGCGGCGGCTTCGGCCTCGGCCTTGCGGGCCTCCACGGCGGCGGCTTCGGCGTCGGCCTTTCTGCGGGCCTCCACGGCGGCGGCTTCGGCGTCGGCCTTTCTGCGAACCTCGGTAGAGGCTTGGCCAACTGCTTCGGAAGCGTTGGACGCCGGATCGGAAACCGCAACCTTTCTTGGAGCCCACAATCCCATCTGAAGAGCCCCCGCCACCGCGAAGCCCCCCAGCACAAACGCCGTGCCGATCGCAACGCCGTGTGAGCGCCCCTTCGAACCTTGGTCCGGGGCACTCGGATGCGGCGCCGGCGCCTGTTTGCGCCTTGGAGTTTTCGTGGCGGCACCCGGTGTTCGCGGGCCGGGAATTGCCGGCGGCTTTTCAAGCCCTTCCTCCGCAAGGGGCCTGTTCGAAGCGGCCGGAAATCCTCTCCGAGCAGGCCACTGACCGCTTCGGGAGCGAACTTGCGGGCGATGGATGCGGTTGCATCGCGTTCGGCGCTGTCTTCGAGCTTGTCGAACGCATTTTTCGCTACCCGGCGGGCGATGGCCATGGCCTTGGCCGCGCGTTGGGCGGAAAAGTCCCGTGCCAGATCGTGAACTTGAGCGAACAGGGCCATATTTGCCAACGCCGCGATGGACGAGATTTCGTCACCGTTCGTGATAAAGCAGATGTCCTGGAAGTACGGCTTTGCCGATATTTCCAGCCTGGCCCGCAGTCTTTTGCGGTCGTCCTCCCCGCCTGCAATCAGGTCGCAAAACGTTACCGCCAGCAGGCTGCGCGAACGCACGGCTTGCGGAATCTTGATCCATTTAGCCCGTTCGGTTTCGCGCCAAGCTTGCGTTGCAACCGTCGTCCAAATCGCCGCGTCGATGCCAAGGCCTGCTATGCCCTCATGGCCGGCCGGCAAGTCCATGAACTCCGCGGAACGGAGCATATCGCTTGGAAGGCCCAGTTCCAGATATTTTATACCGGCTGCGTCAGCGTCTCCGACGCCTGGAAGGCTGCCATCGGCGCTATTTCCATTAAGCACGGCGGTAGCCTCCGCAATGTTTTGACACAGCGGAATGCCGGTTCTTCTGCCGCTCCTGTGAACGGCGCTGAGGGAAAGTTCCGGTGCGTATTTCAGCAGCGCGGGCAGCTTTGTATTCGCCACGGGGTCCGTAGGCAGCGCCGGGCTTCCGGCCAGGAGATTGGCTAACGAGGACTTGCCAGAATTCGTCTCGCCCAACATCGCAATCCGCAGGGGCCTGTTTGCTGCCCGCGCGATACGCCCGAATGCGTGGCCTGGGCCTTTCAGGGATGGATAAGTCTTTGCGGCCTCACGCAAGACGTTCTCTGCGTTGACGAGATTGCGTCTGGCAGGTTGCAGCTTCCCTCGAATGTCCATAGGACGTACACCCACACAACGCGCACATTTGGCTGGCCGCTGCGATGGATAGCTAAATCTGCGATTTTTCTCAATGTGGTTTACTGGCACAACGGCTTAACAATTGCGTGCGGCCAAGAATATGCGTCGCAATAACTTACAACCTGCGGTGGGCCTGCAGCAAAACGTGATTGGAACGGCCGCCACAGCAGCGCCGCTCCCGTTTTCATCATGCGGTTTTATGATTAAACGATACGATCCATCGGCATCTTCGTGCCTTATATCGCAGCGTTTGCGACGAGTTTATAGAGGCATTCTGGTACCTTAGCGCCACTCAGCGATTGAGATCGGCATTTCGAAACGTTTATACCGGCTACAAGGAAGGCGGCAAGCTCCTGCCACAAGTCGCGTATTGTGCGGCGGACGATCAGCATTGGCTGAACACTGCGCCAGGCTCAACTCGGGCTATGCGCCAGCACCGGATTAACCAGCCGTATGTTACCCTAATTCTCCGCCATTAAGAATCCCGTAAAGCGCATTACTTTAAAGTGCGCGCTGGCGGGAAACAGGGGGAAGCGCAAACCGGCCGCCCTCACAGGAATTCGGCGAGCGTGGAGAACAGGAGGGCCAGGTCTTGCGGGCGCGACAGGCGATGCTCTCCATCTTTTATGAGCGTGAGGCGCGTATCGGGGCAGGCAATTGCGTCGAGCAATGCCAGCGAGCGGCGCCACGGAATATCCGGGTCCAGGCAGCCGTGAAGGATGCGGACGGGCGCAGCGAGCGGTATGGGGCCTTCGCCAAACGACTGGCGTTCGCCGTCGTCGATCATCGCCTTTGTGATCGCGTGCGGCCCGTCGCCATAGGCGGAGGGGCGGTAATAGACGCCGTCGTGCAGGATGGCCTCGCGAGCCTCGGCCGGCGCGCGCTCCCAGAACAGCCGCGTCATGTCCCAGGCCGGCGCGATCAGGAGGATGGCTTTGAGATTAGTGGCAAAGTCCGCCCTCACTCTGTCTCTCTCCCTGAGGGGAGAGAGGACGCTGGAATTGTCCTCCACCTTGTGGATAGGGCCGCAGCTACTTCTCCCTCTCCCCTTGGGGAGAGGGGCGGGGTGAGGGGGGACTTCCGCCTGTGCGACCTGCCCAAGCCGCCGCGCCAGCAAAAGGGCGATCCAGCCGCCCATGCTCGACCCCACGAACACCGCGGGGCCGCCCTCCAGGGCATGCGCGCAAACCGCGGCGGACTCTTCGAGCCATGCGCTGATCGTGCCGTCCTCGAACTGGCCGCCGGACTTGCCGTGCCCCGAATAGTCGAACCGCAAGCACCCCGCGCCATTCGCCGCGGCCCACTCCGCCACCGCGCTCGCCTTGACGCTGCCCATCTCCGACTTGAAGCCGGAGAACCAGACAAAGGTGGGCTTGCCCGGCCCGGGTTTTTGGAAGCGATAAGCGATGGTTATTGGGGGCTCCCCGTGGACGCCGGGCATGACCAATTGCAGTTCTTCGCCGTTCATCCTATGCTTCTTTCATGAAACTGAGCGCCGCAACGCCCCGATGCTAAAACGAATGCCATGGCCCGTCATTCTCCAGATCGTGCCCGAACTGTCGGCGGGCGGCGCGGAGCGTACCACGATTGAAATGGCGGAAGCGGTTACGCTGGCCGGCGGCCGGGCGCTGGTGGTCTCGGCGGGCGGGCGGCTTGAGGACGAGCTTGCCGAGGCTGGCGGCGAGTTGATCCGCTTCCCGGCCAAGACGAAAAATCCGCTGACGATGATCTTCAATACCGCAAGAACTCGTCTGGCTCATCCGGAGCTGCGGCGTAAGCCTGGTGCACGCCAGGAGCCGGGCGCCTGCCTGGAGCGCGCTGCTTGCCGCAAGGCGCACCCACCGCTGCTTCGTGACCACCTATCACGGCATCTATAACCAGAGCGGACGCCTGAAGGCTTGGTATAATAGTGTCATGGCGCGCGGCGACGCGGTCATCTGCAATTCCCAATACACGGCGAAGCTCGTGCGCGAGCGGCATCCCGAGGCGGCCGGCCGGGTTGGCGTGATCTACCGGGGCGTCGATCTCCAGCTCTTCGATCCGGCGGCGGTTGGGCCTGAGCGGGTGCGCGCGCTGCGCGAGCAATGGGGTGTCGCGGGCAACAAGCGCATCGTGCTTCTGCCCGCGCGGCTAACGCGGTGGAAGGGGCAGGCCGTGCTGGTCGAGGCGGCGGCTCAACTCTTGGCGCGCGGCGAATTCGGCGACGTGGTGTTTGTGCTTGCGGGCGACGAGCAAGGCCGCTCCGCCTTCAAGGCCGAGCTTGAGGCCTCCATCGATTCGCTGGGCCTGCGCGGCCGGGTGTTCATTCCGGGGCACTGCGCCGACATGCCCGCTGCGTTCAAGGCGTCGGCCTTCACCGTGCTGCCGTCCATTGAGGCGGAGGCCTTTGGCCGCGTGGCCGTCGAATCGCAAGCCATGGGCTGTCCGGTGATCGCCTCCAATATCGGCGCGTTTCCCGAAACCGTGACGCCGGAGCCGGGGCTTATGGCCCACGCTGCCAGCGGTCAGGCGGGCGCCGGCGCCAGCCGTCCGGCATGTCCGCCGGCCCCGGACCCTGGCTTTTCGAGCCCGGCGACGCCAAGGCTCTATGCGAATCGCTTCGCTATGCGCTCTCGTTGGACAATGGCGCGCTGGAAGCGTTCAGGCAGCGCGGCATCGAGCGGGTGCGCCGCGAGTTCTCAAAACGCGCCCTGCAACTGCAAAGCTTGACAGTTTACGACGGTTTGCTAGGAACTCAGCTCGCGGAGGCATTTAAAACTGCTACGCAAAACTAAGGGGTGAGAGTAGGGTAGCATCGCGGGCGGGCATTCCGTTCCAGCGGCGCTTTCGTGCGACGAGCCTCTTGACTTGCGTTTCGCCGTTTTTAACCTCAAATTGTATCGCAGCGCCAAATCGGCTAAGATTCCGCGCTTAAGAACGTCAACAGCCACAGGAGAGTCACATACGCCGTCCGGTAACTCGCACGCCCGCTAAGGAAGGGCCGCGCATTAATGAAGGAATAGTTGCTCGCGATGTTCAACTCATCGACGAGGCCGGGGAAAACCATGGGACGATCGCCAAGCGCGACGCGCTGACGAAAGCCCAGGAAGCCGGTCTGGATCTTGTTGAGATCGCGGTAAATGGAGAAATCCCGGTCTGCAAGATCATGGATTTCGGAAAATATAAGTTCGTGGCCCAGAAGAAGGCCGCGGAGGCGCGCAAGAAGCAAAAGACCGTCGAGGTCAAGGAAATAAAGCTCCGCCCTAATATCGACACGCATGACTACGAAGTTAAAATGCGCTCGATGAAAAAGTTTTTTGAAGAGGGCGACAAGGTCAAGGTGACACTCCGGTTTCGCGGGCGCGAAATGGCGCATCAGGAACTCGGTATGCAACTCCTGATTAAGGTCAAGGAAGAGACAGGTACGATCGCGAAGGTCGAGCTTGAGCCGAAGCTGGAAGGCCGGCAGATGATCATGGTACTCGCGCCCCGGTAGATGTAGAAGAAGGGGAGCACACAAGTTATTATTATCCTACGCACAGTCAAGGAATTGACTGTCTTGGGAAAGATGTCTCTTCTACTTCCAAGAGTATGAAATTCAACAATGGCTTAACAGTGTTTTAAGCCTTGCGCGAAGTATTTGTGCCATGTACCATATAGATTGGGATGGACGCACTTCGTCTCCAAGCGCTGAGAGCCAAACAGAACTATACTAAAATGACGATCAAAATCACCGGGAAGAACGTCGATCTTGGCGAAAGTCTACGCAGTTATGCGCTAGAGCGAGTGGAAACTGCGCTGGGGAAATTCTCCGGCCGGCCCCTGTCTGGCCAGATCAGCGTGGAAAAGAACCATGATGGATTCTTGACCCAGTGCGCCTTACACCTAAAGTCGGGGCTCGATATGCAGTCGGCCGGGAACGGCTCCGACGCCTATGGCAGCGTGGACTCTGCGCTGGAGCGGCTCGAAAAGCGTTTGCGACGCTACAAGCGCAGGCTTAAAAACCATCCCCAGGGCACAGTTAACCCCGTGCTACTTTTAGACGGCGCTGGAATTGATTATGTGATAGACGTGGAGCGCACTGCCGAATCTCCCGATGTTGAGGGAGATGGGGCTGGCGCTCCGGCTGTCATTGCCGAAAAGCCGGCGCGGATACGGGCGATGGCGGTGAGCGATGCAGTAATGCAGATGGACCTTGCCGACCAGCCGTTTCTGGTGTTCCGTAACGCCGCGCATGGTGGAATCAACGTCGTGTACCGGCGTCCAGACGGAAACATCGGGTGGATCGACCCCAGCGGCGGTGCCGAAGGCGCCAAGGCTTGAATGCTGCGCGGGCCGCGGATAGAGGACGTTAGCGCGTGGGACAAGACATGGATTTGAGTGACCTCATAACGCCCTATGGCGTTATTCCGTCCCTTAAGGCTGCGAACAAGAAACAGGTACTGCAAATTCTCTCGGACCGCGCCGCGGATCTGACGGGGCTGAATAGCGTTGACATCTACAACATTCTTTTCCAACGCGAACGGTTGGGTTCGACCGGCGTGGGCTCGGGCATTGCCATCCCGCATGGCAAGCTGCAGAACCTGCGGCATAGCGTCGGCGTTTTCGCGCGCCTGGAAGAGCCGGTCGAGTTCGATTCCATCGACGAGGAACCGGTCGATATCGTCATGCTGCTGCTGGCGCCCGAAAGCGCCGGGGCCGATCATCTGAAGGCGCTGGCGCGGGTTTCGCGCCTGCTTCGCGAGCCGAAGGCCGTCGAGAAGTTGCGCGGTTGCCGCGACCGCGCCGCGATCTATGCGATACTCACAGAAAAGGCCGCGTCGCACGCGGCCTAGCCCGAAACGCAAAGCCCGCCGGAAGGCGGGCTTTTTTATGGGTTAGTGAAGGGTCACCAGCTCCAAATCGCTCTCTTCCACATTTTCAAGTGCCGCCGACCGGCTGTCGGTCAGCACCATCGGCGTCCCATCGGCGGAAACGACGGCATAGAGGTCGATGCCCTCCGGCAGGCCGCCAAGCTGCGGAAACATCTCGGCCACGTCCTTCGCCTTAAGCTGTTTGATATAAGCAAGCTCGCCTTCGCCCCAGGCTTCCAGTTCAAAATCTTTGAGGGATTCTTCCACGGTAAGCACCTCCTCGTGCCTAATGCACACCCCGGCATGCCTGTTTTCCACCGCTCGCAGGCGATAGGAGGACGTGTCCGATGTGGACGTACTATTCAGCATATATGGAACCGGTGGGGTCTTTCAAGAAAGACCTGCGGCCATCCAACACGCATTCGTATTTGAGAGTTGGTGGAGCCAGGCGGGATCGAACCGCCGACCTCTTGAATGCCATTCAAGCGCTCTCCCAGCTGAGCTATGGCCCCATCGGCAGGACTTTGGGTGAATCCCTGCCGTTCGTGGAAACCGTACTTAATCCGAAGGCGCTTCAGCCGCAACAAAAATGAGCGCGCTTTTTGAGCAAATCTTCGGTTATACGGAATCCGGTTGAATAGCTCCCTGTTGTCACCCCGGAAAGACGCGCCCGCGCGGCTTATCCGGGGTCTTGCTGCCCATCCAGCTCGATACCTCGCAAGATCCCGGATACGGCGCAAGCGCCGTTCACGGGATGGCGGGCAGAGCTATTCAGCCGGATTTCGTATGAGCGCTCCGGCGCCTCGCAGATGTTACCGGCGGCCGCCGTACTGCTAGACTTCCTCGTCCTTGCCGCCGCTGACAAAGCCGGACACGTCGGCCTCGCCCTCGTCCTCTGCTTCGAGGAAGGCCTCGTCGTCGCCGGCAGTGTCCAGCGCGTCGTCGTCGTCGCCTGCATCGGCGATGTCGTCGCCTTCGATATCCGGCAGATCCTCGCCCTCCCTTGCCGCAACCTCGTCCAGCGGCACGAATTCGATCCTGCCTTTGTCGAGCACCGCGTCGTCGTCGGCGTCGAGGTTATTGCCGCCGGTTGTGCGCGAGGCCGTGGCGGCGACTTGATATATCGATTGGCAAAGGGGGCAAGTAATGGGGGCGCGGTTGAGGTCGTAGAATTTGCTGCCGCAGGATTGGCAAACCCGCTTGGTTCCACGCTCAGCTTTAATGGACATTTGTGTGGGGCTTCCTTGGCTGTTGGGAACGGGCGCGGCTCGCGCGCCACTCGAATTGAAATGGGATAGTCAGCATCGTCTATCCATGTCAAAGGCAAAGAACATCGATATTGGTAAAATCTCCAGCGCGAGGCCGCGCCGGATTGACAGCGCGGCGCAGCAAGGCTCTATGGCGCGGTAGAATTGTTTCCCGCTTCTCCCTTAATCGAGCCACTGGCACGCCCATGTCCCAGCTTCCTTCCGATCCGAAGCCGCTCACCTCACGCAAAGCGCGCGCTTTGCGAGGCACGGTCCTGGTGCCGGGCGACAAGTCCATTTCGCACCGTGCCTTGATCCTGGGCGCGCTCGCGGAAGGCCGGACGGAAATTTCAGGGCTGCTCGAATCCGAAGATATTTTGTGCACGGCGCGGGCTCTGCAGGCGCTGGGCGCGGACATTCAACAGCGGGACGGCAAGTGGATCGTGACCGGCGCCGGGCTCGGCGGGTTGATCGAGCCCTCCGCCGCGCTCGATTTCGGCAATTCCGGCACGGGCGCCCGCCTGATGATGGGCATCGTGGCTGGTCATCCGCTGCGGGCCGTCTTCACGGGCGACGAATCCCTCAAGAAGCGGCCGATGGGCCGCGTGCTCGATCCCCTGAAACGGATGGGCCTGCAGATCGCGGAGGAGGGCCAGTCCAAGCTGCCGCTCACGCTGACCGGCAGTTCGGACCTGGTCCCGATGGAGTACCGGCTGCCAGTGCCGTCCGCGCAGGTCAAGTCGGCGGTGCTGCTGGCTGGGCTGTTCGCGCAGGGGCGCACCTCTGTGGTGGAGGGCGAGAAGACGCGCGACCATACCGAGAAGATGCTCGCCTATTTCGGGGCCGGTGTTTCCACGGAGGCGGTGGATGGGGGATCGCGCATCTCCGTCGAGGGCCGCAAGACGTTGCATGGCAAGCCCGTGGCCGTGCCCGGCGATCCAAGCTCGGCTGCGTTTCTTGCCGCCGCCGC